>NKJD01000003.1 GCA_002256385.1 Flavobacterium sp. BFFFF2
TGGCTACATCTGCGGTAAAAAAAGTCCGTGCACTCCCAGCTTTATTGTCCTTTTCCCTTTCATCACAAAGTCCAATACATTATTTGGGTTGCAATCTGGAACAAAAATCCTCATTTTTCGCTTCAATCAAAAAAGTCTAAATCAATTCAGTTTTTTTGTCCTCAATGTAACGTTGCTACACCTGCGGTAAAAAAAGTCCGTGCACTCCCAGCTTTTTTGTCCTTTTCCCATTTTAATGGCGTTAATATTTGTTTTTTAAAGGTCATTAAGAACCAATTTTTTTTAATTGGAGTTTGCAAATGCAAACTTTTTGTAAGTTTTGGTTTCATTACAAAGTCTAATGCATAATCTGGGTTAAAAGTGTACATTGGTTTGCACAAAAAAGCCTCCTACTATCATAGTCAACATGTATCATATTGATTTCAATATTTCCAAAACCAATTCACCCAAAAAATTAGGTTTTAAAATTGATATTTTATTAATTTACATTCCAATAATCAACCCACTAAATGAAACGCAATGAAAGCATATACCATTTCAGAAATTAACAATGCCGTCAATGGAGAAATTGTAGGTGATTTTGCAGCTCATATTACAGCTCCAGAACAATTGGAATTGGCCAAAAGCAATGAAATCACTTTTATTGGTAACAAAAAATACGAAAAGCTATGGGCACAATCACAGGCTGGTGTGGCCATAGTAAATGAAGATATTGGTATTGAACCTGGTGAAAAAAGGGCTTTTATAAAAGTAAAAAATGCCGATTTAGCCATGTCGCAAGTGTTGGAATTATTTGCCCCTCCTGCCCCACTTTTTGACGAATTGATTCACCCTTCAGCGGTAGTTCATGCAACAGCAATGATTGGCGAAGGAACCCAAATTGGCGCAAATTGCTATATAGGACCTCAGGCTCAAATAGGCAAAAACACCACCATTTATGCTAACGTGACTATTTTAGATGAATGCACCATCGGAAACGGCACGGTTATTTGGCCAGGAGCCGTCATCCGTGAACGTTGCCACATAGGAAGTTACAGCATCATTCATCCGAACGCGAGTATTGGAGCCGATGGGTTTGGATTTAGACCATGTCCAGAGCGAGGATTGGCCAAAATACCTCAAATTGGCAATGTAATTATCGGCAATGCAGTGGAAATTGGTGCCAATTCATGTATCGATCGGGGAAAATTTAGTTCTACAATCATAGGTGATGGCTGTAAAATTGACAACTTAGTACAGATCGGCCATAATTGCAAACTAGGTCATTTCTGTATCATGGCTGGGAATTCTGGTTTGGCTGGTTCTGTCACGCTGGGCAATGGCGTAATTATTGGAGGTAGTGCCTCCATAAAAGACCACGTTACGATTGGGGATGGTGCCATTGTTGGTGCAGGTTCAGGCGTTACTGCAGACATTCCTGCTGGTAAAACCATGTTGGGATATCCAGCCGTGGAGGCCAGAGATGCCTTGAAACAATGGGCCGTTTTAAAAAGATTAGTTAAACAAGGGTAGTTAGCACCAATAGCAGGTATTTTATGTTTACCTTTATATCTGTGTGACATCATGAATTTGGCAATGCAGTGGTTCAATTTTTTTTGCACTGCGCTGCACCTCTACGGACTAATAAAAGTTGAAATATGCGGCGAAAGTCCATTTTTCAGCTAACAAAAAAAGTTTAGCGTACTTCTATATAATAGCACAAGCTATCAAACCACAAAATGACTGCGATCACCACCAAAGATATATCCCAGATGGAGTCCCGTTTCCGGGCTGCTTTATTGAACTCCATTAGTGGATTCAAAAGTGCCTCGCTCATTGGAAGCATTGATACCAGCGGCCAAACCAATTTGGCTGTATTTAGTTCAGTGGTACATCTGGGCTCAAACCCGCCTTTAATGGGTTTTATTTGCCGCCCCGATTCAACGGACCGCCATACTTTAAGCAATATTTTAGAGACCAAAACCTACACCATTAACCACATTCATGCGGGAATATATGCTGCTGCACACCAAACAGCGGCTCGCTATCCGAAAAACATATCCGAGTTTGAGGCTACTGGTTTAACGCCTGAGTTCATAGGCACATGCAAAGCGCCTTTTGTGCAACAAAGCCACATCAAATATGGCCTGAGCTTTGCCGAAAAACACGATTTGACCATCAACGGAACCATCTTAGTGATTGGAAAGGTCGAAGAAATCATCTTTCCAACCGATTGTTTATTGCCAAATGGTGCATTAGATATTGAAAAAGCAGAAACCCTAGCTATTTCAGGTTTAGACAGTTACCACAACACCCAGTTAGTGGCCCGATTGAGTTATGCCAAACCAGACTCATGGCCCAAAGATATTCGTGATTAATAGTCATGAAAAAACAACCAATTGCCATTGTTTGGTTCAAAAGAGACCTGCGTTTACTGGATCAGGAACCCTTGTTTAGGGCACAACAATCCAATTTACCTGTTTTGTTATTGTATATTTTTGAGCCAAGTGTGATGACCTATCCCGACTATGATGTGCGTCATGGGCGGTTTGTTTATGAGTCGATTGTTTGCTTAAACAAACAGTTAAATGCGCATCAAACATCGATAGCTATTTTTCGCCAGGAAGCAAATGAGGTGTTTGAACAACTTCAAAAGGTGTATGATATCAAAGCCGTGTTTTCATCGGTCGAAACGGGAAACCGCCTCACTTTCGACCGTGATGTATCGGTAAAAAAAATATTTGACAGCCATCAAATAAGCTGGATTGAATGTAAAACCAATGGCGTCATCCGCCGGTTAAAATCGCGCGAAAATTGGGAATCACGCTGGGATCAATACATGATGGCACCTACCACCACCGCCGATTTGACTGCCATAAGCTGGGTGCAATTAGACGCTGTATTTTTTCAAAAAGCCAAAGGCCCTGAGTTGCCCATTGAAATGACCCAGCCGCATCCGAATTTTCAACCTGGAGGCGAAGAATGTGCTTGGCGGTATTTTCAAAGCTTCCTTCAAAAAAGGCATGCGAATTATAATAAGCACATTAGTAAACCCCTATTAAGCCGAACTTCTTGCAGCCGTCTATCGCCTTATTTGGCTTACGGCAACGTCAGCATGCGCTTGATGGTTCAAAGTACGATGAAAGTGTATGCGACTTCATCCAACAAAAGGGCTTTATCTGGTTTTATTTCGCGTTTGCATTGGCATTGCCATTTTATACAGAAATTTGAAACCGCTTGTAACTATGAGTTTAAAAATATAAACCCCGCTTTTGATGCTTTGCCAAAAGTTAAAAATGAGAAATATATTTTGGCTTGGCAAACGGGCCAAACTGGCGTACCTATTATTGACGCATGTGTGCGGTGTGTGGTTTCGACAGGCTATCTGAATTTTAGGATGCGCGCCATGATTGTCTCCTTTTTTGTTTTTAATCTGTGGCAAGATTGGCGTGAACTGCATTTTTTGGCGCGTCAATTTTTAGATTACGAACCAGGCATTCATTACCCCCAATTGCAAATGCAAAGTGGAACTACAGGAATCAACACGCTTCGCATTTACAATCCGATCAAAAATTCAGAACAGCACGATCCAGATGGGTTGTTTATTAAAAAATGGGTGCCAGAATTAAAAAATGTACCACCCACTTTGGTTCATGAACCCTACAAAATGAGCATGATGGAACAGCAATTGTACCAATGCCACGTTGGTGTTGATTACCCTACTCCTATCGTTGATTTAGAACAATCAAGACAGTATGCCAGTGACATCATGTGGGGTTTTCGAAAAACCGAAGCAGTAAAAAAACATAAACAACAATTGCTTACTCAACTGGTGAATCCGAAGTCCAATCAGAAAACCTTATTCAATGAAAGGGGTTAAAAAAGAAAATTTACCTGAAAAAATCTGCAAAACTTGCCAACGGCCATTTACTTGGCGTAAAAAATGGGAAAAATGCTGGAACGAAGTGCTGTATTGCAGCCAACAATGTCAATTAAACAAACCTAAAAATGCCGTCAACCCCTAAAACACTCCGTCTAATTTTGGGTGATCAACTCAACATCCATCATTCGTGGTTTAGCAAAATAGACCCACAGGTCACTTATGTGCTGATGGAGGTGCGCAGCGAAACTGATTATGTGGTGCATCACGTGCAGAAAGTGTTGGGGATTTTTGCAGCGATGCGCCAATTTTCAACTGCCGTAGTACAATTAGGGCATAATGTTACTTACGTTTCCCTTGATGATGCGGCTAATCAACAGGAAATTGCAGCCAATTGTGCCGCTTTAATTGCGCAAGATTCTTATACCTTGTTTGAATATCAATATCCAGATGAATACCGACTGGACCAGCATCTAAAGCAATTTACCCAACAGCTAACAATCGCTTCAAACGCTGTTGACACCGAACATTTTTATACCGAACGATGGGAATTGGCTACCTTATTTGAGGGCAAAAAAACCTATCTGATGGAAACTTTTTATCGGCACATGCGCCAAAAAAACCATATTTTGGTCGAAAAGGACAAAAAGCCATTGAATGGCAAGTGGAATTTTGACGCAGATAACCGCCAAAAACTACCCAAGAATCATGTACCTACCGCCGCACTTTGTTTTGAAAACAACCTGACTGAGTTGCATAGAATGATTGAAAAAGCGGGTGTAAAAACGATTGGCACTGTAGATCCGGCTGCCTTTATTTGGCCCATTAACCGCGCGCAATCGCTTGACTTGTTGGACTATTTTTTAGTACATTGTTTGCCCGTTTTTGGCAGCTTTCAAGATGCCATGGCCTCAGAACAGTGGTCCATTTATCATTCACGATTGTCTTTTTCGCTCAACATAAAATTGCTGTCACCCAAAGAGGTGGTTGATCGGGCGATTGCGCACTATTGGCAACACACAGATGCAATTGCCTTTCACCAATTGGAAGGTTTTGTGCGTCAAATTGTAGGATGGCGCGAATTTGTACGCGGTATTTATTGGCTAAAAATGCCTGACTATGCGGCACTCAACTTCTTTGAACACAAGCGCCCATTGCCCGATTGGTATTGGACTGGTCAAACCAAAATGCAATGCCTCAAGCAAAGCATTCGACAATCGCTGCACAAGGCGTATGCCCATCACATTCAGCGGTTAATGGTGACTGGAAATTTCGCCTTGCTGGCAGAAGTGGACCCCGATGCATTGGACGCTTGGTATTTGGGTATTTATATCGACGCCTTTGAATGGGTGGAGATGCCCAATACGCGCGGTATGAGTCAATTTGCCGATGGGGGCATCGTGGGCACCAAACCATATGTAAGCTCGGCGGCCTACCTCCATAAAATGAGTAATTATTGCCAAACCTGTTATTATGATTACACCAAAAAAACAGGCGAACGGGCCTGCCCATTCAACAGTCTATACTGGCATTTTTATGCCAAAAATGAAGCTTTATTGGCCAAAAACCCGCGCATTGGCATGATGTATGCGGTTTGGCATAAAATGGACCAACAGACCCAATCGGCGCTTTTAGAACAAGCCGAAATATACCTTAATCAAATTAATTCCTTATAAATGAAAAGAGCTCTTGTATGGTTTAAAACCGATTTGCGCCTTCATGACAATGAAACCTTGACTCGCTCGATAGCACAATGTGAAGAAGTGATTCCTGTGTATTGTTTTGATGAAGCACAGTTTGGTGATTCTGTCTTTGGGTTTCAAAAGACAGGCGCTTTCAGGGCCCAATTTTTGTTGGAATCAGTGGCCAATTTAGACCAAAATTTAAGGGCATTGGGCTCTGGATTGGTCGTGGTTTGTGGCCATCCTGAAACGGAGATTGTGGCCTTGGCACAACAATTTGGGGTGCAAAAAGTGTTTGCTAAAAAAGAAGTAGCTTACGAAGAATGCAAAACGCAAGAACAAGTTGAAAAAGCCCTTTGGGGCATACGTTGCTTGTTTGAGACTTTCAGCACAAGTACAATGTATCATGCAGAAGACTTGCCTTTTACATTGAAAGACATTCCAGATGTGTTTACCAATTTCAGAAAAAGAGTAGAAAAAGACGCGGCGATCCGACCTGTTTTTGAGACGCCTACTCACATTAAATCGCCGGAGTTGCCGCCGATTGATTTGCCTTCTTTAGAAAAATGGAGACTTACCCAACCCAACATGGACCCACGGGCAGTACTCGCATTTAAAGGTGGTGAAACGGCTGCGTTGCAAAGACTCCATCATTATTTGTTTGACACGCAAGCGCTGTCAGTCTATAAGCAAACCCGAAATGGATTAATCGGTTCCGATTATTCGTCCAAATTTTCAGCTTGGTTAAGTGTAGGTTGTTTGTCTGCAAGGCAAATTGTGTTGGAAATTAGAAAATATGAAGCGCAATTCGGGGCCAACGAATCAACGTATTGGATGATTTTTGAGTTGTTGTGGCGCGATTATTTTCGTTTTATGGTAAAAAAATACAAGCACCAATATTTTTTGCAAAACGGGATCAAACCGCAAAACGCAAAGACCGTTTCTGATAATGAGGAAGTACTAAATCAATGGGTTCAGGGTCAAACAGGCAATGAATTTGTGGATGCCAACATGCGTGAATTGCAATTAACAGGTTTTATGAGTAATCGCGGACGTCAGAATGTGGCCAGTTATTTATGCCATGAATTGCATTTCGATTGGCGCTACGGCGCTGCGTATTTTGAGCAACAACTCATTGACTATGACGTGTGCAGTAATTGGGGCAATTGGGCTTACTTGGCTGGTGTAGGCAATGACCCCCGCGGATTGAGGGTTTTTAATGTAGACAAACAGGCCACCGAATACGACAAAGACCGTGCATATCGGGATTTGTGGTTAAAATAATAGAACAGATTTTTTTTATTTAATCAATCTTTCTGACGTGTCAACCATTTTTCCCCAAAGTTGCAATACCCATTTTTGAGCTGGTTTTTCAATCCATTTTGTACAGCCAATGGCAATGATTTGCAAAATAATTACATACACCCAAAAACCCAGCTGCTGATTTGTAAAGTATTTTTGGAGAACAAAATGAAATAAGGTATACACCGGAAGTTGTAAAATATACACCGCATAACTGGCATTTCCGAGCAGTTGAATCCGCTTTAAAAAGGGAAAAGACTTTTGCTGTTCCCATACAGCCAAACCAACGATAAGTCCAGCAAATAAAGGGGCATACCAACCATTGTGGCCATTGATTGAAAAGGGGACCCAACGCGGTGCAATGCCGTAAATGATGTTCAGAATAATGAATAGACCAATTCCTAGGTCTCTTTTTAACGGCCAATTAATAAACAATATACCACCCAAACAGCCCCACATAAATTGATTTAAATGCAGCAACGGAAAATAGGGCAGCGTTTCTTTTAAAAGGGGAGAACAATGCGGTTGATTGATCCATTCTTCAAAAATACATTGACTTGAAAACCAAACAACTATAGTTAAAAACAACATTTTATGAAGGGTATACCTTGAAAAAATACGGTTCCATATAAATGGAAAACTAAGGTAAAAAAAGAATTCAGTTGATAAGGACCAACCTGGAAAATGGTAACTCAGCGCTTTTCCCGGAATCCAGCTTTCAAGCAATAATGCATTGATAGCAAACAACGGGAGGGAAAACACATGGTGTAACACCCAGTTAATCAAGCTAAAAGCGATCAAAGCCAATAGATACAGCGGATAAATGCGTGCCAATCTTTTTCCAATAAAGTGCCAGAAATCAAGGCGGTTTTCGTGCTGATGTGCCACGACCATTACAAAACCCGACAGTACAAAAAAGTAACTTACCGCCAAATTGAGTTGCGAACCCCAACCACTTTTATCAACGGTACCAAAGTGAAAAAACACGACACAAATGGCTGCGATCCAACGTGTCAATGTAAGGGTGTAAAAGGTTTTTGGCTGGATAACAGACATAGAAATAGTTTAAACTTTTTACTATAAACAGATTACAAAACTATTTCCCCCTGTTATTCGTCAAATTTTGATTTGGTTGGCACTGATGGCCACTGGTTGTTTTGGGTGTCCACATCGGCTGTTTCCTGGTTTGGATCAACCGTGATTTTAACCAAGGCTTTTTGTGTGGCAAACGTGCGGCTTACTTCAAGGTCATTTTTACGCCAAATTTGCGCAGGAAAACGGTGCATTTCTGTACTGCCATCTTCAAATGTTAATTCGACCAATATCGGCATGACCAACCCACCTGGTTTGTCAAAAGTGATTTGATAAAAATAGGCCGGCTGTTTCAGTTTTCCTTGTTCCTCCGCTGAAAAATGATTGTTGATGTATTCTTGCAAAGGTTTTACATCGGCTATTTTGAAAGCCTTGTTTAATTCGGGTTTAAATGATTCACTGCCTTCAGCTATCATATACACCATTGGACCAGGATCGGCATTTCGGCGGCGTTGCTTAGACATAAAATCGGCCACTTCTTTGGATGGTTCGTTGCTGACAAAATATTTTTTCACTTCTTTAATGCCGATATCACATACATCGGTCGTGTAAAACCAACCACGCCAAAACCAATCTAGATCAACTGCCGAAGCGTCTTCCATGGTTCTGAAAAAATCTTCGGGGGTAGGGTGTTTAAATTTCCACCGATTGGCGTAGGTTTTAAAAGCATAATCAAAAAGTTCATGTCCCATCACCGTTTCGCGGAGAATATTCAATGCCGTTGCCGGTTTTCCGTATGCATTGTTGCCAAATTGTCTAATCGACTCGGAATTGGTCATGATGGGCTCTAAATTCTTTTGATCGCCTTTCATGTAGGCCACAATGTTTTTGGCTGGACCTCGGCGCGTCGGAAATTTTGGATCCCAAGCTTTGAGCGTTAAAAACTCTAAAAATGAATTTAAGCCCTCATCCATCCAAGTCCATTGGCGTTCGTCAGAGTTTACAATCATCGGGAAATAATTATGTCCCACTTCGTGTATAATCACCGACATCATTCCTTCTTTTACCCGGTCGGTATATTTGCCGTCGGCATCGGGTCGACCCCAGTTCCAACAAATCATGGGGTATTCCATGCCTTGGTCTTGTGCATGCACCGAAACTGCTTTCGGATAAGGGTAGTCAAAAGTATATTGAGAATAAATCTTTAAAGTGTGTGCCACCAAGCGCGTCGAAAGTTCTCCCCACAGCGGATTGCCTTCTTTTGGATATACCGAAATGGCCATCGCTTGTTTGCCGTTTAATTGCACGGCCATGGCATCATAAATGAATTTTCTGGAAGTGGCAATGCCAAAGTCACGCACATTGTCGGCTTTAAAATGCCAAGTTTTGGTAGCGCTTGACTTTGATTTTTCGCGTTGTTCCGCTTCGGCTTGGGTACAAACAATGACCGGCTTTTCAAATGATTTTTCGGCCAATTCATAGCGTTTGAGCTGGTCGGCTGTAAACACCTCAGCCCGGTTTAACAGCGTGCCCGTTGCTTCCATCACGTGGTCGGCTGGCACTGTGATGGATACATCAAAGTTACCAAAGGGCAAGGCAAATTCACCAGCGCCCCAAAATTGTTGGTTTTGCCATCCTTCCACATCGTTATACACCGCCATGCGCGGGTAAAACTGCGCCAAAATATATAAGTTGTTTCCATCTTTATCAAAATGTTCGTATCCCGAGCGGCCGCCATCTAACAAATAATTGACAATGTTGTAAGACCATTTGATTTTCAGGGTGCATTTTTGACCTTTGGCCAAAAGCTGAGGCAATTCAACCCGCATCATGGTTTTGTTGATGGTATAAGTCATTGGATTTCCCTGAGCATCTTTTACCCAATCGATCTCAAAACCACCTTTAAATTGTTCTTCCAAATACCGACGTGAAAAAGCCTGTGCCCCCATGGCCGGATCGGTGGTGTTGCCATCAGATAAAGGGGTTTGTGAATCTTTGGCATATAAATTTTGATCCAATTGTACCCACATGTAATCCAACGATTCGCGGGCATTATTGGTGTAAGTAATAGTTTCTTCACCCATTAAGCGCGAATGGGTTTCGTCTAAGGTAATGGCAATTTTATAATCGGCTTGTTGCTGGTAGTATTCGGGACCAGGAGCACCAGAGGCGGTGCGATACATATTGGGTGTAGCCAAGAAATCGTACAGCTGCTTGAACTTGTCTGGGTTACGCTCCGACGGATATTTTTCTGGTGAGTTCGCTTTTTGTGCTTGGCATTGAAAAATGGCCACAAGACTCAAACTAATACATATATAGTAATTTCTACAATTCATGCTGTGTGCTTTAAAGGGCTAAAAGTATAAAATTGAGGTGAAAGTACCGAAGTGGATTGCTGTAAAAGTCACGCAATCGAGGATTATTGATCAAATAATAAATGAATATGATTTAATTCGTGAAATATTGATGGATTCAGCCCGACCGATCGGGTTACATTTTCTGATGAACGCTTGGCTTTTTTAGTTCCAAAACCCAGCTACCGATAGCTATATACAATGGTCTAAAAGCAGTCCATAAATAAAAATAAAACGTAAAAAAGCAGCTGGCAACAAAAGCAGTTTCGCCTTTTGCGACGCTATATTTTCAATAAATTGTGTCCTAAAAAAATGGATGCGACAACTTCAAAGAAATTGCCGCATCCATTTTAAGCGCGAAATAATAAAAAAGCTTATTTCATTTCAAGGCCAAAATCGACCAAATATTTAATTTTTATTAGACTCGGTATGAGCCTCATTGACCATTTTCTCATTGGCAACAATGGCAAATTCAACTCGTCTGTTTTGACTTCTGCCTTCTGGTGTTCCGTTGTCAGCAGTTGGATCGGCGATACCCATACCCGTGGTTTTAAAACGGCTTTCAACCAAACCTTTTCTCACCAAATAAGCTTTTACGGCCGCAGCTCGGCTATCAGACAATTTTAAATTGTATTCAGGAGCACCTGTATTGTCTGTGTACCCGTAAATTTGGATGTCTGTGTCGGGGTATTGATTAAATACGGGAACCAATTTATCAAGATTGCTTTTGGCTGAGGATGTTAAAGTAGATTTATTGGTGTCAAAACGGACCGCATTTTCACCGAGCGTCAATTTAATCCCTTCCCCTACTCGCTCTACTTGCGCACCAGGTAAGCTATTCTGAATTTCTCGCGCTTGCTTGTCCATTTTATGACCAATTACACCGCCAACAGCTCCGCCGATTACACCGCCTAAAACGGCACCTAAAGCACCATTACCACCTTTACCTATATTGTTACCCAATACACCGCCTAACACCGCGCCTCCAATGGCACCTAAAGCAGCGCCTCTTTGGGTTCTATTGGTGTTTTTAACTGCATCACAACCATTAAACATAAAGGCGAACGCCAATACTATGGCTACTATTTTTGAACTATTTTGCATACTACTATTAATTACGATTAAACTGATAAGTAACTTCAACGATTTTGCCAGCCACATTCACGCGGTCAATCAACTGAAATGATTGATCATTTTGAGGCGTATAACGAAGTGTGTAGCCATCAACGACGGTTTTCGCTTTGGCTCCTTCTAAGAATTTAAACACAAAATTTCCTTCTTTGTTAATGAACCAAGTGATGGAAGAGTCAAATGCCACACAACCCGGTTTTGACAAAACCATATTGCCAGTGTTGTTATTTGACACAAAATGCCACTGACTTCCTTTGAGGCATTGCGCTTCACCCAAGCCAAAAGCATTCACTTTAATTACTTCACTTCCGGGGTAACTTACTGAACTCACCGTCCAGTCACCTTTGATCCCCACTTCTGATCGAACACTTAGTTGTGTTGCTGGATTTGATTTACAGGCAAATAGTGCCATTCCAATCAGACTTAACAAAAACCACTTTTTCATAAATACTACATTTTTAATTTAGGCAAAAATACAAGCCATCACCGTAACTATCGTATAAGTCTTGTTTTTTTTGAAAAATTTAGCATTCAATAAATAAACAACTCATAGATAAAAAAAATAGCAGGCTGCATCTAACTGACCTAAATGAACCTTTTTGTAAAACACAAAGCAATCACCTCACTTGTAAATTTTGATAAAAATTCAAACACACCCCCTATTTTAACTCATCAAAAACATAAAAAACACGAAAAAATAATATTGACCCCCTATTTTTTAGCATCAAAAACAGTTTCAAATTGTTTTTTTAGTATTTTTGCCCTGTTTTTACATTTAATCATCAAAAACAAATTTTATGGCAACTCTTCGTTTTCATGCTTTAGAGCAAACCCTCAACCGAACCACCGTTGAGGTAAAAGAACTCGACCGCAAATCGGTCATTTTCGGAAGCAATGTGTTTAATGACAAAGCCATGCGTCAATTTCTTACCCAAGAAGCCTTTGACGCTGTGAAAAGTGCCGTGCAGCACGGAACAAAAATTGACCGAAAATTAGCCGAATACATTGCTTTAGGCATGAAAGAATGGGCCCTTTCAAAAGGCGTAACCCATTACACGCATTGGTTTCAGCCACTTACTGGGGCCACAGCCGAAAAACACGATGCCTTTTTTGAAACTTCGATGGACGGCAGCGACCCAGTGGAGAAATTTGGGGGAAATCAATTGGTGCAACAAGAACCAGATGCATCAAGCTTCCCAAATGGTGGCATTCGCAATACGTTTGAAGCCCGCGGTTATACCGCATGGGATCCGACTTCGCCAGCCTTTATTTTCGGAACCACATTGTGCATTCCTACTGTTTTTGTGTCATATACTGGCGAAGCCCTTGATAACAAAACGCCATTACTCAGGGCATTAAGCGCTATTGATGAAGCTGCTACCGATGTGGCCAAATATTTTGACAAAAACGTTAAAAAGGTAACCCCTACTTTAGGTTGGGAACAAGAATATTTCTTAATTGATCGTGCATTAGCAGCAGCTCGTCCTGATATTATTTTAACGGGGCGAACCTTAATGGGACACACCTCGGCCAAAGGGCAACAATTAGAAGACCACTATTTTGGGTCGATTCCATCAAGGGTGCTTAATTACATGCGTGATTTGGAAAATGAATGCATGCTTTTGGGAATCCCTGTAAAAACACGTCACAACGAAGTGGCTCCCAACCAATTTGAACTAGCTCCGATCTTTGAAGAAACCAATTTGGCCGTTGACCACAATTCTTTGTTGATGGACGTCATGTCAAAAGTGGCCGAACGCCATCATTTTCATGTATTGCTTCACGAAAAACCATTTAAAGGTGTGAATGGATCGGGCAAACACAACAACTGGTCATTAGCTACTGACACGGGTATCAACTTATTGAGCCCGAGCAAAACGCCCATGAGCAACTTGCAGTTTTTAACCTTTTTCATCAACACCATTAAAGCAGTTTATCGCTATGAAGAGTTGTTAAGAGCTTCCATTGCTTCGGCGAGCAACGACCACCGTTTAGGCGCAAACGAGGCACCACCTGCTATTATTTCTGTATTTATTGGCCAACAATTGACTAAAGTACTATCTGATTTAGAAGGGGTTTCAAAAGGGAAATTATCAGCGGAAGAAAAAACAGATCTCAAATTGAATGTGGTAGGCAAAATTCCAGATGTGTTGCTTGACAATACGGATCGAAACCGTACTTCGCCATTCGCCTTTACAGGAAACAAATTTGAATTTAGAGCGGTTGGATCTTCGGCCAATTGCGCTACCTCAATGACTACCTTAAATTCTATAGTAGCCAAACAATTGCGTGATTTCAAAAAAGAAGTCGATGCCTTAATTGCTGAAAAAGGATTCAAAAAAGACGAGGCTATTTTTAATGTACTCCGCGAATACATTAAAGAAACCAAAAACATTCTTTTTGAAGGGGATGGATACAGCGAAGCTTGGGAAATTGAAGCCAAAAAAAGAGGCCTCAGCAACCACAAAACCACCCCAAAAGCTTTGAAAGCGAAGGCATCAAAAGAAGCCATGGCTTTGTTTGAAGAATTGGGCGTAATGAACCACGTGGAGGTAGAAGCCCGTTACGAGATTGAATTGGAAGAATACACCAAAAAAATCCAAATTGAAAGCCGTGTTTTGGGTGATTTGGCACGCAATCACATTGTTCCAACGGCCATCCGCTATCAAAATATTCTCATCGAGAATGTGCGTGGACTGAAAGAAATTTTTGAAAAAGAATTTGTAAACATTGCCAAAGAACAAATATCACTAATCAAAGACATTTCGTCACATATTGAAGGGATCAATTCCAATATTGATGCCATGTTGGAAGAACGCAAAAAAGCGAATGCGTTGAGCAGCGCCGAATTGATGGCTGATGCCTATTGCGAAAACGTGAAGCCATTTTTAGAAATCATCCGCGAACATTGCGATGCACTAGAATTATTGGTGGACGATGAAGTATGGACGATGGTTAAATACCGTGAATTACTTTTTGTACGGTAATTTTCTTGACTTATTAATAAAAAACCGGCCCATTTGTGGAGCCGGTTTTTTATATGTTTCCGAGTAGAAAAGCTGTATTGGGTTACACCCAATTTTTGGGAACGCGCAGCACTTCCAACAACAGCGCTTCCTCACTATTTGGTTCGGGCTGGTGGTCATACACCCATTGAACATGCGGCGGCAGACTCATTAAAATGCTCTCAATGCGCCCATTGGTTTTTAGACCAAATAGCGTGCCTTTGTCGTGCACCAAATTAAACTCGACATACCTACCACGGCGAATTTCTTGCCAAGTACGCTGTTCATTAGTAAATGGCAACGCCTTACGTTTGCTCACTATCGGCAAATAAGCGGTCAAAAATGAATGGCCAATATCGGTGACAAATTGAAACCATTGGTCCATATTAAATGTGTCTGTCGGTTTACAATAATCAAAAAATAAACCACCAATTCCGCGGGCTTCGTGCCGATGTGCATTCCAAAAATAACGGTCGCATTGGTTTTTGAACGTGCCGTAAAATGAGGCTTCATGCCGGTCGCATGCCGCTTTGCATACTTGGTGAAAATGTTGGGCATCTTCAGGAAATAAATAATAGGGTGTTAAGTCTTGTCCACCGCCAAACCATTGGTCAATCAAATTTCCATCGAGGTCATACATTTCAAAATACCGCCAATTGGCATGAACCGTCGGTACCATTGGGTTTGACGGATGCATTACCAAACTTAGACCACAAGCAAAAAAACGCGCCTGACTGACCCCAAATAATTGCTGCATCGATTCGGGCAAGTCGCCAAATACCGCCGAGGTATTGACCCCACCTTTTTCAAAAACAGCCCCATTGGCAATGACCCTTGTTCTGCCTCCGCCACCTTCAGGTCGATCCCACTGGTCTTCCTGAAAAGTGGCCACCCCATCTTCTGTCTCAAGCCCAATTGTAATTTGGTCTTGCAGGTTGTAAATAAAAGATAAAAAAGCGTCTTTGTATGATTTCATTGGTAAACTCACATGCTAGCAGCCCACAAGTTCCAAGCAGCCAATGCTTGATAGTGAAGCATATTGGAACCATTTTGAATAGTGGCTCCCTTTTGCTGGGCTTTCATTAAAAATAAAGTTTTTTCGGGTTGATACACCAAATCAAAACAACTGTGTTGGTTGGTGATCTTTTCATAAGGAATAGCGGGACATTGATCGGTGGCGTGTTCTGACCCCAAGGGTGTCGTTTGCACCCACAAAACAGCATCTGGAAAATCAATATCAAGCAAATCGTCATAGTGCAAAACTTGCGGATGAGCAGAAGCCGTGCGGCTGACCCAAAAAAAAGGAATCCGCAATTGTTCCAACACATAAGCGACCGCCAATGAAGCGCCGCCCGTTCCAAGCACAAAAGCCATTTGCGGCCAATGAACCAAGGTTTCAAGCAACGATTGCCGAAAGCCGATAAAATCTGTATTATCACCAACTAGCAGGCCATTTTTGTTACGGTATACCACATTGACTGCCCCAATTGACTCAGCTGCAGGGGTTAATTCTGATAATAATGGAATGATTTGCTTCTTATAAGGAATGGTCACATTAAAACCAAATACTGCATCATCATGCAATACCGTTTTCACTTTTTCTATTGACTGACAATCAAACAATTGATACTGATGCTTCCACCCATTTTTCGCAAAAAAATGCCCAAAAAAAGCAGGCGAAAAGGAATACCCTATGCGTTGACCGATCAATCCAAACGTAAGCTGATCTGACATATTATTCAAACAGATGTCGGGCAATAATTTCTTGAACCAACGCCATTTTCCATACTTCAGGAAATTGTTGTTGCAACACTTTCATCCGGCTTGCTCTGTCCATGAGCGCATTCATTAAGTGATAAGTGCCATATTCTGTTTGATTTAACGTGAAATAAATACCACATAAACGAAAACAGATATTGGCATGGTCAGGGAAAAAATCAAAAGCTTGCAACAAAATGATGCAGGCTTGTTCCAACAAACCTTGCTCTAGTTTCATGTCGGCCCATGAAAGCCAAGTAGTCAATTTTAAATCGCCTAAAGTGACGGCCTTTGTAAAGCCAATTTCGGCATCTTCATGATTTTTTAAAGCGAGATTTATCTGCGCAAAACGCTGCCAATAATAGCGGTTCTCGTTGTCAATTTCTAAAGCTTTGTTGGTAAAATGAAGCGCTTTTTGATAGTTTTTTTGTTTTAAATGCAAATCGGTAATGGCAATCCAAGCTTTGTCTAACATCGGGTCTTCATGCACCGTGCGGTTGTAATATTTAAGGGCTTCTGTGTAGTTTTTTAATTTTTCATAGCATTTGCCCAATCGCAACAAAGCATAAGAAGTGGCATCGGCCAATTCAATGGTTTCTTTGTAACATGCAATGGCGTCGGCAGGTCGATTTAATTTTTCGAGCGCTTTGCCCATTTCCATAAAGGCACCTATAAAGGAATCATCAATATAAGTGGCGTATTCAAAGGCGCGTACCGACGCTACATAGTCTTTTAAAATGTAGTGCAAGCGTCCCATTTGGTGCCAAGCAATTTCGCTATAAGGTTGCTTATCAACATACGATTCCAGAAAAGCAATGGCTTCTTGAATCTGATCTAAAAACTCAAAACAATACACTACGTTATAAAGTGCCGATTGGTCTTCTAAGTCTTCATCTAAGCAACAAATAAAACTTTGTTTGGCCAATTCCAATTCGTCCATAAAAAGATACTCCATCCCCAAAAGATTATGAACATCTATGGGGTCATTGGTATATTCCAAAGCCATTTGCAATGAGGCGATGGCTTTATCATGTTGGTCGCGTTTAGAATAGAGGGTGGCCCGTTGAATGTATATTTCGTCATTATTGGGCTCCAATACCTGCAATTCATTAAGCAGTTTTTCGGCTGCATCTAATTTATCTTCAAAAATAAGCACTTCAACCTGAACTAGTTTAAGTCCGCTTGACATCGGATGCTGCTCCAAGCCCAACTTGAGCGCCTTTTTGGCCAAGTGCAATTTACCTGAGTCCAGATAATGCAAAATAATGTCTTCAAACTCTTCTGAATCAAAGAAAAACACCTTATTGGTCTTCAACATCGATTCAAAACGTTTCAATGACATAGAGTAATCATCTTCATCGGGGCTTATAAACATAGCAACAGCTGTTTTTTTTTTAGTAATCCAGTAATAGAAATTTGCAAATTTGGTACTGATAAATATCGGTATGAAAATTTAAAAATTCTTTTACCTTTCAATTTTAATATTTCTGTTTTACGCTTCCTTACCCATTTGTCCCAACGGGTCTAGATCCAATCTTTCAATCTGTAATAAAAATAGGTTGAATTCGTGAAACTTCCATTTTTTAAAGGCTTTGTTTTAAACAAAGTAATTAACAACAAACGTACCAAACATGCTGACTCACAAGCTTTTTTGAATTTCATCCAACACTTCACGAAGGATTTGACAGCCAAAACGAATTTCATCATCGCTGATTGTAAGCGGTGGGGTGATTCGAATGGCTTTGCCTTCAAAGAGCAACCAAAATAAAATAAGCCCTTTTTCTTGTGCTAACAAGATGGCTTTGGTGGTGATTTCTTCTGATGAAGTCATGGCAGCCAACATCAATCCTTTTCCTCTCACTTCATTGATGAGTGGATGTTTAAGTTCTTGGCGGAACAGCTGCTCTTTTTCAAGTGCTTTGGGCATCAATTGTTCATCCACAATACTTTCAAGAGTTGCCAAACAGGCTGCGGCTATAACGGGATGGCCGCCAAAAGTAGTAATATGGCCGAGTTTTGGGTGTTCCGACAACAGTTTCATCCGTTCGCGGCTAGCTACAAAACCGCCCACTGGCATGCCACCACCCATGCCTTTGCCAATGACTACAATATCAGGCACAATACCATAATTTTCGTAGCCAAACAAAGTCCCAGTGCGGCCAAATCCTGGCTGAATTTCATCAATAATCAACATGGCCCCTACCGCTTCGCAACGGGCCTTCAGTTTCACTAAATAATCGTTTTCGGGTGTAATAAAACCCGCTCCGCCCTGAATGCTCTCGACGATCACGCCTGCCGTTTTATCGGTAATTTGTAATAAATCAATTTCTGAATTAAAATGTATAAAATCGACATCTGGAATTAAAGGCCTAAACACTTGTTTCCGAGGTTCAAAACCCATCACGCTCATGGCGCCCATCGTGTTGCCATGATAAGCATGATGGAATGAAATCAGTTGAGATCGGCCTGTAATGCGTCGGGCCAATTTAAGAGCGCCTTCTGTTGCCTCGGTGCCAGAATTTACAAGATACACGCAGTTCAGCGTAGGATCCATCATGCGCACCAACTTCTTGCAATAGGTGGTGGCTGGTTCTTGGGCATACTCGCCATAGACCATCACATGCGAATACCGATCAAGTTGGTCTTTTATGGCCTGGTTCACTTTTGGGTGTTGATGCCCCAAACTACAAGCCGAAACACCCGCTACAAAATCCAAATAGCGTTTGCCGGTATGGTCAAAAATAAAGGAACCTTCGGCATGCGACACCTCCATGGCTAACGGATGAGGAGATGTTTGGGCCTGAAAGTCAAAAAAATCTTGCTGAAGGGGCGTATTCATTTTAAACTTTCTTTTTGATTGGTTTCTGATCCGTTGAAACAGGCTTGTCCTTGTCCTTCTTCACTGTCAGCGCACGGTTTCCATCAACTGTTTCTTTGCGCACTTTTAGTGGCTCTTTGCTGTTCAACAGCAAGGTAGCTGCCACTAGGTTCGCTTCTGCCTCCCAATGCGCTTCATCGGGCGGAAAAATATCTTCTTTACATTCAATGCGTTCATCTTCACGCCAAATGAAACCTCTTAATTTTCGGGCATTTTCGGGAAACTCAGCTTCAGGAAACAAATCGCCATCTGTTTTTTCTATAAACCGAATGGAATGAATGGTGTTTTTATCAAATACCAAACGAATTTTGCTGCAAACGCTTTTATTAATTCCGATGAGTTCTTGCGCGTCATTGCGCATAAAATAGATGACCTCCGTGTTTTTAATCACGGTAGCATCATGCAATTTATTATCAATAAACTTTCCAAAAAGGTTCACGCCTTTTACCTGATTAAAACCAGAACCGACAGTGTCTTTGGAGATGATAAAAGTATTGTTCAGCACCTTGAGCGAATCTAATTTTTCGGTTTTATTGTTGCCAATGAGATGCATCACATCACCTGTTAACTGATTTTTATAGTTCCAAAGAATGGGATGGCCAATTAATTGGGTCAGCGCCTTTTGCTGGTCTGAATGGATGGAATCGCATTTGCCGCTCATGTCGAGTTTGTAAAAACGAACATTCGGAAAAGCGCGCACTACGCGCTGGTAAGGCTTTCCAGTAATAATCATTTTTTTACCATGCATAAACAAAGTGTCCTTGTCAACCAAGGTAGCCACCATGGCACGACGGGTAACAATGATGGAGTCATTTTGGGTTTTTAAATTGCGGTATATTTCGGCCCGATGGCTTTTTAATACGCCTTTGTTGACGGTGTCTGTAATTTTTACGTGCCAAGTGGCCGACGCATATTCACGCTTTCGGTCATAATACAAACTGTCACCTTCAATTTTGCGGTCGTTGTATTTGATGTACGAATTGGCCAGAAAGTGAGCCTTGTTTTTGCGGGTGTCATAAAAGCCTTTTTCGGTATATATAAAATTTTCCTTGCTTTTAATGGTGGATGGCCCCAGCAAATAGGCATGCCCGGGTTGGGTGTAATAGTCTAAATGGTTGGTCTCAATCAGGTATGTTGGATTGGTGAGGGACACCTTTTTCAAAAACCGAAATTTCTTCTCTTTGGCATAATATCTGCCCGCCTTGCTTCGTAGGGTATTTTCTTTGTTGGTAATGATACCCGTCGAATTGTAATAAGCTTCTTGTATGGCACGATCAAAATGTATGGTATCTGTCACTAAAGTACTTTCTGGAGAACGCATAATAACATTCCCCGTGGCAAAGGCTTGCTTAACCACCCCATTGTACTCGGCATATTTGCTGTTCATTGACAAGGTGTCACCTTGAACCAATTGCACTTCGCCAAAGGCTTTAATGTAATTCTCTTTTTGAAAAAAATAGGCTTTATGGCACGTTAAAACCGCTCCATCATGACTTACTCGCACGTTGCCTCGCAGCAATAAGGCGTCCGGCAATTCCGTTTGGTTTACATCAGAAAAATCGGCATGTTCTACAACAATAGGCTGCGATTTTTGCGCCCGCAAAAAGCCCAAACTACCCAAAATCATAAATAAAAACAGAACTATCCTCAACGCATACAATTTGATGGCAAAGTTACATATTCCCATTTGTATTGGTCGTTAAAAAATATAAAAGAAGTTATAAAATACGGTGAGGACAATTTGAAAATTTGAAAATGCGAAAATGCGAAAATGTGAGAATGTGAAAATGTGAGAATGTGAAAATATGAGAATGTGAAAATATGAGAATGTGAAAATATGAGAATGTGAAAATATGAGAATCTGAGAATGTACGGAGAGCTTTCAACTGTCGACTTTCAACTTTCGACTTTCAACTTTCGACTTTCGACTTTCAACTTTCGACTTTCAACTACTCAAAAGACAACACCTTCGCCGGCGCAATCCGGGCCAAGGTTAAGGCTGGCAATAACAACACCAACGAACAAATAGCTACAGTGCCTACATTGACCAACAAGAACAACACCCAATCAAAGGCTATAGGCGCCACCGTTACATAATAATTTTCGGGATTCAAATGAATAATCCCCCACTGTTTTTGAATCCACAACAACAACAATGCGATGCCATTTCCCCATAACAACCCACGTGAAATGATGTGCAAAGCCAAATACAAAAACAAGGACCGCAAGGAAGCTGTGTTCATCCCCAAGGCTTTAAGCAAGCCGATCATTTTGGTGCGCTCCAATATAAGCACCAATAAAGCGACTACCATATTGATGGTGGCCACCAAAACCATAATGATCAGAATAATCAGGATGTTAAAATCAAACAATTTGAGCCATTCAAAAATAAAATAATAAGTTTCCGTGATGGAATGCGTATCTAAAATAGAGGTTGTTTTGGCATACACTTGCTCCGTGATTTCAGGTAAACGATCAAAATCAGTTACATGCACTTCAAAACCACCGACCTGATCAGCATTCCAATGGTTCATGCGTTGCACATGCTGCAGATCTCCTAAAACATGAGTGGCATCAAATTCTTGAATGCCCGAATGGTAAATGCCCACCACTTTAAAAGGACGCACAAAATAACTTTGCCTTTCAGGTTTCATAAAATAGGTAAACACTGTTTGGTTTAATTTCAAGTGCAAGCGATTGGCCAAATATTGTGAAATCAATACTTCATTACTGGGTTCTGTGCCAAAGCGAGGCATCCGACCCGACAAAAGGTATTCTTGCAGTACATTAAAAGGATAGCGCGCAGAAACGCCTTTAAAAACGATTCCCTCAAATGCCGCTTCTGTTCGAATCATTCCCGCTTTTAAAGCTACTGCATCAACCCGTTGAACGTCTTTTAAATAAGGGGCTGGATAGGGGTAAAATGGTTGTTGGGTGCTCACCGGTGCCACACTGACATCAGATGCATTGTCTGTGTAGGCCTGAATATTGATGTGGCCGTTAAAAGCGGTAATTTTTTCTCGAATTTTTTGCTGCAACCCACGCCCAGTGGCTATGGTGCAAATCATCATGCCAATACTGAGGGCTACTGCAATTTTGGCAATGGTTACAACAGGCCCAGAAAAAGGGCTTTTCATTCCTGCTTGAGGAACAATGCGGCGAGCAATGAAGCGAGCAGCATTCATAAAAGCAATAATTGACAATTTAAACTTCTTAGCTCAAATACTTGTTTTGGCCAATTTAACTGTAAAGAAATGGTCAATTCCAAACCAGTATGTAACGCTAATTTCATAATTACAAACTTATAAAATTACATTGGGTTAACCACATAAAAAAACCACCTGTTTAGGTGGTTTATTGGAGTTATCATTCGGGACAATAATGGTGACGAAAGATTAATTCACTTTAAAGAACCGTTCTGATTATATCTGGAAAAAGTCCTATGCACAAATTAGCCAACAATGCTATTAAACCAACCAATACATACAATTTGGCCGATGACCTCGAAGCAACGGGCTGTTGAGTGAACATGGCTTGAATTACTTTGAAATAATACCCCATACTAATAATGGAATTAATGACTGCTATGATAACAATTAACCGATTTCCGTTTTGGAACACTTCTGTAAACAAGAAGAATTTGGCAAAGAATCCTGAAAAAATGGGGATTCCAGCCATTGACAATAAAGCGCCAGTGAGTATAATAGCTTGTACTGGATGTGTTTTTGCCAATCCATTAAATTGATTGACATCTTGGTTTTGAGCAGATTTAGTCACCGCAATTAGTATTGAAAACGCGGCTATTCCTGCCAAACTATATGCAGCCATATAATAAACCAAATTGAATGACGCGTGATGGTGTAAAAAAACCACCATCAACATGAATCCAGCATGGGAAATACCTGAAAAAGCAAGCATCCTTTTCACATTCGTTTGACGTAAAGCGATGATGTTACCCACTGTCATTGACAAGGCTGCAATAATTAAAAACATGATAGTGAAATGAGGGAACTCCAAGGCGTTTAAACCGACCACAATTTTATACAGCGTAGCGACAGCAGCCACTTTGGCCAATGTACTCATGGTAGCTGTAACCATGGTTGGCGCGCCTTCATACACATCAGGTGCCCAGAAATGAAAGGGTACGGCAGCTATTTTAAATAACAATCCTATAATGATTAGGGTAAGGCCAATGGGATACCAATTGTTTAACCCTGCTCCTTGTGATAGCGCATAGATTTCAGACAAATCAAAGTAGCCAGTGGCACCATACACCAAGCAAATGCCGAACAATAGAATACCCGAAGCAAATGAACCTAGTAAGAAATATTTCATTCCAGCTTCGTTACTTAAAATATTGAGTCGGTCACTAGCTGAAAGCACATAAAGTGAAATGGACAATACCTCAATGCCTAAAAAGAACATCGCCAAATTACCAAAAGAAACCATGGTAATAGCACCAGTTAACAAAAACACTTTGATGGCAATGAAATCTGAAAATTTGGTAGGTTTGTCCGAATAAAAATCGGCACTCATGGCAATTAAAAAAGCTGTCAGAATAATAAATAATGCCGAGCAAGCCACGGAGAACGGGGTGGTTACAATCATGTTGTTGTACACTGGATCAGATCCAGGCACATTCCAAACGGTCAATGTGGCAACTAAAATGGATAACAATCCCAAAACAACAACCGGTACAAGGATTTTGCGCAAATTGGCTATCTCAGCAATTAAACAAAAGATCCCTAAGCCCGATAATGCAATTAGCGTGTTCATACTTCTATATATTGGTTTGGGTTATCGATTTATAATTAAAATAATTTTTTCAATACTTGGCGTAATCAAATCAGTAAATGGTTTTGGATATAAACCAAAAAACAACAGAAAAGTAAGCACCAAAACTAATGAAACTGTTTCTGACGATTTCAAACTGGTAAATGACACTTTCTCTGATGGACCGAGCATGACATGTTGAAACATGCGCAGCATATAATAAGCGCCCAAAACAATGGTAGTTCCTCCAATCAAAGCCCAGTACCATTGTACTTGACTTAAGCTATATAGCACCGTAAACTCTCCGACAAAATTGTAGGTGCCAGGCATAGCTACTGATGCCAAAACCAAAATCAAAAACAAGGAGGCAAAAACCCGATTTTGCTGGCGAATGCCACCTAATAGATCAATTTGGAATGTATGCGCCCTTCTGAAAATTATTTCAGCAACTAAAAACAAACCAACAATCACAAAGCCGTGCGCTATCATTTGTTCTACGGCGCCCACCAAACCATCAACGGTTAAGGTGTAGCAACCCGCAGCAATCAAACCAACGTGAGCCAATGATGAATAAGCCAGTAACGTTTTTAAATGACCTTGTCGCAGCGCAGTAATCGATCCATAAACCACACCAGCAATGCTTAAATCTATCAATATTGTTTGATAACAAATGGCCGTATCTGGCGCAATCGGCAATTGCCAGCGAATTACGCTATATAATCCCATTTTAAGCATAATTCCCGAAAGTAACATGGTACCCGTAGTCGGTGCCAATCGGTACACATTTGCCTGCCAACTGTGAAAAGGAATTAAAGGAATTTTAATGGCATAAGCCAAAAAGAAGGCCGCAAATACGGCATATTGCTCCGTGGTGGTTAAATGAAGCTGATACCAATCTTCAATAGCAAAGCTGTGTGCTTTAGTATATAGGAATGCAATGGCAGCCAACATAAATAAAGAACCTGCAATGGTATAAACAAAGAAAGTGAATACTGCCTTTTTGCGTTCTTCCCAAGCACCATCACCCCATAACAAGGCAATGAAATAAATCGGTATTAAGGCCAATTCCCAAAAAACGTAATACAACAATCCGTCTGTGGCCAAAAAGGTACCCATCATGGCCATTCCCATAAAGAGCACCAAACTGTAAAACACAGCAGGTTTATCATAGGAAGAACCTCTTGAAGATAAAATAATAATCGGCAACAAGCAAGCTGTCAAAACCAACATTGACAAAGAAAGTCCGTCAGCCTGCAGGGCAAAATGTACTGCTGGATTGCTTATCCACGGCTGATAAAAAGTATAAGAGGACGATGGATCTGCATTAAAGACTAGGGCAAGCGTATATATAGCTGCTGCAATACTAAAAAACAAGGCCGACTGGTATGCCATTTTTTTACCAGCAAAAAAAGTAACCACCGAACCAGTGCCTACAAGTATAAGAAGAAAGAGTATATGCATGCGGTTGATTTATAGGAAAACAAACAAATAATAGACGATAGAAATAATACCAAGACTAAATACAAAAAGGTAAAAACCAATATTCCCATTGTGTATTTTTCGTCCTTGCTCACTGATAGATAACATGACAGTACCCATCCCTGCAACTGTTTTTGAAACAAAGGGTTCTAAAGTATCACGGAAAAGTACTGACAAAGAATTAATAGGTTTTACAATCAGGGATTCATACAATTCATCAATATAGAATTTATGGTAAACCACTTTGGCAAATCCACTTATAGCCTCGTCACTTGGTGGCACTTGCTCTTTCTTGATGAATGTTATGTAAGCAACTACAATTCCGACGATAGCACCAACTGTAGCAATTCCCATGAGCATCAATTCATGTGAACCAATGTGAGCAACATGAGGCGCTCTTACTAAAATGGGGTGTAAATAATGGGTTAACCAGTGTGAACCAGGCAAGTTAATAAGCCCACCAAACGTAGCCAATGTAGCCAAAATCACTAAAGGAATGGTAATGACAGCCGGGCTCTCGTGTAGGTGTTTTTTTTGTTCTTCAGTACCTCTGAAGCTTCGATAAAATGTGAGATACATTAGTCGGAACATATAGAAAGCGGTCATAATGGAAGCAATACTTGCCAAAATCCAAATGGTTTTATTGGCTTCAAATGCCGTCATTAAAATTTCGTCTTTGGACCAAAAACCAGCAAAGGGAAAAATACCAGCGATGGCCAAAGTGGAAATCATCATGGTGGCGAAAGTAATGGGCATTATTTTACGCAAGCCACCCATATTACGCATGTCTTGTTCGCCATGTAACGCGTGAATCACAGAACCAGACCCTAAGAATAAGCACGCTTTAAAAAAAGCATGTGTAATGACGTGAAATACAGCCACCTGATAAGCGCCAAAGCCAAGTGCCACAAACATCAAGCCCAATTGTGAAACGGTTGAGTAAGCCAACACTTTTTTAATGTCATTTTGATATAAACCAATGACTGCAGCAACCAAAGCCGTTACTACACCCACAATTACAATAATTTCTTGCACCCAAGCAGCTGCATCGAATAGGAAATTCAATCGGGTTACCATATAAATCCCAGCTGTTACCATCGTCGCAGCATGGATTAAAGCAGAAACAGGGGTTGGACCCGCCATCGCATCGGGCAACCAGGTATATAAAGGAACTTGAGCTGATTTTCCTGTTGCTCCAATAAATAAACACAAAGCTGCCCATCCTAGCATTTGTTGGTGTTCGCCACTTAAAACAGCCTGTTGCAACTCAGTGTAATTCAAAGTCGAACAACTGATAGCCAATAAGAACATCCCAATAAGGAAACCCAAATCGCCAATGCGGTTCATAATGAACGCCTTTTTGGCGGCATCATTATAAGCTTGGTTTTTATACCAGAAACCAATTAATAAATAAGAGCACAATCCAACGCCTTCCCATCCTATAAACATAACTAGCAAATTATTGCCCACTACTAAAAGGATCATGAAAAATATGAAGAGGTTTAAATAAGCAAAGAAGTTGGAAAAATTTTCATCTTCATGCATATAGCTCGTAGAATACAGGTGAATCAGCGAACCAATTCCTGTAACAAAAAGCAACCATAATAAAGATAAATGGTCAAATACAATATCTAAATTGATCGTTAGATTATGTAATGAAATCCAATCTAAAAGGTGAAATTGAAAAGTTTTGCCAGTCATCTGACCTTGAGCAAAAAAACAAATGGTGGCCAAGAATGATAAAAATACCATGCCAGTTCCAATAGTTCCCGAAAGACCTTTACCTACTTTTTTACCAAAGAAAACATTGAATAAAAAACCAGCAAAAGGCGCAAATAACAAGAGGTAAGCTACGTTTGATTCCATCCTTGAATTAACCTTTTAAATTTTTCAAATTATCAATATCAATTGAACCTAAGTTGCGAAACACAGAAACCAGTATAGCCAAACCAACCGCCACCTCCGCAGCAGCTACGGCCATTGAGAAAAACACAAAAACTTGACCTTCCGCATCTTGATGATAGGTTGAGAAGGCTACAAACAATAAATTGACTGCATTCAACATAATTTCAATGGACATGAATACGATGATAGCATTTCGGCGATACAACACCCCAAAAACACCAATACAAAATAACAATACCGATAAAAAAATGTAATTTTCTATTCCGATAACATTGAGAATATTTCCCATTTATTCTTGATTTTTTTCTTTCTTAGACAATAAAACTGTTCCCATCATAGCAACCAATAATAAAATGGAGGCAAACTCAAAAGGAACCATGTACTCATTTAACAACACATTTCCTAGTTTTTTGATCGACTGAAAATCTTCGCCTGAGGTGTCATAGTCGCCCATAATCATTTTTGAATTCACAAAAACGGCTAGCAAAACTAATCCCATCGCCGAACAAACGACAATTGCTCCAAGTCGGGTTATACGGGGCTTATGCACTTCATTTTCTTTATTCAAATTCATGAGCATGATGGTGAATAAGAATAGTACCATGATGGCTCCAGCGTAAACAATAATGTGAACGATGGCCAAGAACTGCGCATTAAATAGTAGGTAATGTCCAGCGATTGAAAAGAAACAGATCACCAAATAAATGGCGCTGTGTATAGGGTTTTTGCTGTATATGGTCAAAAAAGCAGTGGCCAATGTAATGGCCGACAAAATATAAAAGGTCAGAAGGATCGGTGACATTAGTTCGCGTGATTAAGTTGGGCATTTCGCTTTGCCATTTCTAATGGCATAACCAATTTGTCTTTTCCGTAGATGAAATCTTCCCGGTCTCTAAAAGCGGGCACTAATTCTTTAGAAATGGTCAAATAGATGGCATCCTTTGGGCAAGCTTCCTCACAAAGTCCGCAAAAAATGCAGCGCAACATATTGATCTCGTAGATTTCAGCATATTTTTCTTCGCGGTATAAAAGCTCTTCGCCTGGTTTACGCTCAGCGGCTTTCATAGTGATGGCTTCTGCCGGACATGCCAATGCACATAACCCGCAAGCCGTGCAGTTTTCTCTTCCTAATTCATCGCGTTTCAGCATGTGAAGCCCGCGATATACGGGACTAAAAACGCGTTCTTGTTCTGGATATTGAATGGTTACTTTTTTTCGAAATAAATGACGAAAAGTAATGAGCAAGCCTTTAAAAATGGCAACCAAATAAAGACGCTCCCAAAAATTCATTTTCTTGTTTGAAACCTCTTTACGGCTTCCAGACAAGGACATATTTTGTATAGAAACGGACATATCAATTAATTAAATGCGAGGATACAAATTCCTGTGATAATAATATTTGCAATAGAAAGCGGTATTAAAATACGCCATCCTAAGTTCATGAGTTGGTCGTAGCGGAACCTTGGAATAGTCCAACGAACCCACATATAAAAGAAGATGAAAAAGCATATTTTGGCGAACAACACAATAATTCCTAATGAATTAGCTAGGTTAACACCCCAATGTTCAACAGCCCAACCCATCCCTGGATAATTATAACCGCCAAAATATAATACGGAAAGAATGGTTGATGAAATAAACATGTTGGCATATTCAGCAAATAAATAAAAGCCCATTTTCATGGAAGAATATTCAGTGTGATAACCACCAATCAATTCGCTTTCACATTCGGCCAAATCAAAAGGAGTACGGTTGGTTTCTGCAAATGCACAGATTAAGAAAACCAAGAAACCAACAGGTTGGTAAAACACATTCCAATTCATGCCGCTTTGCTGGGCTGAAATTTCACGTAAGCTCAAGGTGCCTGTCATCATTAACAAAGCAATGATTGACAATCCCATCGCCACCTCATAAGAAATCATTTGAGAAGAAGCACGAACGGCTCCCATCAAAGAAAACTTATTATTCGATGCCCAACCACCAATCATGATGCCGTATACACCTATGGAAACAACAGCAAATATGTAAAGTAATGAAACGTCAATGTCCGTTGCTTGTAAAATGACATCGTGACCAAATAGATGTAACCGATCGCCCCAAGGAATAACAGCACTTGTCATTAAGGCGGTACTCATGGCAACGCCAGGTCCTAAAATAAACAGAAACCGATTGGGCGTATTTGGAAAAAATTCTTCTTTGGCAAATAATTTTAATCCATCGGCTAGTGGTTGCAACAACCCAAACTTACCTGCTCGGTTAGGTCCGATGCGGTCTTGCAAAAAAGCTGCAATTTTACGTTCGGCATAAGTTGAATACATGGCCATTACCATGGTGATGGCAAAAACCACCACGATGAGCACGCTTTTCTCTATAATAAAAGTACTATCCATGCTTAGGAATCTATTTGGGTTCCGTCAATCTTTTCATTGTAATCAATGGCTGTCATGCTGATTTTTTTCCGGTCAATATCGCGTCCCATCAAAATATTCTTCTCTGTATCAATGGTTACAGATTGCAACTTGCGGGTATAATTATTTTGATTGATTACCGAATCTTTTTCAAATTTGCGTGGCCCTTCAATGGCCCAGTCTTTGACTTCTTTGTGGTCAAAACGGCAGGTGTTGCAAATGAATTCTTCCACTTCGTGGTATTGGTCTTTGCGGGCTGTTACACGTTGAATTTCTTCCCCGAACATCCACAAAGTAACTTTTCCACAACATGTTTTGCAGTCGCGATGGGCGTTGTAGGGCTTATTAAACCAAACCCTTGATTTGAATCGGAAGGTTTTATCAGTTAAGGCACCTACTGGGCACACATCAATCACATTTCCAGAGAATTCGTTATCAATGGCTTTTGAAATGCAAGTGGAAATATTGGAATGGTCACCACGGTCAACTACGCCATGCACCCGATTATCAGTCAACTGATCGGCAGTCATTACACAACGGTAGCACAAGATGCAACGGTTCATGTGCAATTGAATCTTGTCACCAATGTTTTCTGGTTCAAAAGTACGTTTCTGTTCAATGTAACGGGTTTCCGATTTGCCGTGTTTGAAACTTAAATTTTGCAAATCACATTCGCCAGCTTGGTCGCACACAGGGCAATCTAGTGGGTGGTTGATCAATAAAAATTCAGTGACTGACTTGCGGGCTTCTTGAACTCGTGCAGAAGCGGTGCTATTTACTTCCATGCCATCCATTACTTGCGTAACACAAGAGGCCACCAATTTGGGCATCGGACGTGGATCGGCTTCGCTTCCTTTGGGCACTTCCACCAAGCAACAACGGCATTTGCCGCCGCTCCCTTTTAATTTGGTATAATAACACATGGCCGGTGGAACCAAATCGCCCCCAATCTGGCGTGCTGCCTGAAGAATGGTGGTTCCTGGTTCAACGTCAATCGATTGGCCGTCTATAGTGACTTTCATTGGATAATGAATTGTAGGTTATTAAAATGCTTCTTATTAAAGCAGCTGTTATATAGTTTGAGGTGCCACCATGTAACGTACCTTTTCAAAAGGCTCGTTCACAAAGTGATCTCTATTTTTGACTTTTTCTGGAAAACGAATGTGAAACTCAAATTCTTCGCGGAAATGACGAATGGCTGCAGCCACCGGCCATGAAGCCGCGTCGCCCAACGGACAAATCGTGTTCCCTTCAATTTTACTTTGAATGCTCCACAGCAAATCAATGTCTTCTTCGCGCCCTTGGCCATTTTCGATGCGCCAAAGTACTTTTTCGAGCCAACCCGTTCCTTCGCGACAAGGCGAACATTGTCCACAACTTTCGTGGTGGTAAAAACGAGCAAAGTTCCAAGTATTGCGCACAATACATGCACGGTCATCGTATGCGATAAATCCGCCAGAACCTAACATAGATCCTGTAGCAAATCCACCATCACTTAGGCTTTCATATGACATGAGGCGGTCTTCACCGTTGGCCGTCTTATAAATTAAATGCTGGGGTAAAATGGGAACTGAACTGCCACCTGGCACTAAGGCTTTTAATGGTCGGTCTGTTTCCATTCCGCCCAAATATTCGTCGGAATTCATGAACTCATAGACCGAAAGGCCCATTTCAATTTCATAAACACCCGGATTTTTAATGTTTCCAGAAGCAGAAATCAACTTGGTTCCTGTGGAACGACCTATACCAATGGCGGCATAATCGGCGCCACTATTGTTAATAATCCAAGGCACTGCGGCTATGGTTTCCACATTGTTCACCACGGTTGGGTTTGCCCATAAACCTGAAATAGCAGGAAATGGCGGTTTAATCCGTGGATTGCCCCGTTTGCCCTCCAAACTTTCAATTAAAGCGGTTTCTTCGCCACATATATAAGCTCCAGCACCGACATGAACATATAGGTCCAAATCGAAACCAGATCCGAGGATGTTTTTACCTAACCACCCAGCCGCATACGCTTCTTTGATGGCTCTTTCAAGGATTTTGTACACCCACATGTATTCTCCACGAATGTAGATGTATGATAAATTAGCTCCCAAAGCATAACTTGAAGTAATCATGCCTTCAATGAGCAAATGGGGAATGTATTCCATCAGGAATCGGTCTTTGAAAGTTCCCGGTTCTGATTCGTCGGCATTGCACACCAAATGACGTGGCTTGCCCGATTTTTTATCGATGAAACTCCATTTCATACCAGCTGGGAATCCAGCTCCTCCCCGACCGCGCAATCCAGAAGTTTTCACTTCTTCAACTACTTCATCGGGTGTCTTTGTTTTTAAGGCTTTTTCAACGGAAGCATATCCGCCATTGGCACGATACACCTCGTAAGTTTTGATGCCTGGTATATTGATTTTTTCGAGTAATATTTTTTTGGCCATAATCCGCTTACTTATCTAGTAGGGTGATGTTTCCGTTTTTGCAATCGTCAATCAGTTGATCGATTTTATCTTTGGTCAAGTGTTCGTGAAAATAATCACCTAATTGCAACATAGGTGCATAGCCGCAAGCGCCCAAACACTCTACACCGCGTACTTCAAATTGACCATCTGGCGTAGGTTCGGCAATGGATACGCCTAATTTTTGACAGGTATAATCCATCAAATCTTCGACGCCACGCTGACAACAAGGCGACGTTTGGCAAAATTCAAACATGTATTTACCAACTGGGCGTTGGTTATACATGGTATAAAAGGATACCACTTCAAACACCTCAATGGGCTTAATTTCTAGTATTTCAGCCACTTTGGTTTGCAATTCATAGCTTAACCAATGATCGTGCGCATCTTGCACTTCATGCAAAATGGGCAACAAAGCTGATTTCTTTTTGTCGGCAGGATAATGACTCAACAACTCATTAATACGTTGCATTAACGAATCCGTGATGTTTATTTCTTGCGTATACTGTTTTTTCTCCATGGTACTCATTGACCGAAACGTTTTACTTCTGGTTCTATTAAGCGTCTAATTCGCCTGCAATCACATTTAAACTAGATAAAATAACAATGGCGTCCGATAACATGGCACCTTGTATCATTTCTGGATAGGCTTGGTAATAAATAAAACAAGGCCTGCGGAAGTGCAAACGATAAGGTGTTCGGCTTCCATCAGTAACTAGGTAAAAGCCTAATTCGCCGTTGCCACCTTCCACTGCATGATAAATTTCTTCCACTGGAACAGGTACTTCGCCCATTACTATTTTAAAATGATAAATCAGACTTTCCATGGTGGTGTACACGTCTTCTTTGGGTGGCAAATAATAATCAGGAACATCAGCATGATAAGGTCCTTCTGGCAGCTTATCAAGTGCTTGACGAATGATGCTTAAACTTTCCCACACTTCGGCGTTACGCACGCAAAAGCGGTCATACGTATCCCCTGATTTACCAACTGGCACTGAAAATTCAAAATCTTCATAAGAAGAATAAGGTTGTGTTTTGCGCACATCATAATCGATACCCGCAGCACGCAAGTTTGGACCAGTGAACCCATATTCCATGGCTCTTTCAGCTGTAATTCCACCTACATTAACTGTACGGTCAATGAAAATTCTGTTTCTTTCAAATAGGTTTTCAAATTCTTTCCAAGCAACGGGGAAATCTTTTAAAAAGGTATCTAATTTTTCAAAAGCAGCAGGCGACCAATCGCGTTCAAAACCACCGATTCGACCCATATTGGTTGTCAAACGGGCACCGCAAATTTCTTCGTAAATTTCATAAACTTTTTCGCGGAATTGGAACACATATAGGAAGCCTGTATAGGCGCCAGTGTCTACTCCTAAGATCGAATTGCAAATCAAATGGTCGGTAATACGAGCCAATTCCATGATGATTACTCGTAAATACTGCGCGCGTTTGGGCACTTCTATATTCAGTAATTTTTCAAGGGTCATCCACCAACCCATATTATTGATCGGCGACGAACAATAATTCATTCGATCGGTCAATACGTTAATTTGATAAAACGGGCGGTTTTCTGCAATTTTCTCAAAGGCACGGTGGATGTATCCAATGGTCGGCTCAGCTTCAAGGATGCGCTCGCCGTCCATCAATAAAATATTTTGAAAAATACCGTGTGTAGCGGGGTGCGTAGGCCCTAAATTTAATATAGATAACTCACTTCCATCGTCATTTCGGCGGGTTTCAATGAGCTTGTTATAGCGGTGTTCGGGTGGTAACAACAAATCTGACATGGGTTTTGTGCAGCTTAAATTGGTTAACTATTGACCTTTGTACGGCCAAAAAATCGGTCATCTTTATCAGTTCGTCCGGCATCTTCCATCGGGAATTCTTTTCGCATTGGAAAAGAAATCATTTCATCCATGTTTAAAATGCGCTTTAATTGTGGATGCCCCACAAAATCAATCCCGTAGAAATCGTAGGTTTCGCGTTCCATCCAATTGGCACAAGGAAAAATATCAGATACAGTAGTTACCCGAGGGGCATTACCGCTGATAAAGGTTTTCACGCGCAAACGGGTGTTAGTCATCCAATTGTGCAAGTGATAAACCACTGAAAACTGCTCATTTTCAGGACTTTCAGGATAATGAATTCCGCATAAATCGGTCAAAAAATGAAACTGTAAAGCGGGATCTTCTTTCAAAAAACGCAATAATTCATGCACCGCAGTTGGCTGCACTTCAAAAGTAAAAATATCACGCTGCATGGCAAAATGCCCAACAGCATCTGGAAATTGTTGCGAAATTAATTCTTGGATTTGGTGTGGTTCTAAGGCCATAATTACAGGTTGTAAGAGGCTAATAATTCTTTGTATTCAGGAGAATTTCGGCGCCGCATCGATTCGTTTTTGACCAACTCTTGCAACTCCATCACGCCTTGAACAATTTGTTCTGGACGTGGTGGACAACCTGGCACGTATACATCAACAGGAATCACTTTGTCTATGCCTTGTAATACGGAATAGGTATCAAAAACACCCCCTGAAGAGGCACAGGCCCCAACAGCAATAACCCAACGAGGCTCAGACATTTGCTCATAAACCTGCCGAAGGATGGGCGCCATTTTTTTGGAGATGGTTCCCATTACCATCAGCATATCGGCTTGTCGGGGCGAAAAACTCACGCGCTCTGAACCAAAACGTGCCAAATCATAGTGAGAAGCCATGGTTGCCATAAATTCAATGCCACAACATGAAGTGGCAAAGGGCAAAGGCCAAAGCGAATTGGCACGGGCTAAACCAACAACATCACTGAGCTTGGTTGCAAAAAACCCCTCTCCTACGTGTCCATCAGGTGGGGCTACTTTAGTAACTTGTTCACTCATAGCAATTTATTTTTATTCCCACTCGAGGGCTTTCTTTTTAATGATGTAAAATAAACCTACTAAAAGCAATGACATAAAAAGCACCATTTTTAATAGACCTTCCATTCCTAAATCTCTAAAATTGATTGCCCATGGATATAAAAAAATCACTTCCACATCAAATAACACAAAAAGTATGGCAACCAAAAAATACTTGACCGAAAAAGGAATACGCGCATTTCCAACAGATTCAATGCCACACTCAAAGTTTTTGTCTTTGTTGGCAGAGCTTCTTTTAGGCCCTAAAAAACCTGATATTAAAATGGTAAACGCCACAAAACCAACAGCCAATCCCATTTGCATCAGAATTGGAATATAGTCCATTTGGGTGGTTTGCATGATTTAAAATTTTAAGAGTTTAAAACGAGCACAAATATACACTGCTTACTGAACTTAACAAATTACTAACAGCAAAGCTTTGTACTAAAAACGGCATTTATATTTATTTAAATTGATTATAAATAAACAATCAATTTTCCACAAAAAACATCTTAATTTAGTTGGCAGGCAACGAAACAAGCAAGGCCAATTCTTTAAGCTGGTCGTCATGAATGATGGCAGGAGCATCAATCATCACGTCGCGGCCCGAATTGTTTTTTGGAAATGCAATAAAATCGCGGATCGTTTCTTGTCCGCCCAAAATAGCGACCAAACGGTCAAGTCCAAATGCCAAGCCGCCATGTGGTGGCGCACCAAACTGGAAGGCATCCATTAAAAAACCGAATTGATTTCGTGCTTCTTCTTCCGAAAATCCTAAATATTTAAACATCAATTGTTGCGTGGCTTTGTCGTGAATTCGAATAGAACCACCGCCAATTTCATTGCCATTCAACACCATATCGTACGCATTGGCACGAACAGCCTTCGGATTGGTTTCGAGCAAGGCCATATCTTCTGGTTTGGGCGAAGTAAATGGGTGATGCATGGCATGGTAACGGCCACTTTCTTCATCAAATTCCAAAAGCGGAAAATCCACGACCCAAAGCGGGGCAAATTCAGCTGGATTTCGCAATCCAAGTCGCGTGGCCAATTCCATTCGCAAGGCTGACAATTGGGTTCTGGTTTTATCAACTGGCCCCGACAACACAAAAATCATGTCGCCTGCTTTAGCGCCGGTCACTTTTGCCCATTGAGACAAATCATTTTGATCGTAAAATTTATCAACCGACGATTTAAATGTACCATCTGCTTCACATTTTACATACACCATGCCTGAGGCACCAATTTGCGGGCGTTTTACCCAATCAATCAACGAATCAATTTCTTTTCTGGTATATGAGGCACAACCTGGCGCTGCAATACCTACTACCAATTCGGCAGTATTGAACACGCCAAAATCTTTATGTTGCGCTACTGCATTGAGTTCACCAAATTCCATTCCGAAACGAATGTCTGGTTTGTCATTGCCGTAGGTTTTCATCGCATAATCGTAGGTAATTCTTGGAAATGCATCAACTTCAATACCTTTGATTTCTTTGAGTAAATGACGTGTCAAGCCTTCAAAGACATTCAAAATATCTTCTTGCTCCACAAATGCCATTTCGCAATCGATTTGTGTAAATTCTGGCTGTCGGTCGGCACGCAAATCTTCGTCTCGGAAGCATTTTACAATTTGAAAATATTTATCCATGCCACCCACCATCAATAGCTGCTTAAAGGTTTGGGGCGATTGGGGCAAAGCGTAAAATTGCCCAGGATTCATGCGGCTTGGCACCACAAAATCACGGGCCCCTTCAGGCGTTGATTTAATTAAATAAGGCGTTTCTACTTCGCAAAAATCCAAATCTGATAAATATTTACGAACTTCCATGGCCACCTTGTGGCGGAACAGCAAACTGTTTTTTACCGGATTCCTTCGAATGTCTAAGTAGCGGTATTTCATGCGAATGTCTTCGCCGCCGTCAGTTTCGTCTTCAATGGTAAAAGGAGGAACAAGCGATTGGTTGAGTATGGTTAACGATTCAACCGCAATTTCAATATCACCAGTTGCCATGGCCGCGTTTTTAGATTCGCGTTCAATGACAGTACCGGTTACCTGAATCACCCATTCGCGACCCAAAGTACGTGCTTGCTCAATCAGGGCGGCTGCCGTTCTGCTTTCGTCAAAAATCAGCTGTGTAATCCCATAGCGGTCACGCAAATCGACCCAAATCATGAATCCTTTGTCTCTCGATTTTTGAACCCAACCCGATAAGGTTACTGTCTGTCCGATGTGTTCTTTGTGGAGGGCGCCACAAGTATGCGTTCTGTACATGCTAGGTATAAATTTGGCGCAAAAGTACACATCCTTTGCCGTTATGCCAAATGAGTTTGTTGTCACTGAAAAATTAGATTTAACCATCACGCTAAGCACTACCTCAACAACGACAATCTCGGCTATTGGAAGTTATACTTGGGCTTTAAATAATGTAAACTATACCATTTCTGATAATTATTCAGTTGTGAACGGTTGCGATACGCAAATATTAGCTTTGACCATCTTACCAATCGACAATACTACAATCGGTGTTCTTACTGCAAATGCTACTGACGCAACTTACCAATGGATAGATTGTGGAAACAATCAGCCAATTGCGGGGGAAACGAACCAAAGTTTCACACAAACCGCTTTAGGAGATTATCAAGTGGCAATAACTGTAAATGGGGTTAGTTCATTGTCTGCTTGCGTGAATGTTATTCCACTTGGCGTTAAGAATGAAAATTCGAAACTTGGCATTCAATTGTATCCAAATCCTAGCAAAGGAACTTTCTACTTGAAATCTCCATTTGATTTGGAAGTGGCGGTGTACAATGATTTAGGTCAGTTTATTTTGAGTCAAAAATCTTTTACGGGTGTGAACGTTTTAGATTTGTCAATGAATGCGAGTGGCATTTATTTCATTAGAGTAATCGAGGCTAGTAACGTAAATACTTACAAAGTTATCAAGAACTAAATTTGCAAAAGTTTCTTAATTTTCTAAATCCTGTTCAGCGCAAGTTGAGCTGTATTTTTTTTGTGAAGAAAATTGCACAATAGCCTAAGGCGTATCTGAGCATAAAAACACTGTTAATCCAAATTACGCTTTAAACTCCAAGCTAAAATTAGAATTTCTTATAAAAAATCATTGTTATTCGATTAAAATTATAGAAAAGCAAAAAAAAATAGTCCTTACGGGACATCGGACGGCGGCTCTCTTGCTTTGTGTTTACCAACATTTTGTTCTTAACGGAGCATACCGCGCAGAGATTTATGTTAGAAGTAAGAAGATTACGAATAGCAAATTTATCCGATAGGGATTAAATAGGTATATCATCGGACAACAATGATATGCCATTTTCTATTCTTAATTTTTAATTTAAATCAATATTTTTGTACTCCCATTCAACACAGTAAATTAAATCACTTAAATTCTTACAAATTAAATATTGACAAAAACAGTCACTAGCAAGTAATTTTGATTAATTGTTGCCAATATTTTTAACAATCAGGGGATTGAAGGAGGAAAATTGATATTCAAAATAAAGTGGAGTTCAGCTACCACTCAAAAAAAACGGGGCGAATCTGCCATGCCTAAGGGAGAAAAATAGAAACATGAAGAAAATTACTTTTTTAATGCTATTTGCCATTATTGGTTGGCAACATGCATTTGCGCAAACTTTCTCTACTGGAGGTTTAATTTATAATGTAACTTCTGCAACCACTGTTGAAGTTGGAAATCAAAATGGGGTAGCAACTGGAAATGTTAGCATACCTTTTCAAGTTACGGACAACGGTAATGATTATGCGGTAACTAGTATTGGCAGTTATGCTTTTGCCTATTCTTTTAGTTTAACATCGGTAACTATTCCAACCTCGGTAACAAGCATTGGTGATTATGCTTTTTTTCAGTGTATTGGATTAACTTTTTTTACTATTCCAAACTCGGTAACTAGCATTGGTCATTATGCTTTTTACCTTTGTAATGGCTTAACATCCGTTTATATTGGAAACTCGGTAACTAGCATCGGTGATTCTGCCTTTGCGAATTGTTATGTCTTAAACGCTATAAATATTCCAAACTCGGTAATAAGCATTGGTAGTGAAGCTTTTCAATATTGTGCAGGATCAACATCGCTAACTATTCCAAACTCAGTAACTAGCATTGGTAATTCTACTTTTCAAGGTTGTTCTGGTTTAACATCGGTAACAATTCCAAACTCAGTAACTAGCATTGGTAATTCTACTTTTCAAGGTTGTTCTGGTTTAACATCAGTTACTATACCAAACTCGGTGACTAGCATTGGCAGTATTACTTTTAGGGGTTGCGCAAGTTTAACATCAGTTACTATTCCAAACTCAGTAACAAGTATTGGTGATAGTGCTTTTGAAGAATGTTATAGTTTAACATCAATAACAATTCCTAATTCGGTAACTAACATTGGTCATTCTATTTTTGCAAATTGTTCTAGTTTAACATCGGTTTCTATTGGAAACTCGGTGACAAGTATTGGTGATTATGCTTTTCGGTATTGTAATAGTTTAACATCGGTTTCTATTGGAAACTCGGTAACAAGTATTGGTGATGGTGCTTTTTCTAATTGTTCTAGTTTGACATCAGTAACAATTCCAAACTCGGTAACGAGCATTGGTGATTATGCTTTTCAAAGTTGTTTTGGTTTAACATCCGTAATTATTCTGGACTCGGTAACGAGCATTGGTAATTCTGCTTTTAGTGATTGTTCTAGTTTAACATCAGTAACAATTCCAAACTCGGTAACGAGCATTGGTGATTATGCTTTTACAGGTTGTTATGGTTTAACATCAGTAACTATTCCAGAATCGGTAACGAACATTGGTGCTGGTGCTTTTTCTTCTTGTTCTGGTTTAATATCGGTAACTATTCCAACCTTTGTAACTAGCATTGGCTACTATGCTTTTGCCTATTGTTCTAATTTAACACTGGTCACATGCAATATTATTTCACCATTATTGATAGATGTAAATGTTTTTGAAAGTGTAAACCAAGGTGCTTGCAGTTTAGCAGTACCTGTTGTCAGTGTTAGTGATTACCAAGCGGCGCCAGTTTGGCAAAATTTTGCACCAATAATTTGTATTCCAACAGAAAACACTACGATAATTGCTGCTTGTGATTCGTATACTTGGAATGGTCAAACGTATACAACTTCGGGAGTTTACACTGGTTCTACCGTAAATTGTGTCACTGAAAAATTAGATTTAACCATCACACCAAGCACAGACAACACAACAACAGTTGCTGCTTGTGGTTTTTATACTTGGAATGGTGAAACTTATACTGCTTCTGGTGTGTACACTGGTGCTACCGTAAATTGTGTCACTGAAAAATTAGATTTAACCATCACACCAAGTTCAGACAACACAACAACAGTTGCTGCTTGTGATTCGTATACTTGGAATGGACAAACTTATACAGCTTCGGGAGTTTATACTGGTGCTACCGTAAATTGTGTCACTGAAAAATTAGATTTAACCATCACACCAAGCACAGACAACACAACAACAGTTGCTGCTTGTGATTCGTATACTTGGAATGGTCAAACGTATACAACTTCGGGAGTTTATACTGGTGCTACCGTAAATTGTGTCACTGAAAAATTAGATTTAACCATCACACCAAGCACAGACAACACAACAACAGTTGCTGCTTGTGATTCGTATACTTGGAATGGTCAAACGTATACAACATCGGGAGTTTATACTGGAGCTACCGTAAATTGTGTCACTGAAAAATTGAATTTAACCATCACGCCAAGCACCACCTCAACAACGACAATCTCGGCTATTGGAAGTTATACTTGGGCTTTAAATAATGTAAACTATACCATTTCTGATAATTATTCAGTTGTAAACGGTTGCGATACGCAAATATTAGCTTTGACCATCTTACCAATCGACAATACTACAACTTTAGCTGCTGGCGTTATTACTGCAAATGCTACTGGGGCAACGTATGAGTGGATAGATTGTGGGACTAATCAACCAATTGCTGGGGAAACGAACCAAAGTTTCATACCAACAGTCCTGGGAGATTACCAAGTGGCTATCACTATAAATGGGGTAACTTCATTGTCTGCTTGTGCAACTATTAGTACACTTGGCACCAACAATGAAAACTCGAAACTGGGAATTCAATTGTATCCAAATCCTAGCAAAGGAATTTTCTACTTGAAATCTCCATTTGATTTGGAAGTGGCGGTGTACAATGATTTAGGTCAGTTTATTTTGAGTCAAAAATCTTTTACGGGTGTCAATGTTTTAGATTTGTCAATGAATGCGAGTGGCATTTATTTCATTAGAGTAATTGAGGCTAATAACGTAAATACTTATAAAGTTATCAAGAACTAAATTTGCAAAAGTTTCTTAATTTTCTAAATCCTGTTCAGCGCAAGTTGAGCAGGATTTTTTTGTGAAGAAAAGACAGCAATATTTTTTTTAAAATTATACAAAAGCTAGAAGGAAAAACACAAAAAACATGAACCGTTCTACGTTATAGAACTTTTGCAAAGTGTCGAAAAAGGTATTCATGAAATTATGCTACCTCATGAACAAAAATCAAATCGAGGCCATTGTTAATTAAATGTGCTACTTCTGGGCGTTGGGACTTTACCTGTTGTAAATGGGCTAAAATTTGTTGAAGCAATAATGTGTTTGTTGGGTCTTGATGTAAGAGTTCGGCTAACTCCAGTGACAACAACCAATCGGTAGGGTGTTGATCTTTAACTACTTCAAACAATTGCTCAGGATTCCAATTTGCAGTACCTTTTTCACGCCAATCGCGAACGGTCTGATATAGTTGCTCTAATTGTTCGCGCCCTGCTGATTTTTTCGACTTAATGGTTTGTGAAGAAGGAATATGCGTAATCATGTCAAAGCTCTTCACATCGGCAGGGCCTGAAAAGGCGGAAACAATTTTTTTACCGACTGCCATGTCATAAATGCCCCATTCGGGTTGAAACAAAATTTCGTCCTCATAACGAACGGTACAATTTTTAAAACTAATGAGTATAATTTCACCCAGCAAATTGCGCGAGCCCGTAATAATTTCACCGCTAACGGTAATGTTTCCTTCAAATTCAAGGGTAACGACTTCGCCTTCATAAATATCATAGGCTCTTAAATCGCGGGGGCTCATGTCTTCAATGGCCAAATTAATACCTTTTAGTTTGCCAATGGGGCTCCCAAAACCTTCGGCATGGTAGTTGGTTCCATGGCCTACCAATTCTTTTTCGCGGTAAGCCAATGCTGTTTGGCCTTGTGTTTGGAAATATATGGGCTTTCCTTCATGTTCAATGACCCGACTAAACATCCCTGAAACTTGAATACCGGTACTTAATTCAATGGTTCCCATGGATTTGGAATCAATTAATTTTAACACACCGGCCAATCCGCCAGTGCGCAATGCCATGGAATTGGCAAACTCTTCCAGCACCATGCTTAAATGGGCAAAATCGGGAGTTACATATAATTGTGGTTGCGGTTTGGTGATGTCAAAACTTTGATCGGCCGCTTCAATTGAATAGGGGATTTTTACTACTTCATCGGTTAAACACCAGCTGCTTTCACCGATAGATGACAACAAACCAGCGCCATAAATTCGAGGATTGTCCATCGGGCCGATAAGACCATATTCAACGGTCCACCAATGCAAATTTCGAATGCGGGCCATTTCAGACAAGGTACCCATATTTTGTTGCAGATCATCAACCTGTTTTTCAGCAGCTTGTATCTCGGCTGCGGGTGTATCTTCGGCCTCTTTTAAAATAGACAACAGCCGAATGGCTTCATACAGTGCGTAGTCATGTGAAGAAGAAATGGCTTTGCAGCCAATTTCACCAAAACGGCGCAAATATTCGGCATATTCTGGGTTGGCAATAATGGGCGCATGTCCAGCACCTTCGTGGATAATATCGGGAGCGGGTGTATATTCAATGTGTTCCAATTGACGGATGTCGCAGGCAATAACCAACACATTATATGCTTGAAATTCCATGAAAGCATTGGGCGGAATAAAGCCATCAACAGCCACAGCGGCCCATCCAATATCCTGTAGAATGCGGTTCATACCGTACATACTCGGAATGGATTCAATACCAATACCCGTTTTCTGCAACCCATCTACATAAGAGTCGTGAGCCACTTTTGATAAATAGCTCACATTTTTACGCATCACATACCGCCAAACCGCCTGATTGATTGGCGAGTATTCTTCGTAAACCTGCGGTTTGATAAATTGTTTGAGGTGTATGGGTAATCGCTCGATGAGCGGGTTGGTTTCAAATCCTGCTTTCATAAAATCAATCGTTGTATTTGGAAGGTAAAAATACAAAATACAAAGATTGACGACCAAAGAACGATTATAAATTTAGGGTGTAGCCGTTGCTAAAACGAATTTCAGGTGGTTTTTGACGCCAATTTGAAGCACATCAACTAAGTCTTGCACTTGACTTTCTGCCGAAACACGCACCACCACCGTGGTTTCTTGCGCTGTTCCAACCTTATTCATGATCTGTGTTTCGAGTTCAGAAAATGGGACTTCTTCCTTGTCAATAAAGTACTTTTTATCGTCAGAAACCGTAATAGTGATCAGTTGTTTATTGGTCTTTTCGTTGTTTTCGGCTTTAGGCAACAGCAATTTAATGACGTTGGGGTTGGCCAAAGTAGAAATAATCAAGAAGAAAAGCAGCAAAAAAAACATAATGTCACTCAACGAGGAGGTGGCTACTTCTGCATGAAACCGTTTATTTCTTTTGATTGCCATGGCCCGGACGTTGAAGAATGGTTAAAAATTCCAATACTTGTTTTTGTGTGTTCAACAAAAACCCATCAATTTTACCGTTGAACAAGTGATACGCACTGTAAGCAACAATCCCAACTACAAGCCCCGCCCCACTGCTGATCATTTTTTCATAGAGTCCACCAGAAATATTTCCGATACTGATGTCTTCGGTAATGGAAATGCTGTAAAATATTTTGATTACCCCTGAAATGGTTCCAATGAAACCTAAAGTAGGTGCAATACCCGCAATAAGTCCTAAGTGACCCAATCGGTGTTCCATTTCACCAATTTCGATACTGGCCGAGCGCTCCATGGCTGACTCCACCTCCCGAAGGGGTTGGCCTATGGTTTGGATGCCAGATTTAAGCACCCTTCCCTGCGCCACCGTATTGCGGTCGGCTACGGTGTAAGCCATATCTAAATTTCCTTGTTGCAAATGGACGCGAATATCTTGCATGAGGTGGGCATCCATTTTTGATTCTTTGTGAATGTACATCCATCTTTCAACGATGACATAAATGGTGTACAATAACAACAATGCAATCGGGATTAAGAAAAATCCGCCTTTGAGCAAAAAAACCAACACGTTGATTTCGGTGTCTGCTTTGGAAGTTGCATTGGCTACTTTGGGCAAAGTAGTTGCTAAAGTATCTGCTTGTAATGAGATAAAATTAAATAGATTCATCATGGATAGGTGCATACGATTGTCATTTCAAATTTGCGTCAAAAATTCGATACTCAACAAGGTTAACTATAATTTTTATAAAATATTTTTCAAAGGGGTAACTAAACAAAAAGTAGTTTGAAAAGCCAGGTGGTTTAATTTAAAGACATGCTAATTTTCCTTTACAAATTTACAAACTGCCCGTTAAGTATAAAAATGAAGGTTGTGTGATCAGATCCATTTAAATCAAATTATTATGGCTTTTTAGATGCCAATTTTTAATTATTTTTGCTTAAAAATTTAATAACACTACCACATGAACCGTTTACAATTCTTCATTATTTGCTTTCTCTTTTTTACATTTTCAATGATTGCGCAATCGAATCGGTCAGTACCAAGGGGCTACGTCACCTTTAACAGCAAAGCGATCATGGCTTTTAAAAATTTAAAAATAAATGATAAAACTATCATTTTTGAGATTGAAAACACGGGCAATGAAATGGAATTTAATTTAGAAGCTGTTGAAAGCATCGCTAATAGCGAAGGTGAAATTGTATATTCCGGTAAAAACACTTCGGCAGTAATTAATAATTTGACCGATAAAAAACCGATTTCAAATAACGGAAATAGCCAAACCAACAGTACAGTATTAATTTATGAATCAAGATCAAAAATCTTTATTAAGAACAAGTTACTTGAAAAGGCGGAGCTGTCTATGACATTAAAAAAACAAAATCAAGCATTTGCAGACAGATTTAAAAGAGCCAATAATACTGCTGATGCAGGAAGTTTCGTGATGGCTTTTGGAATTGGCACTTTTATTGGAGGGGGTACAGCCAATTTAATGGGTCACGGAATTGGACCCGCTCCACTTGTTTTTGGAATTATCTGTTTTTCTACGGGATTAGTTATAAATCTTGTGGCTGCTGACTCTGCCCGACAAGTGATCACTGATTACAATATAAGCACAATGAATACAAAGCCACATGCATACAAAGCACAGCTCGATTTAATTGCTTCGGGTCAGGGAATTGGTTTAAAATGTTCCTTTTAAACAATTATTTAACTCTTCCTTTCTGCATACACCAAATAATACCTTGGTGTAATCAAGCGCAATAATGGTCTGAATCCGATCTTTTTTACTGGATGGGTAAATTGAAGCCGGTCTTTAATTTCAAATCCTGCTTTTTCCAATAACCAATCAAATTGCCAGTCTTCAAACTCGTGGTAATGCCGATCCCATGGGTCTGTTTTACTTTTGTAAGCAGGAGAAAACCAAAGCTTTAAAGGAATTGACAACAGCACTTTGTCCGATTGAACAGCTTGCAAAACGGTTAATGGATTCAATAAATGTTCAAATATTTCAAAAGCCGTAAACACGTCATAGGTAGTACTTTTTAAAGCGTCTTGATTCAAATCAAGGTCTTCACCCGAAGTATTTAGCACGTGATAACCTTCTTTTTCCATTATTTTGGATAATGGATTGGGCACACCGAGGTCAAAAATAACTTCCTCTTTTGACACATGTTTTTGAACAAATGCCATGGTGAGTTGAAAACGTTTTTCTGGATAAGTATGTTCGTACATATTAATGAGATGCTTGTAATTTAATTTGAAGTATGCGGGCCAACTGCCGGGCTTGACCAATCATTAACTGGGATTTTTCACCAATAAATAGACTTTGAACTGCTGCCTCAAAGTGTGTAAGCCAAATAGCAAAAAGTTCGGGAGTTAACGGAAATTTATGATGCACATCTTGGTGGATTTGTGTCATATTGTGGGTGTAGCCGCCGGTGTTTAATAAAATTTGTGACCAAAAAGTGGTTAACAACTCCAGATGATCTTCTAAATGGATAGGACTTATTTCCGTAAAAATAAAGGCAATGCGTTCATCAGCTAACAACTGTTCATAGAAAAGCTGCACTATTTGATGAATATCTGACTGGGTGGCTATGTCGCGCATATTAGACATTCTCTTGGTGGGAAATACTTTCTTGGTGGATGGCTTTAAACAAATTGAGCATAAAATGTTCGCTTAAGCCTTTGTTGCGGCCTTGTTCAGTCATGGTTTGCAACAATTGCACCCAGCGCTTGTTTTGTAAAATGGTTACTTGATTTGCTTTTTTAATGCCTCCTATTTCAGTAGCAATTGCCATTCTTTTACCTAGTAAATCCACTATTTTAAGATCCAATTCGTCAATTTGACTTCGAAAATTGGCCAATTGTGATTGAAAATTAGGTAGTAACACCTCTGGAAATCGATATTCTAGTGAGTCAAGCAATAACTTCAATGTTTGGGGAGTAATTTGTTGTTGGGCGTCACTCCAAGCTTCATCGGGACGATCGTGCGTTTCAATCATTAAGCCGCTATAGCCCAAGTGCATTGCTTTTTGAGCAATTCCCTGTAAACCAATGCGGTTGCCAGCAATATGTGACGGATCGGCTATCATGGGAAGTAAGGGAAACTGATTCCTAAAATCAATGGCTATTTGCCATTCTGGCTGATTCCTAAATTGTGTCTTATCATACGTAGAAAACCCTCTGTGGATCACACCCAAATTGCAAATATTCTGATTCATAAAACGCTCTACACCACCAATCCACAAGGCCAAATCGGGGTTGACCGGATTCTTAATATAAATCATTTTCTCGGTGCCGTGTAATGCCTCAGCTAATGCATCCATCAAAAATGGATTTACCGTGGTTCTGGCGCCAATCCACAATACATCAATATCATATGCTACAGCCATGGCTACATGCTGTGGGGTAGCTACTTCCGTGGCGACTTGCAATCGGGTGGTTTGCTTGACTTCTTGCAACCAAGACAAGCCTTCTTCGCCTGCTCCTTCAAAGCCTCCTGGACGCGTTCTGGGTTTCCAAATGCCCGCACGAAACACTTGAACTTCAGGAATATCTTGAAGTGACTGGGCAATGTTTAATACCTGTGTTCTGGTTTCTGCACTGCAAGGTCCAGCTATGACCAACGGTTTATTTTGATTTGAATCCATTTGGCACAAAGGTAAAAAAATACAGCCTGCTGATGAGGCAGGCTGTATGATTTAAAAGATATTATTTACTAACGTTTAATGACGCGCAGTACTTTGGAATCATTTCCTTGAGTAACTATCAACTGATAAACACCAGTTGGGTATTGTTCGCCCAATGTAATGGTATGCAAATCTTGTGGAGCAACGGCTATTGCTTGCAACTCTTTACCTAACATATCAAAGGCGCGGATGCTAATCATTTGATCGCTTGACGTATCAATTGAAATACCGAAATTCGATTCAAATGGGTTCGGGAATACGCGTGCATCAAACACAATAGTCGGCTCATCGCTTACAATAGTTCGTGCTGTTGGCGAAACGGTAGTAATGGTACAAACTGGTCCGTATGCTTGCAATGTGCCATTGTATATGGCAGCAACACGTACCGAGTAGGTAACATTAATGGTAGCTCCTCCAGTTAATAACATTAAACTGAAATTTTTCACACTGCGAACAATGCTGCGAACGGTGGTTCCATTGGTTACTTCAAAACTATAACCTGTAGCCCCTGTTACATCATCGGCATAGAATGTAGTCCACAAATTACTGATTGTACTACCACATTGACTCGCTTGAATTTTTGTAGTTGGACCTGGTGTGTTTACTGTACAAGAAGCACCATATTGTTGCCATGTACCACTTACTTTAACAGCGACACGAATGGCATAAGAAGTGGCAAACTTGGCACCTCCTGTAATGAGCATCAAACTGAAGTTGCTCACCGTGCTGTCATAAGTAACAACTGCATTGGTAGATAAATTAGTTACTTCAAAACGGTATGATTGCACCGTTATACCAGCCAATTGAGAAGCATACAATGTAGTCCATAATGAAGCCAAAGTTGTACCACAAACCGAAGAGTCGATACGTGAAGTAGGCGTTGATGGCGTAGTAACATTACAACTTGCGCCATATGCAGACCAAACATTGTTAAAGTTGGAAGCTGCTCTAATGGTATAGGTTACGCCATAAGCTGCTCCACCAGTTAGTTGAGAAAGTAAAAAGCTATTCGATGTTGAAACAAACGTGCGAACCGTTGCACCGTCGCTTACTTCAAAACGATAAGAAGAGGCACTTGTGATAGCAGAACAGTAAATGCGGTTGTCAATATAACTTAAAGTGGTCCCACAAATAGCCGCCTGAATAGCTGGCACTGGATATGCTAAAGTAATTGAACAACTACAGCCATAACCACCTTGTACACCACCAATAATAGGGGCCACATCAACGGTAAATGTATCACCAAAAGCCCAAGTTGTTAATTGATTTAAAGAGAAGGTTGCAGTCGAACTAGTAATAAATTGCGTTGCTGCACCTTTCACTAAACGGAATTTATATGAAGTAGCTCCAGTAACGGTATTGGCGTAAATCTGAGTATATTCAGAGGCAATGGTGGTGCCACAAAAAGAAGCATCAACTTTTGTTGATGACCCACAACCTACCGCTAATGAAATGGTTTCATTGGTGTTACAGTTTGAAACAAAATCAAGATATACAGAATCTGAACATACGCTGCCTGTAATAGAAACAGTTAACAGATTGGTACTTTGACCCGAAACAATGGTCATCCAAGAAGGAACACGCCATGTAAAATTAGAACCTACTGTAGTAGGAACAGTATAAGTAACATTTGAAGTGATGTTACATAATTGTGAGAACCCATTAATGACAGTACCTGTTCGTTTAACATCTAAAGTAGATGGTACGCTGTTTCCACATTGATTGGTAAAATATACAGAAACAGTTCCACTTACAAAAGTGCTATAGTTGAATGAAACACTGATCGTGTTGGTTCCTTGACCTGATATAATGGTGGCGCTTTGTGGAACCACCCAAGTATAACTGGTGGCACCTTGCACTGCAGGAATGGAGTAAACAGCATTTCCGTTCGCGTAATTAACCACTTGACCCAATGAATTATAGGTGATTTCAGAAACCCCGCACAAAGCACTTGGCCCCACAATATTACCTGGTTTCTGTGCTTTATTCACCAATAATGTTTTTGGCAAACTGGTACCACAACTATATGAATTAGCCACAGAGACATTGCCGCTTGTAAATGCATTTTGATCAATAGCCACCGTAATTTGATTGGTTCCTTGACCAGCTGTAATACTCATGCCTGTTGGTACAGTCCAAATATATGAAGTAACGCTAGCGTTGGCTGGGGTTGAGTAGGTCGTTGAAGTAACACCACATACCTCTTCTCTTCCAGTAATGGATGAAGGTACTTGAATGGCATTAACAGTATAGAATTTAACTGGACTTGTTCCGCAACTGCTCACCGCACTTACGTTCACATAGCCAGAAGTAGTGAATACATTATTATCGATTGACACCGTAATTGAACTCGTACCAGCTCCAGAAATGATTGTGAAACCAGTTGGCACACTCCAAGTATATACAGCAGTTGCATCTACCGGAGCAATTTGGGCTGAATAAGTAGCCGTTGAAGACCCGCAAGTGGATACTGGTCCAGTAATACTGGAAATTACTGGTTTCTTAACCACATCAATGGTTCTTAATGAGGTGGTTGAACAAGCATTGAATGCTTTCACAGTAATGGTTCCATCTTGAAATAATGGATCAACATTGACGAGCACAGAATTTCCAGCTGTATTGGTTGTAGCGGAAATACCTGCTGGGAAAGTCCAAACGTAATTAGTAGCTCCTACCACAGTTGGCACACTGTATGTTGTTTGCGTAGTACCACAAAGACTTTGTAATCCTTGGATTTCCTGAATGGTCAAACTGGAATTAATCATGGTAATTGACGCAATGGAACTGTATTTAAATGGAAAACCATTATTGGACACAACAGCCCGATAGTAAGTGTTTGATAAAATGTTCGTTACAGCCAAAGAAGTGGTCGTGTTATTAACGCTAGTAACAGCCCCACTAAAGTCAGCATTGATTGACGACTCCCAGCGCAACACACTTCCTACTTGTCCTGTTAAATTCAAAGTTGAATTATTAGATGAACCTTGACAGTAAGAACTATTTCCCGAAAGGGTACCTCCTACTGTTGTGTTTATTAACAATGTGATTGTATTTGATGTTGACGCTGAACAAATACCACTAGTAACAACGGCTCTTACATAAAGAGGTTGTCCAAGATTTACCAAATTTAATGTGTTAGCGGTTTGCCCACTGATTGTGGTAAAATTGGTGTTATTAGCAGAAGATTCCCAACGAATGCTGCCTACTGATCCGTTCAAAGTCAACGTCGTATTGTTAATCGCGCTATCTAAGATGCCACCTCCTGTAAGTGTACCTGCCACCGAGGTAGGTTGAACAGTAATCGCCACTGCATTTGAATTCACTACAGTACAAACGCCATTACTTAGAGACGCTCTAAAATAGGTGGTCGTCGTTAAATTTGAAGCAACATAAGTACTAGAAGTAGCGCCACTAATAGCGGTGAAATTCACATTATCTGTTGATTGTTGCCATTGAATAGTTCCTTGACTGCCAGTCACCGTTAAAGTAGAGCTATTTGAACTGGCACATACGGTTGATGCTCCTGAAGCAGTACCTGCAACGGGTGCTTGATTAACAGCAATTGAAACCGTACTTGCAGTAACTGGTGTACAAACGCCATTACTTAAAGTTGCACGGTAATAATTAATTGAATTCGAATTGGTTGACAAATAAGTAGCATTGGTAGCACCACTTATTGTGGTGAAATTCACATTATTTGATGACGATTGCCATTGGATATTACCCTGACTGCCGCTTAATGTTAAAGTAGCTGTGATACCTGTGGAACAAACTGCACTAAGTCCTGAAATGGTCCCAGCAACTGGAGCCTGATTCACAATTACTGAAGCTGAACTAGTATTAGCTGGAGTACAAACACCTGCATTACTTACTACAGCACGATAATAGGTGGTTCTGTTTAAATTTATTGCGGTATAGGTTGCGCTTGTAGCACCGCTAATTGATGTGAAGCTCGTGTTGTTTGTAGATGATTGCCATTGGATGTTACCTTGACTACCACTTACTGAAAATGCGGTTGAATTCGACCCAGAACAAACGGTTGCTCCTCCTGAAAGGGTGCCTGCAACTGGTGCTTGATTGACCACCACTGAAGCCGCATCGGTTGTTGCTGGTGCACATACACCACTGCTTAATACAGCGCGGTAATAGTTTGTTGCCGTTAAATTAGAGGCGGTAAAACTTGCACTAGTTGCTCCTGAAATAGCAGTAAAATCAGTGTTGTTAGTTGATGATTGCCATTCAATATTCCCTTGGCTACCAACTAAGTTTAAAGTAGTTGAATTAGAAGTGGCACAAACAGTACTACTGCCTGTAATGGTTCCAGCTGTAGTTGCTTGATCTACTGCAATGGTATTGGTATTGGTTGTTACTGGCGAGCACACCCCATTACTTAATACTGCACGGTAATAAGTAGTTGCCGTAAGGTTTGATGCTGTGAATGTGGTACTAGTAGCACCAGAAATTGCAGTAAAATCAATGTTATTGGCTGATGATTGCCATTGGATATTTCCTTGGCTACCTGAAATCGTTAACGTAGTATCATTTCCGCTAGAACAAACCGTGGTACCTCCTGAAAGGGTGCCAGCAACAGGTGCCTGATCAACCGATACAGAAACAGTGTTTGATGTTGATGATGAACAAACACCACTACTCAACACCGCACGATAAAATGTAGATGCCACTAAATTGCTCGCTACATAAGTTGCGTTGGTTTCACCGCTAACAGTTGAAAAGTCAACATTATTTGCCGATGATTGCCATTCGATGCTGCCTTGGCTATCAGTTAATGTTATGGTGGTTGAATTGGAATCAGAACAAACTGTTGCATCACCTGAAAGGGTTCCGGCTGCAGTTGCTTGATTGACAACTATTGTCTGTGTATTTGTATTTTGTGGCACACACACCCCATTACTTAACACAGCTCGATAATTCGTGGTTGCAGTTAAATTTGCCACTTCAAGTATTGCGCTGGTGGCGCCATCAATATTTGTAAAATCAATTGCATTTGCTGCTGATTGCCATTGAATGTTTCCTTGGCTATCTGAAATGGTTAACATGGTATCATTTGATGTAGAACAAACCGTTGCTCCGCCAGCTAATGTTCCGGAAACAGGCATTTGATTGACCGTAACTGCTGAGGTATTAGAACTTACTGGCGCACAAACACCATTAGTTGAAATCGCGCGATAATAGGTATCCGCCACTAAATTGACAGCAGAAAAAGTGGCCGTGGTTGCCCCTGATATTGTGGTAAAATCGATATTATTTACTGATGATTGCCACTCAATATTCCCTTGACTATCCGATAATGTTAAAGTGGTTGAATTGGCATCAGAGCAAACTGTTGCATCACCACTTAAAGTGCCAGCAACAGGTGCTTGATCTACTTGTACATCAACAGTTACCCCATCGGTGGTTACTTGACAACTGTCATCTACTCGTCGAACCCAATAGGTGGTCAATTCCGAAGGATTGACTGATAAAATCGGACTGACTTGAAGTCCAATTACATTTGACCCAACAACAGCACCAGTTCCCCATTCATATTGTGTATATGGTGAAGTTTCGCCTCCAGTCGCTTGGATTTGAACAGCTGCATTAGAGCAAGCGGTAGTGGGTGCAGCAATAGAAGTTGGAGCTGTTGCTAGTGCTGGAATAGCAAGGGTAGCAGAGAAAGAAATATTTGAAGTGCCTGTAAGTTCACGAACGCGTATCTCAATAGTACTGTTTCTGTCTAAATAATAGTTACCAATTACCCCATTGTTGCAACGAGTACCGTCACTTTTGGCACTACATGACCAAATACGGATGCCATTTAAGTAGATGATTGCAGAGTCATCCCAACTGCCCACATTTAATGCGTAGGTACCACATGGGAAACCTTGGCGTTTGGCAACCATGGTGTAATAATCGTTTGGCAATAAGCAACCTGACCAACCAGCCGAAGTAGATGGTGATAAGGTGCTATCCCAACCATTTGTGCCTGTTTGGCTATCAAAGTTAAAATCGGGATTCGTATAGTACCCGCGATAACTTGTTGTTGTCGGACGTAATGTTAAGTCACTGCCATTATAGCCATATACATTCCACGACGCATCACCAAATACTGCTGGATCGCCAGCTGGATAATCAACGGTGATTGTTTTACTGATTGCGTCTGTATACGTATTACAAGGCGTAGCGTCTAAACGACGTACCCAATATTGGGTAGTTTCAGTTGGAGACACGGTGAGGTAATTCACCGTTGTGGAAGCGATTACATTTTCACCTGCCACACTTCCAGTACTCCATTCGTACAAGGCACCCACTTGATTTGATCCGCCACTCACAACCAGCCTGGTTGAAGTACCATTACAAATGGGCGTTGTACCCGTTAAAATAGTTGGCGCTGTAGATTTTTGTTTTACGGTAATGGTAAAAAAAGCAGCCGCCGAAATGAAACTACAAGGAGTGGCATCTACTCTACGCACCCAATAGCTGGTGGTACCAGTAGGAGTTAATGCAATGGTTTCGGCAGTTTGTCCCGCAATAATACGCGATCCTGCCACAGTTCCTGTACCCCATTGATAAAAGGCACCAGCGGTAGCTGCACCACCGGTGGCGGTCATTTGTGTGGTAACCCCTCTACAAATAGACGTAACTCCATCGACAGCTGTTGGCGCTTCTGAAGGAGTACAAGGGGTAACCGTCATTTTTACACGAGCGGTATTGGTCGCTTGAAAATACTCAAATACCAAATTTGCTTCTCCAGCTAAATATAAGTTTATAGTTCCTTGCGTAAATCCTTGAATATTCCATTTTGAATAAACAAATGTTTGTCCGCCGTCAATACTTAATCGGAAGCCATCATCGCCACCCATGGAAAAGTTATAATAACCAGCATCAAATGTCTTATTCATTTTATAACGAACACCATAATATGTTTTGTAGGTACCGCAAAGTGTTGAAGCAGTAATTATTCCGGTGGTAAAAGTTCGGTCAAATGATTCGGTTTCGGTAACATACCCTCTGTATACTCCATTAAAGATAGCAGTAGTTGCAACTGCGGTGCCATTTCCGGCATATACATATCCTTTCCATTCGCCCATTCCATATTCATCAGGATTGCCATCAGGTATAACTACATCTACATTTTTGGTGATGCCTGTGGTTGCACTGGTGCATACGCCTGTATCTCTTCGTCGAACCCAATAAGTAGTTGCCGTTGCCGGACTTACTATGATCGCATTGGTAGTTGCTCCATCAATGATGTTGCTACCAATATCAGTTCCTGTTCCCCATTCAAATACAGAACCTACTTGAGCCGTTCCGCCAGAAGCAGTGAGTGTAATTGACCCACCTAAACAAACGTAAGTATTGCCACTTATTGACGTTGGCGCAGTAGAAAGTGCTTTCACTGTTACCACGCCTGTAATGGCGTCACTGAATCCGACACAAGGTGCTGCATCAACGCGACGCACCCAGTAAGTAGTTGTTCCTGTTGGACTAACGGTTGTTGAAGCACTCGTTTGTCCTGCAATGATTGAAGATCCAATTACGGTTCCTCTACCCCATTGATAAACGGCGCCCGTTTTTTCATAGCCACCTGTGGCTGTTAAAGTAACCGAACTGCCGCGGCAAATAGTCGCTAAGCCACTTATTGATTGAGGCGCACTTGAAGGGGTGTCGCATGGTACAATGGAAAAGGACACACGTGAGTTGCCTGTATTCTCAAAATAATCGTAAACAAAAGAAGTGCTACCATTTAAAAAAACTGTTTTAGTGGAAGTTCGATACCCGGTACTATTCCAATTTGAAATAGTATAGGTTGCTCCCCCATCAATGCTTAATTGATAGCCATCATCACCTGCTACAGTAATAGCATAATAGCCTGCTGTATAGGTATTGTTCATTTTAAAACGAATACCAAATTTATTGCTATAACTTCCACAGAGTGTTGAGGCGGTTAAAGCACCAGCACCCAAGTTTTGATCGAATTGATCACTCCGCAGAATATACCCCTTGTAAGGATATGAATTGGAGAAATTTGGTGGAAATGTTGCTAAGGTATTTAAATCATACACATAGCCAATCCAAGTTCCTGAGCCATACGTTTGCTGATCTCCCGCTGGTACGCAAGGAGTAGTCTGAGCAAAAATAAAGGAGACTTGAAGAAAAAGAACAAGTAACGCTTTTTTCATAATAATGGGGTATTTAAAATCAATCAAAAATAGTTAAAAATTTTAACGTTTTGCGTTTTAACGGAAAAAAAAATCGATAATCTGCATTTTGACTCCTTAAATAATGAGAAAACAAATAAATTAAAGCTCAGAATGCAACTCATTTAGGATATGAAAAACTACTAAAAAGCCATATAAATGGTCAATTATCTAATAGAATCAGCAGCAAAAACATAATTGCTAATTGGAGAAAAAATAGCTTGTTAAAAAAAGTGCTTCATTTTAAATAAGAACATTTCCGCAATTTTGGGAATACCAACAATCAGTGATCAAATTTTCAATTGATTCAGGTTAATTGTGTCAAATATTTCTATTAAATAAGCTGACGTATAGGCAAAAAAAATACAGCCTGCTGTTGAGGCAGGCTGTATGATTTAAAAGATATTATTTACTAACGTTTAATGACGCGCAGTACTTTGGAATCATTTCCTTGGGTAACAATCAACTGATAAACACCAGTTGGGTATTGTTCGCCCAATGTAATGGTATGCAAATCTTGTGGTGCAACCTCAATTGCTTGCAACTCTTTGCCCAACATATCAAAGGCGCGGATTGCAATCATTTGATCTCTTGACGTATCAATTGAAATACCGAAATTCGATTCAAATGGATTAGGGAATACCCGTGCATCAAACACAATAGTCGGCTCATCGCTTGCAATAGTTCGTGCTGTTGGCGACACCGTGCTAATGGTACAAACTGCTCCGTATGGTTGCAATGTGCCATTGTATATAGCGGCAACACGAACAGAGTAAGTCACATTAATAGTAGCTCCTCCTGTTAATAACATTAAACTGAAGTTTTTTACACTGCGAACAATACTGCGAACAGTGGTTCCATTGGTTACTTCAAAACTATAACCTGTAGCACCAGTTACATCATCGGCATACAACGTAGTCCACAAATTATTGATGGTTATGCCACATTGACTAGCCTGGATTTTTGTTGTTGGAGCCGGTGTGGTTACGGTACATGAAGCACCGTATTGTTGCCAACTGCCATTTACTTTAACAGCGACACGAATAGCATACGAAGTGGCAAACTTGGCACCTCCAGTCATAAGCATCAAACTAAAGTTGCTTACTGCACTATCATAAGTGACCACAGCATTTGTTGATAAATTGGTTACCTCAAAACGATATGATTGAGCAGTTACACCCGATAATTGAGAAGCATACAATGTAGTCCATAAAGAGGCCAAAGTTGTCCCACACACCGCAGAGTCGATACGTGAGGTAGGCGTTGATGGCGTAGTAACATTGCAACTTGCGCCATAAGCCGACCAAACATTGTTATAAAATGCGGCAACTCTTATTGAATAAGTAACACCATATGCAGATCCACCTGGTAATTGAGACAGGATAAAGCTATTGGTAGTAGAACTATAAGTACGAACTGTTGATCCGTTAGTCACTTCAAAACGATAAGAAGTGGCACTCGTAATAGAAGAACAGTAAATGCGGTTGTCAATATTACTTAAAGTAGTACCACAAGTAGTAGTTTGAATAGTTGGTAGCGGATAGGCTAATGTAATAGCACAACTACAGCCATAACCACCCTGAACACCTCCAGTAATAGGAGCCACATCAACAGTAAATGTATCTCCAAAAGCCCATGTTGTCAACTGATTGATTGTAAAATAAGGCGATGCACTAGTAATGTATTGTGTACTTGCTCCATTTATTACACGGAATTTATAAGCACTAGCACCAGAAACGGTATTCGCATAAATCTGCGTATATTCAGAAGCAATGGTCGTGCCACAGAATGAAGCATCTAGTTTTGAAGATGACCCACAACCAACAGAAAGTGAAATCGATTCATTGGTGTTGCAATTGGACACAAAATCTAAGAACACATAATCAGAACAAATACTTCCCGCAATAGAAACCGTGATTTGGTTGGTATTTTGACCAGAAACGATCGTCATCCATGATGGAACGCGCCATGCAAAATTAGAACCTACTGAAGTGGGTACTGTGTAAGTAACATTTGATTTGATGTCACACAATTGAGAAAAACCATTAATATAAGTACCAGATCTTCTCACATCTAATGAACTAGGCAAGCTTAATCCACATTGATTGGTAAAAGTAACTGAAATGGTTCCGCTTACGAAAGTGGCGAAATTAAACGTCACATTAATGGTGTTGGTTCCTTGTCCAGATAAAATGGTAGCTCCTTGTGGAACGACCCAATTATAATTAGTGGCACCTACCACCGATGGAATTGAATAAACGACATTTCCACCGGCATAATTCACAATTTGTCCTTGTGTATCATAAGTGATTTCAGAAACCCCACATAAAGCACTTGGGCCTGTAATGTTTCCTGGTTTCTGCGCTTTATTCACCAATAATGTTTTCGGCAAACTCGTTCCACAACTGTATGAAGTTACCACAGACACATTGCCGCTTGTAAACACATTTTGGTCAATGGCTACGGTAATCTGATTGGTTCCCTGACCTGTCGTAATGCTCATTCCTGTTGGTACAGACCAAATAAATGAACTGGCACTAGCATTGGCCGGTGTTGAATAAGTTGTTGAAGTGATACCGCAAACTTCTTCTCTACCTGTAATGGTTGAAGGCGCTTGAATGGCACTGATGGTGAAGAATTTTGTTGGACTCGTTCCGCAATCACTTACCGCGATGGCATTGATGTATCCGGTACTTGTAAACACATTGTTATCAATGGCCACAGTAATTGAACTGGTTCCTGCACCTGATGTAATGGTAAACCCATTAGGTATGTTCCAAGTGTAAACCGCTTTTGGATCGGGTGGTGATAAAGTAGCTGTGTAAGTAGCTGTAGTTGCCCCACAAGTTGAAGTTGGACCGGTTATTAAAATAATGATCGGTTTTTTAAGTACATCGATCGTTTTAATCAATGTTGTTGAACAAGCATTGAATGCCTTAACAGTAATCGTTCCTTCTTGAAACAATGGATCAACGTTTACAAGTACTGAATTCCCTGCTGTATTGGTAGCTGCAGAAATACCTGCTGGGAAAGTCCATACATAATTGGTAGCCCCAACAACTGTTGGCACACTATAGGTAGTTTGTGAAATGGCACAAAGACTCTGCAATCCTTGGATTTCTTGGATTGAAAGCGATGAACCAATAATTGCAATTGAAGCAGAAGTACTGTATTTTGATGGAAAACCATTGTTTGAAACAACTGCACGATAATAAGTAGTTGTAGTGACATTGGTTAAAGTCAAAGAAGTGGTTGTATTATTGATATTGGTCACTGTTCCGCTAAAATCAGCGTTTGCCGATGATTCCCAACGTACAATGTTTCCAACTTGTCCATTCAAGGTAAGTACAGAACTGTTTGAAGCACCTTGACAGTAAGACTGATTACCAGTCAAAGTACCACCAACTGTTGAATTAACTAGCAAAGTACTTGTATTTGAAGTAGCAGCCGCGCAAATGCCGCTAGATACTACTGCACGAACGTAAGTCGCTTGGCTCACATTTACCAAAGTGAGTGAACTAGACGTTTGACCATTTACAGTGGTGAAATTGATATTATTTGTTGAAGTTTCCCAACGAATGGTTCCAACAGCGCCATTTAAATTCAATGTAGTTGAATTAATAGCACTATCTAATAACGTGCCACCAGTAAGTGTTCCTGCCACAGATGCTGGCTGAACAGTAATGGTTACTACATTTGAAGTCGAAGCTGAACAAACACCATTAGTTACAACTGCTCTAAAATATTTGGTTGCTGTTAAATTAGTCGCTGAATAAGTGGCCGAATTTGCGCCGCTGATGTTGGTAAAATCAACCCCATTTGCAGAACATTGCCATTGCACGCTGCCTTGGCTGCCGTTTAATGTTAAGGTCGTTGCATTTGAAGTAGCACACACCGTAGCGCCACCTGAAACGGTTCCAGCAACTGGTGCTTGATTCACAACTACTGATGAAGTATTGGTAGCTACTGGCGAACAAACCCCATTAGAAACAATAGCTCGATAAGTTGTTATGCCGTCAAATTAGAAGCAAAAAATGAATTGCTCGTTTCGCCGCTGATGTTTGTAAAATCGACGCCATTAGCAGACGATTGCCATTGCACGTTGCCTTGGCTGCCGTTTAATGTTAATGTCGTTGAATTTGAAGTAGCACAAACGGTTGCATCACCTGAAACAGTGCCAGCAACTGGCGACTGATCAACCTGAACAGTTACTGTGGTCGCATCTGTTACTGTCAAACAGCTGGTATCAACGCGTCGCACCCAATACGTAGTAGATTCAGTTGGTGAAACCTGTAATGTAGCTGAATTTTGTGTACCTAAAATGCTTGAACCTACCGTTCCTGTACCCCACTGATATTGAGCATTAGCGGTTGAAACACCGCCGGTAGCTTGTAATGAAGCCGATGAACCAGTACAAATCGCTGAAGGCGAATTAATAGCTGATGGCGCAGTTGCTACAGTGGCTGGCGTTGTAAGAGTAGCGTTAAAAGCAACATTTGAATAACCCGTTACTTCACGTACTCGAATTTCAATGCGGCTATTGGCATCTAAATAATAAGATCCGATGGCACCGCTGCAACGATTGGCCATATTCCATGCACTGCATGACCAAATTCTATTTCCATTTAAATACACTTCTGTCATGTCGTCCCAGTTGGACAAACTTAAGTTGTAAGTGCCACATGGAAATCCTTTGCGTTTGGCTACCATGGTGAAATATTCGTTAGGTACCGCACAACCAGACCAACCTGCAGAAGCAGAAGGTGAAGTAGTGTTCACCCATCCATTGGTACCCGTTTGGGTGTTAAAATTTAAATCAGGATTTACATAAAACCCTTTATAAGTAGTTGATTGTAGTGTTAAGTCACTTCCATCATATCCGTAAAGATTCCAAGTTGAATCGCCAAATACGCTTGGATCACCTGCGGGAACAATCACGGTGATTGTTTTGCTTACCGCCTCAGTAAATGAACTACAAGGAGCGGCGTCAAAACGACGTACCCAATATTGGGTCGTGGTTGTTGGGGTAACCGTAATGTTGTTTGCAGTAGTAGTAGAAATGACATTTTCACCAGCAAAACTTCCGTAACTCCACTCATATACGCCACCAGTTTGCAAGGTGCCGCCGGTCACTGTCAACTTGGTTGACGTGCCAGTACAAATAGGCGTCGTTGCTGAAAGTGTGGTTGGTGCTGTCGATTTTTGTTTTACCGTTACTGTAAAAGTATAGGCAGGAGAAATTAAACTACAAGGTGCAGCGTCTACGCGGCGAACCCAGTAATTGGTAGTTGATGAAGGTGCAACAGTAATGCTTGCTCCGGTTTGACCAGAAATAGTACCAGCGCCTGCCGTAGCTCCTGTCCCCCATTGATAAATGGCTCCAGCACTTGTAAATCCACCATTGGCAGTTAATTGCGTATTGGTTCCTTTACAAATGGTCGTTACCCCATCTACTGCGGTTGGTGCTTCAGAAGGCGTACATGCCGTTACAGACATTTTTACACGAGCAATTGAAAATGGCCCCTGAAAATATTCGTAAACCAAATTTGTATCCCCGTTCAAATATAAAGTAACACTTCCGGTAGTAAACCCTTGCACATTCCATTTTGAAAAGGCATATGTTTGGCCGCCGTCGATACTTAAACGGAATCCATCGTCACCTCCCATTGAAAAGTTGTAATAACCTGCAGGAAAGGTTTTATTCATTTTATATTTGATACCATAATAGGTATAATAAGTACCACATAAATTTGCTGCGGAAATTTGGCAACCTGGAAAAACCCTGTCAAAAGTTTCCGATTCGGTTACATACCCTCTGTATGCCCCATTAAAAATGGCATCATTGGCAACCTGACTTCCGTTGCCTGCATATACATATCCTTTCCATTGACCAACGCCATATTCAGTTGGATTACCTTCAGGTATTGAAACATCAACATATTTAGTAATGCCTGCACTTGAAGAAGTACAAACCCCTGACTCGGTTCTGCGCACCCAATAAGTAGTTGCTGTTGTTGGACTAACTGTGATACTATTGGTAATTGCACCAGCTATTGGATTTAAACCAACGGTAGTTCCTGTTCCCCACTCATAAACAGCGCCAGATTGCAAAGTACCACCAGAAGTGGTCAAAGTAATGGAACCGCCTAAACAAACAAAAGAATTTCCACTGATTGAGGTGGGTGCCGTTGACGGTGCTTTCACCGTTACAACACCTGTAATGGCATCACTATAAGCAACACATGGGGCTGCATCAACACGACGCACCCAATAAGTAGTGGTAGCAGTCGGATTTACGGTGATGGAAGCGGCTGTTTGGCCTGCAATGACAGACGAACCAACAGTGGCTCCTTTACCCCATTGATATACGGCTCCTGGTTTTTCAAAACCGCCAGAGGCAGTTAAAGTAACAGCAGCTCCTTGACAAACAGTGGTTATTCCACTGATTGATTGGGGTGCCTCTGAAGGCGCGCCACATGGCACTATGGCAAAAGAAACCCGAGAGTTTCCTGTGTTTTCAAAATAATCTAAAACAAGTGAAGTACTTCCGTTTAAATAAACCGTTTTAGTAGTAGTTCGGTAGCTTGCATTTACCCAGTTTGTAATGGTAAATGTAGCACCTCCATCAACACTGAGCATGTAGCCGTCATCACCTCCTACGGTAATGGCATAGTAACCTGCAGCATAAGACTTGGTCATTCGGTATCGAACACCAAATTTATCTGTCATGTTTTTACACAAAGTGCTGGCAGTTAAGGCTGAAGTGCCTAAATTTTGGTCAAATTGTTCGCTTCGAACCACATAACCCTTATAAGGAAAACCTGTAATAGGGGTAGTTGGTAAAGAAGCCGCAGTGGCCAGGTCATACGCATAACCTATCCAAGAATCGTTGCCATACGCTTGCTCATCGCCTGCGGGGACGCAGGGAGTTGTTTGAGCAAATGCAAAAGAAACTTGGAGAAAAAGAACAAATAATGCTTTTTTCATGAGTTGGGGGATTTTTATTAGGCCCCAAATATATACTTAAAAAAAACACTAAATGCATTTCGTCGATAATACTCGATTATCGACGAAATGCACCCGACTAAATGTAAAAACGCTTAGTGATTTACCTTTTCTACGTCGGTGATTTCGTGTTTGTGTTTAAATAGAACGGCAAAAAGTACAGCAATTATCAGGGCGTAAATGGCAAACGAAAGCCAAATGCCATGCCAATCGCGGTTGCCATCATGAGTAAAGAATTTATCAATAATCATCCCGCTAAATAGCCCGCCAAAAAAGGCACCAAACCCATTTGACATCATCATGAATAGTCCCTGGGCACTTGAACGAATAGAAGGATTGGTCGTTGTTTCAACAAATAAAGAACCTGAAATATTAAAAAAATCAAAAGCCATGCCGTACACGATGCACGACATCAAAATCATCCACAAACCACCAGCCGGATCGCCATAGGCCAATAAACCAAAACGCAATACCCAAGCAATCATCGAAATCAACATCACTTGCTTAATGCCAAAACGTTTCAAAAAGAAGGGAATAGCCAAAATAAATAAGGTTTCAGAAATCTGGGAAATGGACATGACCAAGGTCGATTTTTTGACAATGATGCTGTCGGCATACAACGGGTTTTTTCCAAATTCAGACAAAAACACATCGCCGTACATGTTTGTCAATTGCAAGGCTGCACCTAAGAACATGGAAAACAATAAAAACAATGCCATTTTATAATTACCAAATAACGAAAAGGCATGTAAACCAAGGCTTTCCGCAAATGATTTTTGTGATTTTTCGGATTGTTGCGGATGACAAGCGGGCAAGGTAAAAGAATAAAGACCTAATACAAAAGCAGCCACGGACGAAATGTAAAACATGTTTGCGGACGCTTTGTTATCGGTTAAATTGGTAAACCACATGGCGGCAATAAAGCCAATCGTGCCCCATACCCGAATGGGCGGAAACACTTTCACCACATCAAACTCATTGTTTTTTAGAATCGTATAAGCTACGGAATTTGACAAGGAAATAGTAGGCATATAACACATCATTGCGCCAAAAATAACCCAATAAAACGTAGTCGGATTATCAACTTGTGGAATATAAAGCAACGCCAAACCAGCCAAAATATGCAACAAACCATATAATCGTTCGGCACGAATCCATTTGTCGGCGATGATGCCCGTAATGGCAGGCATAAAAATAGAAGAAATTCCGAGTGTGGAAAAAATGGCCCCAAACTCGGCACCACTCCATTGTTTGGTGCCAAACCAATAGTTCCCAATGGTAATGAGCCAAGCACCCCACACAAAAAATTGCAGAAAACTCATCAATATCAAACGTCCTTTAATTGTTGCCATCAGAGAATATTTTTAAAAGGTAAAACTAACAAAAAGTGACAAACCCACAAGGCTACCTTGCGCAACTTATCAATATTTATCAAAAACAAAGCGGTAAGTGAACTAAAAGCAGACCAAATCCAATGGACACTTTTAGCTATTTGGTATTTTTATCGGGTGCAATTTTACAATATTTTAATAAAACATCGCCGCTTTTGATAAAACAACAATTTATTCCCGCAAATGAATCATATTTTACGGCAGCATTAAAACTGATACAACGTTTTCGTACTTTTGCATCGCAAAACAAAAAACATCTAAACTTCTACAGTTATGGCTTTTGATATTGAAATGATAAAAAAAGCGTATGCCCAGATGCCCGCCCGTGTTGATCAAGCACGTGCAGTAGTGGGGCGTCCGTTAACGCTTTCGGAAAAAATTCTATATGCCCACTTATGGGAAAATAACCCTTCACATGCCTATGCCAGAGGGAAAGACTATGTGGACTTTGCCCCTGATCGGGTAGCTTGCCAAGATGCCACTGCACAGATGGCCTTGTTGCAATTTATGCATGCAGGCAAAAATAAAGTGGCGGTACCTACAACGGTACATTGCGACCACTTGATTCAAGCCAAAGTAGGCGCCAAAACCGACTTGGAAGTGGCAAGCAAACAATCAAAAGAAGTATTTGACTTTTTATCGTCTGTTTCCAATAAATATGGCATCGGATTTTGGAAGCCAGGTTCAGGAATCATTCACCAAATTGTATTGGAAAACTATGCTTTTCCGGGCGGGATGATGATAGGAACCGATTCGCACACCGTAAACGCGGGCGGATTGGGCATGTTGGCCATTGGCGTGGGCGGTGCAGATGCCGTTGACGTGATGTCGGGCATGTCATGGGAACTAAAATTCCCTAAATTAATTGGGGTAAAATTGACCGGGAAATTAAGCGGTTGGACTGCGCCAAAAGATGTTATTTTAAAAGTAGCCGATATATTAACGGTAAAAGGTGGCACGGGTGCCATCGTTGAATATTTTGGTGAAGGAGCCGAAGCCATGTCGTGTACGGGTAAAGGAACCATTTGCAACATGGGTGCCGAAATTGGTGCCACCACTTCGACCTTTGGATACGACGATTCGATGCGCCGTTATTTAACCGCAACCGGACGTGCCGATGTGGTAGCTGCTGCCGATGAAGTAGCCGCATATTTAACCGCTGATCCAGAAGTATACGCGGATCCAGCCACTTATTTTGACCAATTAATCGAAATTAATTTATCGGAACTAGAGCCACATATTAACGGACCTTTTACGCCAGACCGCGGTACGCCTGTTTCAAAAATGAAACAAGAAGCCGAAGCCAATGGCTGGCCATTAGCTGTTGAATGGGGCTTAATTGGGTCTTGTACCAATTCATCCTACGAAGACATGGCGCGCGCTGCTTCCATTGTGGAACAAGCAGTAGCCCATGGCATTACGCCCAAAGCGGAATTCGGTATTAATCCAGGTTCAGAACAAATCCGTTTTACCATTGAGCGCGATGGCATCATTGCAACCTTTGAAAAAATGGGCACCAAAGTATTTACCAATGCTTGTGGCCCATGTATCGGTCAATGGGACCGAACAGGTGCTGACAAAGGAGAGAAAAACACCATTGTTCACTCTTTTAACCGCAACTTTTCAAAACGTGCCGACGGCAATCCGAACACCCATGCCTTTGTGACTTCACCAGAAATGGTGGCGGCTTTGGCCATTTCGGGACGTTTAGATTTTAATCCGATCACCGACACCTTATTAAATGACAAAGGCGAAGCGGTTCGTTTGCTTCCACCAACAGGCGATGAATTGCCAACACGTGGATTTGACGTAGATGACGCTGGTTTTCAGGCACCTGCTGCTGACGGCAGTGGCATTCAAGTGGCGGTTTCCGTGACTTCTGATCGTTTGCAATTGTTGGAGCCTTTCCAGGCTTGGGATGGACACAACATCAGTGGCGCCAAATTGCTGATCAAAGCTTTTGGCAAATGTACCACCGACCACATTTCCATGGCGGGACCTTGGTTGCGTTACCGTGGACACTTAGACAATATTTCAAACAATATGCTCATTGGGGCAGTGAATGCCTATACCCAACAAAGCAATTCGGTGAAAAACCAATTGACAGGCGGCTATGATGCGGTTCCGGCTGTTCAACGCGCCTACAAAGCAGCGAATGTGCCTTCGATTGTAGTGGGTGACCACAATTATGGCGAAGGATCGTCGCGCGAGCATGCAGCCATGGAGCCACGGTTCTTGGGTGTAAAAGCCGTGTTGGTGAAATCATTTGCACGTATTCACGAAACCAACCTCAAAAAACAAGGGATGTTGGCCTTGACTTTTGCCAATGAAGCCGATTACGACAAAATCCAAGAGGACGATACGTTCAATTTTACCGACCTCACCAGCTTTGCCCCAGGCAAACCATTAACGCTGGAGGTGGTGCATGCCGATGGTTCCGCAGATACCATTTTGGCCAACCACACCTACAACGACAGCCAAATTGGCTGGTTCAAAGCGGGTTCTGCACTGAATTTGATCGCAGCAGCAGGCGCGGCTTAACCACCAATCAAACAAATATTCCAAAAGACGCTTTCGGGCGTCTTTTTTTTGGGGTAGTCTTTGCTTGGGGAGATTGCCTATATTTGCATGTTTGTTTGATCGATAAATCGAACCAAAAAAACAGGCAAATATTAAAAGTAAAACCCTAGGTAAAATTGAAAATAATGAAAGTATCACGCATGTGATTTTACCTTTATAACACCCAATAAACATGAAAGATAATTATTCAACCGACGAAGAACGCATTCAAGATAAATTGAAACAAAAAACCTGGAATGAAATACGCACCAACGATTCTTGGGCTATTTTTAAAATCATGTCCGAATTTGTGAATGGCTATGAAACCATGTCGCGCATTGGCCCTTGTGTGTCGATTTTTGGGTCGGCCCGCACCAAACCGGGTACGCCCTATTATGAATTAACGGAGCGCATTGCCAAAAAAATCAGTGAGGCCGGCTATGGCGTCATTACGGGTGGCGGCCCTGGCATCATGGAAGCGGGCAATAAAGGCGCCCACAACGGACAAGGTGTTTCGGTTGGTTTAAACATCGATTTGCCATTTGAGCAACATTACAATCCGTATATCGACAAAGACAAAAACCTCAACTTTGATTACTTTTTTGTGCGCAAAGTGATGTTTGTAAAATATTCACAAGGTTTTGTGGTCATGCCAGGTGGTTTCGGCACACTGGACGAATTGTTTGAGGCCATCACCCTGATTCAGACCAAAAAAATTGGCAAATTCCCGATCATTTTGGTCGGAAGCAGCTTTTGGAATGGCATGCTCAACTGGATCCGCGAAGTGATTATTGAACAAGAAGGCAATGCCAACCCCGACGACATGTTGTTGTTCCGCGTGGTAGACACCGAAGACGAAGTGGTGGATGTGCTGAACAATTTTTACCGCAAATACAATTTAAGCCCTAACTTTTAAATATGTTTGGGCGCATTGAAAATTTACTACTGTGGGCAGTCCTTTTTGGGTTGCCCTTTTTTTCAGTGCAAGCACAACATGCCACCCAAGTGCGCCTGCAATTGCAGCCAAAAACACATGACTTAGAAGTTTGGCAAGATATTCAGTGGGTCAATACGGGCCAATCGGCGCAAAATGACCTCATTTTATACGATTGGAACCATGCTTTTAGCAGTGAATCGAGCCCGTTGGCTTGGCGTTTTTCCGATGAGTTTCTGCGGCATTTCTTTTTTGGCCCAGCCAACGAAAAAGGAAACACCAAGCTCTTTGAACTGACCGATCAAGCAGGACAAGCGCTTACTTACGAACGTTTTCCCGATCAAATTGACCTAATTAAAGTACACCTCCCCCGCCCTGTTGCTCCGCAAGAAAAAGTGTACTTTCGGCTGCATTACAAACTGCACCTCCCCGAAGATTCGTTTACTTCGTATGGGGTGGGAAGCAACGAAGTATATCAATTGCGTGAATTTTTGATCATGCCCACACGGTTTGTCAACAACCAATTTTTGACCTACAGCCACCTCAGTTTGGAAGACCAATGCGTCGATCCGTTTGACGTGAGCCTACAAGTGGAATTGCCTACTGGATGGCAAGCTGCGGCTGATATGCCTGTAAAATCAGCTCCTTCCACTTCCAATACGTCTCAATTTGAAGGCCACATCCGTACGCCGCTGACCTTGGTCATGGCCCCAAAATTGGTTTGGGAACAATATGTCATCAATGATTGCTCCATTACAAGTGGCATCCAAGAAACGCGTTTGCAGACACCCGAAAAAGCCATCATTTGGGAACGCATTGTACAATTTACCCATGAAAAATCGGGTTTGCCTCCAGCAAAAAACTGGCTCATTACCCAAGCGGCTTATAACAACAACCCATTTTACGGACTCAATCAGGTTCCGGCTTTTATGAGTCCTTTTGACGTTGGTTTTTTATATGAAATGAAGTGCCTTAAAACTTTTTTGAGTGAATACCTCCCCGAAACATTGGGCTTGGACATGCGGGAATCAGCTTGGATTGCCGACGGCATTCAATATAGTTGGATGATGGAATATGTGCAGCGGTACCACCCCGACGCCAAAATGATGGGCCGCGTGGGACATTGGAAATTATTGAAACGGTTTCATTTGTTTTCGCTCGATTTCAATGAGCAATACCGCTACTTTTATATGCTGTCGCTGCGGAGAAATACCGATCAATCATTGAACGCCCCCAAACCTGACCTGATCAAATACAACGAAAAAATAGCTTCGCGCTACAAAGCAGGCCTGTGCCAAGTGTATTTGCAACATTGGATCGGAAACGAGGCGGTCCAATTGGCAGAACAGCAATTATTTGAGGTCGGAAAATTGAAAAACATCCAGAGAATTGATTGGGAAAACGCTTTGAAATCGCAAGCTAAAGACCATGATCTGACTCCGTATTTTTCCACTTTAATTGACCAGCGCACGGTGATTGATTACCAATTTTCAAAGGTGAAAATTCAAGGGGATTCGCTGTCGTTTCAATTGCTTTCAAAAAACAACATTGACCTAGCGATTCCCGTGTATGGTCTTAAAAAAGGGAAAACCATTTTTACCCATTGGATTGAACATCCAGTCCCAAACAAACTGTACACTTTTGCCACACAAGGTGCCGATCAGCTGGCGCTCAACCACGAGCAGTTGATGCCCGAAATGAATGCCCGCAATAATTATGCGGCGGCGCAAAAAGGAAAATGGTTCAACAAATCGTTTAAACTGAACTTGGTCAAGGACCTTGAAGAACCGCAATATTACCAATGGCTGTATGTGCCCACTTTAGAATACAATGCCTACGACGGCGGACTCGTCGGCTTTAGGTTGCACAACCGCACCATGCTGGAAAAACCCTTTTCAGTTGATTTGAACCCGTCGTATGCCACCTCAGCCAAAAGCATAACTGGCGTGGGCTCATTGTCATGGAATTGGTTTCCGAGAAATGGGTCTTTGTATGAAAGTCGGCTCGTTGCCCCCATCTCCTTTTACCATTATGCACCGCAGGCAGGCTATATGCGAATTAATCCGTCGTGGTTCTTGAAATTCAGGCCCGAAGGCATGCGGAGCAACCGCAAACAGTCCTTAATGGTGCGCGAAGTGATTATTCAAAAAGATCCGACCACCTATATTGTGGAAGAAAATGCTGAAAACTATGCTGTTTTTAATGTGCGTTGGATTGACAATTTATTTGAAATTAAACGCTACCACAATTACATGTCCGACTTGCAATTGTCAGATAAATTTGGAAAAGTATCGGGTGAAATTGGCTTCCGAAAGCTGTTGTCACACAACCGCCAATTGAATGTGCGGCTGTTTGCGGGTGCCTTTTTGTACAGAAACACCCAAAGCAGCTACTTTGATTTTGGGGTGGACCGACCTACAGATTACTTGTTTGATTACAATTATTATGGCCGCTCAGACAAATCGGGCTTATGGAGCCAGCAATTGGTGCATGCCGAAGGCGATTTTAAATCAAAACTCCGAACCCGTTATGCCGATCAATGGATAACAACTGCCAACGTAAGCACCAACATTTGGAATTGGTTTGAGGTGTATGGCGACGCTGGCGTACTTAAAAACCAGCATGAAGACGCCCAATTTATTTATGATAGCGGTTTAAAATTGAACTTAGTGCCTGATTATTTTGAAATGTACTTTCCGGTGCATTCCAACAATGGTTTTGAGATATCACAATACCAATACAGTCAAAAGATTCGGTTTGTGTTTACGATTAGCACCAATACGCTTTTCAATTTATTTACCCGCAAGTGGTTTTAAGGTTCCTTTTGTAAATAAACGCTTAAAAAAACGGTCGCATCTTATTAAGCCGTACCTTTACCCTATTATTACCCGCAGCAAACCCCCAATGAAAAAAATGCCGATTCAAATTGAATGGAATGGCGTTTTTGGTCTTATTATTGGATAGTCGTGTTAAAAAAAGAGGATCGATCTTGTTCCACACGGGCTGTTTTTTTGGTTTCAAGTTTCAAGTTTCAAGTTTTCCTTCGGACCGTTCGGCCTTTGGCCTCGGGTCAGGTTTCAGGTTTCAAGTTTCAGGTTTCAAGTTTCAGGTTTCAAGTTTCAGGTTTCAAGTTTCAGGTTTCAGGTTTCAAGTTTCAGGTTGCAAGTTGCAAGTTTCAAGTTTCAAGTTTTCCTTCGGACCGTTCGGCCTTTGGCCTCGGGTCAAGTTTCAAGTTTCAAGTTTGTTGAAGCGAGCAAAAGCTTGATCGGATTAAATGTTTTTCGATTTGCGAACTAAAGGTCGCTTTCAGGAAGTCCACTAGAATACTTCAGAAATTTTTCACTTCTTTTTTTCACAAGCTAAAGCTTGTTTTGCTGAAGGCCAATGGGCCACCTCGTACTAATATCAAATTCTATATGTCATGTGCTCCGTACGGCCTTTGGCCTCGGGTCAAGTTTGTCCTAAGATCCTTCAAAGTATTTAGAGCTAGCAGATGTAAACTAAAGTCGACTGTAAAATAGCAACAATAAAAATATTCAAAAAAATATTAACCGTCGTCAACCCCATTTCCAAATTATCCAATTTTCAAATTTCCAAATCATTCAATCCTTCAATTTTTCAATCCTTCAATCTTTCAATCCTTTCAATCAAAAAAAGTGCCTACCGAAACCCCTACCCTTATCTCCCCAAAAAAACCATATAAAAAATGGCTCCTCATCGCTGCTATCGTCCTTGTCATAATCGGTGTGGTCTATTATTTTATTACTCGAAAAAAAGAGGAATCATTCACTTTTGAAACAGTGCAGGCGCGGGTTGGCACTTTTAAAAACAGCATTACCGCCACGGGTACTGTTCAGCCGGTGGACACAGTCACTGTGGGTTCGCAGGTGTCGGGCGTAATCAAAAACCTGTATGTCGATTTTAACTCGGTGGTGCACAAAGGGCAGCTCTTGGCCACCATCGATCCGTCGATTTTAGCCGCACAACGCGAACAATCGTTGGCCAATCTGACCAATGCAAAAGGCAATTTGCGCTACCAACAAAGCATTTACAACCGCCAAAAAAAATTATTCAAAATGGGGGTAATCAGTGAAGCCGATTATCAGGTAGCCCAAAACGGGTTAATTAGTGCCAAAGCCAATGTGAACAACGCCTTGGCGCAGCTAAAAATTACGACCAAAAATGTGTTTAACACCAAAATTTATTCCCCCATTGATGGCATGATTCTGAACCGCACCATCAGTGAAGGCCAAACCATTGCCTCGAGTTTTAATGCCCCTACTCTATTTGTGATTGCCAAAGACCTGACCAAAATGCTGGTCCGGGCAGCCGTTGATGAAGCGGATATCGGCAACGTGAAGGTCGGGCAACAAGTGGAATTTACGGTAGATGCCTTTCCAGATGACCTGTTTCATGGCACGGTTCACCAGATTTTATTACATGCCAAAGTAACGGCCAACGTGGTGACTTACACCACCTTAATTAGGGTCGACAACGCCTTGCTAAAATTGAAACCTGGCATGACGGCCAGCATCGCCATTTTTACTTATCAAAATACACAAGCGCTGCTCATTCCACTCAAAGCCATTCATTTTAAACCTGATAGCTTACTGGTCCAACAAGGTAAGGTGCGGTATGCCAGCCAACAATCAATTCCAAAAAACAAAGGCAATGTCAACCAAATCAGCAGTGTTTGGGTACAACGAGGCGATGAATTGGTGGAGAAAAAAATTGAAATTACCAAAACCAATGACCTCGATGCGGAGGTGGTGGTTGGTTTAAAAACAGGCGATATTATTGTGACCAACTGCCAAAAAACGGGTGGTAATGCGGCTGCCAACAACAGCCAAAACAGCCCTTTTATGCCCAAATTCGGCAATAGGAAAAAGGCCAAAACGACCAAACCATGAGTGTCATTGTGCAAATTCAACACCTGAAAAGGACTTTTTTGGTGGGCAACCAAAAGGTGAAAGCGCTCAACGACATCAGTTTTAGCATCGAGTCGGGTGAATTCATTACCATTATGGGTAGCAGCGGTTCGGGTAAAACCACCCTGTTAAATATTTTGGGTGGTCTCGAACGCCCCACGGAAGGCTCCTATCTGTTAGACGGTATTGACATCAACAGCCTTAGCAACAACGAATTGGCGGTGCTCCGAAATGACAAATTGGGTTTTGTGTTTCAATCGTATAATTTGTTGTCGCGCACTTCAGCCATGGAAAACGTGGAATTGCCCCTTTTATACAACAGTAAATATACGGCTAGCCAACGAAAAGACAAATGCATTAAAGCCCTTGAAGCAGTCAAACTTGCCGACAGAATGGACCATTTGCCCAGCCAATTATCAGGTGGACAACAACAAAGAGTGGCCATTGCGCGTGCTTTGGTAAACGACCCGGTACTGATTTTGGCCGATGAAGCCACAGGCAACCTCGATTCGAGGACTTCGTACGAAATCATGGTGCTGATTCAGGAGCTGAATCGACAAGGAAAAACCATTGTGTTTGTGACCCACGAACCAGACATTGCGGCTTTCAGCAAGCGAACCATTACCCTAAAAGACGGAAAAATACGGTCCGATGAAATGAATAAAAACATAGTGAATGCCAAAGAAATGTTGGCCCAGTTGCCGGCTATGGACGAGCAAACAACCACTTAAAGCAGGCAAAAAACAGCAAAAATGAAAATCACCAACTTATTACAAATTGCTTGGCGTGCCATCAGTCGGAACAAGATGAGGACATTTTTAACCATGTTGGGCATCATCATTGGCGTGGCTGCTGTGATTGCCATGATCGCCATTGGCGAAGGCTCTAAACAAAGCATCGAAGGGCAAATTGCGAGTATGGGAAGCAATATGATCATGGTGCGCCCGACCAGCAATACCGAGGGCGGTGCCCGTATGGACAACAACAGTGTGCAATCGCTCACCGAAGTGGATCTGATTGCGATGGAAAAGAATGCCATTTACACCAATGCGGTGTCACCCATGGTGGCCATGAAAGGCCAAGTGGTAAGCGGATCCAACAATTGGAGCACCACCATACAGGGGGTTAATTCCCATTTTTTATTTATCCGAAATTGGAACTTACTGGACGGAATCAATATCACCGAAAAAGACGTGAAAACTTCCGCTAAAGTGTGTTTAATGGGCTTAACCGTTGCCGCCAATTTGTACCCAGACGACCCAAAGAACGTGATTGGCAAAAACATACGGTTCAAGAATATTCCGCTCAAAGTGATTGGTTTATTGAGCAAAAAAGGCGAAAACACCTTTGGACAAGATCAGGACGATGTCATTTTAACCCCCGTCACGACCGTGCAAAAAAGAATTTTGGCCACCACTTATTATCAAACCCTTTTTGCCGCGGCCATCAACGAACAATCGTCGGATAGCGCCTCGGCCGAAGTGGAAAAAATACTGCGTAAAACCCATCATTTAAAGACAACCGACGACAATGATTTTACAGTGCGTACCCAAACCGAATTGGTAAAAATGTTGACCTCCACCAGTAAAATACTCACCATTTTACTCACGGTAATTGCAGGTATTTCGCTGGGTGTGGGCGGCATTGGCATCATGAACATTATGTATGTTTCGGTCACCGAACGAACCAAAGAAATTGGTTTGCGAATGGCTATTGGTGCACGCAGCATGGACATCCTCATTCAATTTTTAATAGAAGCGGTGCTCATCAGCGTGGCAGGCGGACTCATTGGCGTAGTCATTGGCGTGGCCGCCACCCAAGCCGTCACCTGGGTCATGAATTGGCCCACGTTAATTTCACTGTCATCGATCTATATTTCGTTTTTGGTCTGCTTTGCCACTGGGGTGTTTTTTGGCTATTACCCCGCGCTAAAAGCGTCGAAGCTTGATCCGATACAGGCTTTGAGGTATGAGTGAAGTCTTGTTGAAAGTTTAAAGTTGGAATGTTTAAAGTTAAAGGTTTTCCTTCGGACCGTTCGGCCTTTGGCCTCGGGTCAGGTTTTGCTTCGCACCGTTCGACCCTTCGGGTCTCGGGTCAGGTTTCAGGTTTCAGGTTTCAGGTTTCAGGTTTCAGGTTTCAGGTTTCAGGTTTTGCTTCGCACCGTTCGTCCCTGCGGGCCTCGGGTCAGGTTTCAGGTTTCAGGTTTCAGGTTTCAGGTTTTGTTGAGGCGAGCTAAAGCTCGCGTACCTGACTGCCACTGGCAGTCCTCCTCTATATATCATATGCACCGTTCGACCCTTCGGGCCTCGGGTCAGGGTTCAGGTTCAGGTTTTAAACTTTACAAACTTTCAACATTTAACTTTACAAACTCAATTTTTAAATCTTAAAATTTTTCAATCTTTAAATTACTATATCATGAAAAACCTATTATTATCTATTTTACTACTAAGCGCTGTTGCTTTGCACGCGCAACACCCCATTACCGAAGGGCAAAAACAAATCAATGCGGGCTTGGGTCTTTCCTCTTGGGGGCTTCCTGTTTATGTTGGATTGGATTATGGCCTGAGTCGTGATTTTACTATTGGGGCCGATTTTTCGTTGCGCACCTTCCACAAAGACTATTCAGGCATCAATTATTCGCATACCATTTTTGGTATTTCGGGCAATGGGAATTACCATTTTAACCGCATTTTGAATATGCCTTCGCGTTGGGATTTTTATGCTGGACTCAATCTGGGCGCGTACTTTTGGAGTTATCCATCAGATTATCCGGGCAACCGTGAAACACATCTTGGTTTGGGCGCGCAAGTGGGCGGCCGGTATTATTTTAACCAACACATCAGCGCCAATCTGGAATTGGGCGGCGGCGTCATTGGTTCGGGTAAAATTGGACTGACTTTTAAGTTATAAATCAGTAAACCAGTAAAAAATTACATGAATCACATCAAACACACTGAAATGATGGCTGTTTTTTTTTATTCTACATTGAATCAAATGTTTTTTTGCTAATAATGAAATTTTTTATTTTTCAATGACCGCGCAACATTTGCCAATTTTAATTATTTTTGTTCCATGGAACAAGATTTGCACCCCACCCCAAAAGCAGCATTGTCATTTGACGATTTTAAGCAAGAAGTGCTGCACGATTACCAACTGGCTGTTTTAAGCCGCGAATGCAGTTTATTAGGACGAAAAGAAGTGTTGACCGGAAAAGCCAAGTTTGGCATTTTCGGCGATGGCAAAGAAGTGCCGCAATTGGCGATGGCCAAAGCATTTAAAATGGGCGATTTTCGTTCGGGCTACTACCGCGACCAAACCTTTATGATGGCCATTGGACAATTGACCGTGGAGCAATTTTTTGCGGGCCTATATGGACATGCCGATATTGCCCACGACCCCATGAGTGGCGGTCGCCAAATGGGCGGGCATTTTGCCACCCATTCCTTGGACGAAAACGGCCAATGGAAAAATCTAACAGAACAAAAAAATTCATCGGCAGATATCTCACCAACCGCCGGACAAATGCCCCGTTTGCTTGGGTTGGCGCAAGCATCAAAAGTATATCGACATGTGCCCGAATTGGCGCAGGCCACTTCCTTTTCAAATGGCGGCAATGAAGTAGCATGGGGCACCATTGGGAATGCATCTACCTCAGAGGGCCTCTTTTTTGAAACCATTAATGCGGCGGGGGTATTGCAAGTGCCGATGGTCATGAGTGTGTGGGATGATGAATATGGCATTTCGGTTCATGCGCGTCACCAGACTACGAAAGAGAACATCTCTGATATTTTAAGAGGTTTTCAAAGAGAAGACAATAGACCAGGCTACGAAATCATCAACGTAAAAGGCTGGGATTACCCCGCTTTGGTAGAAGCTTATGAAAAAGCCTCACAAATTGCTAGAAATGAACATGTTCCCGTATTAATACATGTCAATGAATTGACGCAACCACAAGGCCATTCCACGTCAGGTTCGCACGAAAGGTACAAATCGGCTGAACGACTTGAGTGGGAGCGCGAATTTGATTGCATCCGTCAAATGCGGTTGTGGATGGTAGCCAACGGCATGGCCACAGACAATGAGCTCGATGCCATTGACAAAGCGGCCAAAAAACAGGTCAATGAAGGCAAAAAAGCCGCTTGGGCTGCTTATCAGACGCCTATAAAAAATGAACAAACCGAGTTGGTTCAATTGTTAAACCACTGGGCTACTGAATCGATACAAGGGGTTTTTATTCAAAAAATGGCCACCGATTTGGCAGCTATTAAAGAACCCATTCGCAAAGACATTTTGGTTACCGCGCGCAAAGTACTGCGCTTGGTGCGCAAAGAAGCCATTTCGGCTGCTGTTTCGGCTTGGGCAACTAATTACCAGCAAACCGTAGCGCCTAATTTCAGTTCGCATTTGTTTACCAACAGTACCCAGTCGCCGCAATATGCAACTGCCGTGCTACCTGTTTATGACGAAAGCGCCGAAGAAGTAGATGGCCGCGTGGTATTGAGAGATAATTTTAAAACCTTGTTTGAAGCCCATCCAGAGGTATTGATTTTTGGAGAAGATGCCGGTAAAATTGGCGATGTCAATCAAGGATTAGAAAATATGCAAGAATGGTTTGGCGAACACCGGGTTTCTGACACCGGCATCCGCGAAGCCACTATTTTAGGACAAGGCATCGGCATGGCCATGCGTGGTTTACGCCCTATAGCTGAAATCCAATACCTCGATTATTTGTTATACGCCTTGCAAATCATGAGCGATGATTTGGCTACTTTGGCATACCGCACCGCTGGCAGACAAAAGGCACCACTCATTATCAGAACGCGCGGACACCGACTCGAGGGCATTTGGCACTCTGGCTCGCCCATGGGCATGATTATCCATGCGTTGCGTGGCATTCATGTGCTGGTTCCGCGTGACATGACCAGAGCAGCCGGTTTTTACAACACCTTGCTCGCTGGTGACGAACCAGCCTTGGTGGTGGAATGTTTGAATGGTTACCGATTAAAAGAAAAATTACCCACCAATTTGGGGCAATTTAAAACCCCACTGGGCGAGGTGGAAACCTTGCGCCAAGGAACCGATTTAACCATCGTTTCCTATGGATCCACTTTGCGTTTGGTGATGCAAGCCGCCCAAGAATTGGCTGCCATTGGCATCGAAGCAGCAGTAATTGATGTGCAATCGTTGTTGCCTTTTGACAAAGCACACAATATTGCCAAAAGCCTCGAAAAAACCAATCGGTTGTTGGTGGTAGACGAAGATGTGCCTGGAGGCGCCTCCGCTTACATTTTGCAACAAATATTAGAACAACAAAACGGTTATTACCACTTAGATAGTAAGCCACAAACGTTGACAGCCAAAGCCCACCGCCCAGCTTATGGCACCGATGGCGATTATTTTAGCAAACCATCTACCGAAGACATTTATGATGCAGTTTTACAAATGATGGAAGAGTCTTTTCCCGGACGGTATTAAACCCAGATTACGCATTAGAAATTTATTGCATAAAAAACGACGCTTAGTGAGCGTCGTTTTTTATTTATGATATATTAGAAATCGGTTAATCTAACCGCTTCATATCAATGATTTCGTGTGGGTGAAGAATCAATGGGAATTGTTCAATTTTTACCGAACTGCTGTCTAAACCAAAGCCTTTCTCTTCAGACAAACTCAATTTCTTAAAGAAGAAATAGGTGTTCATCACCACTTTTTCCCAGAACAACAAATCGTTGTCATTGGACAAAAACTTTTCAGACAACACAAATTTGAAGTCACCGATGATGTTGTTTTTGTTCAGCGATTCATAACGGCTGGTAATATCTACTTCGCCTTTTTTCACCATGTCTTTGATGACTTCTTTAAACATCAAATTGATTTTGGTTGGCTCGCGGAATCCGAGGTTAAAATCAATGCGGTAAATGTCGTCACGGATTATTTCGGTGACACGGTACTCTTTTCGATAGGGTTCACTCAAAATATTCACGTGTATAAACCAATAGATATCGGCTCTTTTTGGGCGTTTCATCAAGATGGAGTGCATGATTTTTTCTTCAATTTCATCGACCCTGTATGAGTTGGTCATGTATACCAAATGGGTGGCATACTTTGGAATGGACAAGTCAAGACTCAATTCGGCCAATACCTTTTTGTAATCGGCTATTTGAACAATTTTGGTGTAATTTTTACTAATTCTCTTGGCCAAAAACCAAGTGGTCATAATGCCCATCAAAAAGCAAGCAATCAGTAAAGTTACGTAACCGCCATGTGGAAATTTATCTAAATTGGCCACCAAGAAACTACCTTCAATGAGTAAATAAACAGCAATTAAAGGGATGATGATAAACAGCGACACCCTTTTCATGATCATATAATAATTAAGCAAAATGGTAGTCATGATCATGCACAACACAATGGCCAAACCATAAGCTGCCTCCATATTGCTCGATTCTTCAAACTTCCACACCACCATGGTGCAACCAATAAACAACAACCAATTAATGGAAGGAATGTACAGCTGGCCTTTCAACTCTGTCGGGTATTTGATCAGCACTTTAGGCCAAAAATTCAGGCGCATGGCCTCGTTTATTAACGTAAATGAGCCACTAATCAAAGCTTGCGAAGCAATGACAGCCGCCAAAGTAGCAATGACAATACCAATAGGCTGAAAGGTATTGCCCATGATTAAATAAAATGGGTTGGCATTGGCACCACCCAATTGCATGAGTGTTTGGCCTTCATGCGCCAACAAATAGGCACCTTGCCCAAAATAATTGAGCACCAAGGTGATTTTTACAAATATCCAACTAATACGAATGTTTTTCCGGCCACAATGTCCCATATCGGAATACAATGCTTCGGCACCCGTGGTGCACAAGAACACAAATCCCAGCACATAAAACCCATCTGGATGTACCTGAAGCAATTGGTAGGCATAATAAGGGTTAATGGCTTTTAACACACCAAAATTTCCACCAATTGAAATGACGCCTAATACCCCCAACATGCCAAACCACACCAACATCATAGGTGCAAAAAACTTACCTACCAGTTTAGTACCAAACTGTTGTATGGTGAACAACACAAAGAGAATGGCTATTACAATGGGAACGGTATTGATTTTGGGGTAAAACGTCCGAATCCCTTCCACAGCCGATGAAACCGAAATGGGCGGCGTAATTATGCCGTCGGCCAACAAGGCACTTCCCCCAATAATGGCAGGGATAATGAGCCATTGGATTTTAGTTCGCTTGACCAAAGCATATAAGGCAAAAATGCCCCCTTCGCCATGGTTGTCCGCACTCAGTGTGATCAACACATACTTCAGGGTGGTTTGAAGGGTCAGTGTCCAGAAAATACAGGACAAACCGCCCAGAATAATATCCGGTTGAATAGCATAATTGAGCCCAACAATGGCTTTCATTACGTAAAGCGGAGAGGTGCCAATGTCACCGTAAATAATTCCGAGGGTAATCATTAATCCACCAAGCGTTAGTTTGCTGTGGAGTTTGTGGTTATGACTTGACATAGTCTTAGAAAAAGAAGATACAAAAGTAAGTGTTTTATAAATCCTTTAACACGAATTTTTGCAAAAAATATTTAATCCAAATAACAACTATGATGAGCCCAAATGGGCATTAATGCAAGAAGAAATAGCAGCACATTCAGTATTGTGTGCAAACCAATGAATATCAGATCGTTTCTTGAACCAAGTCATTTGGCGTTTGGCAAATTGGCGGGTATGCAACTGAATCAACTGTACCGCTTCATCCAAGCTACAGTTGCCATCAAAATGATCAAAAAGTTCGGAATAACCAACCGTTTGCAGTGCATTGAGCGATCGCTGCACATACAATTGGGCGACTTCGGCCAACAATCCTTCTTGCATCATGGCTTCGACCCGTTGGTTGATGCGTTGGTTTAGCACCTCCCGTTCGGCTTCCAAGCCAATGCAAACCACATCAAAAGGGCGTGTTATGGTTCCTTCTTTCAAAAACGAAGAATACGGCATACCGCTGCCAATACACACTTCCACATAACGCATCATGCGTTGCGGGTTTTGAAGACTTTGGGGGTTTTCTGAGGCCAATTTTTGGTAAAAAACAGAATCCAACTGTGTCAATTGCTCCTGCAAATAGCCCAGACCTTCCTGCTTGTACATCATTTGAAGTTGGCTTCGAATGGCTGGGTCAATGGCTGGAAATTCATCTAAGCCATCAAGTATTGCATTGACATACAGCCCTGAGCCGCCCACCATAATTTGAATCGGATTTTTTTGAAACAAACTGGGCAACAATTGCAACGTAGCTTTTTCAAAATCACTGACTGAATAAGGCACATGAATGGACTGATGTTGAATAAAATGATGGGGCGCAGCTGCTAATTCATCGGGGCTTGGCACCGCAGTTCCAATGCGCATTTCCTTGAAAAATTGCCGGCTGTCACATGAAATGATGTCGCTGCCAAACTGTTGGGCCAAGGCAATAGCACAAGCCGTTTTGCCAATCGCGGTGGGGCCTACAACAACAATTAAAGTGGGGTTCATGTTTTGCAAAAGGGCAAATTTACGTGAAATTTTAGGCTACAAGTTATAATTAATGATCGGGGGTTAAATTTCAATTCAAAATTAATCTACCGATTTCAACATTTTCATCGAAATTATCTATCTGTTATGCTGGGTTGTTCATTTTATTGTAAATTTGTTTAGCAAGCGAACAATTAATTGCTATTGAAAAAACGCACTTTAAAAAGAAAAAATGAACGCAATTAGGCAATATATTGAAGTGAAAAACAACACTTTTAACGTGGTGTTACCCGAGGGTTTTACTGCCAAAACAGTAGAAGTGATTATCATGCCAGCAGACGAAAGCGACCACGTCCCTGATTGGCACAAAGAGATAGTAGCAGAACGACTCAATAATCCACTCCCTTTAGTTGATGGACTTGAAATGATTGCAGATTTAACCCAGATTACGCATTAGAAATTTATTACATGGAAAAATGACTGCAAATCTGGGTTTAAAATAGTCTTTTCCTAATGAAATTCAAAGTGCTTGCCGATCCAAGGGTTCAACTTGATTTACAAGAGGCTATGGATTTTTTAAAATCTCGTCGAAAAGGTTTAGAACTCAGATTTATTGCCGATTACAAAAACTGTTTAAGGATCTTAGGAACAAACCCTTTTTTCGACGTTCGGTACAACGAAATACGCTGCTTACCCCTCCAAGTGTTTAAATATTTAATTCGTTTTAAGGTAGATGAAGAAAACAAAACCGTCATTGTCATCACCGTAATATCTACTTATCGTGACCCTAAAACTAGTTGGTTACAAAAGTAACGGATCAAAAAACGGTTTTCTTTAATAGTATCCACCCCTACAAATCAAACCCCAAGTTCACACCCAATTTTTTGGCGATAATGTTGGTGATTCGCTGCTTCAGTTCCGGGATTTTCACGCTTTCGATGACTTCGTTAGTAAAGGCGTACATTAACAACGCTTTGGCTTCCTTTTGTGGAATGCCGCGTTGTTGCATATAAAACAAGGCGCTGTCGTCTAGTTGGCCAATGGTGCACCCATGCGAGCATTTGACGTCGTCGGCAAAAATCTCGAGTTGGGGCTTGGCGTTAATGGTGGCTTTGTCGCCAATTAAGATGTTGTTGTTTTGCTGAAAAGCATCGGTTTTTTGGGCCTCCTTTTCCACATATATTTTACCGTTAAACACCCCCGTAGACTGGTCGGCCAAAATGGTTTTATAATTCTGGTGGCTTTCACAATTTGGGGTGGCATGGTGCACTAACGTGTAATGATCTACATGCTGCTTGTTCCCAATCAGTGTGATTCCCTTTAAAGTAGAATCGATGCGCTCGCCAAAATGGTAAAAATTCAGGTTGTTTCGGGTAATATTTCCGCCAAATGAAAACGTATGAACCGAAACCCTACTCTCTTGTTTTTGAGAAATATAGGTATTGTCGATCAGATTGGCCGTGAGCAAATCGTTTTGGACTTTATAATAATCGACGATGGCTCTCTTTTGGGCAAAAATTTCCGTTACCGCATTAGTGAACACCTGGTGGTCGTTTAAACTCTGGTGCCTTTCAATGATTTGCACATGGGCATTTTCGCCCACCACCACCAAGTTTCGCGGTTGCAATATCAGTGCGTGCTCTTGCCCTGTTGAAAAATAGATGATTTCAATGGGTTTTTCAACCACTTTACTTTTGGGAATATTAATATAAGCCCCTTCGTTGGCAAAAGCCGTGTTTAAGCTGGTTAAACTCTCGTCTTTGCTGGCAATTTTATTGAAGTACTCGTCAATAGTCATCTTGTATTTGGGCTTGTTCAAAGCCGAAGACATCAAGCAAACATCCAAGCCATCGTGCGTGGTTGCCGATAAAAACGAAGCAAATTTGCCGTCGACAAACACCACTTTGTGTGTGTCTGTTTCATGTAAAAAGAACTTTTTAACTGCTGCAAACTCAATGGCATTTTCATGTTTTGGAAATACCGAATACTCATTTTTCAAAATGGCATTCAATGAAGTGTATTTCCATGCCTCCTCTTTTTTGGTTGGAAACCCCTTGTTTTCAAAGTTCTTCATGGCCGAAATCCGCAACTCGTGCAACTCCGAAGTCACATCGATTTGTTCTTCGAATGCCATGAATGATGATATTAGTTTTTCTTTTAAATCCATTTTTTCAGTCATAAAGTCGAAAGTCGAAAGTCGAAAGTCAAAAATATTTGACGATAACTTACTCCTTAGGGCTTAGATATTTAATAAATCCACTTAACATTTTTGAGATTTCTGAAACAGCTTCTAATAGCATTTCAAATTCTATTTTTGTAATATATTCTAAATCATACGCCAAGTACAACTGCGATCTAACTTCACCTGCCGAAGCTTTCGCTACATATAGAAAATAAACAAATTCCTTGTCTGTATTTCTTTCAAAACCTTCAGCAATATTAGAAGATATCGAAATGGACGAGCGCCTTATTTGTCTAATAAAGTCAAAGTCTTTTTTGAAATTTGCGTTTTCAGTGATTTGATAAATTAATTTATTAAAAACCCTAGATTTTTGCCACGAATTAATTTCCTCAAACGATCTGAACTTACTCATCTTTAGACTTTATGACTTTTGGCTTTAGACTTTAGACTAACTCCGTCTTAATCCAATCATAGCCTTTTTCTTCCAACTCGTAGGCTAATTCTTTGCCGCCCGATTTGACGATTTTCCCGTCCATCAGCACGTGTACAAAATCGGGGATGATATAATCTAACAACCGTTGGTAGTGCGTAATCACAAGCACCGCGTTGTGTTCATTTTTCAATTTATTTACGCCGTTGGCCACAATTCGGAGTGCGTCAATGTCTAGGCCCGAATCGGTTTCGTCCAAAATGGCAATTTTGGGTTCCAACATGGCCAATTGAAAAATTTCGTTGCGCTTTTTTTCGCCGCCCGAAAACCCTTCATTGAGCGATCGAGACAAAAATTTGCGGTCCATTTCAAGCAACTCCGACTTTTCACGGATTTTCTTCAACATTTCATTGGCCGGCATTTCGGACTCGCCCAAAGCTTTGCGTTTTTCGTTGATGGCCGTTTTAATAAAATTGGTCACCGACACGCCAGGAATTTCCACCGGATACTGAAACGACAAAAACACCCCTCTATGTGCACGTTCTTCAGGAGCTAATTCTGAAATATCTTCGCCCTCCAACAATATGCTGCCTTCGGTCACTTCGTATTTTTCATTGCCCGCAATAATCGACGAAAGTGTTGACTTACCAGCACCGTTTGGTCCCATAATGGCGTGCACTTCACCTGCTTTGATTTCGAGGTTGATTCCTTTTAGTATTTCTTTGTCTTCTACGGAAGCGTGTAAATTTCTAATACTTAACATTGCTATTTGTTTAAAGTTTAAAGTTTAAAGTTCAAAGTTGTTACCTATTGAAACTTAGTGCCTTTAAAATTATTCTTGTTTAAATATGATATAAAATTATTTATCTTTCCACTTAAATTTTCAAAATCAGATTTCAAATCATTAAAAGTCTTTTCGTCAATATATTTAAAATCCAAAACCCGATATAATTGAGATCTAGTTTCACCAGCAGAACCTTTTGCAATTGATAAGAACTGCCTAAACTCCGAATTTCCATTTCTTTCAAATCCTTCAGCTATATTATCCATAACTGAACCAGAAGATGCTTTAATTTGCTCTTTTAATTTAAAATCATTTTTTAATTCTGTAACAGTGCAAATAATATGAATTTCATTTGATAATCTGCGTGCCTCCTGCCAAATTTCTAAATCCTCAAATCGAGCTATTGTAGCCATAAATTATTATTTTGTTAGATAAAGTTCTATTTTGAAGTTAAGGAACGCATCAAATTTCTCAACTTTAAACTTTGAACTTTAAACTTTAAACAAATTTTACCCAACCGATCCCTCCAACGAAATCTCCAATAACTTCTGCGCTTCTACCGCAAATTCCATCGGCAATTTGTTTAACACTTCTTTACTAAACCCATTGACAATTAAGGCAATGGCTTTTTCGGTTGGAATGCCGCGTTGGTTACAGTAAAACACTTGGTCTTCCCCAATTTTGGAGGTGGTGGCTTCGTGTTCAATTTGAGCGGTGGCATTTTTGCTTTCAATGTATGGAAACGTATGGGCACCACACAAATTGCCCATTAGCAACGAATCGCATTGCGAAAAATTTCGCGCATTTTCGGCCCTAGCGCCTATTTGTACCAATCCGCGGTAGCTGTTTTGCGATTTGCCCGCAGAAATACCTTTTGAAATAATGGTCGATCTGGTGTTTTTGCCCAAATGAATCATTTTGGTTCCCGTATCAGCTTGTTGAAAATGATTGGTAACGGCTATGGAATAAAACTCCCCAATAGAATGATCGCCTTTGAGCACACAACTGGGATATTTCCAAGTTACTGCCGAGCCCGTTTCTACTTGCGTCCACGAAATTTTGGCATGGGCCTCGCACAAACCGCGTTTGGTGACAAAATTGTACACCCCACCTTTGCCTTCTTTGTTGCCTGGATACCAGTTTTGTACGGTCGAATATTTAATTTCAGCACGATCAAGGGCAATTAACTCCACCACCGCCGCGTGCAATTGGTTTTCGTCGCGGCTTGGTGCAGTACAGCCTTCCAAATACGACACATAACTGCCTTCGTCGGCGATGACTAACGTGCGCTCAAATTGACCAGTTCCAGCTTGGTTGATGCGGAAATACGTGGACAATTCCATCGGGCAATGCACTCCTTTGGGAATGTAGCAGAAACTGCCATCCGAAAAGACTGCCGAATTCAACGCGGCATAATAATTGTCTTTTTGTGGCACCACCATGCCCAAATATTGTTGCACCAAATCGGGATATTCGCGAATGGCTTCAGAAATGCTCATAAAAATGATGCCTTTTTCGGCCAAAGTCTTCTTAAAAGTGGTGGCAACCGATACCGAATCGACCACAATATCCATGGCCACATTATTCATCATCTTTTGTTCATCAACCGAAATGCCTAACTTTTTGTACATGGCCAATAACTCCGGATCTACGTCGTCTAATGACTTGTTCGGATCGGCTTTTTTGGGGGCAGAATAATACGAAATAGCCTGAAAATCAGGTTTTTCATAGTGGACATTAGCCCACTCTGGCTCGGTCATTTGCTGCCAAGCCCTGAAAGCCTCAATGCGCCAATCGGTCATCCATTGTGGTTCTTCTTTCTTGTGTGAAATGGCCCGCACGATATCTTCGTTTAACCCAATTGGAAAGGTTTCTGAATCCAGTTCGGTGTAAAATCCGTATTCGTATTCTTTATTTTCTAATTCGACTTTGAGGTCGTCTTCAGTATATTTATTCATTTGTAAGTCATAAAGTTTGAAAGTCAAAAGTCATAAAGTCATATCAAACCTTTCGACATGCTTGTATTTCTCATTTGACTATAGTGAAAAACTTTCCCCACATCCGCAGGTTCTGGTTGCATTTGGATTATTAAATACAAATCCTTTTCCGTTTAAACCGCCTGAAAATTCTAAGATGGTTCCAGCTAAATACAGGAACGATTTTTTCTCCACCGCAATTCGGATGTGATTGTCTTCGAACACTTTGTCGGTTTCGCTGATTTCTTTGTCAAATTTTAATTCATAAGACAAACCCGAACAACCGCCGCTTTTTACGCCCACTCGCACATAGTCGTTTGCTGCGTCAAAACCGTCGTCTTCCATCATTTGCGTGATTCTTTTACTCGCTGATTCAGATACTTTAATCATGGCTTATTTTGATTTTGTCTAAATTAGCGACAAAGATACAATGAAAACACCCTTTATTTCAAAGAATGAAAGCGAAAGAAATCAATTGCAGTATCATTTTTTCTTATACAAACCACTTGAAAAAATTATATTTGTGGAAGTTTGTTTTACAAGTTCCTTTGAATGTTGGTTTATGGCAATTTCTTTTAATGTGAATGCAAAAACGAATCGTCAATATCCAATAGGTAGTAGTTTTTCAATTTTATAAAATATCTCATATTTTTAATCAAGTGGAGGCAATATGCATTAGTCAATTGAACGAAACAAAATAATGAATAGTAGAAAAATTTTACTTGGCTTAATTACACTTTCAACATTGTATTCTTGTTCTACTAGAAAAATATCCGAAAGTGAGTTATTAAAAATAAATGGAATTTACGAGGCTAACAATATAGGAAATACGATCGAGAATGCCCATCATTACAATTTTATTTCCCTGCTCCACAGAAGATTATTTAAGGATACTTTGGTTGGAAAACCGATCTTTAATTATCGTTTTAAAATTATAATGCTGGACAGTAAGCATTTAGAAATAAGTATAATAAATGAAGTTAACAAAGTGATTAGTAAAAGAAAGTATGGATTCAGAAGAAGAGAAGATTTCATCATTTTAAAAAACAAAAACACTCACTTTTTATTAATTCCCTATTTAGCGGGCGCACTTGATCTAACAAAATTGAAAATAAAATCAAATAAAGATGGAAACCTTAATATCAAAATAAGTGAACATCGCTCGGGAGGTGCATTTATGATACCTATGGGCTGGAGCGATACTAAAAGTACCGAAAATTATAAAAGAGTAGAATAAAAAGCGATCGCAACATGAGGTTGAACCAAGCGGATACCCGTGTTAATAATAGAAGTTAACATTGGAGAGCAATGAAATAATTGTTTTTAGTTTATGTCATTCTACTTAAGTTTACAAAAGAATATGCGCTTGCCGCTCCGGATTGAAAAGAAAAAATAAAAATTCAAAGCTTTGGGCAGCGTTAAATATGCAATAATTAAATTATCTCAATCCAATAATAGTTCAAGCTCAAATTTCAAATCTTTCAATCCTTCAATTTTTTAATCTTTCAATCATTCAATCTCAAACCTCAAATCTCAAATTTTTCAATTTTTCAATCCTTCAATCTTTCAATAAATAAAAAATGAAAATCTACCCCATTGAATCCGGCAACTTCAAATTAGATGGCGGCGCCATGTTTGGCGTGGTTCCCAAAACCATTTGGCACAAAACCAATCCGGCCGACGACAACAACCTCATTGACATTGCCGCGCGCTGTTTGTTGATTGAAGACGGAAACCGACTGACCCTCATTGACACAGGCATGGGCAACAAACAATCGGAGAAGTTTTTTGGCTATTACTCGTTGTGGGGCACCCATTCGCTTGATGGCTCTTTGGCTCAATACGGTTTTCACCGCGACGACATTACCGATGTGTTTATGACGCATTTGCATTTTGACCATTGCGGCGGTTCGGTCAATTGGAATGCCGACCGAAGTGGCTATGAAGTGGCTTTTAAAAATGCGACTTATTGGACCAACGAAAATCATTGGGAATGGGCCACCAGCCCAAATCAGCGGGAAAAAGCTTCTTTTTTAAGAGAAAATATTTTGCCGATGCAAGAAAGTGGCCAATTGAAATTTATTGAGCGGCCAGACGGCAATTTTGGGTATGCCCCTGAAATGGGTTTTTCCATTTATTATGTGGATGGGCACACCGAAAAAATGATGATTCCCCATATTGAATATAATAACAAAACGCTGGTGTTCTGTGCCGATTTAATCCCCACCGCCGGACACTTGCCCTTGCCTTATGTGATGGGCTATGACACACGCCCACTACTGACCATGCCCGAAAAGGCCCATTTTTTGGCGCAAGCAGCCAAGAACAATTACGTTTTATGGCTCGAACACGATGCCCATAACCCATTAATTACGGTGGCAGAAACGGACAAAGGCATTCGGTTGGATCAGCACATAACCTTGGCTGATTTCTTAATCGGATGTTAATGCGCGGTGCTATTTAACATTTTGAAATATATTTACACCTTGATTTTTACAAAAATCAACATCAACCCAATCTATAACCTAATTTGATACGAATGACCAGAAAAAATTATTATGTAGCGGCGGCGCTTATGGCAGCCCTTTTTAGTACGCAGGCACAAGAAGCAGGGAAAACTTTTGTTGCCAAACAAACCCCAATGACCGAAGCCCAAATGCAGCGTTGGAGTCATTTGGACATGGAAAAAGATTCGATTCCGGGCATGAGTGTCGATCGGGCTTACAACGAATTGATCAAAGGAAAACCAGGCCAAAAAGTAATTGTGGCCGTGATTGACTCAGGTGTCGACATTGAACACCCCGATTTAAAATCGGTAATTTGGACCAACCCCAAAGAAATTGCGGGCAACGGCATTGACGACGACAAAAACGGCTACATCGATGACATTCACGGATGGAACTTTTTAGGTGCCTCCAACGATGAAAACTTAGAGTTGGTTCGTATGCTTAAAAAGCCAGACGACGGTTCAGAAGAATACAAAAATGCTTTGGCCGAATATGAGCAAAAATCAAATGAAGCCAAGCAAGGCAAACAACAAATGGATTTTATCACCAAAGCGGATAAAACCATGCAAGAATTCTTGAAAAAAGACACGTACACTGTGGATGATTTAAAGACGGTAACGTCTACTGATGCTGCGGTCAACCAAAGCAAAATGGTGATGACGCAAGTATTGACTCGAGCTGGCGCTAATTTCCGTGAATTGTTTAAAGAGCAAATCAACTATGTAAACGAAATGGTTGAGTACAATTTGAACAAAGACTTTGACGGACGCAAAGTGGTGGGTGACAATCCAGAAGATTTGAACGATAAAAACTATGGCAACAACACCGTGTATGCCCCAGACAAAGAAGATTCTTTGCATGGTACGCACGTAGCAGGTATCATTGCCCAAGTACGTAGCAATGGACTTGGCGGCGACGGGGTGGCCAACGGACAAGTAGCCATTATGTCGGTTCGTGCCGTGCCAAATGGCGACGAATATGACAAAGACATTGCTTTGGCCATCCGTTATGCGGTGGACAATGGTGCCAAAGTAATTAACGGTAGTTTTGGTAAAGACTATTCGCCACACAAAGAATGGGTGTGGGATGCCATTAAATATGCCGAAAGCAAAGACGTGTTGTTTGTACATGCGGCCGGAAATGACAGCAAAAACATAGATAACGAACCAAATTTCCCAACCGATTCGAAAGACAAAAAAACAGAATTGGCCAACAATGTAATCACCATTGGTGCCTTAAATTATGAATATGGCGACGCACTTGTTGCTGATTTCTCGAACTACGGCAAACTCAATGTAGACGTATTTGCGCCTGGGGTTAAAATTTATGCCACCACGCCAAACAACACCTACAAATACGAGCAAGGCACGTCTATGGCTGCGCCAAACGCGGCGGGTGTAGCTGCATTGGTTCGTTCGTACTACCCACAATTAAAAGCGGGCCAAGTCAAAGAAATCTTGATGAAATCGGGTACACCTATTAGCATCGGCGTCACTGCTGGCGAAGAAGGACAAAAAATGCAATTCACCGACATCAGTGTGTCTGGTAAAATCATTAATGCCTACCAAGCCCTTAAAATGGCTGATGGTATGGTGAACAAAGCGCCAAAAGGTAAACCTGCTGCGCCTAAGAAAAAGAAATAAAATTTTATTGTATTTAAAAGTGAAACAGCCTCTGCAAAGGGGCTGTTTTTTTTTGAGTCGAAAGTCAAAAGTCGAAAGTCGACCCGAGACCCATTGGAACAAATGGGTCGAACATTTGATATTAAGAGGAGGACTGCCAGTGGCAGTCAGGTACGCAAGCTTTAGCTTGCAAACTAAAACCTTGATGCCCAATTGAAATTCAGGTACGCGAGCTTTAGCTCGCTCCTTGAAAAATCATTCATCTACAGCCCAAAGTCGGAATATAAAATGACACCCGAGACCCATTGGAACAAATGGGTCGAACGGAGCGAAGCTAAAGTCTTTGCTAACTCTAGTAGACTGGTGCCTTGTTGCTTTTGAAAGGTGTCTTGTTGACTTTGACTGATGCCTTGTTGACTTTGACTGGTGTCTTGTTCACTTTGACTGATGTCTTGTTGACTTTGACTGATGACTTGTTGACTTTGACTGATGTCTTGTTCAATTTGACTGATGTCTTGTTCACTTTGACTGATGTCTTGTTGACTTTGACTGATGTCTTGTTGACTTTGAAAGGTGTCTTGCCCTTTGAAAGGTGTCTTGTTGCCAATTCTATTCATCAGACCTACTGGTTTCTGTCTCATGTATTTCTGTTGATTCACCATTTTGTTCATTTTCTTTGCTGGCCCAAAGAAAACGAACCAAAAGAAAGGGCCTTTTTGGCCCGCATAAAAGGTCATTTTTGCCTTCGGCAAAACCAGTTTTTCAAGCTGAAAATCCCTCCAAGGCTTCAGGATTTTTGCCAGCTTGAAAAACCTATGACTACATATGCGGGCCGGCACTTGCGTGGCTTCGCAGAAAAGTAGACATTGGTTGAAAACCTTATTTTGTCATTTCGACGAAGGAGAAATCTCATAATCTAGGGGGCTTAGCGCATTTGACTGATGTCTTGTTGACTTTGGAAGGTGTCTTGTTGCTTTTGACAGGAGGCTTAATGCTTTTGGCAGCAGGCAATGAGTCGAAAGTCAATGGGAGTATTCATTAGATTGTGTAAACCCAAAACCCGCCTTGCTTGCCACTCAGCAAGCTACAGCGCCAACTGTCCAAGTGTTTATTTTTAAAACTTCTTTCTATTTTAACAGTGGTTGTTTTTTTTAATTTTTTAAGTAAATACTTTACAAGTTGGATTTTATTTATATTTGGAGAAGGTTTGCGGCTGGGGGTTACGTACCGTTGCGGATACTTTCTAGTTACCGGCAATTAATCAAGACATGAGTGCATAATTACTAAATTAGCGGAAAAAAAATGAGTTTACAAGAACAACTAGACACAAATAGAAGAAACGTTTCATTTGACAATTATGACATTACAGTTAGACAATTGTATTCAATGATTGCTGAAAAACAAATTGAATTGCAGCCTGAATACCAAAGACATTTTGTTTGGGATTCAACAAGACAATCTCAACTTATCGAATCAATTTTTTTAGGAATTCCAATACCTAATTTATTTATGGCTACAAACATAGATTCAACTTGGGAAGTTATTGATGGTTTACAGAGGCTTACAACTATTGTAAATTTTGTTGGAGATGAAGACGTTAGAATGAGAACTAATCCCAATTCTCAAAAGTTAAGAATTACTGGATTGGATAAAGTTGAAGCGATGAATGGTTCTAATTTTGAAGACTTACCTATGTCTGTTCAACACATGTTTATGACCAGACCAATAAGAATAACTGTATTAAATGATAAAAGTGACTTTAGCGTTAGATATGATTTGTTTGAAAGATTAAATACAGGTGGTGTAATTTTACATGCACAAGAAATAAGAAATTGTGTTTTCTTAGGTGAATTCAAAGATTTTATTACCGAGTGTAGCGAAAATGCCGATTTCAACAATTCCGTAAAAATGACTGAAAATTCAGAAAGAACAGGTAGTCGAGAAGAATTAGTATTGAAATTCTTTGCCTATTTTGAAGACAGAAATCTATTTGTACATAGTGTAAAAGAATTTTTGAACGATTACATGGAGAAAAAAACAAAACGTTTCACAAATAAAGCAGCATTCCGTGATTTATTTAATGACACATTTAGTTTAATAAATGAATTATTACCAAATGGAATTGTTAGAGGTAATCGTATAAATATTACACCTTTAGTTTTGTTTGAAGCCATTTCTATTGGTGTTGCAGACGTACTGACAGATAATCAAAGACACTTAATAACCGCTGAAAAATTACAAACTCTTCTTAATCACGATGAATTAAGAAGACTAACGACTGGAGCTACAAATTCAAGAAATAAACTGAATGAGAGGATAGATTTTGTAAAAAATTATTTAAGACATGCCGTTTAATACTGTTCGCTCTGAAGTGTTGTCAAGGTTTCTAGAAGTAAACCATCTTTTGAATTCAATAAAAAGTATTGAAGACTCAATAGTTGCTCCTGCAGCTGCACCTCTAGAATATAAAATATATAAAGGGTTTTTCTATGTTCACATATACGCTTGTATTGAATTTTCTATTAATAAACTTGTTGTAACAACTTTAACTCTAGCACGCTCTAAAAATATTCTTTACAGACATATCGAAAATAAATTTTACACAATTGCGGTTGCTTCAAATCTTCAAAGTATTCGTGACTGTAATCCGAAAACATTTCTTGATAAATCTGCAGACTTATTTCTTGCAATTGAAAGTGGTGATATTTCAAATTTTGACGAAACATTTGTGTCAAAATATCTTCAAAATGTTTGGGGTAAAACATTCAATCAAATTACAAAAACATTAGGTATGAATAACTTTGGTATATCTGGAAGAGAAGTGTTCACATTTGATGAAATAGTAGACAACCGAAACAAAATGGCACATGGAAGAGATAGTGCTGCAGATATAGGTTCTGCACCAAATTATCAAGATTTAAAAGACAGATACGATTTGATTTTTGACACAATAAATAGATATATTGACCATTTCGAAGCTTATTATGCAAACAAAGAATTTATTAAAATTTCAGAACGAGTAAATTATTAACTGCCTATAACAGCACCTACAAGAAATTGGCGGTTCAGTGGTTCCATGAAGCTTTGTGATTCGTATCAAGTTCAGTGCTGGTAGACAGTTTTCGTCTCCGAAATCGCCAACTTCTTGTAGCTGCAAAACGTTGTGCGACACTTTCGAACAACAGAAACCTAAAAAACAATAAATAGAAAATATGAAATCACTAATTTTTTCTGGTCAATGTCCGCAATGTCAAATGGGAAATAATGAAGTTGAAATGCGACAAAATAATATACCTTTCTGGGAATGCCCAAACTGTGAATTACAAATAATTATTGAAAAAGGAAATGCAGTAATTTTGCGTCATCGTGGAGAAGGAGATTTTAAATACAATCTTTTAAAATTTAATTTAGATTGTGTTTTAGAGGAAACAGATTCAGATGGATATTCTACCGGAATTGAAATTTTAGATTTTGAACATTTAGAAAACTATTTAGAAACAAAAGTTCAACATCCAAAAGAATTTTCTTTTGCAAAATTAATTGACAATTATGTTAATTATAAATTTGAAAATCAATCAAAGGAAAATTATATTATCCAATCAGAACATTTTAAAATTGATTTTGAAGACAATTCGATTATAGAAGAATTAATTAAAAGAGACAGAAATAGAAACCAAAATCAATTGTATGCTCATTCGAGATTATATCGGTTTTTACAAATTATTTTAGAGAAATATTATAAAATAGACAATAGTTGGTTACCCGAAATGGGGATGAGTAAAATTGAACATTATTTATGTACAAAACATTTTCCAAGTGATGAAAGAAAAAAAATTAATTCAAATCCCCTTTTTGTCAAACAAAGTCTGAAAGAACTAATTTTTGATTTAATAAGAATAATTTATTTAGACCAAAAAACTCTTTTGAGTTATGACCCAATTGAATTGCAAGAAATTGAAAAAGAAATGAAATAATTATGAAAAACCCTTGGGAAAAATTTATTGAAGATTTTGACGAAAAAAATCTAATTTTAGAAGAAGAAAAAGCAGTAATTGATAAATTCAATCAAAATGTAAATGAGACTTATAAAATTCATACTGAAATAATGCCAGCACCTTTTATGGGGAATGTTAAAACTGCTCCGATATTACTTTTAGTATTAAATCCAGGATATGACGAAAAAGAAGAAGAAAATGGATTTTATAAAGATTGTAAACATTTTTGGAAGAGTGAAATACAGCATATTCAATCAATTCCAGAATTACCGCTTTTTTGTTTAGATGAAAAATATATTAGTTATTCAGATTATTGGGCGAAGAAATTAAAACCATTAACTTTGATAACAAGTAAAGAAAAGGTTGCGAAAAATATTTGCAAAATTCAGTTTTTCCCTTATCATTCTAAAAAATTCAAATCGATCACCAAAAAAATATTAGTGGAAAACGGTTTTGATAAATATTTGCCATCTCAACAATATAATTTTGAGTTAGTCAAAAAAGCAATGGAACGAAACTCAATTATAATTATTTTAAGAAGTAAAAAAATGTGGTTTGAAGCAATTCCAGAATTAGAGAAATACGAAAATTTACATGTCACAAAAAGCTATTTGAACACAATTCTTTCTGAAAATAATTTATTAGAAGCATTTCCAAAAATTGTAAATATTCTGAATAAATAAAAAACCGAAGCGGTAACAGCCGTTTCTCGCAATTGCGAATTTTGTGGTAAGTTCACGTTTGCATTCCGCAAGAATTTTTATCTTTAACAGAAAATATAAAGTTCCGAAGCTCGCAACCTCGCCAAGCGCCGGAACGTTAGCGGAAAGCTTCGAGAAAAATCCGGTAAAAAGATTAACCTGTTTTTAGATAATTTGTAATTTTGAAAAGAAAAAAAACACATACTTAGATGGATTTACAAACTAGAAAATTAAAATTTATACAAAAGTTTATTAAACTTCAAAGTGAAGAAGATATTTCTCAGTTTGAAAGTTTGATAAAAAAAAGAAACAACAAAAATTCATTTAAACCAATGTCAATTGAAGAATTCCATAAAGGCATTGATAAATCTGAAGATGATTTTAAAAATGGGCGCTACAAAACCAGTTCTGAACTTTTAGCAAAATACAAATAGATGAAGTTCAAGATTATTTGGTCTGACTATGCAGAAACTCAACTTGACAAAATTTTTAAGTATTATGCAGAAAATGCTAGTGAAAGAGTTGCTAAAAATTTAATTCAAAAAATAATAGCCGAACCAAATAGACTTTTAGAAAATCCAAATATTAGTCAAATCGAAGATCTTTTGCTCGATAGAGAGCATCTTTATAGATATTTGATTTGCAAAAATTATAAAATTATTTTCAGTATTGACGAAAAAAAGCACTTTATACAAATTGCTGACGTGTTTGATACTAGACAAAATCCAGAGAAGATAAAGCGAACTAAATAATAAAGCCAGCCGCTAACAGCTAAGGGTTCAGTTGCGGCTGCAAGCCGAACTATGAAGCCCTTGTTGAATGGAACCGATTACATGCCGTCAACGCTATGTAGTCGTCGTTCCGATTTTAGAAAGAAGAATAGCCAAAGGATTGGTGTCCTCGTTTTTTGTGTTATTTGCAATCATCTAGGGATAACATTACTAACATTTTCAAATTACCTCATTTCCAAATTACTTCAATTTCAAATTCGACTTTAAATCCAGTACAAAACGATTTTAAGCTTAAAACCTGACCCGAGACCCGAAGGGCCGAACGGTCCGAAGGAAAACTTTAAACTTTAAACCTGAAACAAAAAAATTCACCCCCCCATCAACCGCTTAGAAATTTCTTCTTTTTTTCGTTGATCAATCTTATCACATAATTGAAGGTATTGATAAATCAAGTTTTTATTTTCTAGGCACATTTTAATAAGTCTTCCAGTTGGTAATGACGTAATCCCTTCATTTTCAATATTGGAAATCGTATTTTTACTAAAGCCCAAAACGAGGCTAAAAGTGGAAGCCGAAATGTTATATTTAGTTCTAAAATCAATAATTTCGGAGGGCGAAGCAGCTCCTTTTGCAACATGGTAAGCATTTCGAAGGGCTTTCATATTGCGTTCCATTTGATTTTTCGTGTAATGTTTCACTTTTTGATCTCTATTGATGAAGCCCGAATGTTCATCCACTTCATGATCGAGGTAATACACCTCAATGTATTCCAAATGGAGGTCTTTATACTTTTTGTAGGTAGTAGCTTGTATTTCGTCCGTAATTTGATGTGCTCTAGTTACTAGTACTTTTTTATTTTCCATCATTTCAATGTTTAAAAGGCTGGGGCATTGGGTAATCAGGTACGTGATTTGAAAACAACAAAATGTGTAATCCCTTAACTTCCAACCCATATTTTAAATAAATTACCGTATTACCTTTTCCAATAGTGGTACAAAATGCACACACGTTGAAATCCGCGTTACCAGAGGGGTCAATCCCTCTGTAATAATTTTCTGTAGTCAGATTTATGATAGCACTTTCAATGTCATGTATCTCTATGTCAAAATCTAAAGCCAACTCTTGTAATTCATCGCTTGCCTTTTGCGTAAAGGTAATTTCAACGCCAGTAGACATTCTTTTTCTAGTTTCATCTAGAAATTCTTGAATCAAAGCGATGTTGTCAGGCGTATAAGGTAGTAGTATCATCAGGTATCAATCAGCATTCGATGGTACAAAGATAAAAAGAAACTTTATTAAATTCCCAATCATTGGGAGGGATTGTTTTGTGTAAAAAAGACAATTTAGAAGCTTGTCCGCAATGCACATGGACTATGGGATTTTAGAAAATAACATTCTAATTTTCATCTTGACGTATTTTTATTTATATTTACTCAATGAATAGAAAGTCTCAAATAGAGTTGGATTTTTTAATCGATAAATTAACCAATTCGATAGAAAATGTTCATTCAGGCGATAGCTTTCCCACTGAAGTTTCGTTACTAAACACTGAAGAAATTAGTAAAATTACAAAATCGAATGGCTGGTTATTCAATTGGAAAAATGAATTTAAAAAGCCTGAGAAAGAAATTTTTAAACTAACCATTAACAACAATCCAACTATCATCCAAGGCTTAGTATCTTTAGAAATAAAATCAGACCATGTTTTTATGCATCTCATAGAAAGTGCGCCTTTTAATATTGGTAAAAACAAAACATATATTGGCGTTCCTGGTAATTTAATTGCATTTGCTTGTAAACTCTCATTTCAACGTGGTCATGATGGGTTTGTTTCATTTATTGCTAAAACACATTTAATTGAACACTACCAAAAATCGTTGGGAGCAGTTCATTTTGGTGGCCAATTAATGATTATCAACAACCAAGCAGCACTTCATTTAATAGGCAAATATTTTAAAAATTAATTAAAATGGGAATTGTAAAAGAACCTTTGCACATTGACTTTGTCGTCGAAAATAGACCTTTGACTAAAGCAGAAGAAAAACAGATTAGTGACTATATCACTTCGCAAAGAAAGAAAGGCGAATTAAAGCACAATGCCAGTGCTCGAACTTTAAAAAACAAACAAAAAGCCAATTAGGAATCCCTTAACCAAGGCTTCATCCACGTCTACGATAAATCAAAAAATAAATACGAAAACCTATAAAACAAAAAAAATCCCTTACCCCATTTAAACGCTCCTTAAAACCTTACGTTGCAAAAGCGCCACTTAACATTCAAATGAAAGTAAACACTCGTTAAAAACGAGTATCAGCATAAAAAAGAAGTTGTCTAGGAAAAACTTGAAACCTGAAACTTTAAAATTTAAACTTTAAACCAAAGACTTTCGAATCACTCCTTCACCACAATCACCGTCGCCTTATAGCCCGTTGATAAATTCCATTTGTTGGATGAAATCAGGTTGCCTTTGTCGTCGTAGACGATGAATTCGGCGGTGTTTGGCCCAGACGTGCCTTGGTTTAATGCTTCAAAATCGATTTTATTGAATCCTTTAATGAGCGTGATGTTTACTTCCTGAAAACTGCTTTCGAGCGTAATGTTTGATATCACCCGAACGCCATTGAGTAATACGCTCACCCGATCGCCATCGGGGTATTCGTGGTCGCGGCAAATGATGCGCACAAATTTGCCATTGTTGCGGAATTCACCAAAATATTGGTCGCCTTTGGCACCCATGGCCACTTCTTTGTTGGCGCCGTTGAGTCGGTCTTCCACGTCTTGCGCCGGGTTCATAAAGGTTTCTTTTGGTTCGACGGCTTGTTTTTCGCGGATTTTGTCGAGCAAGGAATAATTGATCGGGTTCGATTTCTCGTTGTAATTTTTGGGAGAAAATATCGAGGGCGCCACACCAGAAGGCGTTGGATTGGAGTTGGCTTTGGGCAATACAGGTGCAATGGTGAATTTCTTTTTGGGCAACTCAGGCTGTGCTTGCAACACCTGGACTGCTACCAAAAAACCGAAAATCCATTTTACCGCCATCTGTTGCCTAATTTTGGGTAAAAATAACAGAAACTTTAGCGGACTGATTTTCATTTTACTAAAAATTAACGATTTCTGCAAAATTGGCGGAGTTAACTATAATTTAACAAAAGATACGCAACATTCGAGGCAAATTTGCAACCAATACAAGTTGTGTGTTTTTTTAAAAATTCACATTCCTATTCTGGGCATATTTTTTGAAAATTCGTCCCATTTTTTTAACAACAAAGCAGTTTACATTGATGAAACAATCATTATTTAATTTATTCATAATTTGCCTTTTTGGGTGTTTCCTGATCGGAAATGCACAAGAAAAAGTGACCGTAAACGGCACCATTCGCGACGCTTTCAATGGAGAAACACTGATTGGTGTCAATGTCATTATCAAAGAGCTAAAAACAGGTACGAGTACCAATGAATACGGCTTTTTTTCCATTTCGGTCCCCAAGGGAAATTACACCCTTCAATGCAATTATTTGGGTTTTGAAGTGTTTGAAAAGACGCTGAATTTGACCCAAAATGAGCGATTAGAAGTTACCCTAAAGGGAGAAGCCGTGAACCTGCAAGAAGTGGAGGTCAAGGAAAACAAGAAAAAAGCAGTGATTACGCGGCCCGAAATGAGTGTGAACAAATTGTCGATGATGCAGGTAAAACAAATGCCTGTGGTATTGGGCGAATCGGACATTTTAAAATCCATTACTACCTTGCCCGGGGTTACCAATGCAGGTGAAGGTTCGTCGGGGTTCAACGTGCGTGGTGGGGCAGCCGATCAAAATTTGGTGCTTTTGGACGAAGCCATTTTGTATAACTCCTCGCATTTATTTGGTTTTTTCTCGGTGTTTAACACCGATGCCATTAAGGACTTAAAATTATACAAAGGCGGCATTCCAGCCCGATTTGGAGGCCGTGGCGCTTCAGTTTTAGATATTTATCAGAAGGAAGGAAACAACAAAGGCTTTCACATGAACGGCGGCGTGGGGCTGATTTCGAGCCGATTGTTGGCCGAGGGGCCTTTTGCCAAAGGAAAAGGCACCTTTTTGGTGGCTGGGCGTGGCACCTATGCGCATTTGTTGCTCAAATTGTCGAACTTTAAGAATACGGTTTATTTCTATGATTTTAACACCAAAATCAGTTACGAACTAAACAAAAACAACAAACTGTATTTGTCGGGTTATTTTGGCCGCGATGTGTTTAGCATTAACCAATCGTTTGTAAATACCTACGGGAATTCCATTTTTAACTTGCGTTGGAACCACCTTTTTAATGAAAAATTGTTCAGCAATTTATCGATGATTTACAGTGATTACTATTATGGGTTAAACCTTGATTTTGTCGGGTTTAATTGGGATAGTGGCATCAAAAACTACAACCTCAAATACGACTTTAAACATTACGTGAGTCAAAAAACCAAACTCACTTATGGGGTCAACGCCATTTATTATGACTTTAACCCAGGCCGCATTGAACCAAGCAAGGCCGGTTCTGGTATTAACTTTCAACAATTGGACAAAAAATACGCATTTGAACCTGCCTTTTATGGCGACATCGAATACAAAGTGTCTGACAAACTATCTGTTTCGGCAGGACTGCGATACAGCTTATTTTACCGGTTGGGGCAACAAAAGGTGAATGTGTACCAAGATGACCAAGCAGTGGTTTATAATGCCGATAGCCAGATTTACGAAAAAGGCACGCCCATTGGCACCCGCTATTATGGCAACAACGAAGTGATTTCGTTTTTCAATAATTGGGAACCGCGCGCCTCTTTGTCATATGCATTTAACCCCAACGAATCGGTAAAAATGAGTTACAACCGCATGGTGCAATACTTGCATTTAATTTCAAATACCGCTTCCCCTACCCCACTTGATGTGTGGGCACCTAGTGACCAATTTATGAAACCGCAATTGGTCGATCAATTTGCCGTTGGTTATTTCCGCAATTTTGACAATGACAACTACACCGTTGAAGTGGAAAGTTATTATAAAACCGTTCAAAATCGGGTCGATTACATTGACGGTGCCGACCTCATAGCCAACAACGCCATTGAACAAGTCATTTTACAAGGCAAAGCACGAGCTTACGGCTTGGAAGTGCTTTTCCGAAAAAATGAAGGAAAATTGAATGGGTGGATCGCTTATACGTTGGCTCGTTCTGAGCAACAAACGCCGGGCCGTACTGCTGCAGAAACAGGCATTAACAATGGCGAATGGTACCGAACAGGTTGGGATAAGTTACATAACTTATCAGTTACAGGAACGTATCAGTACAACAAAAAATGGAGTTTAGGCGGCATTTTCACCTTGCAAACAGGCCGTCCAATCACGTACCCTGATGGGCAATATACTTACCAATCATTAAGCATACCAAGTTATGGCCTGCGAAATGGCAACAGCTTGCCTGCATTTCACCATTTAGATTTATCAGCCACTTACACGCCCACTGCCAAACCTGGAGCCAAATGGAAAGGCGAATGGGTATTTAGTATTTACAATATTTATAACCGCCGCAATGCGGCCACCATTTCGTTCCGTCAAAATGAAAACAGCTTGCAAAACGAAGCTGTGCGACTTTCTATTTTTGGCATCGTTCCTAGTGTTTCTTATAATTTTAAATTTTAACCCATGACATTTATTTCTCCAACATACCGCACCATTAAAAGCCATTTTACCCATTCAATAAAATTGGTTGCCCTTTTATTCATCCTTTTGAGTCTAAACAGTTGTGAAGATGTCGTACCAGTCGATGTGGATACTTCGGCACCGCGTTTGGTGATTGATGCTTCTATTAAATGGGCCAAAGGCACTCCTGGATCTGACCAGCGCATTTATTTGTCAACCACGTCTAGTTTTTACAGCAATGTGGTGCCAAAAGTTTCGGGGGCGGTCGTTCAAATCAATGACTCACAAAACAATGTGTTTACATTTACCGAAAACCCACAAGTGCCTGGCGAATACGTATGTTTACAATTTAGCCCTGTAAAGTCTGAAACCTATGTATTAAAGGTTGTGTATCAAAATCAAACATACCAAGCAACCGAAACCATGATCGAATCGCCTGCGTTGACCACTATTACCCAAGACCAGCAAGGTGGCATTTTAGGCAATGATATTCAAGTGAAGTTCTTTTTTCAGGATATTCCCAACAAGGACAGTTACTATCTATTTGAATTAAATACGCCGTTGCAAGCCTTGCCAATTTTGCGCGTTACGGATGATCGTTTTTTTGCTAACAACACCATGTTTGGTTTGTATTCAAATAAAGATTTAAAGGCAGGTGATCGCTTGAAGTTCACTTTACATGGAACAAGCAAACGCTATTACGATTATATGGCCAAACTCCTTGATATTGCCGGTTCAGCCGGCGGTTCACCTTTTCAGACTGCCCCTGCCACCGTTCGAGGAAATGTTGTCAACCAAACCAACCAAGATAATTATCCGTTGGGCTACTTCCGTGTGTCTGAAACGGATTCGAAGACGTATGTGGTGCAATAATGTCTGAAAGTTGAAAGTCCTTGGTTTCAAGTTTCAGGTTTCAAGTTCAGGTTTTCCTTCGGACCGTTCGTCCCTGCGGGCCTCGGGTCAGGTTTCAAGTTCAGGTTCAGGTTCAGGTTCAGGTTTTAACCGAACACCAATTCCTACAACCAGATTTTCAGTTCCCGCAAGACACCTCCGAAGCCCACCCCTACTGCAAAGGTATACATCTGGCAAATAGGTGTTGATTCCTAAAGTTATAAAATGAGCTTTGGGATGAAGTCGAAAGTCGAAAGTTGAAAGTCAAAAGTCAAAAGTCTTTCCACAAACAAATCATACCATAACCAGATTTTCAGTTCCCGCAAGACACCTCCGAAGCCCACCCTTACTGCAAAGGTATACATCTGGCAAACAGGTTTTGATTCCTAAAGTTATAAAATGAGTTTTGGGATGAAGTCGAAAGTTTCTCGAAAGTCAAAAGTCGAAAGTCTTTCCACAAACAAATAATACTAAAACCAGATTTTAAGTTCCCGCAAGACACCTCCGAAGCCCACCCTTACTGCAAAGGTATTCATCTGGCAAACAGGTTTTAATTCCTAAAGTTATAAAATGAGTTTTGGGATGAAGTCGAAAGTTTCTCGAAAGTCAAAAGTCGAAAGTCTTTCCACAAACAAATCATACTAAAACCAGACTTTCAGTTACCGCAAGGCACCTCCGAAGCCGGATTTAGTCGAAAGTCAAAAGTCAAAAGTCGAAAGTAAAAAGTCGAAAGTTGAAAGTTGAAAGTAGTTTCCCGAACACCAATTCCTAAAACCAGACTTTCAGTTCCCGCAAGACACCTCAGAAGCCCACCCCTGCTGCAAAGGTATCCATCTGGAAAACAGGTTTTGATTCGTAAAGTTATAAAATGAGTTTTGGGATGAAGTCGAAAGTCGAAAGTCTTTGGTTTCAAGTTTCAGGTTTCAGGTTTCAGGTTTCTTTCGAACCATTCATCCCTGCGGGCCTCGGGTCAGGTTTCAAGTTCAGGTTCAGGTTCAGGTTCAGGTTCAGGTTTTAACCGAACACCAATTCCTACAACCAGATTTTCAGTTCCCGCAAGACACCTCCGAAGCCGGATTTAGTCGAAAGTCAAAAGTCGAAAGCCTAAAGTCTTTTGTTTAAAGTTTCAGGTTCAACGTTTAAAGTTTTTTTCAATCTTTAAATCCTTCAATTTTTAAATCCTTCAATTTTTAAATCTTTCAATCAAAAAAAGGCAATAGGCAATAGTTTTTTGTCTAAGGTTTAAAGTTTGGTTGGCGAGCTAAAGCTCGATCGGATTAAATGTTTTTTGATTTGCGAACTGAAGTTCGCTTTCCGGAAGTCCACTGGGCTTCCTCCTCTTAATATCAAATCTGAAGCCCACTGGGCTTAATTAGAAAGTCTTATCTGTTAGTTTGATCAAGGAAAACCTTGTGTACCTCTATTTCAAACGGGCATCAAGGTTTTATTTTGCAAGCTAAAGCTTGCGTACCTGACTGCCACTGGCAGTCCTCCTCTTAATATCAAATTCTATATATCATATGTTTAAAGTTTAAGGTTCAACGTTTAAAGTTTTTTTTGTAACTTACAACTTCTTCAATCTTTCAATTTCAAATCTCAAATTTCAAATCAATTAATATATTTTCCAATTTTCAAATTACCTCATTTCCAAATTTCTTCAAACTGTTAAAAAACGTTAAACCCCTCCGGTTAAGTTTTTATTAAGGTTAATTAAAGCCTAATTTAAGGTCGGGCGTTGAATTTTGCATCAAATTTACACTGCCATGCAAAATCATATTCGCTTTATTTTCATTTTTTGTTGCTTTCATTTTTGGGTTCCGCTTTTTGGACAAACAGCCATTAAACTGGCGGACTGCGAAAAGGCGCTGCAAAAAAACAACTTTATGGTGTTGGCGCAACAATGCCATGTTTCTGAAGCCCGAGCGGCCATTATACAAGCCAAAATTTGGCCCCAACCCTATGTGTACGGCGAAGCCAATATGTACAATCCGGACCAGCAAAAATACTTTGACGTAGGGCCGCAAGGGCAAACCAGTTTGCAAATTCAACAGCTTTTTATGTTGGGTGGCAAAAAACGCAACGAAATCAATTGGGCGAAAGCCAATGCGCAAGTGACCGAATTGGAATTTGAACAGTTGTTGTATCAACTTAATTTTGGGTTGAAATCCAATTTCTACAATTTATATTTTGACCAACAAGTGTTGGGGAGTTTGCAAAAACAGATCGATCAAATTGAAGAATTGGTGGCGGCCTATGCCGTGCAGGCCGAAAAGGGCAATGTGGCGCTCAAAGAATTGGTACGCCTTGAATCGTTGTTACTCAACATGAAAAACGACCGAATTGAAGTGCAAAAGAATATCTTGGAATACCAACAAAATTTGGCTGTATTGACGGGTTTGCCCGCGCCGTTGGTGCCTCAACTCGACAACGAAAAAGACTGGGTCATGCATTACAGCATCCAAAAATTTGACACCCAAACCCTATTTGAGACCGCGCTCAATCAAAATCCCGAATACCGCATGTTGAAACAACAAATCGAGGCGCAGAAAATCAACCTCAAATGGCAACAGTCATTGTCGGTGCCCGATGTCACACTTGGCGTGTCTTATGACCAACGTGGAGGCGCTTTTAATAACCAAAAAAACCTGACGTTAGGCATTCCCATTCCGTTGTGGAACAGCAACAAAGGAAATATTGAGCGCGCCAAAGCGGCCATTCAGGGCAGTCAGTTTGACCTGGATCAAAAACAACGCGAATTGCAACGTGCCATTGACGCCGCCTTGGCCGAATGGAATGTGCAACGTACCCAATTTATATCGATTAAACCAGCCTTAATTTTAAATCGGGAAACGGTGTATACGGGGGTTTGGCAAAACTTTCAAAAACGAAACATCACTTTGCTGGAATTTACCGATTTTATGGATAGTTACACCCAAAACAGCCTGCAAATTAACGAAAGTTACAAGCAACTGATTTTGACCGCCGAAAAACTCAACTACCTCGTTAACAGCCCATTATTTTAATGTCATATTCCTATACTATGCGTTTCACAGTAAAAATTACTCTTTTTTTGAGCACCCTTTTCGTGCTACAAGCTTGTAAAAAAGAAGCTACGCCTCCAACCGATGCTATTGCTTTTGAATTGAGTGATACCATGCTCAAAACCACCACTTTTGCCAAAGCCAGCATGCAACCGCTGCGCAACGAACTCAAGTATTATGGTAAAATTGCCACCGACAACAACAAAACCATCGAGGTGTATCCGGTGGTGGGTGGCAACGTGACTAAGGTATATGTCGAATTGGGCGATTATGTGCAAAAAGGCCAATTGATGGCCACCATTCGAAGTACTGAAGTGGCCGATTTTGAAAAACAACTCGAAGACGCTAAAAATGACGTCATAGTAGCCAAAAACAACCTGAAAGTGACGCAAGAGCTTTTTGACGGCAAACTAAATTCCGAGCGCGATGTCATTGAAGCCAAAAGCATACTCGAAAAATCGAACTCGCAATTGTTTCGGATGCAAGAAACCTTTAATATTTACAACATCCGAAAAGGATCGATTTATGAAGTACGCGCGCCACTGAGTGGTTTTATTACCCAAAAAGTGATCAACGAAAGTATGTTGTTGCGCAACGACCACACCGACAATATTTTTGACATTGCCCAAATCAACGATGTGTGGGCCATTGCCAATGTCACCGAATCGGACATCAACGAAATTAAAGTAGGTGAAATGGCTCAGATTACCACATTGAGCTATCCTGACAAAGTATTTCAGGGGAAAGTGGATAAAATTTTCAACATCATTGACCCCGATACCAAAGCGATGAAGGTACTGATTAAGCTTGGAAATCCTGGTTTTTTACTTAAGCCTGAAATGCGGGCGTCGATCAAAATATCGTATGTCGAAAAAAACAGCCAAATGATAGCGGTGCCTTCCACGGCTGTCATCTTTGACAAAAGCCGCAATTACGTAATGGTGTACAAAGACAAGAGTCACATTGAAACCCGCCCTGTGGTGGTGTTACGGCAAGTGGGTGATACGGCTTACATTCAGTCGGGGCTTGAGGTGGGCGACCAAGTAATGACCCACAACCAATTGTTGGTGTACGACGCATTAAACGACTAAAGCAAGCCCATCATGAACAAATTCATACGAAAAATTATTGCTTTTTCATTAAAGAACAAAGCATTCACCTTTTTTTGGGTCAGTGTACTGGTTATTAGTGGTTTTGTGGCGTTTAAAAACATGCCCATTGAAGCTTTTCCAGATGTCACCAATACCCAAATTATCATTGTAACCGAATGGAATGGCCGAAGTGCCGAAGAAATTGAACGTTTTGTAACCACCCCCATCGAAATTGCGATGAATCCGGTGCAAAAAAAGACGAGCGTTCGCAGCATTACCATGTTTGGTTTGTCAGTGATTAAAATTATTTTTGACGATGAAGTCGACGATTTTTTTGCCCGCCAACAAGTCAATAACCAGCTCCGTACCTTGTCTTTGCCAGAGGGCGTTGACCCCGATGTGCAACCACCTTATGGGCCAACGGGCGAGGTGTTCCGTTATACCTTGCAGAGCAAAGACCGCGACACCCGCGAACTGTTAACCATCGAAAACTGGGTCATTGACCGCCAATTGCGGTCAGTGCCAGGCGTGGCCGACATTGTGGCCTTTGGCGGGCAAGAAAAAACCTACGAAATATCAGTCGATCCAAACCGTTTGGCCAAATACGACATAACGCCACTCAACGTGTTTGATGCCGTCAACAAAAGCAACCTGAATGTGGGGGGCGATGTCATTGAAAAAAACAGCCAAGCCTATGTGGTGCGGGGTGTCGGCTTGTTGGGCTCTATAGAAGATATCGAAAACATCATTGTGGCCGAAGCGGGCGACAACCCGGTGTTGGTGAAAGATTTGGCCGATGTTAGCGAAAGTTCATACCCACGTGTGGGGCAAGTTGGCCTCAACCAACAAGACGATTCGGTCGAAGGCATCATTGTGATGCGAAAGGGCGAAAACCCCAAAGAGGTGTTGGGCCGCATCAAAGAAAAAATTGCCGATTTAAACGACAATGTGTTGCCCAAAGATGTCAAAATGGTCACTTTTTACGACCGCGACAAATTGATGGATTTTACGACCGAAACGGTGATGCACAATTTGTTTGAAGGCATTTTATTTGTAACGGTCATCGTGTTTTTGTTTATGGCCGATTGGCGTACCACATTTACGGTCGCCATTATTATTCCCCTTTCGTTATTGTTTGCTTTTTTGTGTTTGAAATTAAAAGGCATGAGTGCCAATTTACTGTCGTTGGGGGCGGTCGATTTCGGGATCATCATTGACGGTGCCGTCGTCATGGTGGAGGGCATTTTTGTGACCCTCGATCATTTGGCGAAAAAAGAAGGCATGGAACGCTACAACAAATTGGCCAAAGCGGGCATCATCAAAAAAACAGGGATGGAAATGGGTAAAGCCATTTTCTTTTCCAAACTCATTATCATTACCGCTTTAATTCCGATTTTTTCATTTCAAAAAGTAGAAGGAAAAATGTTTTCGCCACTGGCCTATACGCTGGGGTTTGCGTTGGTTGGCGCCTTGATTTTCACCTTGACCTTGGTGCCTGTTTTGTCGCATATTTTACTGAATAAAAATGTCAGAGAAAAGAAAAATCCATTTGTGGAGTTTTGGAATAAATTGGTAGAGAAAGGCTTCAATTGGACTTTTAAACACAAAAAGAAAACCTTGGTGGTTTCATTGGCATTTATGTTGCTCACCTTTGCTTCGGGTAAATTTTTGGGTACCGAATTTTTGCCGCAGCTCAACGAAGGTGCCCTATGGATTACCGCCGAATTGCCCATGAGTTATTCGCAAGCGGAAAGCACCAAAATGGCCAATACTTTGCGGGCAGAACTCAAAAAATTCCCCGAAGTAGTCAATGTGTTGTCGCAAGAAGGCCGTTCCAATGACGGTACCGACCCCAATGGATTTAACTTTTTACAATTTCAGGTCGATTTAAAACCCAAAGATGAATTGGGCAAAAAAACCATGGATGACATCATCCAAGAGATGGATGCGCGCCTTAAAAAGTATCAAGGCATCACATACAATTATTCGCAACCCATTATTGACAATGTGGCCGAAGCGGCGGCGGGGATTAAAGCGGCCAACGCCGTTAAAATTTATGGTAACGACCTCAACAAATTAGACGAATTGGCCAATCAGGTACTCAAAGTGATTCGTCCCGTTGAAGGCATCAATGATGCGGGTATTTTGCGCAACGTGGGCCAACCCGAAGTCAGCGTGATTTTGGACCGTGAAAAAATGGCGGCCTACGGCGTCACTTTGGCCGATGCGCAAGCAGTGCTGGAAATGGCATTTGGTGGTAAAACGGCCACCCAAAAATTTGAAGACGAAAAACGCTTCGATGTGCGGGTGCGCTACAGCAAAGAATATCGCAAAGACGAAATTGACATGGCCAATATTAAAGTGCCTACCATCAATAATGTAAAAATCCCCCTCAAAGAAATTGCCACCATCCGCAAAATCAATGGGCCCGCCTTTATTTACAGAGACGACACCAAACGTTTTATTGGGGTTAAATTTTCGGTGCGCGAACGCGATTTGGGCAGTACCATTGCCGAAGCGCAAGCCAAAGTAGACAAGGCCATTAAGTTGCCAGCGGGTTATAAAATTGGCTGGACGGGCGAATTTGAAAACCAAGTACGCGCCAGCGCCCGATTGGGACAAGTGGTGCCGATTAGCCTTGTTGGCATATTTATTTTGCTGTTCGTGTTATTTGGCAATATCAAAGATTCGTTGTTGGTGATTGCCAATGTGCCTTTTGCCATTATTGGTGGCATCTTGGCCTTGCACATCACTGGTATCAATTTTGGTATTTCGGCAGGCGTTGGTTTCATTGCCCTATTGGGGATTTGCATTCAAAATGGGGTCATCCTCATCTCGGAGTTCCATAAAAACCTGAGTCATAAATTGTCGCTAGACGAATCGATTTTGCAGGCCGTTAAAATCAGAACCCGCCCAGTTGTGATGACGGCCTTGATGGCTTCCATTGGCTTATTGCCTGCGGCTATTTCGACAGGCATTGGTTCTGAATCACAAAAACCTTTGGCAGTAGTAATTATTGGCGGCTTAGTCACAGCAACAGTACTTACCTTGTTGGTTTTTCCTATTGTTTTTTGGGTGTTTAATAGGAAAAAGCATGAGGAGATTGATTAATAATTAAAAGATTGAAAAATTGAAAAATTGAAAGATTGAGGATTGAAGGATTGAAAAAGTGATTGATGGACTTTAAACACATTGGGTAAATTGCATCACAAGCTTGCAATGATGACGGAGAACGGAGCGATGCTTAGAATTTGAAATAGGATAAAATAAAGATAATATAACCCGTTGGGTGAAATTGTTTTTAAGTAAAAAATAACGGTCAGATATTGGTCAAGATACTGAAATTCAGTATCTTGAAGTCTCAAAACAAACCAATATCCATGTCAAATATAGTGAAAAATTATTTTAGAGTTTTAGATGTTATACGTTCTTTAGATCTTGATTTTAATGATACATTTAGAGTCGGTAGAAAAGCAAAAATGACTGATATTGAAGTAGTTGCTTTGAGTTTAACAGCTGAATACATGTCTATTGACAGTGAAAATAATTTATTCAAACAGCTGGCTAATACATCGATTCCAAATTTAATTGAAC
>NKJD01000066.1 GCA_002256385.1 Flavobacterium sp. BFFFF2
GTTCAATTAAATTTGGAATCGATGTATTAGCCAGCTGTTTGAATAAATTATTTTCACTGTCAATAGACATGTATTCAGCTGTTAAACTCAAAGCAACTACTTCAATATCAGTCATTTTTGCTTTTCTGCCGACTCTAAATGTGTCATTAAAATCAATATCTAAAGAACGTATAACCTCTAAAACGCTAAAATAATTTTTCACTATATTTGACATGGATATTGGTTTGTTTTGCGACTTCAAGATACTGAATTTCAGTATCTTGACCAATATCTGGCCGTTATTTTTTACTTAAAAACAATTTCACCCAACGGGTATTTAAATAGAGCTACAGTACCAAATTTTGTATAAAATATTGACCCTGTCTTCCTAATTAAATCCAGAGACAATTTAGTTCCAATAGGTAATTTATGGTAGATATTTCTCTTATAAAACTGAAAATATATTGAAAGAAAAATGGCTAAAGAAACAACACTACTTATTATGAATTTTTTCATGGTACTTTTCGCTTAATCCGAGTTTTTAAAGTCTTTTCTACTTTGATTACAAAATGATTGAATCCAAATATCCCAAAAAGTACCGGGAAAATTAATCCAGCTTCAGGAGAAGCTAACAGATCTATATGCACAAAAAACACCAGAATAATATAGAGAAAAAACGCCAAAAATGTCCAGGCAATTGCAGTAAATAGCGCACCAATATAAATTTCTATGTTGCCGTATTTTTTTAGGTAAAAATATCCTGGAATTGCTACACCGGACAAAGCAGTTAAATAAATTAGTAAAAAGCTGAGCATTAATGATTCAGTCCAGTTGTACTTGAATAGCAATTGAGGACTACCCAAACCAAAAGAAATCGAAAGAAATATTTCTAAGATGATATATAAAATCCTGCTCTTATTTTTCGTGATCATCAAACTGTGAACTAATTTTTGCGCATTTTTATTTCAAAGTTTCTTTCCTAAGTATTTTCGTAATGCAAGATGTTATTTTGATTTTTCTTGAAACCTAAAACCTAAAACCTAAAACCTAAAACCTAAAACCTGACCCGAGGCCCAAGGGTCCGAATGGTGCCAAGCAAAACTTGAAACCTGAATTTTTCCATCCTTCCATCCTTCAATCTTAAAAAAAAAAATAGGCAATAGGCAACAGTTTTTTTAGTCGAAAGTCGAAAGTCTTTTCTAAGCCTTACGATCTTTCAATCTTTCAATCTTTCAATCCTTCAATCTTTCAATCCTTCAATCTTTCAATCCTTCAATCTTTCAATCCTTCAATCTTTCAATCCTTCAATCATTCAATCAAAATCATTGAACATTAACAACAAAATAATTCTTCTTCCCGCGTTGCAACAAAATAAACTGCTCATTCAGTAAATCTGTCAAACTAACAGTGTAGCCTTCACTCACTTTTGATTTGTTTACTGAAATCGAGTTTTCTTTCAGGGCGCGGCGCGCTTCGCTGTTCGAGGCCAAAAAGCCACTCTGCGCCAACAAGGCAATGATATCAATGCCTTCGGTTAATGATTCTTTTGAAATTTCTGCTTGCGGCACGCCTTCAAACACATCTAAAAAAGTTTCCGCATCGAGCCCACGTAAGGCATCGGTATTAGTATTTCCAAACAAAATTTGCGAGGCGTCTATGGCTTTCTGAAGGGCAGCTTCGCCATGAACCAAGGTGGTCACTTCGGCGGCTAATCTCTTTTGGATGACCCGTAAATCGGGTGTTTCTTGGTGCGCAGCAATCAATGATTCAATGGTTGCTTGATCCAAAAAGGTAAAAATCTTGATGTAGCGTTCGGCATCTGCATCGCTGGTGTTCAACCAAAATTGGTAGAATTTGTACACCGAGGTTTTATCGGCTGTGAGCCACACATTGCCGCCTTCTGATTTGCCAAATTTGGAGCCATCGGCCTTCGTAATCAACGGACAAGTCATGGCAAAAGCCTTGCTCTGATCGCCATTCATTCGGCGAATCAGTTCGGTGCCCGTCGTAATATTTCCCCACTGATCTGATCCGCCCATTTGCAACAGACATTGTTGGTGCTTGTGTAAATGGTAAAAATCGTAGCCTTGAATCAACTGATACGTAAACTCCGTAAAGCTCATGCCGTTGCCTTCGGCGGTCAATCGTTTTTTGACCGAATCTTTAGACATCATATAATTAACGGTGATGCGTTTGCCCACATCTCGCGCAAAATGGATAAATGAAAAATCCTTCATCCAATCGTAATTGTTCACCAAAATGGGAGCGTTGGCCTTGGTGGAATCAAAATCTAAAAACCGAGACAACAGCTTTCTGATGCCCGCCACATTTTTGTCTAAAGTAGCCTCATCCAGCAAGTTGCGTTCATCTGATTTACCCGAAGGATCTCCAATCATACCTGTGGCACCGCCGACTAAAGCAATGGCTTTGTGGCCATAACGGTTCAAATGCATCAATAAAATAATGGGCACCAAACTGCCAATGTGCAAGGAATCAGAGGTAGGGTCAAAGCCAATATAAGTAGGGGTTGGTTCAGCACACAATTGTTCTTCTGTTCCTGGCATCATGTCATGCACCAGGCCTCGCCAACGGAGTTCTTCAATAAGGTTTTTCATTTTCAAAAATTCTAATCAATTTAACAAGCTTCGAGCGCTGTTGCTCCAAGTTTAAGCAGGCAAATATAGCATTTCGGCGGCATTATTCCTCGCCTTCGCCTTTCGGATGAAACGGGTAATTTCCAAACAATCCAGCCAACTTTTTAGAAGTGTACGTTTTTTTGGTGTATTTGTTAGACAATGCGATGATGGTCACTTTTTCTTTGCGCAAATTAATGTACGAAGAAGTGTTTCCGTGCCACCACCCATTGTGAAAATAAAAGGGTTCGCCTTTGTCAAATTCAATCATTCTGATGCCCAAACCGTAATTCTTTTTGCCTTTGTGCTCATAACTATAGCCAGAATACATTTTTTTGACCAAATCGGGGTTTAAAAAATCTTTGTTATAACGGGCCATGTCAAAAATCAACAAATCGCGTGGGGTCGAAAAAATATTTTTATCTCCGTACACGCCGTCTAAATAGTCAAAGGCCAATTCCATATTGTTGCCTTTGTAAGAGGGGGCCACCTGTCCTTTGTGCTTGTTCATTTCAAAAACAAAGCTGTGTTTCATTCCCAATGGTTCAAAAATCATTTGACGCATGGCTTCTGGGTACGACAATCCAGTGGTTTTTTCAATAATGAGGGCCAACAAAGCATAATTGGTGTTGCAATAACTAAAATGCGTGTTGGTGGGGTATTCCAATGAAATGTTTTTCTCAATCATCAGCGGAATAAGGTCGGCATTGGTTAAGTTATTGTGTGTGTCCCACACGTTTTTGTCATAAGTGAAATAAGCATAGTTGCGCATGCCGCTGCGGTGGTTCAGCAAAGTGAGCACGGTCACTTCTGGATAGGGGAACTCAGGGTAAAACTCGGTTACCTTTTGGTCGAGTTGCAACTTTTTGGCATCTACCAACATCAAAATGGCCGTGGCTGTAAGCACTTTACTGACTGAGGCAATATGAAGCGGGGTGTTCGCTTCAATGGCTTCTTTTTTGTTTCGGTGGGCGTAACCCACATATTTTTCAAATAAGATATGGCCATTCTGAGCCACCAAAAAACTCACATTGTCGTTGCTCTCAGACCAAACCGATTGAAAGTAATGCGCAATGTCGTTCTTCTTTTGCTGCACCTGCTGCGGTTTTAGCGGGGCAAATGAGGGCGATAACCGGTGTAAGATGGGTAAGCCATTGTCATTAAAACGGGGAGCCTTCTGTTCAGACGCAGCATCTTTTTTGCCACAACCTGCCATGAGTAACCCGAAAAATAAAGCAATATATAGTGGTAGCGTTCGCATGTATTAACCAAATAAGGAACGCAAAAATACACGCTTCGGAATCTGAATCAAGCGCTAAAGCCGATTTTAAGGAAGCTTTCAGAAATCAAAAATCAGTTTAGAATAATTTGTTGGTTTCTTGCTCGTAAGCACGGTCAATGGCCTGGTTTTGTTGGGTGGCAGCGCGTTGGGCCAATTGGTCGCAACGTTCGTTTTCGGGATGCAAATTATGTCCTTTAATCCATTGAAAACGAATCTGATGTTGCCGAAACAGTTGCAGAAATTGAATCCATAAATCAGGGTTTTTCTTGTCTTTGAATTGTTTTTTTTCCCAATTAAAAACCCATTTTTTCTCCACGGCATCCACCACATATTTGGAATCAGAAACGACCAAAACCGATATATTTGGTTTCTTTAAAAGCAGCAATCCTTCAATGACAGCTAGTAATTCCATGCGGTTGTTGGTGGTATACCTGAACCCTTTTGCATACTCTTTGCGCTTGCCGCTGGGTACATGGTGCAAAATAAGTCCGAACCCGCCAGGGCCTGGATTGCCTTTGGCGGCGCCATCTGTATAAATAATTACTTCGGGTTGCATGGGGCAAATTTAGTTTTTTGTTGTTTGATAAATAACTGTTTATATAAGTTTCAAACAACCAAAATTAAAATTGTTGATAAAACAGTTTGCGACTTTAAATTAAAAAAGTGGTTTTCTAAATAAGTTTCTTATTTTTGCCCCGAATTAAAATATTTAAAACTAGAAATTATGTCAGACATTGCATCACGCGTAAAGGCGATTATCGTTGACAAATTAGGTGTTGACGAAAACGAAGTTGTTAATGAGGCTAGCTTCACCAACGATTTGGGCGCCGATTCATTGGATACTGTTGAGCTTATCATGGAATTTGAAAAAGAATTTGATATTCAAATCCCAGATGACCAAGCAGAAAACATTGCTACGGTAGGTCAAGCGATTTCATACATCGAAGAAGCAAAAAAATAATACATGTTAAGCCCGTTGTTTATATACAGCGGGCTTTATTATTTTTCGCCTGAAGTATTAAAATGAAGGCTCATTTTAAGTACCCTTTATCCTGATATGGTTTAGGGTATTATTTGTTTAAAACATTACGTGTATGACTTTAAAACGAGTTGTTGTTACCGGGTTAGGAGCTTTGACGCCCATCGGAAATTCCATCGAAGAATACTGGCAAGCGTTAATTTCTGGTACCAGTGGCGCTGCACCCATCACTTATTACGATACCGAAAAGCACAAAACCAAATTTGCCTGCGAGGTAAAAGGCTTTAATATTGAACATTATATCGATAGAAAAGAGTCGCGCAGGTTGGATAAATTTGCTCAATACGCAGTTGCTGCGAGCGATGAGGCCATTAAAGATGCTGGATTACTTGATGCTCAATTAGATAAGTATCGGGTAGGCGTAATTTGGGGCGCAGGTATTGGTGGGTTAGAAACCTTCCAAGAAGAGGTGATTTCATATGCCAAAGGTGATGGAACCCCAAAATTCAACCCATTTTTTATTCCAAAAATGATTGCTGACATTGCCCCAGCACATATTTCCATGCGAAATGGCTATATGGGGCCTAATTATACCACGGTTTCTGCGTGTGCCTCGTCGGCCAACGCCCTTATTGATGCCATGAATTACATCCGTTTAGGGATGTGTGATGTCATTATTTCTGGCGGATCAGAAGCAGCAGTGACCATTGCAGGGATGGGTGGATTCAATTCCATGCATGCCTTATCGACCCGAAATGACAGCCCAGCCACTGCTTCAAGACCATTTGACGCCACCCGCGACGGGTTCGTTCTAGGGGAGGGAGCTGGTGCATTGGTGCTTGAAGAATATGAACATGCCAAGGCACGTGGCGCCAAAATTTACTGTGAAGTAGGTGGCGGTGGCATGTCATCAGATGCCTATCATTTGACTGCGCCACATCCAGAAGGGATTGGTGTGATAGCGGTGATGAATAATTGCTTGCGCGATGCGGGCATGAAGCCCGAAGACGTGGACCACATCAATACACACGGAACGTCAACCCCTTTGGGCGATGTAGCTGAACTGAAAGCCATTAGTGCTGTGTTTGGAGATCACGCCAAAAACATCAATATCAATTCAACTAAATCCATGACTGGGCACTTATTAGGTGCCGCCGGAGCTATTGAAGCCATTGCATCCATCTTGTCTATCAAAAACAGCATAGTACCCCCAACCATCAACCACACTGTGGTGGACGAAAACATTGACCCACGTTTAAATTTAACCTTAAACAAGGCACAACACCGCGAAGTACGTGTGGCCATGAGCAATACGTTTGGTTTTGGAGGGCACAATGCTTGTATGCTGTTTAAAAAATTCGAAGACTAATGTGTGATTCTTGTTTTGGTAGTCAAATTTTACTAAAAAACATGCTTTAGTTTCGTATCGATGAAATTTATTAAAAACATATTTAACAAATCCCGACCTGTTTCAGGCGGGATTTTTTTTGATGAACTCTCAGAATTACTCGGTTTTCAACCAGTAGATGAAAAAAATTACCGCCGGGCATTTACCCATCGGTCGGCTCAAAAAACCGACACCGACGGCAACCCATTAAATTATGAACGGCTCGAATTTTTAGGTGATGCCATGTTGGGAGCTGTGATTGCCGCACATTTGTTCCGGTATGCGCCTAGTGGCAACGAAGGTTATTTAACCAAAATGAGGTCAAAGATTGTAAGCCGAGAGCATTTGAACGAATTGGGACGCGATTTTAACCTGATTCGATTCATTGATAGTAAAGTAGCAGTAAATCAGTACGGTGACAACATTTATGGCAATATGTTTGAGGCGTTAATTGGCGCCATTTACCTAGATAAGGGCTTCGTTTTTTGCGAACAATTTATCCAAGAAAAAGTCATTAAGCCCTATGTGAATATTTCACAATTAGAGGGAAAAATAACGAGTTATAAAAGCCTCATCATTGAATGGTGCCAAAAAAGAAAAAACCAATTTCAATTTGATGTTTTTGAAGAGAATACAGCCGAAGGGCAAAAGTTCTTTGGGGTTCGCCTAAAAATCAATGAACAAATAATAGCCAAAGCACGGGCTACCTCCAAAAAGAAGGCCGAAGAAAAGGCGGCCCAACGTGCCTATTATGCCTTGCAATCAAAAATTGAGGGCAAAGGCTAACTATATCGTTTTCGGTTAATTTTTAACTAAATCCATGCATTTTTTTGTGGAGTTAACAATGTTTAAGCCGTATATTTACCACATCGATATCTATGCATGATAGTTCATAAGCTTAACCATCACGATTTTGAAGAACCAGAATATGTCCTCTTGGCATTGCGCGCGGTTTGTGAACCTTACCAAATTGCTTTTTTACTCAATTCATATGTAGGCACGCATTTTAAACGCATTGCAAAAGAATTAGAAGTGCCCGTCCCGCATGGAATAGCCCATTTTGAAAGGTTTCAATACAAAGATCAGAAATTGGGAATTCAGTGGGATTTAATTGCCAACAAAGGAATTGGTGTTCAAACTGCCGATTCGTCGGTTCAGACACTTTTTGACCTCCCGAGTTTGCCACTAACCAGCAATGCCATTTTAATTTCTGAAATGAAACAAATTGATTGCTGGCTAACCAAAACCATGGATGAATATGATGCCGATGAAAGTGAGTTAGTACAGAAAATGAAGCAAATTACGCAATTTCAATTTGTTGGAATTATTGATTCGGAAAAAGTAAAAACAAAGTATCACACTGTATTTGATAGTTAAAATAAAACAAAGAAAAATGCCAACCAGAAAAAAAACAAAAATTGTAGCCACCCTAGGGCCTGCATGTAGCGACAAAGCGGTTATGAAAGCCATGATCGATGCGGGAGTCAATGTATTCCGTATCAATTTTTCGCATGCCGATTACGAAGATGTTCGTTTGCGCATTGAATCAATCCGTGAACTCAATAAAGAATATGGGTACACTACCGCCATTCTTGCCGATTTGCAAGGACCAAAATTAAGGGTAGGGGTTATGAAAGAAGATGTGGTAGTACACAAAGGCGACCGCATCACTTTTACTACTGCCGAAGATATTTTAGGGACAGCAGAGCGCGTGTACATGAATTACAAAGAATTTCCAAAAGATGTAAATCCAGGAGAACGGATTTTGCTTGACGATGGAAAGTTAATTTTTGAAGTGGTATCCACCGACCGCAATACGGAAGTATTAGCCATGGTGGTTCAAGGTGGACCATTGAAATCTAAAAAAGGGGTGAATTTGCCGAACACAAAGGTTTCTTTGCCTGCTTTAACAGAAAAAGACATTAGAGATGCGTTGTTTGCTATTGAAAGCGAAGTGGATTGGATCGCCCTTTCCTTTGTGCGCACGCCCAATGATTTGATGGAATTGCACGAGCTGATCAATAAACACAGTTCTTATAAAATCCCTATTGTTGCCAAAATTGAAAAACCGGAAGCCGTTGAAAATATTGATAAAATTGTGGCTTATTGCGACGGTCTCATGGTGGCTCGAGGCGATTTGGGGGTTGAAATTCCTGCGCATGAAGTGCCATTGATTCAAAAGAAACTCATTAACCGTGCCAAAACAGCGCGAATTCCAGTTATTGTGGCTACCCAAATGATGGAAACCATGATTACCAGTTTAACGCCTACCAGAGCTGAAGTGAATGACGTGGCCAATTCTGTCATGGATGGCGCCGACGCCGTGATGTTGTCTGGAGAAACCTCGGTGGGTAATTATCCAGTTGAAGTCATAGAAAAAATGACCCAAATTATTGAAGCTGTCGAAGATTCACCGCTTATTCGTGTGCCTCAAAATCCACCTTATGTGCGTACCAAACGATTTATTACCAAATCTATATGTTATCACGCGGCCACGATGGCCAATGACATTAAAGCCAAAGCCATTTCCACATTAACGAATAGTGGGTATACGGCTTTCCAAATTTCGGCTTGGCGTCCACAAGCGCACATATTGGTATTTACCTCAAACAAACATATTTTGACACAATTGAATTTGTTGTGGGGCGTAAAGGCCTTCTTTTATGATCGTCAGGTAAGCACCGACGAAACGGTTGAAGATATTAACGCATTGGCCGCTTCTACTGACTTCGTGCAGAAAGGCGACATGATGATCAACTTGGCGGCCATGCCGATGGTCGACAAAGGAATGGTGAATACATTAAGAATTTCTGAAATTAAATAATTTAAGTAACTTCGCTTTCTAAAATATTAATTTATGAACTCAAAAAACCCATTTTTTAAAGGAAAGTTGTTTACGTCGTCAGTGGTTTCCGCTGAAGTAGATAGCATGACAGTGGCAGGAACCATGAATAAATCATTGGTATTGCTTCTTTTGTTGGTGTTAGGTGCAGGCATAACTTGGAATATGGTTGACCACAATCAAAATCCAATTGCCTTTATTATTGGCGGTGCCATACTTGGTTTTTTAGCGGTGATCATTTCTTCTTTTAAACCAACTTATTCGCCTGTTTTAGCACCATTGTACGCCATATTTGAAGGGCTTTTTATTGGCGGTATTTCAGCGCTGTTTGAAGTTCGGTACCCAGGTATCGTGATCAAAGCGGTAGGAGCCACCTTTATGACTTATTTGGTGTGTGCTTTGCTTTATAAATACAAAGTCGTTCAAGTAACTGAACGGTTCAAATCAGTATTGATTGCTGCTACTTTGGCTATTTTTGCCTATTACATGGTATCATTATTGCTGTCGTTGTTCCTCAATTTTACACCGATTCACTATGGGAATTCACCGATTAGCATCGGAATAAGCATTTTTGTTATTGTCATTGCTGCGCTTAATTTGTTTTTAGATTTTGATCAAATTGAACGAGGTTCACAAGCAGGTTTACCCAAATTTATGGAATGGTACAGTGCCATGGGCTTGATGGTTACCTTGGTTTGGTTGTACATCGAATTTTTACGATTGCTATCAAAACTCTCTAGTAGAGATTAAGTTTTATAGAATCCGCTTCGGCGGATTTTTTTATAATTATACTTATATTTAACGATGCGTTTAAGTATCTTTTTTTTACTGGCCTTCTTTAATGTTTATTCACAAACCACTTGTGTAGAAGCAGGTGCCGACTTTTCCTATACTAATTCAGTATTGGCGCATGGCGGCGTTTACCGCAATACCACTGGACAAGTTGTTGACCCATATGCTTATTTTGCCCAGCGAGGTTGCACGCTGGCACGTTTTCGGCTTTTTCACACGCCACAAAACCGAATGGATGTGTGTGGAAACCCAATTACCGCTGGCAGTTTAGCAGATGTTACCTTAGGGTTGCAACGCGCCAAAGCGGCGGGTATGAAGTTGTTGGTTTCCCTACACTATGGCGATTATTTTAATGACCCGGGTCGTCAAAAAAGACCGGCTGCTTGGATGGGACTGTCGCAAACCGTATTGCTCGATTCCATTCGTAATTATACCCTTAAAGTATTAAATCATTTTAAAACTAATAATGTGATTCCTGAAACGGTGGTGGTGGGCAACGAAACCACTTGGGGTTTTATAGATGAAACGGATGCTACCAATGGCTGGCAATTTCCAGCAGATGGGCAAAAATTCAATGCAGCGCTCTATGCCATCGATGATTTTAATAGTACCAATCAGGTTCACGTCAAAAAAATGGTCCACTTTACCGATTCAACAGCCATTTGGATGCTGAGCCAGTTTCAAACAGTCGGCATGGTGGCCAACTATGATGCCATCGGGATTTCATTTTACCCATCCATTAGTCCGTTAGCCAATTGGGCTGACTTTGACAGCATGATACAGCAACTTCAAAGCAATGTGACGGCTGACATTTATATACTAGAAACAGGTGCGCCTTGGACAACTGCCTATGCTGATAATTACAACAATGGTTCATCAAGCATGGGTAATTTTTCGTACCCAATAAGTCCACAAGGGCAAAAACAATATTTGTTAGACCTTATCCAACACAGCCAAAACAAAGGCGTAAAAGCAGTAGTTTACTGGGAACCAACTTGGATCAGTTCTAGCCTTTGCGACGCTTGGGGGCAAGGATCTTCTTATGAAAATGCCAGTTTTTTTAACTTTCAACAAAACAACCAAGCCTTGCCCGCTTTTGATTGGTTTACCTATTGTACGTCACTCGCACAATCAGATTTTGAACCGGTGGAAGGCATTCGCATTTTTCCAAATCCAACAGCAAATATTGTTCATGTGAAAGGACTTAAAGAGGCAAACAAAATGAAACTTTATTCGCTTCTTGGCCAAGAAATTTCCTCCGTGATACTTGGAGAAACCATTGACGTAAGTGGTTTGCCAGAGGGTTGTTATTTTTTGTCCATTGAACAAGACGGAAAATGGCAGACATTTCGGGTGTTTAAAAAATAATAAGAGGATATTTTTATTTACCCGTTGGGTGAAATTAATTGATTTGAATTTTGATATTATTAATTGGTCTGTCAAATATGAATTTGTTGATATATTGAACCAATGTTAATGCTGTAATTTTTGCCAATATTCTGGTTTTAAAGCCCTCGAAAGATTTTGCATAATTGTTTCTTATTTTGAATTGATCACATAATTGTGAGAACAATGTTTCAATTCTTTTTCTTGCCTTTCTAAAGATATATGGCTGTTTTACATACCCTTTTTGATTCATTCTCATTGGTGTCTCCAAAATGATATTTGCCGATTGAAATAAATCTATTTGTTGAGTGGAAGACAGATAACCTTTATCCC
>NKJD01000112.1 GCA_002256385.1 Flavobacterium sp. BFFFF2
AAGAAATGGCCACGGCTCGCAAGGCGTTTTTCTCCAAGGGGCAAGCCTGTTTTAGGGCTTCGCCGCTGACCAAACGGTACGCATGGGGTATTCATAGCAACTCAGAAGGCAAAATTGCTTTGATAGCAGCTGGAACTGACGAGTACGAAAAACTCATAAATGACCCAAACTTAAAGAAGTATAAAGCTATGAAGTCAAAAAGGTAGGAATGACTGCTTTTTACTTTCATTAACTGTTGAAATATATTTTCGGGATTGACTATAAAATCGATCCAAAATGCTTTCGATGTTCTTATAATTAAAACATATTTATTTTATTTGTAAATAAGAAAAAATTATAACGCATGACGATTACTCAGTTACAGTATATTCTGGCAGTTGAAAAACACCTCAATTTTGTGGAAGCCGCCGAAGCGTGTAATATCTCGCAGCCTGCACTAAGTATGCAAATAAAAAAGCTAGAGGAGCATCTTAATGTTAAAATTTTTGATAGAAGCCAGTCTCCTGTAATGATTACTCCTGTTGGACAGCTGATATTGGATCAAGCCAAAATAACCTTGAAAGATTTCAACCAAATTTATAATCTTGTTATCAATGAGTTCGATGGTTTGCAAGGTGAAATCAGATTAGGCGTAATACCCACTGTATCACCCTATTTGCTGCCTTTATTTCTTAAGAACTTTCA
>NKJD01000004.1 GCA_002256385.1 Flavobacterium sp. BFFFF2
TATGGAAATTTATGATCAAACAACTAAAATCAGTTTTTATAAAAGCTAACCTAGAACTAAACAGCGGAAAATATCTCAGCAAAGAAGCATTCATCAATCAATTAAATGTTGCTTGAGTTTTTCAGCAGACCCTAAATAGGGAATATGCTATTATTTTCTCTCCCCAATCTAAATGGCCATTTGGACCCAACTTTAAGGATTGAAACAGAATGTGAAAAAAGCACAAGCCCAACTCAGAAAGCAACATTCCACCTTTCCTCTTTCAAACATTCCAACTCAGAAAAAATCTACCCCAAAAACAGAAACATACAAGGTCGCTTATGCAAATCCATGTTCCTCGATTTCCAGACAGATATGGGGTGCATTTCAATTTGTTCGGTAGGTAAACTGATGTCAACGGCCACACACAAGCGCGTTTGAGGCTGCAACATTTGGCACAAATCGGCTAAAAGCGCATTGTTGCGATAGGGCGTTTCAATAAACAATTGGGTTTGGTTCTCCTCAATGGAGCGGCGTTCCAATTGTTTTAAAGTGTGCTTTTTCTCAGCCTTGTCTATGGGTAAATACCCATGAAAAGCAAACTGCTGCCCGTTGAGGCCAGAGGCCATCAAAGCCAGTAAAATGGAGGAAGGCCCCACCAAAGGAATGACACGTATGCCCAATTTGTGCGCCATGGCGACCACTTCGGCACCCGGATCGGCTACGCCTGGACAACCTGCTTCGCTCATCAGACCCACAGAAACACCTTGCATACAAGCGGCAAGCATGGCTGGAATCGAAGCGGCTTCGGTGTGTTTATTGAGTGGATATAAAATCAAATCCGCTTGTACCACAGTCGGATTCATCGCTTTGATAAATCGGCGGGCCGTTTTTTCTTGTTCCACCACAAAATGCGTCAATTGACACACTATATGCGACACCCACTCTGGAAAAACATGGCTGATTTCAGAAGGCCCTAAAAAAGTAGGAATTAGATAGAGGTGTCCTTTATTTGGAGAAACAATCATTAAACTGATTTATTGTCTGCAGTTAATTCATTGGCAATGAGTTCGCACGCTTCGTTGAGCATGTGATAAACAGCCTCAAAGTCGCGCATTTCACCAAAATATGGATCGGGGACTTCGGCATTTTCACCGGGAAAAATTTCGTCTAAAATCAACTGGACTTTGGCCTTGTCTTGGTCGGTACGCGCCATATACAGTACATCTGATTTATTGGCACAATCCATGACATAGATGCGGTCAAATCGGTCAAAATCAGCTGGTTCAAATTGACGGCCTCTTAATGTGGAAATGTCTACACCATACTTTTTGGCAACTTTTATAGAGCGTGGATCGGGTGCATCATTGATGTGATAGCCTGACGTTCCAGCCGAATCGATTCTAAATCCAGTGGCTGGTAAATGATGACGTAAAATACCTTCGGCCAAAGGCGACCGGCAAATATTTCCCAAACAAACCATCAACACCGAATAAGGCTTCATTACAGTGAAAGCTTCTTGTTGATGTCTTCCACAAATTTCTTGAATTGCTTGTCGGTTGAAACCAAATTATCGACTGTCTTGCAAGCATGCAACACCGTAGCGTGGTCACGGTCACCTATTTGTGAACCGATGTTTGCCAATGAAGCTTTGGTGTATTTTTTGGCAAAAAACATGGCCAATTGCCGCGCTTGCACCACATGGCGTTTGCGGGTTTTTGACTGCAAGGTATCTACGTCCAATTGGAAATATTCAGAAACCACTTTTTGGATGTAGTCGATGGAAATTTCGCGTTTGATGTTGCGCACAAATTTTTCAACGACACTTTTGGCCAACTCAAGATTCACCTCTTTTTTGTTGAAAGAGGATTGGGCAATGAGTGAAATAATAGCCCCTTCCAGTTCCCGCACATTCGACTTGATGTTGCGGGCCACGTATTCAATAATTTCGTCGGCCATTTCAACCCCATCTCTATAAAGAATGTTGTTGAGAATGGAAATACGCGTTTCATAATCGGGTTGGTGCAATTCGGCAGACAATCCCCATTTAAAACGTGACAGCAAACGTTGTTCTATGTCTTGCATGTCAACCGGTGCTTTGTCAGAGGTTAAAATGACTTGCTTTCCGTTTTGATGTAAGTGGTTAAAAATGTGGAAAAACACATCTTGGGTACCCGATTTACCTGATAAAAATTGGACGTCATCAATGATGAGTACGTCAATTAATTGGTAAAAATGGATGAAATCGTTGCGGTTGTTCTTTTTGACAGAGTCAATGTACTGTTGAGTAAAAACCTCTGCAGAAATATATAAAACGGTTTTTTCTGGATATTTATCTTTGATTTCAACCCCAATGGCATGCGCCAAATGGGTTTTTCCTAAACCAACACCACCAAAAATAAGCAGCGGATTAAACGAAGTGCCTCCAGGCTTATTGGCCACCGCCAAACCTGCCGATCGGGCTAAGCGATTGGAATCGCCTTCAAGGAAATTGTCAAAACTATAATTGGGATTGAGTTGGGATTCAATTTTCAGGTTGCGGATGCCCGGAATCACAAACGGATTCTTTACTTCAGGGTTTAAATTTCTGAAAGGCGCATCTACTTCTTGCGACTTGATGGGGCTTCGGTGGGCACTTGGCAATTGCTCCGTAAAAGGCTGCTTATTCCCATACGTGTTCTCCATCTTGATTCGATAAAGCAATTTGGCATTTTTCCCCAGTTCACGCGTGAGTGCCACTTTAAGCAACTTTACATAATGTTCTTCGAGCCATTCGTAGAAAAATTTGCTAGGTACTTGAATGTAAAGGGCATTGTCCGTGAGTTCAACCGATCGTATGGGCTCGAACCAGGTCTTGAAAGCCTGTTCTTGAATGTTGTCTTGAATAAACAACAGACAGTTATCCCAAACTGATTGCGCAGTTTTACTCATATTGGTATTGTTAGTAATAAAAAATAATTAATTTTGAAGTAGAGATTGGGGGAGTCCTCCACTCGTTTTTTTGTACGTGCAAATTTGTGAACAAAAAAATGTAAAAAAAAATCAAATAGGGGTTGATTATTTAAAAATAAAAGTATATAAACCATTTTACAGTTTCGATTAAATGTCTAAAACACCGCTTAATTACCACCAGATTTCATTTCGAGTAAGGTATTCAGAAACCGACCAAATGGGGGTGGTTTACCACGGCAGTTACATTCCCTATTTTGAAATGGCACGGGTCGAATGGCTTAGAAACAAAGGTGTTTCATATAAAGAGCTTGAAGAACAAGGCTTTGCCCTCCCAATTGTTTCCATGAAAATTGACTATAAAAAACCGGCCCGTTATGACGACCTTATTACGGTAACCGCCCGTATGCTCAATTATGCGGGGGTAAAGCTGTCTTTTGAGTGCGAAATCTATAACGAAGCCAATGACTTATTAACAACTTCGCATTTTTTGTTGGTTTTTGTATCGACTTCAACAGGCAAACCATGCCTGCCTCCTGATGAAATTCAGCAATTTTTGACTGACATTTTAACCCAAAAAGAGAACACCAATTAAAACCACCTTTTTCTTTTAAAATACCAAAACATCAAAGCCAACAGCAAGCCCATTCCGAACATAACAATGTAATAACCATTGACCCAATGCAATTCGGGCATGTTGTCAAAATTCATTCCATAAATGCCCACGACAAAAGTAAGTGGCATAAAAAATACCGAAACCACCGTGAGCGTTTTCATGACTTCGTTCATTTTATGGCTTTGGGTTGAAAAGTAAAAATTGCCAACCCCTTCTAAAGTTTGCATGTCGTAATCAATTTGATCGAGCAATTCCAGGCTTTTTTGGTGCAAGCGGTCAAAGAAGCAAAATGTTTGCCGGTCAACTCCAATATGGGGGTGCTCTTCGCCCAAGGTTTTCAACGAATACAACGAATCGCGCAACGGCAAAATAGACCGTTTCAGCAAGTGAAAATGGTCGCGGTGCAATTCGACCAACTCCAACACCCTCGGAGAACCGTTGGTTTTTGCCAAGTTGATCAATTCTTCGACATGGTTTTCTTCGGTTTCAATGGTGATGTAAAAGTTTTCCATCACGGCATCGAGGAGCAAGTACAACAAATAATCCGTTTTCTTGTCACGAACCAAGCCCGCATGGGTGCGCAGGCGCTCGCGGATGTGGGTGAAAAAATCGCTTTTCTTTTCTTGAAACGACACCAACAACCCATCTTTCAAAAAAAAACTAATTTGCTCCACCTCCATACATTCTGAATTTTCGTGAGGCAAAATAGATTTGATGGAAAAAAACAACGCATCGTGGTATTCCTCCAACTTTGGGCGGCGCGTAGTATTCATGACATCGGTGAGTAAAAAGGTGTCCATTCCTACTTTTTCACCAATAACTTTCACCAACTCAACGTCGGTGAGTCCATGTAAATTGAGCCATTTTTGGGTGGGCTGATGCAAAATAGCATCCAGCTTTTCGGGAACTACATGGGTAATTTCGGTAAGCAACTCGGCATTGTACACAAAAAGTTGCAAATCGGGAACCACTTTATGATGAAGCCCAGTGTATTCTAACAAGCCCGGATTTACCTTGCGTGTTTTTTTATAATGAATTTTTCTCATGGCAACGAAAGCCCACTTTTGGGACAAATGATATCTTTGCTCAAAAATAGACAAAATGCAACACCTGATCGATCGTTTTGTTCGGTATGTTAAAATAGATACCGAATCGGACCCAAACTCAAACACCACTCCTAGCACTGAAAAGCAATGGAATATGGCCCATTTATTGGTGCAAGAACTCACAGACATGGGGCTTCAAGACGTGAGCATTGACGAACATGCTTATGTCATGGCCACTTTGCCACCAAATGTGGATCATGCAGTGCCCACCATTGGGTTCATTTCGCATTTTGACACCACCCCCGATTTTACGGGTGCCAACATTCAACCACAAGTGGTGCCCAATTATGATGGTGGCGATATTGTATTAAATGCGGAACATCACATTGTGCTGTCGCCCAACTATTTTCCCGATTTATTGCAATACAAAGGCCAAACTTTAATTACCACCAACGGCCTCACCTTGCTGGGAGCTGATGACAAAGCGGGCATTACTGAAATTATGGCCGCGATGGAATACCTGGTGGCGCATCCAGAAATTAAGCATGGGACCATACGCGTTGGCTTTACCCCAGACGAAGAAATTGGCCGCGGCGCCCATAAATTTGATGTTGAAAAATTTGGTTGCGATTGGGCTTATACCATGGATGGCAGCCAAGTGGGCGAATTGGAATATGAAAATTTTAATGCAGCTGGCGCTAAAATTGTGATTCAAGGCAAAAGCGTGCACCCAGGCTATGCCAAAGGCAAATTAATCAATGCCATGCGATTGGCCACTGAATTGGTGCACCAAATTCCAGCGCAAGAATCGCCTGAACACACCAGCGGTTACGAAGGTTTTTATCATATTACGGGGCTCGAAGGGCAATTGGAAGAAATGACCGTTTCGTTGATTATCCGCGACCACGACAAAGCCTTGTTTGAACAACGCAAACAGTTCATTAGCCAATTGGTAGCCAATTTAAACGAACAATATGCGAAGGCTTTTGGCGGACCCATTGCCACGCTGACCATGAACGACCAATATTACAACATGAAAGAAAAGGTGGAACCTGTTTTTCATATTGTTGACATTGCCGAACAAGCCATGAAAGACTTGGGTATTGAACCCCTTATTAAACCCATTCGTGGCGGAACCGATGGTTGTCAATTGTCGTACAAAGGCCTCCCCTGCCCCAACATTTTTGCCGGGGGCCACAATTTCCATGGCAAATACGAATACGTGCCTGTTGAAAGCATTCAAAAAGCGGTGGACGTTATTGTACGAATTGTTGAACTAACCGCGGAACGTGAAAAACAGGCCTAGTTATTGCCGTGAAATGACGAACAAATCTTAAAAATTTTAAATGATTTTCACGGTAAAAAACTATCTACGAAATCGTTTGAAATAAGCAAACAAACTGCTACATTTGTGCCACTAAAATAGTCCCTCTATGGATTTTAATTTGACTGAAGAGCATTTGATGATTCAACAAGCTGCTCGTGATTTTGCCCAAAACGAATTGTTGCCAGGCGTTATCGAGCGCGATGAATTTTCAAAATTTCCTGCCGAGCAGGTAAAAATGATGGCCGAAATGGGCTTCATGGGAATGATGGTTGACCCCAAATACGGCGGCGCTGGTTTAGACAGCATCTCGTATGTGTTGGCCATGACCGAAATTTCAAAAGTTGATGCTTCCGCAGCCGTAGTCATGTCAGTGAATAACTCATTGGTTTGCGCAGGCATGGAAAGATATTGTTCCGAAGAGCAGAAAATGAAATACTTGGTTCCTTTGGCCAAAGGCGAAGTGATTGGTGCCTTTTGTTTATCAGAACCAGAAGCGGGCAGCGATGCCACTTCGCAAAAAACCACTGCCATTGATAAAGGAGATCATTATTTGTTAAATGGCACCAAAAACTGGATCACCAACGGAAACACTGCCTCTACTTACTTGGTCATGGCGCAAACCGATGTTGAAAAAGGGCACAAAGGCATCAATGCCTTTATTGTGGAAAGAAGTTGGGCAGGTTTTGAAATTGGCCCAAAAGAAAAAAAGATGGGCATCCGTGGAAGCGACACCCATTCCTTGATGTTTACCGATGTAAAAGTCCCGAAAGAAAACCGCATAGGGGAAGACGGATTCGGATTTAGTTTTGCCATGAATGTGTTGAACGGCGGACGAATCGGTATTGCTTCTCAAGCCTTAGGCATTGCCACCGGCGCCTACGAATTGGCCTTAAAATATGCCCAAGAACGAAAAGCCTTTGGCAAAGAAATCATCAAGCACCAAGTGATCGCCTTTAAATTGGCCGATATGTTTACCCAAATTACGGCTGCTAAAATGTTGATTTTTAAAGCAGCTTGCGAAAAAGACGAAGGCAAAGACATTGCGCACAGTGGCGCAATGGCCAAATTATATGCTTCAGAAACGGCTATGTTTGTAACCACCGAAGCAGTACAAATTCATGGCGGGAATGGCTACGTAGCCGAGTACCATGTTGAGCGCATGATGCGTGATGCGAAGATTACCCAAATTTACGAAGGTACTTCTGAAATTCAGCGAATTGTTATTTCGCGTGGATTAACCGCCTAATGAAGTTTTAATTATTAGTTCATCAAAACCCTCCGAAAAGAGGGTTTTTTTTATGATGAAAAACTGCCAGCCTGTCAGTTGTTTGCGTTTGGCGCATGCTTTGATATTCCATTTGTCATCAATCAAATCATCAATTTTTAAGTATGTTAGGATATTATGTGCTTCTTGGACTCATTGGCATTGTCAGCTTTGCTGTGAGTTCTAAATTAAAAAGTAAATTCGAGTTCTATTCAAAAGTCAGGCTTCAAAACGGCATGAGTGGGGCTGAAATTGCCCAAAAAATGTTGGCAGACAATGGCATTTACGATGTAAAAGTGATGGCTGTTGAAGGCCAATTGACCGATCATTACAACCCAGCCAACAAAACGGTGAATTTGAGTGAGGCCGTGTATCATGAACGCAACGCGGCAGCCGCGGCAGTAGCTGCACACGAATGCGGACATGCGGTGCAACATGCGCAAGCCTATTCGATGTTGCAATTAAGATCGAATATGGTTCCGTTGGTTTCCATTTCATCAAGCTTGTCGCAATGGCTCATCATTGGTGGCTTAATTTTGGGGGCAGCCGCTCATATTGGCTTTGGGTTTATCATTGCTGTCATTGGGTTGGTATTAATGGCCGTAGCTACTACCTTTAGTTTAATCACCTTACCCGTTGAATATGATGCCAGCAACCGAGCATTGGCTTGGTTAAAAAGCGAAAGAATGCTCACACCTTCAGAATATGAGGGTGCCGAAGACGCCTTAAAGTGGGCAGCACGCACCTATTTAGTAGCCGCCATTGGCGCATTGGCCAGTTTGCTGTATTGGGCCTTGCAAGTGTTTGGCTCACGCGAAGAGTAAACTTGATAAAAATTCCCTTGCTATGGCTGGGGAATTTTCTTTTTAAGGGCTTCGACTACCTCATAAGCTGCTGGGCAAATGGACCGGTTCAGCATCGTGAGTTTGTTGATTTGGTAGAATTTTTTTCGGTCGGTGTGTGGGTACTCCCGACAAGCTTTTGGCCGTACTTCATAGACCAAACAATGGTTGTCATCGGCCAAAAAGGCACAGGGCACTTGCTTGAGCACTTTGTCGCCTTCCTCGTCAACACGTAAGTATTGGGCTTCAAAAGCGGCGGGTTTCATTTTCAAAAATTTAGACAAGCGTTCCACGTCGGCATCGGTAAATAATGGGCCTGTCGTTTTGCAGCAATTGGCACAATCCAAACAATTGACGCGTTTGAATACCGCATCATGCAGGTCTTGCATCAGGTAATCAAGTTGTTTGGGCGGCTTTTTCTTGAGCTTTTCCAAATAACTGGCAGTTTCCTTTTCAGTATCTTTGGCCAAAGTGCCCAATTCTTTTATTGAAATATTCATGATGCAGCAAAAGCCCAAAGATACACAAGCCCACTCAATGTCCAACGACCTTTGGGGCAAAGCCCTGCTCGAATTTTTTGAAGGGACAGGCGACGGCCTCATTGAAACAGAAACCACGCACTCGGAGCCAGAACCCTTTTCAATGGCATATTTGTTTAGGAATTTGGAGCAATTACCCAAAGTGGAGCAAGTGGCACTTCAACTTGCGCAGGGAAGCATACTCGACATCGGTTGTGGCGCCGGAGCCCATTTGCAGATTTTACAAAACCTTCAAAAAGAAGCCTGGGGCATTGACACCTCAGCGGCTTCGATTAAAGTTTGTCAAGAAAGAGGGTTTCACAACACCGATTGCCGGTCGTTTGCTACCGAAAAAAGAACTTTTGATACCCTTTTATTACTCATGAACGGGAGCGGCATTTTAGCTCCTATTACTAGATTGGTTGGTACGCTTAAACAATTAGGAACATTATTGAATCCGGGCGGATGCATCTTGCTTGATTCAACAGATATTGCCTATTTATTTCCCAATAAAATTCCTGAAAGAAAGCGTAAAATGAACAACAACTACTATGGGGAAGTGTCATTTACAGTGCGTTACAAAAACAAGAAACAAACCATGCCCTGGTTATATTTAGATGCAAAAACAGCCAAACAAGCTTTTGAAGAAGCTGGTTTTGAGGTAGTTTTTCCATGCGTCGATGGTGATTCGTACTTATTAAAAGCTACGATAAAAGAGCCTGCTCTTTAACAATTTATAATCCCCTCAGAAAATCCATTGTTAAAAAAGAGCAGGACTCTACACGGCACAAAATGTAATTTGGATGAAATTTTGGCGCGTAAAAGCTAAATAATGGATGTCATTTAGCTTTTACAAATGTAAGTTTTTTACATAAATAAAATTGTATTCTCAACTTTTAATCGGCTTAAAATCAATTTAAAATTGGCTTAATTTTTAAATTCAAGAAAAATAAATCTACATTAAAGCAAAAGCAATCAAGTATATATTTATACCTAATGAACTATTGTTTTTCCGTTAAATGCCGATAATCATTCAGCACGGTTTCAATGAAAGTACGCCGACTTGGCAGGGTGTTCACGATTCCGGTAATGGCGCACACTTTTTCTTCTAACAAACGCAATAAGATGGCATCCGATTTACTAATAGCTTCTTCAAATGACACCTGAATAATTTGCACATCGCGGTCTGAAAGCCTTACCACCAACGGAAATTGCGGAATATATTCGTCATTAGTCTCATGAATTTTTGAACTTAAATAGGCCGATTGAGTGGGCAATTTCACGACCAATGTACCAGCCGCCAAGTCGCCAAGTCGTTTTGATTTGGACGAAATCAACATACAAATGACGCCGGCCATGCCCGAGCCAATGCCGAAATCAATGAATAAAAAAATCCATCTGCTCACACAATGAATAAAGTTTAATGGCAATCCGTCTTCACTGATGACACGGATGCGAAGCGCTTTTTTGCCAAACGTTTGGCCTTTAAAAAACAATTCCATGTATAGGGCATAAAACAAGGCGGGCAAGTTGAACAAACTAACCAAACCTACTACCGACCAAGTATCTAACTGGTCCATTACGCCTTTTAACAAACCAAAAAGACAATAATTTGCTACCAGCAAATAAGCGATGATGATCAGCACATCAATCATATACGCCAATATTCGTTCGCCAATGGATGCCAATTGAAGCTCCAAAGCCACATTTTGTGTAGTAGTAAGTTGTACTGTAGCCATATTTTTTTACATTAGCAGAGTCATGAGAGAATTTGCCTTTATCCGACAAAATAAAGCAAAATGGCTCGAAATCGAGCAAGCTTTAACTGAATTTGATGCGCATCCATCAGATGTTTGGAGTGCGCACTATATTCAATTATTGAATGACTTGGCTTTTTCACAATCGTTGTACCCCAAAAGCCGCACCACTACTTACCTAAATGCGTTGACCGTGCAATTGCACCAAAAGGTGTACAAACTGAAACAAGAGAACCGACATGCCATTAGAAACTTCTTTGCAGACGAAGTGCCGCGCATTGCCTTTACATACCGCCGCCAGATTGGCTACAGCTTTCTGATTTTCTTTATTAGTGTACTTATTGGCATTATTTCTTCAAGCCAAGACCAGGCATTTGTACGCTTAATTCTGGGCGATTCGTATGTCAACATGACCTTGGAAAACATCAAAAAAGGCGATCCGGTAGCCGTGTACCAACAAGGCAGCAACTGGGGCGGTTTTTTGGCCATCACCATTAACAATTTAATGGTAGGTATGAAATGTTACATTTCGGGCATTTTGGCAGGCTTGGGAACGGGATATATTTTATTTCAAAATTCACTCATGTTGGGCTCATTCCAATACTTTTTTTATGAACAAGGCGTTTTATGGGAAAGTGTCCGCGGCATTTGGATTCATGGCTGCATGGAAATTTTTGGCATGGTCATTGAATCAGCCTGCGGATTTATTTTGGCCGCCTCCTTTTTATTCCCCGGTACCCTACCCCGCTTGCAATCACTCAAAATCGGATTTAAAGACAGCTTGAAATTGTTTTTAAGCACCATGCCTTTTACCATCATGGCGGGTATTTTAGAGGGTTTCATTACACGTTATTCCAAGGCAATGCCCCTGTTTTTATCTGTATTTTTAATTATCACCACCTTAACATTAATTTCATTTTATTATTTGGTGTATCCAAAGTGGCTGCATCAAAAACAAGTTCAATTATAACCCTTTTCTATGGCAACTGTATTATTTAAAGACAGAGTATTCGGCGACTATTTAACAGATACTTTCCAATTTTTTCGCGAACGCAAAAAACACTTTTTTGGCTTGTTTTTTAAGTTTGCTTTTCCAGCTATTTTACTGGCATTAGTGTTGATTTTTGGGTATTCGTATGAGTACAATTCGTTTATGTTTTCCAATAATATTCTAGTAAACAAACCAAATATAATCGACGCATCTTCGATGTTGATTTTGCGCATTGTCGGCTATTTATTTGGCGTTTTTTTATTGTCCATTTTCATTTTTTCATTCCCGATTATCTATTTTAAAATTTACGAAAGAAATCCGGACGAACTATTTGGCATGCCAGAAGTTTGGGCTGAATGGAAATTGCGCTGGAAGCGCATCGTCAGTTTTTACTTGATTTCAATAGTGACACTTTTTCCGTTAATGGGGATTTTGATTGGCCTAAACATTTTATTGATTTTCATACTCATTGGCTTGCCGTTATTAATGGTCACCATTCCAATGATGATTTTATTGTTTTACCAAATCATGCTGATGTATGTGTGTGAGGAATACACCTTTTCAACCAGCTTTGGCGAAGGCATTCAGGTGGTGAAACGTCAATTTTGGCCTTTGGTAGGCGCCACACTCATTATGATGATTGTGCAGTATATGGTTCAAATGATTTTTTCTATTATTCCGATGTTGTATGGATTTTTCAAACTTTTTACTTCTTTAAAAGACGGAAGTCAAGAGGGCATGGAGGCCGTTGCCATGTCGACCACCATTAGCACCATGCTTTCCATGTTGGCCAGTTTTTTTGTTTTCAACATTATTTATACCCAACAGTTATTGATGCATTATTCGTATAGAGAAAGTACCGAAAGCAAGAGTACATACGAAGCTTTGGACGAACTCGGCAAAACGGATGCGTAAAACTGTATACTCACATTTACAACAATGAACACCGCACTTCCCGACACGCTTGCAAAGCGCAAAGTTCGTTTGGGCGAACTGTCTGAATACCGCAATGACAGGGCTTTTCAATACGAAGGAAAAGAGGGTGTTTCGGCATGGGATCGATTCATTCATTCGTTGAGTGAATGGTTGCGCCAAACGCTGGGAATTCCGGATCATCTGATAAGCACTGAAACGGTTGAGTGGATTATTAGAGGCATCGCTATTTTGATTGTATTAGTTATTGCTTTTAAATTGTATCAATTATACCGCAAAAAACAAAAAGACACTTTACTGGGCTCCACAGATGAATCATGGGAAAAGTTTGGAGAATTGTTTGCCGTGCAACAAGAAGAACCGTACGAAAAACGGTTGCGCAAAGCCCTAAGTGAAGGCGACCAACGAGGCGCCATTCGGTTTTATTACTTATGGGTATTGTATGAATTGTCCGTGCGGGGTCAAATCACTTGGCACCTCGACAAAACGAACACCGATTATATTCAAGAAATTAAAAACCAAGACATTAGACAGCTATTTGCCGACATTTCTTATTGGTATGCTTATGTTTGGTATGGAGAATACCCTGTAACAGACGAATTGTTTGGCCGGGTTGAAACGCAGTGTGTAACCTTGATGAAACAGTTGCCATGAGCCGAACGAATTGGACATACCTCATATTGTTTGTGCTTGCCATGAGTGCCATGATGTGGCTGGAAATGAACAAGCCCGTCCCCTTTAGTTGGGAACCGCAATGCCGCATTGACGGCAAACAGCCCTTTGATTTATTTATTTTAAAAGACCGACTCAAGCAATGGCAACCAGGACCTGTCAGTCAAATACAAATTACGCCTTATCAATATTTTACTGGTTCCAAAATCAAGACGTCAAAGTCCAAAACCTATTTGTACATTTCGTATGATTTTCAGCTCGACCAAGCATCGATGGACCAATTATTGTACCGCGTGCAGCAAGGCGATCAATTGTTTATCAGCGCACGGACTTTTCCACAAAAATTGCTAGACACACTTGCACTTAAACAAAAAAACGAACTTGACTTAGACCAAAAGTTATCCATATTTTTGGACACCTTACATAAAAACACCCCTCGTTTTTCGCAAATAATCAGCAGTGAACCCACTTATTTTAATGAATGGCATCCAAAAAAAACCCGCCTATTGGGGTTTCAGACTGACGCGGAAGGCAGCAACCATTGTAACTTTGTTTGTCAATCATTTGGAAAAGGAAAAATTTGGCTCCATTCCGCGCCATTGGCTTTTACCAATTTTGAATTATTGCACGCCCCCAACCACCTCTATGCCGAAGAAGTATTGTCGTTTTTGCCCAAACAACCGCTGCAATGGATTGTGTATCAGCAAGCAGACAACCACCAATCGAACTCCATTTTCCGAATCATTTTGACCAACCCAGGGCTAAAATGGTCGTTTTGGATCTTGCTTTTATTGGTGTTAAGTTTATTTGTGTTTCAAACCAAACGGAAGCAGCGGGCTATTCCTTTGCTCATGCCTTTAAAAAATGAATCGCGCGAATGGATAGGCATCTTGAGCAGTTTGTATTTGCAAGCGGCCGATTATGACCGCTTGGCCAAACAAAAAGCTTTGTTGGTGCATGAAATGTTGCGAAAAGAATACGGCATAGAACCGCACTTGCCAAGCGACGAATGGATCACACTTTTACATCGCCGCAGTGGCCTTACTTTAAATCAATGCCAACAAATAGCAAGCAGTCTTGAAGATGGCAAAAAAGAAGGTAAAAAATGGACCACCAAAGATTGGCAGGCGTTTCACGAAACTTTAGATGTATTGTATCAACATTAATTTATTGAATGCTGAGAAATATCATAGTTACTCGTTCCAAAGCGATGTACCTTCGTGAAAAATTAAATGATGGGCCGTTATGTTACCGCAGCCAAGGCTGTACAAGTTATTTCATCGCATGCCAGAGTATATGTTCAGGCTGCCGCTGCCACCCCAACCGTGTTAACCCAAGCCTTAACTGATCGGGCGGCTGAGCTAAAAAATGTAGAAATTTGCCATTTGCACACCGAAGGGCCTGCCTCTTATGCCAACCCCGAATTGCGCGATTCGTTTCATGTGAATTCCTTTTTTTTAGGAGCCAATGTGCGCCATACCCTTGCGGCTGGTAACGGTTCGTATACGCCTGTTTTTTTGAGTGAATTGCCTTTGTTATTCCGTAAAAATGTACTACCGCTTGATGTGGCTTTTATTCATGTGTCGGTGCCAGATGACCATGGCTATTGTTCATTGGGTGTGTCGGTGGAAGCCTCCGTGGCTGCCATCGAAATGGCGCGCATCGTTATTGCCCAAGTGAATCCACAAATGCCGCGCACCTTTGGTGACGGCCTGATTCACGTGTCACAAATAGACTATTTGGTTGAGGTAAACACCCCAATTTTTAGCCACGAACCAGAAGGAATTACCCCCGAAGAAGAAAAAATAGGGACGTTAATTGCCTCGTTAATTGAGGACAAAAGCACGCTACAGATGGGCATTGGCTCCATACCCAATGCGGCATTGGCCCACCTAAAAAACCACCAACATTTGGGCTTACACACCGAAATGTTTTCTGACGGCGTCATTGACCTCATTGAAAAGCAAGTAATTGACTGTCAATTTAAAGGCACCACCCGCGGCAGGGTGTTGGCCACCTTTATCATGGGCTCAAAAAGGCTGTACGATTTTGTCGATGACAACCCTTTCATTGAACTCAAAGAATCATCGGCGGTTAATGACACGGCCCGCATTAGGAAAAACCCGAAAATGGTGGCCATCAATTCGGCCATCGAAGTAGATGTAACGGGCCAAGTGTGCGCCGATTCTATAGGATTTAAAATGTATTCAGGCGTGGGCGGTCAAATGGATTTTATCCGTGGGGCTTCCTTAAGCGAGGGCGGCAAAGCCATTATAGCCTTGCCTTCGGTAACCAAAAAAGGCGAGAGTCGCATTGTGCCGTTCTTAAAACAAGGCGCTGGCGTAGTGACCACCCGTGCACATACCCACTATGTAATAACCGAATACGGCATCGCCGATTTGTATGGCAAAACATTGAAACAACGGGTAAATGCTTTGGTCAACATTGCCCATCCAACCCATCGGGAATCAGTTGAAAAGGCGTATTTTGAAGCAGCGAAATATCTCTTTTAATTGGCGAAAATTTTACCGTTTACCACTTAAAAAAACCGCACCAAATACAAATACAAAGGCATTCCAATAGTAATGTTTAATGGAAAGGTAATGGCCAAAGCCATCGGCAAAAACAAGCCTGGATTGGCTTTAGGAACCGCCATTTTCATGGCAGCTGGCACCGCTATATAAGAAGCACTGGCAGCCAACACCGACAACACAAATCGGTTGCCCAAATCTTGGACAAAATACCCACTCAAACAGGCCACGACACAGCCATTTACTAAAGGGATAAAAATGGAAAATGCGACGGCGAACCACCCATTTTTAATGAAATCTTGCATTTTTTTGCCACTCACCAAGCCCATGTCGAGCAAGAAAATGGCCAAAAATCCTTTAAACAAATCGTTGGTAAACGGCCGAATGCCCTCGGCTTGTTGTTCGTTGGCCATAAAACCAATGCACAAACTCCCCAAAATAAGCAACACACTGCCATTGGTGACCGAATGTTTGAGCACATGCGACATGGATCCGATGGCGTTTTTTTCGGTGGCAAATTTGCGAATGAGAATAACACCCACAATAATGGCGGGCACTTCCATGAGTGCCATGACCGCCACCATGTGTCCGCTGTAATGCAATTGTTGGGCTTCTAAAAAGCTGCCAGCAGTAACAAAAGTAACGGCACTCACCGAACCATAGGCAGCGGCCACTGCGCCCGCATCATAGACCGTAAATTTTCGGCGAAGGATAAAAAAGGTATAAAACGGGATGCACACAGCGGTAGCAATTCCCAAAGCAACAGAACCCAAAATTTCAGCTGAAAACGAACTGTGCGCCAATTCTTGCCCGCCCTTAAAACCGATGGACAACAACAGATATAACGAAATGAATTTGGCAGACGAGGGCGGAATTTCCAAGTCGCTTTTACATTGCACGGCGATGACGCCCAACAAAAAAAACAGCAACGCTGGATTGGTCAAATTATCGGTAAGGAGTTGTAAATTCATGGTTTTTTACTATAAAAATGAGTTGAAATTTATTGCGATGCGCGGGTTAGACGATCATTAATAGCGCGTCCCAAATCAACATCGGGGGCGCGTTCGGCAATGATGAGATCTAACTGAGCGGCATCAAATTGATGTAATTTTTGGTACAATTGTTCGGCGGCTTCAGCATAGTTTCCAGAAGCAGAAAGCGGCTCACTTCGATGTATTGCAGCATGCAAATAGTGCTCACTAAATGACAGCACCCCTATTTTTTTGCCCGCATATTGTTGCACGATATCCATGACCTGATCGGTACAAATCAACGGGGTTCTGGGCGAATAATGCTTGTAGTGCATCCCAGGTGCTTGCGGGATTTTGCTCGAGGTGTTTTTTATGGAAATTGGCCCCAACTTACTTTCGAGGGCTTCCAAGGAAATGCTTCCCAAACGATACAAAACCGGCGCCCCGTTTTCAAACCCAACAATGGTTGATTCAAGGCCGGCTTGACAAGGTCCACCATCAACTATGAGTGGTAGCTCGGTGCCAAAATAAGCGCGAACATGGTCGGCCGTGGTGGGGCTAATGTGGGTAAATGGATTGGCACTCGGCGCCGCCAATGGACTCCCTGCAGCTTCAATGATTTGCAAAGCGATTAGGTGATTGGGCATCCGCAAAGCCACGGTAGGTTGGCCACCCGTTACCCAATCGGGAACTTTTTCGTTTTTGGGCACGATCAATGTAAGTGGTCCCGGCCAAAACGCATCCATCAGCCTTTCTAGCTGTTCTGAACACCGAGCCATCAGGTTTTTGGCTTGCTCTTTTGAAGCAACATGCACAATCAGCGGATGATTCAGCGGCCTGTTTTTCAACGCATAAATCCGTGAAATCGCCCTTTCACTATGCATATTGGCGGCTAAACCATACACGGTTTCGGTTGGAAACCCAATTACTTCGCCATTTTGTAGCAAATGTGCTGCTTGTTGTATCGTTGAATCTATTGTCATATTAAGGGTTACAGTGTGAACAATACATGGGATCTTCGGTTGTTTTATTCACGTGAAAAGGTTTGTTTTCTTGGTAATCACAAGCCATACATTGCCAAACAGCTTCTAAGGGCGATTCGGTGGGAAACCCACACCAAGCGCAGGGCAATCCGCGAATGACGCCGGTTTTTTGAAAACCTGGATGGGCACAATGTGGACAACTAGATAAAACCGCTTCCACCAATTGCTGGGTTAATTGCCCGATGACTGCTTGCCTTTTTGGATTCAGGTGCGCGCGCATGTCGGTTTCAACATAGACTTTTCCATATTTATCATGGATTGTCTTGTAATTGGCCCACAGGCTTTTTTCGTCTTGTATGCCTTTATACATATCTGTGTATATGTCATTGGCTGGCCTAAGAATGAGGGCGTGCGACGGAAAATGAATCCTTTCACAAAAAGCCTCCAAATCGGAAAATGATTTCAGCGACTCGGCCGCAAAATTAGTATCTGTTGAAAGTGTTTGCACCACCACCTCCAAATTTATGGCCTTGTATTGTAACATCAAATACTCCTGATTGGCCGCCATAAATGGAATCCGTGGATGCGGTCCAAAGGAACCTTCACTGGCAATAGCGATCTCGGCCGAACTTGCGTCCAAGCCAAGCTGGCATTTGGCCCGCAGCACCTCTAAAATGGTCCCGTTACGCGGTTTTTCGCCCGAAAACGTGCCCAATTGATCGGTATCAATAGTTGTCGGCACGACACACTGCACCCCTAAATTCGCTTCCAAAATGGGTGCCATGATGGTTTCTTTTTGATGCTTGGTGGCAATGACACAGCGTTTTTGATCAAAAAGTATACTCATAATTGAATCTTTGACTTTGATTGGGTTTTAAACAACACCAAAGCCATGACAATGCCCACGGCACTGCAAATATATCCTTCGTCTTTATAGTTTTCGGAGCAGGCCATCAACAGTCCAGCTACTAATATCAAAATAGAAATAATTCGGAACATGTTTTAAAATTTTATTGAATGAAAGCTTTCAGCTCAAGAGAAACATTCACGGGCTGGCTTCGGAGCGATTTTTGCAATGCGCTCCATTGGTTTTGCAATTGCTTGATGTTATTTTCCCTAAAGGAGATGGTTTCTTCTTCGGTAGTCGTGTCAATTTTTGACTCTTGATAACGAATCAGGTGCGCAAAATTGAGTTCGAATAATTCAAGCAGCACCTCTGGGGTGTACGTGCCATTTACAAGTTCTAGTTCCATCGTTTTTATTATTAGAAGTGGTTTAAACTTTTTTGATTGAAGCGAAAAATGAGGATTTTTGTTCCAGATTTTAACTTTTTTGCATTGCATAGCAGCGCTACGGAATAATAAAAAGCTAAAATATGGGGCGAAAAGACCATTTTGCAGCCAATTGAAAAAAGCTTAAATCACTTCATCGTTAAAAATTATTCTCCTTGACCTTTTGAAAACCCTTCTTTGCCATCAAAGGTGTACAGGTTTTCCGTTTTAATGACGTCCAAACCAACAGCCGCTGCTTGGGTCAGCAACGAAACAAGCACCGCAGGCGTAAAGTTTTCATCGCTTGCCATTTTAAATCGACAACGCCAATGGTCGGTGCACAATGTTTCTTTAAAACCATTGGGCCACACTTTGATGCCGCGGTTGGTAATCATGCTTAAAGCCGCTTGGGTCGTGTTTATTTTCTGTAAAATCAGAGCCAATTCATTGGCATCGCTTCCTGACCAGTGTACAAATAAATCTGTGCCAATCCATGCTTTTGCTTGGGCTTGTTTGCGGACATAAGGCACTTGCTTAATCGGTTGCAAATCGGCATAATGTACTGGCGCAAACGACTGCGGTTTTTGGCCCAAGCGGGCAATAATGGCAGCAGCAAATTCGCGGGTTCCCACTTGTTCTTTGCTCAATCCTTCTTTGAAAATGTCGTAGGTATGAATGCCGTCTTCTAAGGTTTTAAGCCACGCATTTTGAATGGATTCTGCTACTTGGTGTTGGCCAATGTGCACCAACATCTGCACCGCTCCTTGCAACAAGCCAGACGGATTGGCTTTGTTTTGACCTGCTCTGCGTGGCGCCGATCCGTGAATGGCCTCAAACATCGCGCAGTGTTCCCCAATATTTGACGAACCTGATAGGCCAACCGAGCCCGCAATTTGCGCGGTGATGTCCGATAAAATATCGCCATATAAATTCAAGGTAACAATGACATCAAATTGCTCTGGGGTGTCGGCCACTTTGGCGGCTCCTATATCAACAATCCAATGTTCGTTTTCAATTTCTGGATACTCCACGGCTATTTCGTCAAACACTTTGTGAAACAAGCCGTCGGTTTGCTTCATGATGTTGTCTTTGGTCAGGCAAGTCACTTTTTTGCGGCCGTTTGATTTTGCATATTCAAAAGCGTACCGAACAATGCGCTCGCAACCAGGACGACTTATCAACTTTAGACATTGCACCACCTCATCGGTCTGTTGGTGCTCGATGCCTGCGTACAAATCTTCTTCGTTTTCACGGATAATGACCAAATCCATATTCGGATGCTTGGTGTCCACAAACGGATGCAAGCTCATGCATGGACGCACGTTGGCATACAAGCCTAAAAATTTGCGGGTGGTTACATTCAAGCTTTTGTAGCCTCCACCTTGTGGCGTGGTAATCGGCGCTTTCAAAAACACTTTGTTTTTGCGGATGACATCCCACGATTCAGATGAAATACCAGCCGTGTTGCCTGCCAAATATAATTTTTCACCAATTTCAATTTCTTCAAATGCCACATCGGCACCTGCTGCCTTTAGAATATCAATGGTGGCATCCATAATTTCTGGGCCAATGCCATCGCCCTTTGCAATTGTAATTGTTGTCATTTGTTTCAGATTTTATTTTGCAAAGGTTAAACGAATGATTCATTTATTTTTATTTATATTTGCAATGATTTGCATTAAAAAATTTTATGAATTATACCCTGCACCAACTTCAAGTATTTTTAAAAATAGCAGAAACCAAAAGCGTTACCAAAGCAGCAAATGAATTGTTTCTGACCCAACCTGCTGTGTCTATTCAATTGAAAAACCTGCAAGATCAATTTGATATTCCGTTGACAGAGGTAGTCGGACGAAAACTGTACATTACCGATTTTGGCGCAGAAATTGCCCAAGCCGCCGAAAACATCCTGAACGAGGTGCATGCCATTAATTACAAAACGCAAGCATACAAAGGCACCTTGACGGGTAAATTAAAAATCAGTGTGGTGTCAACGGGTAAGTATGTGATTCCATATTTGCTCACCGATTTCATCAAAATGAATCCGGGGGTAGAATTGCAATTGGATGTAGCCAACAAAAACAGGGTCATTGACAGTTTGGAGAAAAACGAAGTCGATTTTTGTTTGGTGTCGGTGATGCCCGAACACTTGAAGCTCGAGCGCATTCCACTAATGGACAACCAATTATATTTGGTGGCCAATCAAGATTTTAAAATGCCGAAAACACCGCTTACACCAAAAGAATTGCCCCAATTGCCGCTTATTTATCGGGAGCCAGGCTCGGGAACCAGATCGGTGATGGAATTATTTTTAAACAAGCAGCGGGTGAACATCCGCAAAAAAATGGAACTTGCCACGAATGAAGCAGTCAAGCAAGCCATAATAGCGGGCTTAGGTTGTTCCATTATGCCCCTAATTGGCATCAAAAATGAATTGCAAAACGGCGACCTACAAATCATTCCGGTGCAGGGTATGCCCATTCAATCGCAATGGAATTTAATATGGTTATCGAGCAAAAGATTGTCGCCCGCGGCCGAAGCCTATCGGGCGTATGTCGTGGAACACCACCAAGACATTATTAACCGCCACTTTGGGTGGTGTCGGGAGTGGTAGGGGGATTGTTGTTTTTAGTATTGGGCTCTGGTTTAAAACAAATCAGTTTTAGAATACATTTCAATGATTTGGCAGTTCTTTTTTAATAACACACATCGCGTGGCAAGCAAAAAGTTAATACCTACCCGCTTCATTTTTTAAATACATTTCCGGACTGAACACCGCTAATTTGCTATGTTGAAAATCCTTCATGTTTCTGGTCAGGATGATTGATATCTCAGCATTATTTTCTGCTGCAAAATTTTGCAAAGCATCTTCAAAGTCTTTAAAATTTGAATGTAAAGATTCAATAATGACAGCCTTGTCAATGTTTACAACTTCAATGATATTAAGTAATTGTTTTAACTTTTCAACAATCACCTCATGCTTAGCCATCTTCCTCAATAAATAATACACATTGCTAACAATGACTGGGGTTGTATAGCCTTTTATCTTATTATTTTCGCACAACACAAAGACTGCCGTTGCGTGTTCTGCAAAAGGTGCTCTGTCAAAAAAGAAATCGAGAACGACATCTGTATCAATTAAAACATGATCCATTTAAAGATGTTTCTTTTCTAAGGCAGTTACCAATTCTTTTTTGTAATCAAAATCTGTCGGAGCTATAAACGAACCTCGTAATGATTTTACTAGTGGACTCATATTAACGGCTTCTTTCTTAGGGGTTTCTGCGGTTAATGACTTTAAATAATTCTCAATGATATTTGACAAACTGCGGTTGTTTTGCTTCGCGTAGTCTTTCGCATTTTGAATTACATCTTGTTCTATAACCAATGTCAATTTTGTGTTCATGCCAAAATAATTTAGCACAAATGTAAAAAAAGAAAACGGTACACGTGTGATTTTGTTAAATTTTAAACGTGTAAAATGAATTGTATGCTAGTTTATAAATCCAAAAAAATTACTCACTATATCTTACCAATTTAACATTCAAACAAACCTAGGGGAGCAATGTTTTGAATCATTATCCTTTTACCCCTTCTTCCCCTTAATCATCGCTTCTAGCATGTCCCACATTTCGGGGGTAATTTCTTTGAGCATGCTAAATTGGCCGCCGCCTGTCAGCCATTGTCCGCCGTCTAAGGTCACGACTTCGCCGTTCATGTAGGCTGAAAAATCGGACACCATATAAGCCGCCAAATTGGCCAATTCTTGGTGTTCGCCCATGCGGCCAACGGGTACGCTATGTTGCACGTCAAATTTTTTCGCCAAGTCGCCAGGCAATAACCGATCCCAAGCGCCTTTGGTTGGAAACGGGCCCGGAGCCAAGGCATTTAAGCGAATGCCATACTGCGCCCATTCGACAGCCAAACTGCGGGTTAGGGCCAACACCCCTGCTTTGGCCGTGGCGCTGGGCACGACATAGGCCGAACCCGTCCATGAATAGGTGGTTACAATGCTTAAAATGACTTTGTTGCGCTCGCCTTTGTCAATCCAATGTTTGCCCAAAGCCAAGGTGCAATTTTTACTGCCTTTCAGCACAATATCTAAAACAGTGTCAAAAGCCCTAGACGACAAGCGTTCGGTGGGTGCAATAAAATTGCCTGCCGCATTGTTCACCAAGCCATCAATAGTCCCAAAACGACTGAGGGTTTGTGCAATGAGGTGTTCCACTTGGTCGTATTCGCGCACATCGCAGGCCAAAGGCAAGCAAGTGCCGCCCGTAGGTTGCTGCAAGTCGAGGGCCGCTTGTTGTAATTTGTCAAAATTGCGCGAGGCAATGACGACATTGGCGCCCAGTTCAAGCAAATAACGGCTCATGGAAAATCCCAAGCCGCTTCCGCCGCCTGTAACGATGTATGTTTTTCCTTCTAATGCGTTGTCACGCAACATTTTTTGGGTGTACGGATTCATAGTTTATGTGTTCTTTAGGTTTAGATTACTCCATTGTTGCAATTTTTCAATGGCAGCTTGGAGGGTTTGGTCGGTTTTGGCAAAACAAAAACGGACGCGTTTTAGATCGAGGCGGTCTTCATAAAAGACCGAAAGGGGAATGCAAGCTACGCCCGCTTCTTCAATTAAACGGGTACAAAAAGCCCGATCAGGTTCGGCTGAAAAGGCTTGGTAAGAGGCCACCTGAAAATAACTGCCTTCGCAGGACAGTAATTCCCAGCCCGTATCTTGGAGGCCTGCTCTAAACAAATCGCGTTTGGGTTGGTATAGGGCAGCCGCCGAGCCCAATGGCTTCTGATCGAGGTAAGCCGAGAGCGTGTGTTGTCCCAAACTATTTACGCTAAACACCATAAATTGGTGCACTTTTTTAATTTCGGCCATGAGCGATGCGGCAGCGGCAACGTAGCCAATTTTCCAACCTGTAATGTGCAAGCTTTTGCCAAACGACGACACCACGACCAACCGATTTTGTAATTGTTCGAGCTGGTGACCCGAAAGGTGCGGCTTGTTAAAGGTGATGAATTCATAGACCTCATCAAACAAAAAATGCAGTTGCGGATGCTTTTCGGCCAAAGCCAAAAGTTCGGTAAAATCGGCCGCTGTCCACACATAACCTGACGGATTATGCGGATTATTAATGACCATCCATTTGGTCTTTGGACTTATTTTTCGGTAAATCAATTCCCAGTCAGGCGCAAAGTCATGGGCCAATGGGATATGAATGGGTTTGGCACCGCACAATATAATGGGGGTTTCGTAGCAATCGTAAGCCGGATCAAACAACACCACTTCATCGCCTTGATGTACCAGCGCGGTTAGGGTGGCAAACAAGCCTTGGGTGGCACCCGCTGTGACCAACAATTCGGTGGCTGGCTGCAACTTTCGGCCATAATGACGCTGAATGGTATCGGCCAATTGGTCGAGCAATTTGGGCAAACCCGACATGGGTGTATATTGGTGGCAGTTTTGGTGCAGCACCTCTTGGTGCATTTCAACCAGCAAAGGATCAACGGGAAAATCGGGAAAACCCTGCGACAAATTAATGGCTCCTGCGGCTTGGGCCTGTTGCGAGATCAGCGTAAAAATGCTGGTTTCCAAATGCGGGAGTTTTGAAGTCATGGTCAAATTTTCAACTGTTCTGAAACAAATAAGCAGTCCGATGGCTACCTATCAATGGCACCAAAGATAATGGATTATATCGATTTCGCGGTGGATCCCATTTTTGTCAAGACGGTTTATTTCTCGGTAAAAAATATCATAAAATGGAATGTACCAAGTAATTTTCCATTCATTTAATCTATTTTTGTTAAAGTCCAAAAAGAGCGATTCGAATTATGAAAAACATTGACAGAGAAAGCCTTGAAAAAGCATATCAATTGTTTGAATCAAATGACATTGATCAAATGGCAATTGGTACTACCAACGGTTTGATGCAAATTCATCGGTACTTGTTTGATGGCCTCTATGACTTTGCTGGACAAATTAGAAAACTAAACATTTCAAAAGGCGGTTTCCGATTTGCGACTGCACTATATCTCCCTGAAATTTTAGTAAAAATTGAACAAATGCCCGAAACGACCTTTGAGGAGATTATAGCAAAATATGTCGAAATGAATATTGCGCATCCGTTTATGGAAGGAAATGGCCGCTCTATGAGAATTTGGCTGGATCAAATTTTAAAAAACCGACTCCAAAAAGTGGTCAATTGGCAATTTGTCGACAAAATAGGGCACTTACAAGCCATGGAAAGAAGCCCGATCAACGACTTGGAATTGAGAACGTTGCTCAAAGACAACCTGACGAGCGACGTGAATAACCGGGAAATTATTTTCAAAGGAATTGAGCAATCGTACTATTACGAAGGGTATAAAAAAGAAGATGATTCCTCATTTTATGGAGACGGGCAAGGGCTATAAAACTATCTATGCACGTGATTGCTTTTTGTGAAACGAAGTAAAATTAACAGCTATTTTAAAAATCTTTAAAAGCAGCCAAAAAAGGAGCACCAATCAAGCTTTGCAACACGGCGGGTTCATGGTTGGTGTAAAAGTCGAAAGTTGGCGAGTACGAAGGATCGCGAAAACCAGACGTTTCTGCAATAATTGCCTGCGTTTGACGGGCTACGGCCTCGCCCGAATCAATGATGCGCACCTGGGGCGGCAACAACTTCTTTAATATAGGAATCAAATACGGATAATGGCTGCAACCCAACACCAAATGATCAATGTGGGCGGCCAACATAGGCGCAAGGTACTGTTCCAACAATTTTACCATTTCAGGGCTGTCTATTTTACCAGCTTCAATAAGCGGCACCAAACCATGACCAATTTGCTCAATGCGCTGAATACCTGTAAACTGGCCTGCTGTTTGGTGAAAAAGGGCGCTGCTTAACGTGCCTTGCGTGGCCAATATGCCAATAGCTTTGGTGCTCGACTGCAACGCTGCTGGCTTAATGGCGGGTTCAATGCCAATGAACGGCACCTTATATTGGGTGCGCAATTCGGCAATGGCATTGGTTGTGGCGGTATTGCACGCCACTACTATGATTTTACAACCCAAATCAAGCAACAACTCGGTGTTTTTCTGGCTCAATTTTACAATCTCTTCCTTTGACTTTTCGCCATAAGGGGCATGTTTACTATCGGCCAAATAGATGGTGCTTTCGCCAGGCATGAGGGCATGCACTTCGCGCCAAATGGAGGTGCCGCCTACCCCTGAGTCAAATAATCCGATGGGTTGATTGTGGTACATCAGACAAAGGTAATCGATTTGGCTATAATTTGTAAATGAGAATTTTACGGAAGATCAGGTTGGATGCAATTAGCTGCGACCACGTGGCATGAAATTATTTTCACATGTAAAATATATTTTTAGTTTTTACATTTTTTTGTAAGTTAGCATCGCAAAATACAGTTTTATCATATTTGTTATGACAAAATAACAGATTATTATATAGTGACCACGCCTAATTTCGGAACCATTTAAATCAATTATACTCAACTAAAATGTAAAAACCATGAGAACTATTTGCCTACTTTTATTATTGATGACCACCCTAACTTGGGGTCAAGACAACAAAATTCGAGGTGTTATTAAGGATGCTGAAACCCATCAGCCCATTCCTTATGTAAATATCTATAGTGAAAACGAACTAAAAAACAACAACACTGGCTCTATTTCAAACGATTATGGAGAATTTGCAGTAGTCAATAATCACACTAAAATTATTTTTAGTCATATCAACTACGAAACATTTACTTTAGAATCAGACGGAAAGCTTAAAGAAGTTTTATTGAAACCTAAAAATTATGTGTTGGATGAAATTGTGATTTCCAATGAGGACCCGAGAGATTATTTGAAAAGAATACTAAAATTATCAAATAATAAAATAGAGAAAAACACCCTGTTGAAGGGGTACTGCAGAGAAATAGTAAAAGTCAACAACGAATACACTAAATTCTCGGATGCGCTGGTGGACTATTACATCAAAAAAGGGAATGGAAAATCCAATCTAATATTGGGCCAGCATCGGGCCTTAAAAAGCAAAAAAATAGACAATGAAGACGACAAAAAGATTGACAACATCAATACCGCTTTCAATGTAAAAGACTATGTAAAAGCCGCTTATAAATTTGAGGCCGTTGAAAAATTGCTAAAATCCGATAATTATGAATTTGAGAGAAAAATCAAGAAAGAAGCAAATGGCGCCGAATACGAATATGTTGAAATTATTCCCAAGATGGACAGCGATGAAATGCTAAACAAAGGCTATATCATTATTGATCCAACATCGAAGAGCATACTCGAGTTTAAAATTTACAGTGCCGAAACTCATTTAAAAAATGCCAAAATGATCAATTTCTGGATTGCAAAAGGAAAACTTAACAAGGGATTAGTTTGGTCAAAATTTAAATTGATTAACAACCAATATATTTTAACTTACAATAAAAGACAGGCAGATGTTTACATTAAAATGGGAAGTAAAATTGATCATAACTTTGACTTTTCAAGCGACATTTTCGTGTATGAATTTAAGAACAATGTTGAAATTCCAGAAAACGGATACAAAAAGAAGACCCTTTTTGAAGCTGGAACCAACTATACAGATCAGTTTTGGACGAAGTACAACGTGTTTCCACTCAGTGAAGCAGAAGAACGATTTATTAATTCTGTGCAAGAGAAATAGGGTATTGACTTTGAATAAATATTAGTAGTAATTACTGTTCCAACAAAGTAAATTTTAGATAGTCATTAAGAACCTCGTTTAACAGGATTAAACGAGGTTTTTTTGCGACAACCTGAAAATAGAGGAGGTTGCATCTGGCAATAACTAGCTATTAATGTAGGTTTATATAAGTCAGACACAGGGTAAAATGCAGCGTTAAATTAGGCTGTAATTATCACATTTTATTCTGGCTGCAATATGGCATAAAGCTGATTAACAGACAATTAAATCCCCGAACTTACCCACTGCTACAATACTTTATTTTATAACAAAAAGTATAATAATTTAACAATTTATACCTATTTCCAATATAATAATCAGATTTTTCAATTTATTTTTGAAAAATAATATTAATGGAATCAAAACAGAAATCACATGCTGATTTGGCCATTTGACAAAGCATTTCATTGGATAAATTTAAAACATACACAATATGAAATCATTCATTTTATACCTCATGTTGGTGCTGCTTTCAAGTAGCCTTTTAGTTGCGCAAAGCGATTTGAACAATGTACTCAAAGGAGGCGAATTGCTGCTAAGCGGAATTTCCATTCTTAAATCAAAAAAAGGAACAAACCCGACTAGCAATGTGGTGACTTCGGTGTGTGTGAAAAACAAAATGGACAGCAAAATAATTTACAGGCTTACAGGAAAATCTGAGCAAGGAACTGATATCACTAAAGAACTAATTATTCAGAACGACAGCAAGGAATGCTACATTGATTTGCCCAAAGGTGTATACTCCTATGAAGTGGAGTTGCCGAACAAGGAGATTTATAGGAAAGGCGAATATAATTTTGATGCAGAAGTTGTCATCACCATTAAAAAGGAATGATTAGCTGCAGGGCAAATTGTTTTGAAGAGTAGCTTTGAATTGTGACTTGACAGCCGTAAAATGCAATACTTAGGTTAAACCAGGTGGAATACCGGTTCCGACCAACTGGATTCGGCATCCGAACCCACTTGCTGTCATTAAAAAGCAAGTGGCTCGATTTACCTTGCCATTAATGTATAGGTTGGTTTAATATTGAAATTTAAATAGTGGGTATAACGATGTTAATCAACACGATTCGGGAAAATCATGTTTACGGCGCGCTTCTTTCATATTGGCAACAACCATGCAAATGATCATACACTTCTTGGGTGGATTTGGCGGTGTCAGAATCATGTCCTACTTTGGCAATGGCTTCTTTCACTTGCTGAAGGGTGGTTTTGGTTTCATTGATAATGACATCTAACTGGTGTGTGTCAATATTCCAAACAGCCATTTTTACTCCTTTCACTTGATAAGCGGCCTTTTCAATGCGCTTTTTACACATTTCGCAATTGCCTTTTACTTCAAATGAATAATTGGCATTGGTCGATAAACTGGGAGCTGGAGCCGTTTGTGAAAAGCCAATGATTGGCATTAAAAAAATCATGATTGCCCATAGAAGGGGTTGGGTGAATTGTGGGTGAATTGTTTTCATATAGTATAATTTGAGATTAAAAAATTAAAAGATTGAAAAATTGAAGGATGGAAGGATTGAAGGATTGAAAAAATAACTGAATTTAAAAGGCTTCCCTAGCTCTTGTCCAAAGAATAGGGAAACAATTTTATTAACAATTGAACTTTAAACAAATAAACTGTTGCCTAATGGCTATTGCCTTCTCTCGCCTTTAGACTTTAGCTTCGCTCCGTTCGAACCATTCGTTCCGATGGTTCTCGGGTCGACTTTCGACTCCTTTGATTAATAGAATTTTTGTCGAAAACCGATGTACGTCATTCTGCCAAATAATGGACCATAAACCAGCGTTGGGTCAAAATAAGGGCCAAATGGCTGCGAACTGCCTACGATGGCTTTGTCTTGTTGGTAATTAAATGCATTTTCGATGCCGGCATACAGCTCTGTTTTTTTGGAAAACAATTTTGTGATTTGCGCATTGACCACTGAAAATGAAGGCGAAAAAGAAGGAAGCTGCTCGTTGGCAGGGTTTTGCTGTGTGCTTGGCAAACGCTGCGGCCCTAAAGCATTCCATGTTGCATCTGCTCTCCAAGACCCACCCACTGAATTGGCTGTTGAATGCCATTCAACGTTTACAAAATACCGATCTTGTGCCTGCAAAGGTTGTTGAAATGTGCCAGCCAAATAATCTGTCGATAAAGCATATTTTTTATATGCCATCCGCACATTGGTATTTCTGATGGGCGAAACAGTGGCTTCGACCTGAAAACTGACCGCGTATGATTGGCCTTTTAAATTATACACTTCCACCTTACGGGCATCTGACAACACATCTACCACTACCTGATTCAAAAAACGGGTATAATAAACATCGGTTGACAATTCGGCTTTGCGGCCAAAAAGGATGAATTGTTGGGAGAAACTTACACCCGTATTCCAAGCTTTTTCTGGGTTCAAGCCATAAGTGCTACCCTTTGCTGCTTCTAGTTGCCATTGTCTGCTGCTGGCCAAATAACCTTGATTTTCGGCAAATACATTCGCCAAGCGTTGACCCCGACCAAGCGAATAGCGCAATGCAGCCCCTTTCCAAGGAATATAACGCAAATGAAACCTTGGTGTAATAAATCCGCCCATGCGGTTGTGGTAATCTGACCGAATTCCCACACTAAGCATTAGGTTGTCTTGGTTGTTAAAGGTGTATTCCGCATACACCCCAGCACCGTTATCAGAACGGCTCCAGTCAGTTGCACCGAGCCATTCGGTATACTGATCAAAATTGGCCTGTAAACCCACGGTGTAATGGTGTTTGATAGACCCTAAAATAGATTGAAACACACCATTTAGAAATCCACTTCGCTGGCGAATGTAATACGTTTGAAGCCCAAAATAACTATCTTGTTCATGCGAACTCAAATTTGTTTGAATACCAACACTTTGAAAAGGACGCCCTTTAAAAATATACCCTAGCTTTTGCGACCATTCCATGCGGTTGGTTTGCGTTTCAGAACCCCAATAATTGGTAGTGCCTCTGTCTTTTGACGGGTCAAAATCCATTTGACCAGCCAATTTCTGATCACGCAAAGCCTTAACAGTCATAAAAGCCACCCAACCCGTTTTGGGATTTTCATAGTGCCACCGATTCATTACATTAATTTGCCGACCAACTGGACTGTCCATAAACCCATCACCATTCATGTCAAAACGCGTAAAGCGGGCATTTGAATGCACATACAACGAAGTAGCCCAGTTGGTTGAAACAACCTGACTCCACTGCAAATTAAGTTCGGAGCGCGTATCGTTGGCAGCATACATATTTACATAAAAAGGGATGTCCTGTTTAGGTTTAATAAGCTCGGTATTAATTTGTCCAGAAATACTTTCATAGCCATTAACCACACTGCCCATTCCTTTGGTAATTTGGATGCTTTCAATCCAAGACCCAGGCACAAACGACATGCCATAAACCTGCGAGGCACCGCGAACAGATGGAATATTTTCTTCTGAGTTTAAAATATAAGGACTCGAAAGCCCTAATAACTTAATTTGTCTGGTCCCTGAAACGGCATCCGGATAATTGACATCGACCGCCGGATTGGTCTCAAAACTTTCAGCCAAGTTGCAACATGCCGCTTTTAGTAACTCTTTGCGTGAAACGACCGAAGTATTGGTTGTTACATTTAATGGTTTTTGTATGCTGCGTTGGTTTGGATCAATTTTTACTTCGTTCAATTGAGTCTGTCCCCTACCCGATTGATGAAATAAAACAAACCCCAGCACTAGGAAATAATGTGGTTTATTCATGTCATATTTTTTAGCCGGTCACAGGCAAAAAGCCCGACCTATCAAATTGAAATTGTCTTAAAACTAATTGCACAGCAGAAACATCAATAAATGAAGTCGTATAAACTGAAAGCCAATTAGCTATTGAAAGGGAATCTCAATATAATTTCAGGCATAAAAAATAAGCTTGCTAAATAGGATGTAGGGTGGAGGTGCGTGACTTTGTTTTGGTCTAAGTGGATAAATGGACCTAAAAGACAGGTTGGTGTTTTCTGAAACAGGTATAAACTCAGATGAATTGGGCACGCAGGCAACCCATTCCATGGCTAAAACATGCTGGTGAAACCAGTGTGGGCTTTGCTGCTTCCATTCCAAATGTTCATTGTGACAACACTTATTTGAGGTCTCTTCTTCACCACAACAAGCATTGTCCGTACCTTTTTGATTGCTTGAATAAGAAGGCTTAATCTCTGCAATTTCTCCTCCACACCAATGCACCTCAATATGGAAACCCGCCATGACAACAAGCAAAAGCAGGCTCAATTGAATCGCTATAATTTTGGTGAAAACAGTACGTGCAATCATGATGCAAAGGTACGTTGTACTATTTTAAAGAAAATGATTGTTTGAAATTATTTAACATGTAGGCTGAAAACCCTTGCAGAAAGCCGGAGTTGTTCAACTCAAAATTCATTTTTCCCGAAATAGGATAGATGAAAAATGGAGAAATATTAGATGTGAAAAAATGTAATTCTCACCAAATAGGTCATGATACTCATAGAATGAGGGCAACCACACAAAAGCATCTTATTTATAATTCAATATTATTGAACACCAGTACATTTGTCCTGCAAATAAGTAAAAACAATATTTTTTTTAACAAATATAAACAAAATCATGAAAAAAACAATTTTATCATTAGCTTTTCTTTCTTTATCATTTTTAGCTGTAACTTCTTCATGTCGTGAAATTGGTGGCGCACAATCAACTGGCGGCTCTCAGACGTTAAAGCCTAAAAATGAAGCGAGCATTGTTAGCTTTAAAGGATCGCAATGTTTATACACCAATGCACCTAAAATCAAAGCATAAACAAGTGTTTTAAAAAAATTAAATATAGAGAGGCTCATTGAGCCTCTTTTTTTATATTTAAGACCGAATAATAACGAGAATAAATATGGCTTTGTTGTCTGTTTTTAATCGAATACTGCATTGGATTAAGCAATGGCATCTACAAATTGTTTCATCACCTGTAAAATACACTTTGTTCTTTACGAGTATATTTATCTTTTACGCAGCACTACCTGAACCATTGTTTCAATCAAATTATGCAACTGTGGTCTTTGATGAAAACAACCAACTCTTAGGTGCCAAAATTGCATCTGATGGCCAATGGCGTGCTCCAGCGGCTGACTCGGTGCCCATTAAGTTTAAAACATGCTTGCTGCAGTTTGAAGACCGCTATTTTTACACACATCCTGGCATAAACCCGTGGTCTATGACCAAAGCCATTTTACATAACATACAAAGCAAAAAGAATAAACGAGGCGGAAGTACTATTTCGCAACAATTAATTCGTTTATCAAGACAAGGAAAAGCGCGTACTTATGTCGAAAAAGGGATCGAAAGCGTACTAGCTGTTCGGCTAGAATGTCGCTATTCCAAAGAACAAATCCTTAATTTGTATGCCGCCCATGCCCCGTTTGGCGGAAACGTGGTTGGTTTAGAAATGGCATCATGGCGCTATTATGGTATAGCACCGCATCAATTGTCGTGGGCCGAATCGGCTTTGCTAGCCGTGTTGCCCAATGCTCCCAAAAAAATATACCCCGGCAAAAACCAGCAAACTTTGCTCCACAAACGCAATCAATTATTACAACGTTTAAATAGAACAGGTAAAATAGATGAACTAACCTATAAGCTGGCAATGCAAGAACCATTGCCCAAAAAACCATTTCCACTGCCTACCCTAGCCCCTCATTTTGTTTCTTTTTTAGCCAAAAAATCACCCGGTCAACGCATTACAAGCACCCTTCAATTAAGTGTCCAAGATCGCATAAACCAATTGGTGCGCATGTATCATGCCCATTTTATGCAAAACGAAGTACACAATGCCGGTGTGGTGGTCATTGATGTAAAAAAACACAGTGTAGTGGGTTATGTAGGGAATACGCCAACCGACGCAGTGCATTGCAAAGCGGTCGATATGATTCAAGCTGCTCGGAGCACTGGAAGTATTTTAAAACCATTTTTATTGGCCTCACTATTAGATCAAGGTCAATTGCTGCCACACGCTTTGGTACCAGATATCCCCGTTCAAATTTCAGGTTTTGTACCCCAAAATTACGACCCACATTTTGATGGCGCAGTCCCTGCCGACAGGGCATTGGCACGTTCGTTAAACATTCCAGCCGTGTTGGAATTGCAACAATTTGGCGTACATCCATTTTATGCCCGTTTAAAAAATGACTTTAAAATGACTACACTCAACCAACACCCCGATCATTACGGTTTGTCATTGATATTGGGCGGTGCCGAATGTACCCTATGGGATTTAGCACGCATCTACGCCGGTTGGGCACAAACACTGACATGTTATACGGCTATTAAAAAATACCCGAAGGCACCTTACGCGCCATTGATTTGGGAAAAGGCAAAAAGTAAAATCCAGTCTGCAACAACAAAACAAAAACCGATATTGAGTGTGGGTTCGCTTTATGCCACTTTACAAGCCATGCAAGAAGTGAACCGCCCCGAAGGGGATGAAGCCTGGCGGTATTTTGATTCTTCGCTCCCCATTTCGTGGAAAACAGGAACCAGCTTTGGCAATCGTGATGCGTGGGCCGTCGGCATTAGTTCCGATTTTGTAGTAGCCGTTTGGGTCGGAAATGCTTCTGGTGAAGGCCGTCCCGAACTAACTGGCGTTGGGTATGCAGCTCCGCTCCTTTTTGATGTATTTCGATCATTGCCCCGATCCAATCCTTTTGAGGCACCCATCAACGACATGGAAAACGTGCGAGTATGCACCCAAAGTGGGTATTTGGCGCAAGCAATTTGTCCGCAAAAAACAGAAAGGGTTCCCAAAAGAGGAAGCCAATCTGCCGTTTGTCCGTACCACAAATGGACACATCTTGATGTTTCAAAACAATGGCGGGTAAATAGCAGTTGTGTATCGCCCACTGAAATGATCAACCAAAGTTGGTTTGTTTTACCGCCCGTAATGGCCTATTATTTCCAGAATAACCATGCCGACTACCGCGCGCTGCCACCATGGCGCGCTGGTTGTCATCAAGATGAAAATCAATTTTTTGACTTCATTTACCCAAAAACAAATGGTAAAATATATTTGACCCGAAATCAGGAAGGCCAATTTCAAGCCTTTGTTTGTAAAGTGGCGTGTTCTGAGACCAAAAGCACCTTGTTTTGGTATTTGGATCGAAAATATTTAGGCCAAACCTCTGATTTTCATGAGCTCCCCATTCAAGCCCCTACTGGGATTCATCGGTTGGTAGTGGTACATGAAAATGGACAAGAAATTCACCGCACTATTGAGATCATCCGCGATTGAGCATCCAAATATTAAACATGCCTTATTTCAGAAGGATCCAATAACGCTTCACGTCTTAATTTCAACCAAACTTGCGCCACGGCTATGACGTCTTTTTCACAATAAACAATGATGCGGTCCACGTCTTTTTCTACATAATAAACGTGCGCCACCTGGCTGCCATCAATGTCATCTTTTGACGATGGAATCCCCAATACTTTGGTGAGTAATTTGAGGGAGGTAAAATGTTTATAGTCGCCAAATTTCCAAAGTTCTAAAGTGTCTAAATGCGGTATTTCCCATGGCTTTTTACCAAACAATTGAATGGGCTTAGGCAATGCCACCCCATGAATTAACATCCGACGTGCCATAAAAGGGATGTCAAATTCTTTGATGTTGTGGCCACATAACAGATGTTGAGGGCCTGAAAAATGCGTGTTTAACAAATCGGAAAATTCAATTAATAAGGTACGTTCTTCTCCAAAAAAAGAAGTTACTCTAAATTGACGATCTGCCCGATTGTCAGTAAAATAGCCAACCGAAATGCAGACAATTTTACCAAATTCGGCCCAAATACCTGCCCGTTCATAAAAGTCGGCTGCCGAAAAGTCGTCACGGCGTTGGTAGGCCGTTTTTTGTTCCCAAAGCGCTTGCCAGTCTGGGTCCAATTGCGTGTAGTTTTCCTGCTCTGGAACGGTTTCAATGTCGATGAACAACACCGAAGACAAAGGAATTTTTTCAAAGTTCATGGGCTTATAATTGAAAGTGATTAAAATATGGCGTATAAAAATTTAAAAGCAAGTTAGCCTTTTTTTTTTAATTTGAAGCAGGTAAAATTAGAAAAATTGACGCATCAATACTGTTGTGAACTCATTGGGTATTGCCCTTATTTTTAACAGAAATTGCGGTTTGCTTGCGTCCAAAAACAGTTTTATAAAGTCGATAATAAAAATAACAAAGCATGCTGTGTACTCAAAAAAACGGGACATTCGTGGCTTGAATTTTGAAGACGCTGGCTGAATCCACTGCCACGATAACATAAAAAAAGGCTGCCTGTCCGGCCAACCTTTTTGGGGGAAATTTAAACCCAAATTACGCATTAGAAATTTATTACATGGAAAAATGACTGCAAATCTGGTAATGTACCGAGAATTGATTTAAACTTTTTTCAATTGGCTGCAAAATGGTCTTTTCGCCCCATATTGCCCCTTTTTTTTACTCCGTAGCGCTGCTATGCAGTGCAAAAAAGTTTAAACCCAAATAATGTATTAGAATTTTATTACAAGTAAAAATGACTGCAAATCTGGAAATGTACTCCTTTTTTTGTCCTCAATGTAGCTTAGCTACATCTGCGGTAAAAAAAGTCCGTGCACTCCCAGCTTTTTTGTCCTTTTCCCTTTCATCACAAAGTCCAATACATCATTTGGGTTGCAATCTGGAACCAAAATCCTCATTTTTCGCTTCAATCAAAAAAGTCTAAATCAATTCAGTTTTGTATCCTCGATGTAGCGCTGCTACACCTGCGGTAAAAAAAGTCCGTGCACTCCCAGCTTTTTTGTCCTTTTCCCATTTTAATGGCGTTAATATTTGTTTTTAAATGGGTCATTAAGAACCAACTTTTTTTAATTGGAGTTTGCAAATGCAAACTTTTTGTAAGTGTTGGTTTCATTACAAAGTCTAATGCATAATCTGGGTTAAACATGTCAATTATTTGTCAATGGAGCTTAACACTCTTTGCATAAACTGATTAAGTGCCTCTTTGGGCGCAACCCCACTTTTTATTAATTTTTGCACTTCAAGCGCGCCGTGCAAATTAGAATTCAATTCGCCCAACACATCCAATTCTTCTGGTTTTAATGAAGAAACTTCGGTTAATGCTTCTAGTACCTCAATGGTTTCAATGAGGTAGTCTTGGTCGTTTTGCTCAATAAATTGAACCAAATGTTTAATAACAGGTAACTTCATAGCATATATTTATGATGCAAATTTTTGAACTAAATCTGCCAAAATATCTGCTTTGTTGGTTTGCACCTCATCTTTCAGTTGGCCATTTTCAAAAGATGCAAATGTGGGCAAATTACTGACGTTGGCCAATTTTCGCGACTCAGGAAATTGTTCTGCATCAACAATAACAAAAGTTAACTCTGGATGTTCTTGCGCCATCAATTTAAATTTTGGTTTCATAATGCGGCAATTGCCACACCAAGAAGCTGAAAATTGCACCACCGTTTTGGGGTTTTGGGCAAGTGTTTGGGCCAAATTATCTTCGGTAAGTTCTACTAGCATAGGGAATTATTAATGATTGCTCAAATACGAAGCCGTGCTTTTGCGGTCGGCACTCATGGCATCTTTTCCTTCTTCCCAATTGGCTGGACAAACTTCTCCTTTTGTTTGCACATGGGTGTAGGCATCAATCAAACGCAAAAATTCGTGCACGTTGCGGCCTAATGGCATATCATTCACACTTTCGTGGAAAATTTTACCCGTTTCGTCAATTAAATAAGTGGCACGGTAAGTCACATTTGACCCAACCAACATTAATGAATCGGTGTCGTCATTGTATTCGCCAGCTTCGATGTCTAGAATACCCAAAGCAGATGACAAATTGCGCGTGGTATCAGCCAAAATCGGATACGTAACGCCTTCAATACCGCCTTGGTTTTTAGGGGTATTTAACCATGCAAAATGCACTTCATTGGTGTCGCATGATGCGCCAATTACTGTGGTGTTGCGTTTTTCGAACTCGCCCAAAGCCTCTTGAAATGCGTGTAATTCAGTCGGACATACAAAAGTGAAATCTTTTGGATACCAAAACAAGATTACTTTTTTAGCGTTTTCAATTGCTTCGTCCAAAATGTTGACGCGCATGTTATCGCCCATAAATGAAATCGCATCTACCGCAATGTTTGGAAATTGTTTGCCTACTAAAGCCATATTTTAAGTTTTAAGTGTTTTTTGATGGGGCAAAGATAAGGCCTACTTTCAGCCTTAAGTATTACTTTTGATTATTATTTATTATTTAATCATTGGTTTTAGCAATGGTTCTCAGGCTTATTTATTGGCTCGATATCGCTCAATAAGCTGTTGTGCCGCGCTAAATGGCGAAATGACACCCAACTCAACTTGCTGTTCCAGTTGGCTCACCTGTTCTTGAACTGCAGGGTGCGTCATAAATGATTGAAAAAGTTGATCTTGAATGGTTTGCCGCATCCATTGCTGGTTTTGCTGTCGGCGGCGTTGCTCAAAATGCCCGTTTTGTTTTTGTTCAGTTTCAAATTGTTGAATGAGTTGCCACACCTCATTTACACCAGCGCCTTCAATGGCACTACAACACTGCACCTTCGGAATCCAACCTGTTTCTTTGGGAGGAAAATAATGCAAGGCCCGCTGAAATTCAGTTTTGGCCAAACGGGCTTTATTGATGTTGTCGCCATCGGCTTTATTGATAATCACGGCATCGGCCATTTCCATAATGCCGCGTTTAATGCCTTGCAGTTCATCACCCGCACCAGCTAACTTAAGCAACAAGAAAAAATCGACCATTTGGTGCACCAAGGTTTCGCTTTGGCCCACCCCAACGGTTTCTACCAAAATAACATCAAAGCCGAATGCTTCACACAACATCATGGCTTCGCGTGTTTTACGGGCCACTCCTCCTAGCGTAGTTCCTGAAGCCGAAGGCCTGATAAATGCCAACGGATCATTGACCAAAGTTTCCATACGTGTTTTATCGCCCAAAATACTTCCTCTTGACAGCGAACTACTTGGGTCAATGGCCAACACGGCCACTTTGAGTCCTTGTTGGGTAAGTAAAGTGCCGAAAGTTTCAATAAAAGTGCTTTTGCCCACGCCAGGCACCCCAGTAATACCGATCCGCAAACAGGGACGTGCCCACATCAAACAAAATTGAATGAGTTGTTCTGCTTCTGTCGCCCAATCGGGCAAAGTACTTTCAACCAAAGTGATGGCCCTACTTAGGGCTACCCGGTTATGCTGCTTGATGCCTTCTATGAGTGCGGCTGCGGTTGGACGCGCCCCCTTATTTTGCTGCCACAGCGCCACAGCCCTCGGGTTAATCGAAGGTTGGGGTGTTACTCCAGCTTGTTCTGTAAGCGCGGTTTTGATTGGTTTCACAACGTTATAACAAAGGGTAAATGTACAAATTTGTCGGGGGTTTTTTCAGCGAAATCAAATCAATTGGATGTTAAATTGTTGCAAAATGACAAACTAGGATCACGCATGTAGGCCTTTTTACGTTCCTTTGCAGACCAATTTAAAAATCACAAATAAGGATGTCGACCAAAGTAACGCAAGCTGCCGAAAAAACTTTGTATAGCGTGTTGGTTGCCATTGCTGCTGCCCATTTTTTAAACGATTGGATTCAGGCACTGGTTCCATCCATGTATCCTATTTTTAAGGACGAATACCACCTTACTTTTAGTCAAATTGGCTGGCTTACTTTTGTTTTTCAATGCACAGCTTCCTTATTACAACCGCTTATTGGTTTTTATACCGACAAATATCCAAAACCATTTTCACAAGTAATTGGCATGTTTTTTTCGCTGAGCGGCATTGTCATGCTGGCTTATACCCATTCGTATGGAGGGCTTTTGGTCGCTGTTAGTTTAATCGGAATGGGGTCTGCGGTATTTCATCCAGAGTCAGCTCGGGTTTCATTTATTGCTGCTGGAAAACGCAGGGGTTTGGCCCAATCTATTTTTCAAATCGGGGGCAACCTCGGAACGGCCTTTGGCCCTTTAACCATTGCTTGGTTTGTGGTGGGTCATGGCCAGCGGCAAGTATTGGTTTTTATATGGGTGGCATTGGCTGGGATGGCGCTGCTTACACGAATTGCCTTTTGGTACCGCCACCACATTGTTCGAAATACCATCCAGCAACGTTCCGTTCAATTTGAACACCATTTAAGTAAAAAACAGGTCAAAGGCGCCGTGTTTCTTTTGCTGGTCATCATCTTTTCAAAATTCTTTTACACAGCCAGCATATCAAGTTATTACACCTTTTATTTGATGGATCAGTTTTCATTAACGATCCAACAAGCACAGTTTCACTTGTTTTTGTATTTAGCGGCTTATGCAGTGGGCACCATGCTCGGTGGGCCTTTAGGCGATCGGTTTGGGCGCAAGTGGGTGATTGGATTTTCGGTTTTTGGCGCCGCGCCGTTTACTTTACTGCTGCCTTACGTAAACTTATGGTGGACCGATGCTTTGATGATTGCCATTGGACTGATTATTTCATCCGCCTTTCCGGCCATTTTGGTATATGCCCAAGAATTAATGCCTAAAAAATTAGGCATGGTTTCTGGATTATTTTACGGTTTGGCATTTGGCATGGCGGCTATGGGTTCTGCCATCATGGGGCATTTGGCCGATATGTATTCTATTGAAATGGTATACCGCATGGCGGCATTCTTCCCGTTAATTGGGGGTGTGTTCTATTTTTTACCCAATTTAAAAGCGGCAAAAAAAGAAGTTACAGCCGCTTAGCATTGTTAAATTTGAGTGTAAATGTGGTGCCTTCTCCTTCGGTACTGTGCACATTGAGCGAAATATTCAACATCACTGACAAACGTTTTACAATGGAAAGTCCCAAGCCCGTTCCTTTGATTTCGGGGTGGTTGTTTTCATTGGATCGGTAAAACATTTCAAAAATTTTATCCATGTCTTGGACTGAAATCCCGAACCCTTCATCAATTACTTGGCAAAATAATTCTTGGTTATATTCAAATAAACGAACCTTTATGGTGGTGTATTCTTGCGAATATTTAAGCGAGTTGGACAACAAATTACTAAAAATAATACTCAGCAAATAGTTGTCTGAAAGCAGGTAAAAATCAGTTTCTGCGTCCAAAACCATCTCAATGTGTTGGCTGTTGCTTTTGGGGGCAAAACGCAAAATAATTTCCTGAATGATGCCGTTCAAATACACCTCCTCATTCAGCATATTGCGTTGCTGGTTTTCAAAACGCGCCAACAACAGCAATTCCTCGACCAACGTATTTAACCGATCCACTTCTGAAATGCTGTGGCGAATTTTATCTTCGTATTCTTCGCGGGTTCTTGGTTTGCGAATTAACACTTCTAAGGTACCTTTGATCACAGCCAAAGGCGTTCGCAATTCATGGGAGGCGTCAGAAGTAAAACGCTTTTCGCGTTCCACCGCCGACTGAATCCGGTCGAGCAATTTATTAATGGTATCTGAAAGGGTATATAATTCGTCTTTGTTTTTAGGCAATTCAATACGCTCATCCAAGTTTTCTTGGGTAATGGCGTTGGAGGTTCTAATGATGTTCCGAATGGGCATAATACTTTGACCCGCAATAAAACGAGCCGCTACAAACAAAAAGATCAACGCAATGGGATAAATAACCAACAAGTTTTGTTGGAGTTTGGTCATTACCGCGCGGGCTTCTTCTAAGGAAACAGCTACATTCAAATAGCCTACAATTTTACCAGAATTAATGACCAACGGCTTTTGAATTTGCCGAATGAGCTGCCCCGATAAACGCCATTCAGTGAAAACAGGCTTTTGGGCATTCGCTTCAAAATTAAGGCGGTACACTTTTAAGTTTTCGGAGCTTTCAAGCACGACCCCATCGGCATCGGTCAATTCAAGAAACTTTGGGTTTACGCTTACTTCATTGTGTTCGCGTTGCCGCAACTCTTCGCGGCCTCGCAAATGAACTGAGGTATTAAAGTACACCTTGTTCATGTACTCTTTGAGCTCGTAATTGATGTCGTCGTTTACCCGTTTGTTTACCGTAAAACTAACGATCGAATAAATCCCCACAAACACCGCAGCGATAAGCAATGCGGTCATGATGATGTAGTAAAATGCGATGCGGTTTTTTAACGAAAACTCAAACATGAATGGGCGGATTAATTAGAAGGAATTCAAACTTTTTGTGCTGCTGAAAAATAACGCAGCGCAAAAAAAGTGGCCATGTCCAATGACCTTTTACAGCCATTAAACAATTTAATTGTGCTGCTTAATCTTGCGCAATATAACCCACACCACGGATGGTTTTAATGAAATCTTTTTCTTTGGTCAAATTAAGTTTTTTGCGCAGTGAATTCATAAACACGTCAATAACGCCCGTGTCATAATCAAAATGAATGTCCCATACATCGGCGATAATATTGGTTCGGGTACAAACTTTTCCTTTGTTGGTAATTAAATACTCCAACAAACTAAATTCCTTTTGCGTTAAAATAACCTCGCGCTTGGACTCAAATACTTGGTGCGAATTGCGGTTGATTTCAATGGTTCCCAAACGCAGCACGTCGGGCATGGTCCCTTGGGTTGTGCGCTGTACTTTGATGCGCAGCAACAGTTCTTCAAATGAGAATGGCTTTTTGATATAGTCATTGGCACCTGCCTTGAGCCCTTCAATGGTTTCTTGGATGGTGTCTTTGGCTGTTAAAAAAATGATCGGCGTTTTGGTATCACGGGCACGAATGGCTTTGCACACATCAATGCCTAACATTTTGGGCAAAATCCAGTCTAAAAGTATTAAATCGGGCAATTCTTTGCGGGCAATATCATGGCCCATTTGACCGTCTGATGCGGTAATAACCTGAAAACCTTCTTCTTCAAGACCTTGTTTTAAAAAATCTGAAATTCCAGCCTCATCCTCTACAATTAATATTTTCATATGGCAAGCAACTTAATTTAAATGATTAAAAATCACATCCAAATTTAACGAAAACCTCATTAATACGGGTATTTTTTTGCAAATTAATGAAGTATTAAGCCTTGACAAGAATAGGCATTGCGCCACAAAACAACTTATCGCCCGATTGAATTAAACATGGCTGGTTTTGGTCTCGATTATTTTTTGAATAAAATAAAACATTTCACAATCGATTTCATAAAGCAAAACGTTTGTGGGCACGCTTATGCAGCTGTACTTCCCTTTTTATTGCTAAAAAAGAAATAGCCCAAAACGCCTGCGACTATGGGCTCCATAAATGTAAGCAATTGGCCTTCAGACTCAAACGCTTCATTCAACAGGACTGCTGGCGTTTTACCATTCAAATCAATCGATGGTATTGTACTTGGCACAGCAAACAAGCAATACGAGATGATCGCTAAGTAGAGGATTGATGCGCCCAATGCTACATACAAAAATAAGGTAGATTTTAGCTCTTCCTGAAACCATTCTCTTTTAAAGAATGAACTTGAAAACATCAAACTAAATACTGGCCCCAAATACAAGGCCACCCATTTGATCACCATGGCCGAAATAGGCTTGAAATCGCCTAAAATTTCGTTGAATAAAAACAAAACAATGACGCCAGTCCATAAGAACCAAAGCGTCATGAGTGTTTTTTGTGCTGTAAAAAAGGTCATCTTCTACCATTTAAGATTTAAAAAACGTTTTAATTTTTGACTTAAAATTATAAGTCGATTGTATAATGCGCGGTTCCCCAAATTTTGATTCTTTGAAAAACTCAATGTGTTTCACCACCACGTTGTATTCTTTTGTCAATTTCTTCGACGGGTCTGAAAACAAGCTGGCAAGTTGTTCGTTCTGAAATGGGTTGTTGCTTAGCGCATCATTTTCATACATGTCCATTAATGCTGACTGACTGATGTCGATGAACTGGTTTCCCACTTCTTTTTTCACCACCAAAAACACAAACAGCAGCGAGTAACCTTGATGCACGCAAAAGAAATTCGAAAACTTACAAGTTTCTTGGATGCAGCCCGCGCCTTTAAAAGGCTTTCCGTCTTTAGAAATGCATTCATTGGCCGTTACGATGCCAAACGAATCACCATTGATGGCAAAATATTTATAATTTTCTGGTTCCACATTTAATTTTGAAACAACCACATTTTCTATTTTTTTCCGGCACTGATCAAGTGTGTATGCATCGTTAAAATACTGTTTTAAAGACACTTTGCTTGACGGAATGAGCCTTTGAAAGAATGAAATGGCCGAATTCTTATTCGTGCTCTTAGTTGTCTCTGCAGGACTGCTCCCTAATTTAATGCCAATCATTGCGTCTAAGTACCGTTCAATGTGGTCAGAAACCCCATTACTATTTAAATCAATCATCTGTCCAAATCCATTCACCTCAGTTCCTGGCATTGAGTTGAGTTCTTTGTCCATAAAATTGGGAACCCCATCACTATCGCCGTCTTTCAACGAGGCTACAATGGAGTCCAATTTTACCGAAAGTCTGGCATTTTCAGCTTTCAAATCGTTCACTTGCTTGCGTGTGGCGCAGGAACTACTCAACGCCAACATCAGGAGGGATAAAAAGATTTTTTTCATGTAAAAAATGAATTAACATTGAATGCTGCCAACAGATTGAACTACCTTATTATAAATCATATATATCAATACAAGAACTCGAATGACACCCAAAAATGCTAGGGCATCAAGTCGTAGCCCAATTTGGTTTTTAATTCATCGAGTGGGATTTCGGTGAAGCTGTTGCTGTTGTCGTTTGGAAACAGCAAGCAATGCATCACTTCTTTGGTGTTTGAATCTAGTACAATTTTATAGCAATAATCGGGTACGCCGATGTTGTTTTTGCCCAGCGTTTTGTTTGTGCTATAAATATTGCCCGCTATAATAAACAAGGGCTTGCTTTGTGATTCATCGCGGATGCTCGTTTCCCACTTTTTCCAAATGCCCCGATTGAGTTTTTTGGTTTGAGGCACACAATTATAATAACAAAAGGTTTTTTCGTCAGCTTCGCAATCGTTGGCAAAATCTTCCGCATTGGCCAAATGCCCTTTGTCATAAGGACTGCCCGCATAATCAGATCCGGAGGCCGAAATAATGCCGCATTTTTTAAAAGAAAAACCTTTGCGGTCGCAATCGCCACCCCCTTTGTATAAGGTGTAGGTCACGTACAACGGTTCTTTTAGCTGATAATTAAAATAAGACTTGTAAGCGCCAACATCAATGATGGTGTCGGTTTTAAATGTTTGCCCAAGGGCAAAGGAGCAACATATAAGGAAGGCTAATGCGAGGTGTTTTTTCATAAATAAAGTGATACGCATTAAACATTAGCCGCAATGTGACTGATACTGGCATAGTACTTTTGGGCATAATCTTTAATAAGATCGGCCTTGTCCAGTCCATTAATGATTCGGCGCGCATTGGTCCAATCTTCGGTGGTTCCAGCAAAGTAATTTGACAGTTTTTTGCCCGTAAACCAGCCTTCCATCATGCCCAAAAACATGATTTTAGTAGCATTGGGCAATTCCATGACGCCAGCCGCATGATGAATAAAATCTTTCTTTAATTCTTTGCCCGCTCTTTCATAGTTTTCGTACCATGTTAACTGAACAAATCCACGGCCATAAAACACCTCGTTGGTGTCGGTGTAGGGCTTTTTGTTCTGTTTTACTTTGCCCCCATAAATCAGGTTTTTTCCCTTGCCCCATTCTTCAATGGGTTGCATGGTACGCCCCGTTTCGTGGTGTGCTGTGGCGAACATATAAGCCAACCAACGCTCGTCTTGACGTGAATAGTTGGCCTCCCATTCATCAAGAATGGCTGACACGCCTTGCACCTGCTTGGTGCTCATTGACCCGCTAAAAAGCGTCAATTTAATTTGATCGAAGAAGAATTTACGATTAATCATAATTCATAGTTTTTATTATCGGTTATGAAAAATTTTAAAATTATGGGCTGCTCTTGGAAGGAAGTAAAGTAAAAACTACCCTTTTTTGTTTTGTGAAGGTTCCGTTTTTTTTGACCCACGCAATTGCATCATTTTACTCAACAAATCGAACCAAAAGGGCGCGCCCAATGAAATGGCCAGGGCAGTTAACATACAACCAAATACACTGTAAAGGATGTTAATACCAGAAATGCCTTGCCAACCCAATCCCAACACGGCATTGGCTTCATGAAGTTCACTTTGATCGGCCAGCATCAGTTGGGCCTGCTGCAAGGAGGCTTGGAGTTGTTCGTCAGCCTCCCTATTTTCGGGTTGACTGCTGTTTTGCTTAGTTTTCAAGTATTGATCGGCAATGCTTGCCAACTGTGCGGCCTGTTGCGGATTATAGGACAGGTTTTTAACAATTTGAATGGTGTCCGCATTAAAGGACAATGCCACGGTGAACGCAACCAAAAGAGTAATTTTTTGGGTCTGCTTTTTATACCAACCCGTTGCCCTGTCCATGGTTTCGTTAAACCAATTTTCGGCCAATTGCTGAAAATGCGCCAGTTTGCCATCGGCTTCTTGATATAGGATTTCCAAGTATTTCCCTGTTTCGGGATTCACTTTCTTTATTTCTTGAATGCCGTCGAGCAATTGTTGTTCCGGATGGACGCTGCCTGCTGACAAGTCTTTACACAAATGCACCAAAGCACTTGAAAACGAACCGCTGCTCATGTAAGAGGGCTTCTTCTTGTTGCTTTCACCCAAATATTTAATTACAGGCTGCTGGTAAAATTGCGCCACAATGGCATTCGGCCGGTCGTCCAAATCGGTTAACATTCTTCGGATTCCTTTTTCGAGGGTTTTGGCCCTTAAATTTAAAAAAGAAGCAACGATTTCGTTGAGCGTTGTTACCAACAAACTATATAGTGAGTAAATAAACACCAAGCCAATGACTACGTTTATTGCTGTTGAATTGAACATCTTTTACCAGGTATTTCTGAGTGATTTCCTTTTTTTCGATAGACTAATTTAAATAAAATTATTGAAATCAATTTCATTTAAAACAAAATGACTATTTGAATGCCGTAAAACTAAAGGTATAAAAGACGCTTGTCAATACGTATAAATACGTATTCAGTGAAAGAAGTTAAATCGCAAAAGTTGCTGTATTTAATTAAAACAACCAATTGAAAATGACTATTTTAAACCATTAAAATACACATTAACAGCCAGTTAAAAAACACAAATCAATTAAGTTAAGTGACACGAACTGACTGCACCACATAGGCAGACATGTATGGAGCTAAAAAAAATGGCTGACGGGGGAAGTGGGTTTGGGCTGCTCTAAAATATGGAAAGCAAATTGTGGAAGCGAACCAATAAACATGTTTTGATGGCTGCGTTAATGTATAACCTCACTAACTAGCAGAAACTCATCACCCGAAAACCCAAATCATAAGATGGTATTTTTGCCTCAATGATAGAAAAACACAAACCAATATAGAAACGGCTTGCGACAACTTGAACAACTTGTGTTTAAGCACCACAACTTCAATGCAAAAATGAACCTCGCTGAAATGGCCTTAAACGAGATTGTTTTTAAACTTATTTTTTATCTACTTTTTGACTGGGGTTGCGGAAGTGCTAGGGTTGTTGGGTGAAGTGTTTTTATTCCACATTTTTGAATTGAAACTCATATGTATAAAGTTCAATATTCGGCTTCGTTTTAATTAATTCAACTAATTTTTTGTCAGGTTTATGTAAACTTATTATTCCTTTAACTTCTCTTCTTAATTCTGCTGTTAAACCATTGATATAATTTTCAATTTGTTCAACCACTTCAATTCCTGCTTCATTTCTCTTTAGTTCTACAACATATAAAATATCTTTTGTTTTATCAATTAGGAGCAAATCCAAAATTCCATTTACGCTTTGAATGTAATATTGGCGACCGAATATTTTTTCATCTTGATAAACTTCAAGTTTCTTACCAAAGACCTCGTATCCATATTTTATTTGTTCTAAAATCATATCTTCGAGAATCTTTTCTTTAGATAGTAATTTTGCTTCTTGGAACGAAGACAAGTTAAAAGGCTTTTTAATTCTGAAAATACTATTAATTAATTGATTTGCAAATTGCTGATTTTCACTAATTCGTGATAATTCTTTCAGTTTTTCTTTTCTGCTTTTATAGTAAGAATTATGTGGGTATTTCAAAATAAGAAATTCTAAAACTTCAAAAAAATTATCTGTGTTTCTAGTTTTCTCAAGCGAGTAAAGGTAATTATTTGCGAAAATATTAAAATCGTCAAGTTCTCTATCTATTTCTATTTTATGCCTTATTTGATATGCTTCTTCAAGTGAAAATATTTCTAAACTTTTTTTATAAAATCTTAAAGCATTTTCAAATTCAGAAATTCTATTGTAAGCGTATCCTAAATCATTAAAGACATTCCATTTAAATATTTGAAAATCCTCTAACAATAACTGAAAATCTTTTTCGTTTTCAATTAAATCTTCCAATTCATTCATGAATAAAAGGTTTTGTTTAATTGAATTTTCAAAATTGCCAGTTTCTAGATAACATAATCCAATGAAATAGCTTGCAACGTAATCATCAATTCTATTAAATTGATAAAGTGCAATTTCGAAATTATCACTATCAAGATAAATCAAACCATTTATATAATCCGCTGCATCAGTATTATTTGCAATTTCCAATGAACAATTATAAAACTGCTTTTTTGTGGTTTCATCGAAAAAAGTGAGAAGCGGCTCCCAGATTAAAAAATACATTTCTGGAAAATCATTTAAATCTCCCACAAAATCTAATGCCAATTCTTGGTAAAAATCATCAACTTGTCCATTAATAGCCAATTTAGTTTTTTCGAATTCTTTGTACAAATCGTCAATACTTATTTCGTTTCTGAAACAATTTAAAGTATCATGTAATATTTGACTTGTATAATTGTTTTTTAATTCTTCAAGTAAGAATAGTACTTTGTCAGTCATTTTTAATTTTTTATTCTGTTTTATAGATTATCCGGGTAGAGTATCGCACAACATTAGTTAGACCGCTTCACGAAGTTGCCGATCAAAGCGGGCTTAGTTCTCTCTGCCAAGATAATATTTATCGTGAAAACGAAAGATCTGGGTACCGAAATCTCGGCAATTTTGTGAAACGGCAGTTTGTTGTTGTAACTATTTGTTATTTTTAATTTCTTGAACCCTTTTAATAAGTAAATTATCAAGGTCAATTTCATATTCAACGCTTCTTATGACTATCTGATCTTCATCATTTTTTACCTTTATGACAGTATCTAAAAAAATAGTCTCGATAATTTTTCCTCTTCTTGATAGAACTTTACTATAGTTTGAAATCTTTCCGTTTTCTCTGAAAAATGTCGAGTCGAGTTTCAGTTTTTCGAAATTACTAAAGTCAGGTTTAATATATTTATTCCCGATATATTGAGCATACCTTTTCTTTGGAATTGGATATTTGCTATCATAAATTGATCGAAAGTATAAATCTTTTCCTCTCACTTCTAAAAAAGCGCTTTTTGAATAATCAATTTTACCATTTGGTAAAAATGCAATTTTCTCTCTCATTACTTTTTTGTCACCGTTTGAAAATCTATAAACAGAAGTGATTTTGTCATTTTTATCAAGCTCAATAATTATACTATCATTTGACTTTTCTCTAATAATTGGCATATGTACAACATCCTTGTTACTGACCTCTTTGGCACATGAAAACACTAATAATATCGAGATTAAAAATGTTAAATATTTCGTCATTGTGTTGGTGTTGTTCTGTTATAGCAACTAACCCCGCTCCGCAAAGTCTCCCGACTTTGCGGCCACAGCCAAAGTTGAATTTCTGGATATAAATCTAAGAAGTTTTCGGATTTCTTCGTGAAAAAAAAAAGTAAGGTTACCTGAGAGAGCAACATTACCACTTTTAACATTCCAACTTTAAAACTCATAGTGCAAGCTGCTCCGCAAAGTCTCCCGACTTTTCGGCAAAAACCAAAATCGATTTTCAGGATCGAAATCTAAGAAGTTTTCGGATTTCGTGGGGCAATAAAAATAAAATTAACTGCCGAGCAACTTTCAAACTTTCAACTTAGCTTTGGGCGTGCCCCGCCTGCCTAAGGCGAGGCGGGTCGGGCTGTCCGTTATATCTTTTGCTAAAGCAAAAGGATGCCACTGCCATCCCTCACGCGATTTTAGTTTAAAGTTTCAGGTTTAAAGTTTCAGATTTTTTACGAACAGCACCTACTAAAACCAGGCACTTAGTTCCCGCCGGGCTGGTCTAAAGTCAATATTTCCTTGCGTTTAAAAGTTTTTCAACGCTTGAAATGTCAAGTGATAACATTTGTTGCTGCATTAATTTTATTGCTGATTTTCAGGTGGTTTATTGGTTAAAGTGCTTCGCCATAAACTTTGATTGATTGTAAAAGTCTCATTTATTAAGAACAAATCTTCTAAACATGCATACAAGATAAAAAGATAAAAATACCGCAGCCATTATTGCGATAAATATCTGGTGTTTTGATATACAAGGTGGGCAATCTTCATTACCAATGCATGGCTCGCAACTTGGTTTAAGGTAATAAAATATTAGACCTAAGATTACTTCTAAAACAATTAGTTGTAAAAATTTAATTTTACAAAATCTCTTAATCTCATGGATTTGCATCATCAATTTTTTATTTAATTTTTTTAAGCGCAATTGGATTTTTGTAATTCTTACATTATGTACTGATATACTTCACCCCACTCCGCAATCCTGATGACTATCCGAACCCAACTTTGCGGCCACAGCCAAAGTCGAATTTCTGGCTATAAATCTAAGAAGTTTTCGGGTTTCGTGGGGCAATAAAAATAAAATTAACTGGCGCGCAACTTTCCAACTTTCAACATTCCAACTTTAAAACTCATAGTGCAAGCTAAAGCTTGCGTACCTGAAGCCCACTGGCCTTTTATTACGCTAACGCTCCATACAATTCGGCCTTTGGCCTCGGGTCTCCTCTATGTATCGTATACCCATGTTACCTTAGTGTTTTATGTTCAAAATCTAATTTAAAATCATTGTATTTTTTCCCATTATATATACAATTTTCGATGGTGACAAAATATGCACAATACTCTGGGGTAGTAGTTCCAAGTGGATTTAGTGCAGGTTTGATTTTAGATAATTTATGCTCTTCTTTACTACCATTTTTATCAATAATCAAAAAACATATGTCATTTTTGTAGTTTATATTATCTACTGTAATGCTGAAGTCACCGTCATCCCAAACCAGAATACGATCTATGTTAAATGTTAATGACCGTATTTTTTTGTCAAAATTTCCGTTGTTCAAATACTCTATATAAATTATTTTTTCGACACTCATACCATTCCCGTTGAAATTCACAATTTTTATTTTATCAATATAGGGATCTGTATATGCTTTTTTTTCCGGTTTTTTTTTACAACAAATAAGCAATATCACCACAAAAAGCACTTTAACCGCAATTCTAATCTTTTTTATCTGAGCCATAGACTGCATTGTAAATTGTTTTACTTATTTCACTTTCTGTCGCCGCTCCGCAAAGTCTCCCGACTTTGCGGCCACAGCCAAAGTTGAATTTCTGGATATAAATCTAAGAAGTTTTCGGATTTCGTTATGCAAAAAAACAAAATTAACTGAGGGAAGAACTTTCCAACTTTCAACATTCCAACTTTAAAACTCATAGTGCAACCTGCTCCGCAAAGTCTCCCGACTTTGCGGCAAAAACCAAAGTAGATTTTCTGGATATAAATCTATTAAGTTTTCTGGTTTCGTGGGGCAATAAAAATAAAATTAACTGGCGAGCAACTTTCCAACTTTCAACATTCCAACGTTATTACTGGCAAAGCAAGCTAAAGCTTGCGTACCTGAAGCCCACTGGGCTTCCTCCTCTATATCTCATATGCTTTGCTCGTGTGATCCCATTTTGCTCCATTTTGAACATTTCAACTTTCAAACAAAAATGGGATTACACTTCGCTTCGCTTGCGTGATCCCATTTTGCTCCGTTTTGAACATTTCAACTTTCAAACAAAAATGGGATTACACTTCGCTTCGCTTGCGTGATCCCATTTTGCTCCGTTCTGAACATTTCAACTTTCAAACAAAAATGGGATTACACTTCGCTTCGCTTGCGTGATCCCATTTTGCTCCGTTCTGAACATGCCATAAAAGCAACGCAACCAAGGTTGCGTTACCTTTTTATTTTTTTAGCCGCTTACAAAAGCAAGCTTTTGACGCTTTAAAAAAATAAAAACGGCACCGTTAGGTGCCGTTTTATACATGCATTCGTGACCACGATGGGATTCGAACCCATACGCCTTGCAGCACCACCCCCTCAAGATGGCGAGTCTACCAATTTCTCCACGTGGCCTCAAAAAAAAAGTTATCCGAAAAACGAACAACTTTTTTGTGACCCGACTGGGGCTCGAACCCAGGACCCCAACATTAAAAGTGTTGTGCTCTACCAGCTGAGCTATCGAGTCTAATAAATAAGCAAAAAAAAAGTGACCCGACTGGGGCTCGAACCCAGGACCCCAACATTAAAAGTGTTGTGCTCTACCAACTGAGCTATCGAGTCTGACTTTTGTAATGCGGGTGCAAATATAGTGTGTTATTGCGTATATTTCAAAGCAATTTAGGCTTAAATTTACCATTCAATTTACCTTGAATATAAACAATTGAAAAACAGATGTTTAATAATAAAAAACACGTGGTTTTAGTGGGTTACATGGCGGCTGGGAAAAGCGAAGTGGGCAAAAAGTTGGCCGAAATTACGCACTTGCCCTTCGTGGATCTCGATGAACACATTGAAAAACAGACGGGTTTAAGCCCAGCCGAGTGGATCGTCAATCGGGGCGATATTGCCTTTCGGAGGGTGGAACACACACTTTTTACTGAACTTTGTCAAGGTTTGGTGCCAACTATCATTTCAACGGGCGGCGGCACGCCTTGCTATGCCCAAAACGACTTGTGGTTGCAGCACCCTCACTGTATATCTTTTTATTTAAAAGCAGCGCCTGCTACGCTTTTAGGTCGGCTCCAGAAATCAGCCAGTATTAGGCCTTTAAAACCCAGTGCGCATACGGACGAGGAAGCACTAGAACACCTTGCCAAACACCTCTTTGAAAGGGTTCCCTACTATACAAAAGCGAAACATACCATTGCAACGGATGGAAAAAATATTGATGCAGTGGTGGCTGAGTTGGTTAAAATATTGGAGACGGATCAATAAGTAGATTCATCACTTAATTACCCCATTTTTCCAAACAAAAACGGCCCGAAGGCCGCTTGTTTTATGAATTCATGAGGTGTTCAATTTCCTCTGCTTCAATCGGAATGTTCGCCATTAAATTGATGGGCGCTCCCTGCGGCTGAATCACCATGTCGTCTTCGAGGCGAATGCCAAAGCCTTCTTCGGGGATGTAAATGCCTGGTTCAACAGTAAAAACCATGTTGGCTTGCATGGGTTCGTGCAACAATCCATAATCGTGGGTGTCTAAGCCCATGTGATGCGAAGTGCCGTGCATAAAATATTTTTTATAGGCGGGCCAATCTGGGTTTTCGTTTTGTACATCGGGGGGGGTTAACAAGCCCAAGTCAAGCAAGGCACTGGTCATAATTTTACCCACTTCCAAATGGTATTCTTTCCACAACGTGCCAGGCGTCAACAATTGAGCGGCTTCGTTTTTCACTTTTAACACCGCGTTGTACACCTCTTTTTGACGGGCATTAAAACGCCCCGAAACAGGAATGGTGCGGCTCAAATCACTGGAATAATTGGCGTATTCGGCCCCCACATCAAGCAAAATGAGATCGCCAGCCAAACAAGCTCGGTTGTTTTCAATATAATGCAACACGTTGGCATTTTTACCCGATGCTATAATAGGCGTGTAAGCAAATCCTTTTGACCGATTGCGCACAAATTCGTGAATCAATTCGGCTTCAATTTCGTACTCCATAACGCCCGGTTTCACAAAAGGCAAAATGCGGCGAACGCCTTTTTCCGTAATGTCGCAGGCATGTTTAATGAGGGCCAATTCTTCGGCTTCTTTCACGGAGCGCAACCTTTGCAAAATCGGATTGGATCGTTCCACCTTGTGCGCTGGATAAGTCGCTTTAAACCATTTGATAAAACGGTCTTCGCGCGTTTCGGTTTCTACGCTGGCGCGGTAATGTTCATTGGTATTCAAATACGCCGTGTCCGCATAGGTCATCACCTCTTTCAAAATTTTATGAAAGTCGCTCAGCCAATACACCGTCCGAACGCCCGACACCTCAAAAGCGCGTTCTTTGGTCAGTTTTTCACCTTCCCAAATGGCAATGTGCTCATTGGTTTCACGCAAAAACAACACTTCGCGCAAATGCGCATAAGGGGCGTCTGGAAAAATAAGTAATACACTTTCTTCTTGGTCTACGCCGCTCAAATAAAAGATATCGCGGTGTTGGGCAAAAGGCAAAGTGCTGTCGGCACTTACTGGGTAAATGTCGTTTGAATTAAACAAAGCGACACTATTGGGTTTCATTTGACTGGCAAATTTGGCCCGGTTTTTAATAAATAACTGGCTGTTTATGGGTAAATATTTCATCTTATATTTTTATGTGAGCAGTCGTGAACCGCGTTACAGATTAGCAAAAAAATCGTTCCCCTTGTCGTCGGTGATAATGAAGGCGGGGAAATCTTTCACCGTAATTTTACGGATGGCTTCCATGCCCAATTCTTCAAAATCGACCAATTCCACACTCAAAATATTTTCTTGGGCCAAAATAGCGGCGGGGCCACCAATGGATCCAAGGTAGAATCCACCAAATTGTTGACAGGCTTCGCGCACCTCGTTGCTGCGGTTTCCTTTGGCCAACATAATCATACTGCCGCCCGCTTTCTGAAAAGCATTGACATACACATCCATGCGGCCTGCGGTGGTGGGCCCAAAGCTTCCCGATGGCATGCCGTCGGGTGTTTTGGCTGGGCCAGCATAGTAAATCGGGTGGTTTTTAAAGTACTCAGGCATCGGTTTGCCTGCATCCAGCAATTCTTGGATTTTGGCATGCGCAATGTCACGCGCCACAATAAGCGTTCCGTTCAGTTTTAAACGGGTCTTAATCGGATATTTGCTCAATTCGGCTAAAATGTCCGCCATCGGACGGTTCAAATCAACCACAACGGGTTCATCTAAATGCGGTGCCACTTCAGGCAAAAACCGTGCTGGGTTGGTTTCTAGTTGTTCCAAAAACAAGCCATCAGCCGTGATTTTGGCCTTGATGTTTCGGTCGGCCGAACAAGACACGCCCATGCCAACTGGACACGAAGCTGCATGTCGTGGCAACCGAATGACCCGCACATCATGGGTTAAATATTTTCCGCCAAATTGCGCACCAATGGCACTTTCTTGGCAAATTTGGTGCACTTTGGCTTCCCATTCCTTGTCTCTGAAAGCCTGTCCGGCCATATTGCCAGAAGTGGGTAAATGGTCATAATAACCAGCTGATGCTTTTTTGACCGCTGACAAATTCGCCTCGGCCGAAGTACCACCAATGACTATGGCCAAATGGTAGGGTGGGCAAGCCGAGGTGCCCAAATCTTTGATTCTTTCTTGGATAAAGGCCTCTAACGATTTTTCATTAAGCAGCGATTTCGTTTTTTGGTATAAAAAGGTTTTGTTGGCAGAACCGCCGCCTTTGGCCAAAAATAAAAACTCATATTGGTTGCCCTTGGTGGCATAAATGTCAATTTGAGCGGGCAAGTTGGAACCCGAATTTTTCTCTTCAAACATGCTGATGGGCACAATTTGTGAATAACGCAAATTGCGTTTTTGATAAGTGTCAAAAATGCCGCGCGACAAACATTCCGCGTCATCGGCGCCGGTATATACATTTTCGCCTTTTTTGGCCATCACAATGGCAGTTCCCGTGTCTTGGCACGAAGGCAATTGCCCACGAACCGCCACTTCGGCATTTTGTAATAAATTGTAAGCTACAAACCGGTCGTTGTCGGTGGCTTCTGGGTCGTCAATGATGTTGCGCAGTTGTTGCAGATGTCCTGGACGCAGCATAAAAGATACGTCGTTCATGGCGTGTTCCGCCAACAAAGCAATGCCTTCTGGGTCCACCATTAAAATGTCACGGTCGCCCATGCGCTCGACCCGCACATAGTCAGCACTAATTTTTTTATAAGGGGTTTCATCCTTTAAAATCGGATAAGGATTTTGATATATAAATTCCATGTCTGTAAAATTGAAGCGTAAAGGTATGAATTCGGGAATAGAAAATAGAGCAAAGAGAAAAGAGCAAAGAGAAAAGAGAAAAGAAGAAAGAGAAAAAGTAAACGCAATAGCATTTTCCGCTTATAAACAAATTTGCTTACATTTGAACTATGAATACCTATTTAGAGAAATATAAAGGCATACATCCTGGCGTTGTTTTGGCGCGAGAATTAAAGAAAAGAGCCCTCCACCAAAGGCCTTTTGCCATAGCTGTTGGGGAGCATCCACAAACCCTGAATGCCATTACGAAAGGAAAAAGAAAATTAAACACGGAACTAGCTTTAAAAATCGAGGAAAAACTTGGTTTGGAAGAAGGTACTTTAGCATTGCTCCAAACATATTTTGATATAAATGAACACAAAAAGAAAATGACCCAGCGCACACCCAATCTCACTTGTGTAAGAAAATCATTATTCTGGGATACGGACATCAACAAAATCGACTGGGAGAAACAATATAAAGCAGTGATTCAGCGAGTCTTTGAAAGGGGTAATGACACTGAAAAAAGTGAAATTATTGGTTTTTATGGCCAGAAAAAAATAGCAATAGCTTTAGCGCAAATGAATGCGCCGTACATTGTTCATAATCAAGATTTTTAACCACTTCCGAAAGTAAAAAAGATGTACTTAAATACCGTAAATCACCAGCTGAAGAACGCTTTAACTATTTTAATGAAAGCAGCCGTGTTCTCCTCATTCAGACTGGTAGGCGGAACGGCATTAAGCTTACAATTAGGACATAGAGAATCGATTGATATTGATTTATTTAGTGATGTTTCGTATGGTTCCATAGACTTTAATGAGATAGAATATTTTTTGAAAAGAAATTTTGAATATGTTGATTTTTTAAACGTGCCTCCAGCATTTGGACGATCTTATTTTATTGGGGAAAGCCCCAACAATTCAATAAAATTAGATGTGTTTTATACGGATGCTTTTATCCAACCATTTATCGAGAAAGAAGGCATCAGAATGGCTACTGTCGCCGAAATTATTGCCATGAAACTGGATGTTGTTCAAAGAGTAGGACGAAAAAAAGACTTTTGGGATTTGCATGAGCTTTTGAATGCTTTCACCATCAATCAAATGATTGAACTTCACAAACAGCGCTATCCATTTTCCCATGACAGCACGTTGATTATTCAACATTTCACCAATTTCACCCGCGCTGACGATGATTTTGACCCCATTTGCTACAAAGGAAAATACTGGGAATTTATAAAAGATGATTTTGAAGACGCCATCAAAAACGGATTTTAAACCTACCAAAAAATCTGGCCTCGCCTTAACTAACTGGGAATTGGATCATTTGGGAAACAAAGAGCAAAGAAGCTATTTAATGCCTTACCGTCCAACAAATCATCGAACAAAAAAAATCCCGAACCAACGTCCGGGATTTCTTGTAGCCTCTTTATTCTTGGCTCTTTTCTCTTTCTTCGGGCCTAAAGCCTTTCAAAACTGCGTTTCACAAAAGCGGTCAGCTCTTCGCCTTTAAGCAAACCTTGGCCAATTTTGGCCAAATCAAGGGCTGCTTGAATGTGTTGTTCACGCACGGCTTCGTCAGTGGTTTGCAACAACCGATTGGCCAAATCTGAATTGGTGTTCACCACCAAATTATACATATCAGGGAAATTGCCCATCGCAAACATGCCGCCGCCACCCGACTGGCTCATTTCTTTCATGCGGCGCATAAATTCGGGTTGGGTAATGACGAATGGGGCTGCATGGCTATCCAGCGCTTCCATTTGCACGGTATACGTCGATTTTGGCACAATTTTTTCAATGAACTCTTGCAAGTTTTTGGTTTCCTCTTCGCTTAATTTTGAAGGCAAACTGTCTTCTTTGGCAATCAATTTATCAATGTGATCAGCATCGACACGGGCAAAAGTGAGGTTTTCATTTTCACCCTCCAACTTCTGAATCAAGTGCGACACAATCGGACTATCTAACAACAACACCTCGTAGCCTTTTTCGTGGGCAATGTCAATGTAACTGTGTTGGTTTTCGGCATTTGAAGCATATAACAATACCAATTTGCCGTCTTTGTCGGTTTGCGTGGCCGCAAATTTTTCTTTCAATTCATCCAAGGTGTAAAAGTCGCCTTTCACGGTGGGGTACAACATAAAAGCACCCGCCTTTTCAGAGAACTTCGGTTCCGACAACATGCCATATTCGAGTACAATTTTAATGTCGTTCCACTTGGCTTCAAAGTCGGCACGGTTGTCGGTAAACAACGACTTAAGCTTGTCGGCTACCTTGCGGGTAATGTAATTGGAAATCTTTTTCACGTTGCCATCGGCTTGCAAATACGAGCGCGACACATTCAACGGAATATCGGGTGAATCAATCACGCCGCGCAACATCACCAAAAATTCGGGTACAATTCCCTCCACATTATCGGTGACATACACTTGATTTTGGTACAACTGAATCTTGTCTTTTTGCACCTGCAATTGCGCATCAAGCTTAGGAAAATAGAGAATCCCCGTTAAGTTAAACGGATAATCGACATTCAAATGAATGTTAAAAAGCGGCTCCTCAAACTGCATCGGATACAGTTCGCGGTAAAAACTTTTATAATCTTCGTCGCTGAGGTCCGCAGGTTGACGCGTCCAAGCCGGATTCGGGTTGTTGATGACGTTTTCTACCTCTTCATACTCGGTTTTATAATCTTCAGGGGCATCTTCTGGTTTCGGAAGCGCCACTTTTTTGGTGCCAAATACGATGGGCACCGGCATGAATTTATTGTATTTTTTTAGTAATTCCGAAATTTTCGATTCCTCCAAAAACTCTTCCGAATCTTCGGCTATGTGCAACACAATTTCCGAACCGCGCTCGGTTTTGTCGTGCGCCACCAACGTAAATTCAGGGCTGCCATCGCAAGTCCAATGGGCGGCTGGTGCGTCCTGATATGATTTGGTGATGATTTCAACCTTCGAAGCCACCATAAAAGCCGAGTAAAACCCAAGCCCAAAATGGCCAATAATGCCGCTGTCTTTGGCGCTGTCTTTGTATTTTTCAAGGAACTCTTCGGCCCCCGAAAATGCAATTTGGTTAATGTATTTCTCTACTTCTTCCAGCGTCATACCCAAACCTTGGTCAATAATGCTCAGGGTTTTGGCCTCCTTGTCAATTTTAATGTGAATTTTCGGATCGCCATATTCCACCTTGGCCTCCCCAAGACTGGTTAAATGCTTTAATTTCAGCGTGGCATCGGTGGCATTCGACACCAATTCGCGCAAAAAGATTTCGTGGTCGCTGTATAAAAACTTTTTAATGAGTGGGAAAATGTTTTCGACCGAAACATTAATTTTTCCAGTGGACATACTACACAATTTAAGGTTATGCTCCAGCAGCTACAAAACCAATACCAAACCGCGCTGGCTGACAAATTGACGGATGCACCCCCGCCTATAGCAGACAAGCTGTCATTTAGCAGGCGCTTTTTTCTTTTGGGCGCCCCCCGCCCAGGCGGGTCAGGCTGTCGGGCGTCGCTCTTTTGGCCTAAGGCGCAAAAGGAGCTTCGGCAAGCCCGCCATCCTTGGCGCGATCTGCCAGTTAACGACGCCATTATTTGTAAGTGTATGAATGGTGCACACTTCAACGAGCTTGGGTAATTTTGGTTGTTTCATGTATTACCGAGCTATGAAAAGCAGTAGTGTATAAGTAATCCAGACATTGATAGTAAACTTTCTTGTATTTGTACGCTTATGTAACAAATTAACAAATAATTAACAAAAAAAAAAAAAACAAGTCAATACCCAATTTAAATATATTTGCAACAATAAAAATAGTAAACAGCTTACAAAAGAGCTTGGCGCGCTCACATGAACCAAACAAAAAGCAGTTGGTTTTTTGGTATACAATAATTATAAATAGGGCAAGCTGGATTTGAACTGGGTTGTACAGCGGGCCAAACGAACCAAACCCCATAAAAAACTCCCCTTCAGCTAAAGTGGAAAGAAGCTTCGGGGGAGCGAAATCAAAAAAATTTTAACAAAGATGAAAAAATTTATTTTAACCGCATTATTACTGGTCACTTATGTGTCCTTTTCGCAAGTATCACTCATCCGACAAGAAGCAGAAACCAAGGGTGTGGTGCTTTTTGATATGGAACGAGCCATTTTAGACAAAGCGGAGCAAATTGAGGCTCGCTTTAACACTTTGAAAACCTATTCTAAGGAATACAACCTCAAAACCTTAGCTTGTCAGTTGGACTCTGATGACTTCAATTCATTTATCTTTAATTTGAATGTACTAAACGACATTTACACAAATGACATCAGTGATGCCTCATCTACTTCGTTTGACTACTTGAAAAGCTACTGGGGGCTCACCGATGCCGACAAAGCAGCCCTTTCTGCTTTGTACGTAAATCAATTGAACAAATCGCAATTGCCTTTGGTTTATTTAACGGATGACCAATATAATGACAAATGCAATTTGCAAGAAGTAATAGGCTTATACGTTGCAGATGGGAAGATTTATAAAACTGCGGTAAAAGACCTATTCCCGTCTTCTGTGGAGCAATCAGGCAACGAAGTGTTTTTAAATTTGGCTTTGGCAAGTATTTATAATCGAATTTCTTCGCCATCCGACCACGCAGCAATTGACTATGTTTCATTAAACGCCACAGACAATATTTATGTAGGATGTATTAAAAACGCATGGAGCAGTTTTGTGACTGATTTTGTCAATTCAAAAGGAGCTACTATCGGCATGGGAACTTTTTCGTATGTTTGTGATGGGTGTACTACGCTTTCATTGTGGAAAAGCGATGATCAATTAGCGGCACAGAAATTGAGTGATGGTTATGCGAAATGTGTATTAAACGCGGAGAAAAAAGCGTCATGGAAAGCAATGATAGATACATTTTCAAATTCATTAAACGCAGAGTTACAATCTGTATGTCCTAGCAACATTGATTTAAACACTTTCAAGAGAGGAATATTAGATGGAACTTATACAGTGCCGGCAAATACAGTTTCAAAAATAGAGCAATTAGCATTGCCATTAAAAAACTATGCAAATTCATTTATTGTCGATAACAATTTAGTTCTTGAAAATGGGGAAGATTCAGTTATTTATGCTGGTTTTCCGCCAAACATTCCCATTGAAACTTATGATCTAACTGCAGCAGAAATTGCTGGTTGCGTTATTGGCACTGTTATTGGTGGTTTTGGATTGCTGAGTGGAATTGCTCACATAAAGGAAAAAGGAATACAGTTTATTTGCAAATGGGTTACTAAAAATTTGATTCGATTTGCTACTCCTCTTGGGAATATTTTTATGGCTGCAATGTTAGCAGCTTGTTTGTACAATAATTACTACGATTAAATTATGAAAACTTTGTCTACGTATGTCGTTTTTTTGATTATTGCGTCAAAATTTGGATACATGATTTGCCAAGCATTTTTTAAAGTAAAAAATGATAATTTAGAACTTCTTATTGAACTCGCTTACTTGTTGGTAGCAGTTTATATAATATACGATAACAAATACTTAAGAAAAGAAAACATAAAATTAAAGAATGAGGAAAAGTAATTTATTGCTATGATTACCGCTGTCGATATCATCATATTCCCTGTTGTTTTTTTATCTGGTATTTTTGTTTCTGTCTATTTAGTAAACGGAAACAAAAACAGAAGATTGCCGCTAATTTTAATTGGTGTCTTAGGTTGGTTTTATGTTGCCTTTCATTTTACAGAAAAAGCAGCTCGAAAATACTTGAAAAAATAAACAAATGAGGCTGCTGGAAACGGCAGCCGCATTGTGTTTTTACATTTTTATCAACTATGCGATCTAGATTACATAGCACTAATTTTTTTTAGCTATGTGTGTTTTCAATTGATATGCTTATTTATTTTTATCTTAACTATTTAAAAACCAAAAACAAGTCGTCATAAAAAGCAAGTCAAATAATGTCTAAAATATGGAAGATTGACCCATGAAAGAAAAAGTTCTAAGCATCCTTTTTGTCGTTGTTTTTCTAATTTACTTGGTGGCAAGGATATTACACCATTACTATCAAATTCGATATCAAAAAGAATATTGGATTATTGAAGAAATCGATGATTCTTGCGTTACTTTCATGTTTTTATTCTTGGCAATAAAGTATGTTCTTGATAAAAAGAAAAGAGTAAATAGGTAGTGTAATGGATTGGTTTTCTTTGTGCTATTCCTTAGATTGAAAGAACAAAGGGATTTTAACAAAGTCAATGAGCAAACCACCATCACGGTCAAAGAGTAACTCAAATAGGCTGTCTTCAATAGGCAGCCTTTTTCTTTATATCTTTTCAAGATTAACTACACATAATGGTAGGACATTTTACCATTCTCCCAACAGCAATTTAGATCCAGTTAAATAACACTGGTTCTTGCAGCGGAACGGATAAAAAACCGAGGTATTTAAAAATGCGCTTCAAAACAAGCCCGACGCAGCCGCCATTCAAATGGTTATTCATTCTTCGGCAAGCCCGCCATCCTTGGCGCGATCCCTATTATTACCATTAAAATCCACCCAGTGTAGAAGCCTAAAATTTTACATTTCGTTAACATTTGTTATCTTATTTATAATTTGTCTAAATAAAAATAAGCTATTATTTTTGCACCCAAATTAAAAATAATCATGTTCATTCTTCGATACTCATTCTTGCTTTTGCTTGTTGTTCAAGTCCAAGCCCAAACTTCCACCGACTCCATGCGTGTCAACACCTTAGACACAGTGCATATCAAAGCCAAATCGCAAACAATGTATGTGTTACCCGAACAAGCGCAAGGCATATTATTTGCTGGCAAAAAAACGCAACAAGTAAACCTACACGACAAACCCTTTGTGTCAGCTACCAACCAAATGCGACAAGCTTTGGCAGCGGTGCCCGGCGTTTCCATTTGGGAAAGCGATGGCTCGGGCGTGCAAATCAATATTGGATTTAGGGGCCTAAGCCCCAACCGCAGCTGGGAACTCAACACCCGCCAAAACGGCTACGACATTGCCGCCGATGTGTTTGGCTATCCAGAAGCCTATTACAACCCACCCCTCGATGCCGTCGAATCCATTCAGTTGGTGCGTGGCGGGTCTGCCTTGGCATTTGGCCCGCAAATTGGCGGTTCCCTCAATTATGTACTCAAAAGAGAAACCGAAAAGCCATTCGCCATTGAAGCCAATACGAGTATTGGTTCGTTTAATATGTTGAGTCATTTTATGGCGGTGGGTGGCAAAAAATCAAAATGGACGTATTATGGCTACCACCATCTGCGCAAAGGCGATGGCTGGCGCAGCAACAACGGCTATCAGGTGCGGCACTTGCATGGCTATTTGGCTTATCAAATCAACCCAGCCCACCAATTATCCGCCGAAATTACCCGCATGGACTACCAAGTGCAACAACCCGGCGGATTAACCGATCTGCAATTTGCCCAAAACCCAAGGCAATCCAATCGGGCGCGCAATTGGTTTGGCGTGCAGTGGCACATTGCTCAACTCAAATATACGGCCCAGTGGAACCAAGCGTTTTCGTCGCATTTTCAGCTTACCGGCCTGCTGGCCGACCGCAACAGCGTGGGCTTTACCGACGCCATCACCAAACCCGATGTCATTGACCCGGCCACCAACAACTATGCCCCACGCCGCGTCGACATTGACGAATATGAAAACCTGACCTTTGAAAACCGCCAGTTGTGGCAATTCAAATTAGGCCAGCAAAAACAGCAATGGGCATTCGGGTTTCGTTTGTATCAGGCGCACACTTTTCGCCGCCAAAAAGGCGTGGGCAGCAGCAACTGGGACATGGATTTTGCCGCCACCAACGATTTCTTTAAAACAGCCATGGATTACCGCACCCGCAACATGGCCTATTTTACAGAATGGATTTTCAAACCTTCCGCCAATTGGCGCATCGTGCCGGGCATCCGCCATGAAACGGTGCAGTCTTTGGCCGAAGGAAACATCGACACAAACACACCGATTAATCAGCTGAAACAAACCCGTCAAAAAACATTGGTAGGTTTAGGCATTCAATGGCAGCACAAGCAGTGGAATTATATGGCCAATGTGTCCCAGTCATTCCGGCCTGTGTTGTTCTCTGACCTCACGCCCGCCGCCCCCACCGATGTCGTTGATCCGCAATTAAAAGATGCCACCGCCGTTTCAGCAGAATTGGGAGCCCGAGGCAACCTTACCAAGTGGTTCCAACTCGACATCACCCTGTTTTACATGCAATACAACAACCGCATTGGTACACTTACCCAATGGACCAACCCCAACCAACCGAGTTTGGGCACCTATCTGTACCGCACCAATGTGGGCACTTCCATTCACCAAGGCATCGAATTAGGCACCGAACTACAACTTCATAAACTGTTCAAATGGCCCGCAAAAACGGGCAATTACACCATGTTTGCCAATTTGTCCTTTACCGATGCCCGCTACCAACAATTAAACACCCAAACCGCCGCGCAAGGCAACTTAAACGCGCAAGACTTAACCGGAAACTTTGTCGAATACGCCCCGCAGTACATACACACTGTGGGACTTACCGCCCAGTGGAATCAATTAACAATAGCCGCGCAATGCCGCATGAATGGCCGCGTGTTTACCGATGCCCAAAACACCATCGCGCCCAGTGCCAATGGCCAATCGGGCGCTTTGGCAGCCTACGAAGTGGCCGACTTGAACCTCGAATGGAAAAGCACCCAACAGTGGCAAATCAAGGCCGGCATTAGCAACCTGTTTGACAAATGGTATGCCACCCGAAGGGCAAGCGGCTATCCGGGGCCAGGCTTGTTACCCGCCGAAGGCCGCAGCTTTGTAGTTACTGTAACTTTTAAATCGTAATTTGTTTTTTTTTGGGCGCCACCCGCCCAGGCGGGTCAGGCTGTCGGGCGTCGCTCTTTTGGCCCAAGGCGCAAAAGGAGCTTCGGCAAGCCCGCCATCCCTGGCGCGGAAATGGGACTTTGAAGGGAAAAGGGGTTTTTTATGTTTTTCGGAGGGATTTTATTTTTGAGATGGACATAGAATACACCATTTTATTTCGGGTCACTAGATGCTTCAGTACTTTTTACATTTTAATAAATAGTATGTCGCAAGACAGTAATGCCAACTTTCCACAAAATTAGTAACCTATTAAAGCGAACTAACGAGGTAGGTGCTTTAGCGACTATTCGCTGCTGCCCATTTTATCTAATTTGGCTTTAAGTTCTTCAATTGTGTATGTTTTCAATTTCTTTTCTTCATCGCTTAAATCCTCATAATCCGCAACTGTCTTTTTTATAGATTCGAGTTGCTCTTGAATTTCATCTTGTTCATAACCACAAAATGTCATCTCATACAGACAATGAGAAATAATTTCCAGTTCGTTAAAATTCATTAAGGTTTCTGGGGCAATTTCCATACCAAGCCACTTTTCCCAACTTTCAAATTCAATGGCATAGCTATTTGTGAAAGAATTTGGGTCAATACCTAATTTTCTTCCTGATACATCTATATAAAACGTGGTGTCTTCTGTGTCATCAAAAGGATCATTTTGGCATTCTTTTAAAACAATAAGCATATCATTTTCAACAGGCTCAAGTGTTTGAATCGTTTCAAAGACATCTTTATAGGCATTGATTATTTCAATTTGGTCAGGATATAAAGTAAGCAAAGTCATTTCTATGCTCAACCAATTATGCGATTTTACAAGTTGTTGAAAATTCATATCTTCTGGTATTATTAAACCTGAAACTTGAAACCTTAAACTTGAAACCTTAAACTTGAAACCTAAAACAAAACCCTCCCCAGCGCCCGCAAAAAAGGCATTTTGGGACAGCGCAAAATCAGCTGGATTTCTTCAAGTAAAGTGGTTTCTTCATCCAAAAATCGAAAGACCAAATTTGGGTTTCCTTTAATGAAAAGCGACGTAAAAAGGTCGGCTCCGCGGTGGTTTTCGTGGGCCAATACTTCCAACAACAAACGATCGTAAAACACAAATCTGGACCATTTGGGTTTTCGGTGCTTAGGTCCTTGCTCGGTCCAATCATGGGCTAAGTCTTGGGCTTTTCGGACACTGTTTTTAAAGGTAAAACCGGTACTGGCTTTGGTCCAGCCGCCCGCGGTGCCAATGTAAATCAGGTTATCGGTATTGCGTTGATGAAATGGGTAACAAGTCATGGGGATGTTGCCCTGTTCGGTTTCCTCGATGCGGTATTTATCAATGCCTTTTTGCTTCAAATAATCTTTAATGGCCGTTTCATAAGCAGCTTTTGGGAGCAATTCACACGAAAACAAGGTGTATTCGACCAAGGCCTTTTTTTCAGAAAATGGCAGCACATACATAAAGCGGGTATTGCCTTGTTGGGGCACCGAAAAATCCATGAAACCCACGGTGTTTGGGTCAAACGCTGCTTCGTCAGTTTCAATAAACCAGCCCACAAAATGCTGGTGAATCAGCGGAAATCGCTTTTGAGCAATTGGTTCAGGTGGGGTGTACAAAGACGAAAACACTTTGTTGGCCACCCACAAACCGTCGGACGTTTGCACTTCTACTTCGGTTCCGGTGTCGTTTACTGCTTGGATGTGCGCCGTAATAAATTGCACGCCTGGAACAGCCGTCAATTTCTGGCGCAAAGTTTCATAAAACGAGCCACTTCTCATTAAAAAGTAATGCAAGGGCGCCATCGAAAAACGCCTATGTGATGCCGCGTCATTGACTTGTGCAAAGTCCCATTTTTTGACAATCAATTCCGGAAAAGTGGGCTGGGCGTCCCAAAAACACCAAGTACGGTCGTTGCCTTTGTGGCTTTCAGCTTCAATAAAAACCACTTTTTTGCCCGTCAATTTTTGGGCGTCTGCCAAAGCGGAAGCGGTCAGCAAAGCAGCCAAGCCTGTTCCAGCAAAAAGATAATCACAGCGGTTCATTTGGCAAAGGTGCTGATTTTTTTCAGATGTACGATCTTCATTTCAATTGTTCACTTCAGAACCAACTTGGCCTTTTACAATTATTAAAAAAATGAAATCATAGTTCAAGGCAAAAGGGTTTGCCGTTCTACCAATTGATCGGGTTTTCTTGTCTTTTTTTGAGTGAAACATTTCAATTAATTAGTTCGGGCAAAATCAATAACTTTGTAAAATACATTCAAATGATGACCAATTCAACTAAAATGCCATTTCGTTTAGCCGATCAAATATTAGAAATTATAGGTTTGGTCATCGTGTTAGGGTCATTTTTTGAATTGTATGTTAAAATAGATACGTTGCCAAAAATAATCCCCACGCACTTTGATGGATCTGGCACCGTAGATGGCTGGTCAGAAAAAACAGATTTGTTTATGATGCCTGCTTTTTCAGCTGCGCTTTGGTTGCTCATGGTTTTTTTGAGTCGCAAGCCTCACCTATTTAATTACCCAACCACTTTGACCGATGAAAACCGCGCTGTCCAGTACCGAAATGGGGCTTTATTGATGCGCCTGTTCGCTGTGTCTTTGCCTTTGGTATTCGCCATCCTTATTCATTCAACCATTCAATTTGCACCCAATGCCAATCCGCATTTAGACACCTACTGGATTTTTATTGTCTTGGCCTTGGTGTTTGCGCCCATCCTGTTTTTTTTCATTCAATCGTCAAAAAGCAACTCATAATTTGGGCTATTTTACGAGCCTTTTTCTATTTATCTTTGCCTCGATTTTTAGAACAAATCATTTTTAAACAAACACAACTATGCTCAAAGGATTTTTCAATGTACCCAAACCGGTGAACGAGCCGGTCAAATCGTATGCCCCTGGCACACCAGAGCGCGAAGCCGTATTAGCCGCCTACCGCAAACAATGGAATGAAAAAATAGACATGCCATTATATATAGGTGCCGAACGTATTTTTACAGGAGCCACCCGCAACATGACGCCTCCGCATGCCCATCAGCATGTGGTTGGAACCTATCATTTGGCCGAAAAAAGCCACGTAGAGCAAGCAGTGCAAGCGGCACTCAATGCCCGTGCAGCTTGGGTTGATTTGGCATGGGAACAGCGCGCAGCCATCTTTTTGAAAGCCGCCGAACTCATTGCAGGTCCGTACCGCGCTCGAATCAATGCCGCCACGATGATGGCCCAATCCAAAACGGTGCACCAAGCCGAGATTGATGCCGCTTGCGAATTGATCGATTTCTTGCGTTTTAATGTTCATTTTATGACGCAAATTTATGCCGATCAACCAGGCTCTGATTCTGTGATTTGGAACCGTGTGGAATACCGGCCTCTAGAAGGTTTTGTCTATGCCATTACCCCCTTTAATTTTACGGCCATTGCGGCCAATTTACCAGCCAGTGCCGCCATGATGGGGAATACGGTGGTGTGGAAACCAAGTGACCACCAGGTGTTTTCAGCCAAAATTATACTCGACGTTTTTGAAGAAGCAGGCTTACCAGCTGGCGTCATCAATGTGGTATTTGGCGACCCGGTCATGATTACCGATACGTTGTTGTCCAATCCGCATTTTGCTGGAATTCACTATACAGGGTCTACTTTTGTGTTTAAAGAACTTTGGAAAAAAGTGGGTGAAAACATCCATACTTACAAAACATATCCACGTATAGTAGGAGAAACAGGCGGTAAAGATTTTATCGTAGTGCATCCATCAGCCGATGTAGATCAGGTAGTTGCCAACTCATTGCGTGGTGCCTTTGAATTTCAAGGCCAAAAATGTTCGGCAGCTTCAAGGGCTTATTTTCCAAAGTCGCTGTGGCCAGCTATTCAAGAAGGCATGAAACAGTCATTGGCTACCATGAAAATGGGATCGCCAGAAGATTTATCCAATTTTATTACGGCAGTGATCCATGAAGCCTCTTTTGACAAGTTGGTTTCATACATTGAACGTGCCAAAACGGATGCGGATGCAGAGGTGCTTTTTGGTGGAAATTACGATAAATCGGTTGGATACTTTGTAGAACCGACCGTTATTTTAACCAGCAATCCGCATTATGTAACCATGGAAACCGAGTTGTTTGGGCCTGTACTGACAGTATATATTTATGATGACGCCAATTGGGAGTCTACTTTACAATTGGTCAATGACACGTCGGAATATGCCTTGACAGGTGCTGTTTTTGCCCAAGATCGGTATTCCATCGCTCAGGCAGCCAACGTATTAAAAGATGCCGCTGGAAACTTCTACATCAATGATAAACCTACAGGCGCCGTGGTGGGCATGCAGCCATTTGGTGGCGCCCGTGCGTCTGGTACCAACGACAAAGCTGGTTCCATGCAAAACTTGTTGCGTTGGGTTTCGCCACGCACCATCAAAGAAACCTTTGTGACACCAACGGATTACCGATACCCGTTTTTAGGTTAATAAAATAAAAAGAGCGCCATGAGCGCTCTTTTTATTTTATTAACTATTTCGAATCGTTTTGTTGTTCAATAATCAATCCAGCATTTTTCGGCGGCTGCGTTCACGTTTGAGCAAGTCGAGTTCTCGGTTGGTTTGGCCAGCTACGGAGGTGTTTTCTTCTGCACGGCGAATCAAATAGGGCATCACATCACGTACTGGGCCAAAGGGCAAATATTTGGCCACATTGTAGCCTGCATTGGCCAAATTAAAGCTAATGTGGTCACTCATGCCAAATAATTGACCAAAGCAAACGCGAGGATCTTGGTTCGCAATCCCAAATTCAGCCATTTGTTGCATGAGCTTATAAGAGCTCAATTCGTTGTGCGTGCCGGCAAAGATGGCCATCTGGTCAATATGTGTCATCATGTACCGAACGGTTTCGTCATACAGTGCGTCAGTTGCTTCTTTACTGGCACAAATGGGGGTTGGGTAGCCATGTTCTTTGGCTCGGGCATGCTCCTTTTCCATATAGGCGCCGCGAACCAGCTTCATGCCGATGTGAAACCCGTGCTTTTGGGCACGTTCGTGCAAGCTTTTTAAATAATCCAAGCGGTCATGGCGGTACAATTGCAGCGTATTATAAATGATGGCCTTTTTTTGATTGTATTGCAACATCATTTGCTCAATCAGGTTATCGGCGGCATCTTGCATCCAACTTTCTTCGGCATCAATCAGCAAGGCCACATCGCGGTCAAAGGCGGCTTTGCAAACCGTGTCAAAGCGTTCCATCACGCGGTACCATTCTTTTTGTTCGGCTTCTGAAAGTGGTTTTCCAGATCCTACTTTTTCATATAAATCGATGCGCCCTAATCCGGTAGGTTTAAAAACGGCAAACGGAATGGCTTGACGCTCTTGGGCAAACACGATGGTTTTGAGTGTCATTTCAAGGGCACGGTCAAACTGCGACTCTTCTTCTTTCCCTTCCACTGAATAATCAAGTACCGAAGATACCCCTTTTTTATATAATTTATCCACTACACTCAAACAATCGTCTTCGTTGACGCCGCCGCAAAAATGATCAAATACAGTAGCGCGAATAAGGCCTTCAACTGGTAAATGGGCCTTAATAGCAAATTGAGTTACAGCTGTCCCAATACGAACCAAGGGTTGATTGGCAATGAGTTTAAATAAAAAATAGGCGCGGTCAAGTTCTGTGTCACTTTTTAAAGAAAAAGCAACTTCAGTATTATCAAAGATGGGGGTCATGGTTGGTTGGTTAGCGTGCAAATATAATTGAACTAAACGAAAAAGTTTAATTCAAATCGAAATTTTGAGTAGCCTATTAAGACCTTTTTACGTTAAAATAAATCAATGTAAATCCTTTGTGGATAAAGGATAAAAAAGGTTTTCACTAGATTACTCTTAATAAAAAAAAGCATGTTTTAATGAAAAAGGACCTGTTTTATAACAATTCCTTAATGATCATTTCCTCGGTAATTCCTTCGGCATCCGCTTTGTAATTTTTGATGATGCGGTGGCGCAAAATGCCCACGGCAACAGCCTTTACATCTTCAATATCGGGCGAGAATTTACCTTTAAGCGCAGCATGTGTTTTGGCGGCTAATATGAGGTTTTGAGAAGCCCTTGGGCCTGCACCCCAATCAAGGTAAGTGGCCACCATCGGGTGCGTGCGTTGGGTATTTGGACGGGTTTTGCTTACCAAACTTACCGCATATTCAATGACATGATCAGTTACCGGTATGCGGCGAATGAGTTGTTGAATGGCTAATATTTCGTCCGCTGAAAACAAGGCGTTAACAGTGGTTTTACTATCGGAAGTGGTGCTTTTTACCACTTGAATTTCTTCTTCAAAACTTGGATAGTCCAATTTGATGGCAAACATAAAACGGTCAAGTTGGGCTTCAGGCAACGGATAGGTACCTTCTTGTTCGATGGGGTTTTGCGTGGCCAATACAAAATAGGGCAAGTCTAAATGGTGGTGATGACCCGCAATGGTAACAGCCCGTTCTTGCATGGCTTCAAGCAAAGCGGCTTGGGTTTTAGGGGGTGTCCTGTTGATTTCATCAGCCAAAACAATGTTGGCAAAAATGGGCCCTTTGATGAATTTAAACTGCCGGGTTTCATCAAGAATTTCACTACCTAAAATGTCAGAAGGCATTAAATCGGGAGTAAATTGTATGCGTTTGAAATTGAGCCCCAAAGCTTGTGACAAAGTATTAACGGTCAGTGTTTTAGCCAAACCCGGCACACCCACCAACAAAGCATGTCCGCCTGCAAAAATGCAAATGCATATTTGATCAATCACTTCCTCTTGACCAATAATTATTTTTCCAATTTCTTTTTTAAGCGCTTGGTGTTTAAGCACCAATTGTTCCATGGCTTGTACGTCTGACATATCTTATTTTTTTAACCAATTGTTTGTAAATGTGCAATCGCGGTATTCACCAAAAATTTTAATATAGGTTTCATTAATTTTCTCTGACGACCATTTGGCAATGGCTTCAATTTGTTTTTCTTTGAGTGCCAAATCTTTGATTTTGGTATAGTCACGCACATAGTCAGCTGTGTGTTCGTTGATGCGGTTGGTCACCGTAATGATTTTGAATTTCTTGGTTCCTTTTTGGTCTTCATCTAAAATCACGCGGCTTATTTCGTTGTTTTTTAAATTAGAAACCTCACTGTACAAACTCGGATCCATTTTCGTCAACTCAAAATGGGTGTCTTGCGTTTTTGGGTTAATGAGCACGCCTCCATTGTTTTTGGTTTCCTTTTCGTCTGAAAACTGACTGGCAGCCACGGCAAATGAAAGCTCTTTGTCTTGGATTCGTTTGCGGATCATCGTGATTTTTTCTTTGGCTTCTTTTAATGACTCATCTGTCACTCTGGGCATCAATAAAATATGACGGAGGTCGATTTCTTGTCCCCTTATTTTTTCGATGAAAATAATATGGAATCCAAACTCGGTTTCAAATGGTTCCGAAATTTCGCCTTCTGTCAAGCTGAAGGCCACATCTTTGAACTCTTTCACAAAGGGCGTTTTTCGAGTCATTTTATAAAAACCACCCTTGGCCCTGGAGCCTGGGTCTTGTGAATAGAGTACCGCTTTGGTGGTAAAACTAGCTCCCTCTTGCACCTCTTTTTTAATTTCCTTTAACTTTTTGATCACCTTTTGCTTCTCTTCGTCTGAAATTTTAGGCTGCACCACAATTTGGGCGACTTCTAATTCTGCCCCAAACTGAGGGATTTCAGCACTCGGTATCTTCTTAAAAAAGGTACGCACTTCTTCGGGTGTGATTTCAACGGCATTGATGATTTTACGTTGCATTTCGGCCGTCAACTTGTTGTTTTTAATGATTTCAAAAAGTTCAGACTTGAACTCCTCTTCGGTATCTTTTTTGAAATATTTAACCACCTTGTCCATGTCGCCCAACTGTTCGACCATGTATGAAATTTGCTCATCCAGTTTACTTTTTACCTCATCATCTTTTACAATAATACTGTCTTGAATGGCTTGGTGGGCATATAATTTTTCTTCCAATAACTTGCCCATCATTTGGCAACGGCTGATTTCTTTGGTTGAAATCCCTTGGCTTGACAATTCTAAATAACTTTTGTCAATGTCCGATTCCAAAATGGTATAATCGCCCAAAGTAGCAATAATACCATCCACTTTGCTCAAGCGTTGCATGGAAACAGGCACTTTTGGTTTCACACTGTCTTTGACCACTTCTTGTGCCCAGACACTTCCCGATATTACCCCAATCAGAGTTAGGAACAGGTTACGGATAATATTCATAGGTTTTGTTCTTAATCGCATCTTCGACCATTTCTTTTTCCAGCTTTTTAATAAGCATAAGCTTGCGCTGGTTAATTACAATTTCTTTTAATGTGGGCTCAATATAGTTAAACGGGCACACTTGGTTTTTGTCTAACACTTGTTTTACCTTGACAAAGTAACGTGTTTTTCCTTCGGTATAATCAAAACTGTTGCCCGATCTTATATATTGATCTCGATTGTCCGGGTTCACAAAAGGCAACTTGCTATACACTTGGTTCATTTCGACCCAAACAGAATCGTTGAAAGCAAAATTATAGCATTGCAAACTGTGAATGTCCCAAAACTTCTTGTCTTTTTTCTGAAAATTATAAAACTTACTTCTAATGATACCAAACTTAGGATTATCGCTTGCTAAGTGCAAATACCGCAACCGCACCAGCGACCCATTTGTTCTGAAATTTTGTTTGTTTTTATCGTAATATGCTTTTAATTCTTGCTCCGTGATGGTGGTGTCAATGGATGTTTGAACCAATTGCTCCAAATACCCCGAGGTCAGTAAATCGTTTTTGTACTGCTTGACCAGCTTTTCAAATTCTTGCAATTGTTTGTCAGAGGTGTTTTTTTCTGCGGCCTCTAACATCAGTTTTTGCAATGCCCAATGTTCGGCATAATTTTTCACCAATAACAAACTATCTTCTTTGGTGGTACCAGCTGGAACAATTCCTTTTAAATCACTTTTAAGCAAATAGCTGTCACCTACACGGGCAATGGTGTCTGTTTTTTGACCTGGCTGCTGTTGACAACCCCAAAAAAAAATGATGAGCAAGCCCCAATACCTCATGTTATCTGTTCAATTCTTTTCGGACAGCATTAAATGCTTCTTGATTCAACTGAACTTGGAATTCTTTCTTTAAATCGCTTACCCAATTTTGTTCTAAAAATTGTTGGTAATCATTGACCACTTTACCCCTGCTTTCTTCCAATGTTTTATCGCCTGCGGGCAATACTTTGTTGACCTGCACCACAAAATAATAATTGCCTTCGTGAATCACTGCCGAAAGACCTTCTTTCCATTCTAATTGCTTCGGCAAAGCATCGCTTCCTTCTTGGAAAGTCCCTTGGTTGCTCATTACTTCAATTTTATCTTTGGTGTTAAAAGCATTTTTTATCTCCTCGTTTTTCTTGTTCTTTTTCACCATTTTATGCACTTTTTGCATAATGTCTTCTTTGGTTGACGAATAAATAACCACATCGAGGCGTTTTTTCCATTGGTAATTGGCTTTGTTGCGGTTGTAAAACTCGGTTAATCCCAGTGTATCTGTTTTTGAACGTTCCCAAATTTCTTTTTCCATTAAATCAAAAAGTAGCAAACCATCGCGGTATTCTTGCATGACAAAACCAAAATCGGGGAATTCTTGCTCCAAATGGTCATTGTAATATCTGTTTAATTCTTGGTCAACAAAATTCTCGTACATGTTGCTCACCCATTTGCTTTTTGGCTTGGTGGAGCCTGCACTTTTCTGTTTGATGTCAAGGTACTGTAAAAGTGACGTGCCTGTCACTACCTCGTTTTCAATGGCAAATAATTTTTTATCGTAAGGCTTGGTATCAGCTGGAACTTTCCATGTAGCATCATAAATGCCATCGGTTACCGCCGCTTGCACTTGTTGCAATAATTTGGTGTCGGTTTTGATCGCGTATTTTTTGCGCAATTTTTCGTTTAGTGAATTCACAATTAAACGTGAACGGTCGTCTTTCCCTACTTTATTTTCGAGTTCGACTTGCATCTCTTTCGCCGATTTCAATGGGTATTTATCAATAAATTTAATAATGTGCCAGCCGTATTCCGATTGAAATGGCTCAGAAACGGGCTTGTCTTTTGACAATGAAAAAGCCACGTTTTCAAATACTTCTGAGCTTAATTGACCCGATGAAAATCGGTTAAGCACGCCGCCTTTTCCAGCAGTTGACTTGTCTTCTGAAAATTGTTTGGCCAATTCTTCAAAAGGCTCTCCTTGTTGTAATTTTTTATAAATGTCACGAATGATTTCTTCGGGAGTTTGGCTTGAGCCAGACGCTTTTTCATCCAATTTGGCTTTTTCCTCTGGGGTGGCAGCTGCTTTTTCTGCGTCTTTATTTAAAATCATGATGTGCGCCACGCTGATTTCACCGCGGTTTTCACGTGCATCCGCTACTTTGATTACATGATAGCCAAAACGGGTACGCACAGGTTTTGAAATTTGCCCGATCGGCGTTTTGTAAGCCGCCGATTCAAAAGCATATATCATTCTGAAAGCAGAGAAAAACCCTAAATCACCTTTGTTTTCTTTGGCCGACGGGTCGAGCGAATACTGCTGCGCCAAACTACCAAAATCTTCTCCTTTTAATGCTTTTTCGCGCACCTCCACTATTTTCTTGTAAGCCTTTAAAGTGTCCTCTGGGCTGGCATTTTCATCTAAAGTAATCAGCACATGCGATGCCCTAATTTCTTTTTGCAAACGCTGGTACGCCTCGTCAACCAAGGCTTGCGTTACTTTACTGTCGGTCAAATAAGATTTTGAAAGCTGGGTGCGGTAGTTTTTCAATTCGTTTTGATACGACTCTTTTTCCTCCAATTTTAATTTCAACGCTTTGCTTACTTTCAATTTATACCCCACAAATAATTGCATGTATTGGTCTAAATCTTTCTGCGATTCATCTTTTACTAAATCTAAGTTCTTTTTGTAAATGCGGGCAAATTCATCCGTATAAAATGGTTTGCCGTCAATGGTAAAAAGTTCTTTTTTGGTAATTTGTTGTCCAAATGAAAGGGCTGAAACGCCCAATGCAATTACTGTTACAATTTTGAAAACCAGTTTCATGTGTATAAAATTAGTTGTTTTTAATGGTCAATTTTAATCGGCACTACTTGTTGCTGTTCGCCATGGCAAACGCGCTTTTGATTTGATTTAATCTATTATTTATTCAAATATTATCGTTCAAAAACTCATTTATAACAAGACCCTATATATATGGGCCAAAATACAAATGCACAAAAGTAACAATTCGCCACAAGTATACAACCGATTAACATTTTGTTAGCTACAATGAATGGGTTGGAACAGTAAACTTTTCTTTAAAAATGATACTTTTGTGCCCTCTTAAAATGATTGGGTTCAATTTCCATCATTATAAATAAGTCATTATGAGTTTTATTGATGAAATAAATCGGCGTCGCACTTTTGGCATTATTTCGCATCCGGATGCGGGAAAAACAACGCTGACCGAAAAATTATTGTTATTTGGAGGAGCTATTCAAGAAGCGGGAGCCGTTAAAAGCAATAAAATTAAAAAAGGAGCCACGTCTGATTTTATGGAAATTGAACGGCAACGGGGAATTTCTGTAGCTACTTCGGTGTTGGCTTTTAATTATAAAAACAAAAAGATCAATATTCTTGACACACCGGGTCACAAAGATTTTGCCGAAGATACTTTTAGAACACTCACCGCAGTTGACAGCGTTATTGTAGTTATTGACGTGGCCAAAGGGGTCGAAGAACAAACCGAAAAATTGGTCGAAGTGTGCCGCATGAGGCAAATTCCGATGATCGTTTTTATCAATAAAATGGATCGGGAAGGAAAAGATGCCTTCGATTTGATGGACGAGGTGGAAAAGAAATTGAAATTGCATGTGACACCGCTTAGTTTCCCCATTGGCATGGGCTATGATTTTCAGGGCATTTACAACATTTGGGAACGCAACGTAAATTTATTTTCGGGCGACAGCAAAAAGAACATTGAAGACACCATTGCCATTTCGGATTTGAGCAGCGAAGCATTGGATGACTTAATAGGCAGCAAGCCGGCACAAAAACTGCGTGAAGAATTGGAATTGGTGGCCGAAGTATATCCACCATTTGACCGCACTGCGTATTTAGAAGGTCATTTGCAACCCGTATTTTTTGGATCGGCATTGAATAATTTTGGGGTGCGTGAATTGCTCGATTGTTTTATCGAAATTGCACCAACCCCCCGCCCAAAAGCCTCTGACACCAGATTAATTCAGCCTGATGAAGAAAAGTTAAGTGGGTTTGTATTTAAAATTCATGCCAATATGGATCCCAAACACCGCGACCGTTTGGCTTTTGTGAAAATCGTTTCTGGCACCTTTGAACGAAACAAACCTTATACACACGTTCGGCTCAATAAAACGTTCAAATTTTCGAGTCCAAATGCTTTTTTCGCCGAGAAAAAAGAAATAGTTGACATTTCATACCCAGGAGATATTGTTGGCTTACACGACACAGGGAATTTTAAAATTGGAGATACCCTGACAGAGGGTGAAATCATGCGTTTTAAAGGCATTCCGAGTTTTTCGCCCGAGCATTTTCGGTATATTAACAATGCCGATCCGCTCAAAGCCAAACAATTGGAAAAAGGCGTCGATCAGCTGATGGATGAGGGCGTGGCCCAGTTGTTTACCCTTCAATTTAACGGGCGTAAAATTATTGGCACGGTTGGTGCGTTGCAATACGAGGTGATCCAATACCGTTTGGAACATGAATATAACGCGAAATGTACTTACGAGAACTTCCCCGTTCACAAGGCATGCTGGGTGAAACCAGATGACCCCAAAAACGAGGAGTTTGCTGAGTTTTTAAGAATAAAACAGAAGTTTTTGGCCCATGACAAATATGGCCAATTGGTGTTTTTGGCCGATTCTGATTTTTCCATTCACATGACCCAATCCAAATATCCGAGTGTGAAGCTTTTTTTTACCTCTGAAATTGATTCTTAATTGCTTAACATTAAATTAATTTAAAAAAAGCATTGTTTTGTTGCTTAAAAAAAAAATAAATGTACCTTTGTACCGAAAACTACTAGTAATATGAAATTCTTTTTACGCGCATTTTTAGTTATCTTTATGTTGACCTCGGACTTTACAGTCTTTGCGCAACCAGGTATGGATAATCCTGATGGAGATTTGGAAGGGACTACGGACCCTGTTCCAGCACCTATCAATGGAAAGCTAATCATTTTAGCTTTGGCTGCTACTCTTTTTGTATACTTTCGCTTTAAACAAGTAAAGCGCGCTTAATAAATAAGTACCCGATACGAAAAAAGCACCTCAATAAGGTGCTTTTTTTTATGCAGAATTTCTACTGGCGTTGGTGTTGCCAAACAACGACCGAGTCACTAATTTTTTGTACACTTCTTCATCTTTTTTGTCTTGTTCGTTTCTGCGAATGGCAGCCAACTGAAACAACGCATATTGCTGAATGGCCAATAATGGTTTCACAATTTGCTCTCGCAAAGCAACTGATGCCTTGCCGTCAGGATAGTTTTCCATGAGTTCTTCATGATCGGCCAATTTCAACAACCATTTTTTTGACAATTCATATTCATTGTGAATGAGTTGCCAAAATGAACCAAATTCTGGATCTTGCTCCATATAAGCCGTTAATGGGAAAAATGATTTGGCAAGTGCCATCATGCTGTTTTCAAGCAAAGTCCTAAAAAACAACGAACGGTGATACAATTTTTGCACTTCGTGCCACCGCCCTTGCTGTTCAAAATAATCTAAGGCGCTACCCACCCCAAAAAATCCGGGGACATTTTGTTTAAGTTGGCTCCAGGAGCCCACAAATGGAATGGCACGCAAAGCCGCAAAATCTAATGAAGAACCCGCATTCCGCTTTGCAGGGCGGCTTCCTATATTGGTAAGCGCATAATAGGGCAACGTGCTCATGTGTTCTAAGTACGGCAAAAATTCGGGGCGCGCCTTAAAGGCAGTATATGCTTCGTATCCGATTTGGGCCATTTCGTCCAAAATGGCTTTTTCGGAAGTAGTTAAATTGTTTTTTTCTTTTAAAAATACGTCGTTTTGCGCGCCAGCGCTGATCAAATTTTCTAAATTCCACCGGCACGAATCGAGGGTGCCAAAATTGGAACTAATGGTTTGTCCTTGTATGGTGAGCTGGATTTCATTGTTTTCAATGGTGGAACCCAATGAGGCATAGAACTTGTGCGTTTTTCCACCCCCGCGGGCAGGTGGCCCGCCTCGGCCATCAAAAAAGATGACTTCGATGCCGTATTGACGCGACATGCTGGTGATGCTTTCTTTGGCTTTAAAAATGCTCCAATTGGCCATTAAATACCCGCCATCTTTGGTGCCGTCCGAAAAGCCCAACATCACGGTTTGTCGGCGGTTTCTGCGGCCAAGGTGGTCACTGTATTTTGGGTCATTATACAAGGCTTCCATAACCGTGGCAGCCTCTTGCAAGTCATTCACCGATTCAAAAAGTGGCACAAAATCGACGGTCGGTTCGTGCCAACCACACAATTGAAACAAGGTATAAATCTCCAATACATCGCGCGATGTTTCGTTATTGCTAATGATGTAGCGGTTACATCCCATTTCACCATTGACTGATTGAATGTGGCGCATGGCCAAAATGGACTCCAGCGTTGATTGAATGAGCGGATCGCCAAAATCGACGGGTTGTATGGGTTTTTCGGCAATATTTAACAAACTATCAAGCGCCCAGTCTTTTGAAGCATCCGCAGCAATGGCGCCCTTTTTACTAAAAGCATCAAATACGCCTGCAAATACTTTTTCGTGCACTTGGCTGTTTTGACGGATATCTAAGGTGGCAAAATGCAGGCCAAAAACACGCATTTTTTGCGACAAAACCAGCACATCTTCTAAGTATAACGATTGGTGGTCTTTTTGTAAAATGCCCGCTATTTCTCCCAAAACTGCATGAAAGTGGTCAATATTCAAGGCATTGTTTTCCTCTGCATGATACAGCGATTGATACAATTTAAACTCCAAGTCGGCCACCAAGCGGTCAACAGATTTGAAGGTGAGCTTGCGTTTCAATTTGCGGATGTCGGCATAATAGCACCGCACAATGGCCTGGCGCAATCGATCGGCCACTTGCAACGTAATGTTGGCTGTTACAAAGGGGTTGCCATCGCGGTCACCGCCTGGCCAAAACCCTAAATTCAATAGGCAATTTTCTAATTCTTGCCCTTCCAATACATTTTTCTGCAACGTAGAAAGCACCGAACTGGTGGTGTGGTAAAACACATGCTCCAAATACCAAATTAAGCTGGTCGCTTCGTCGTAAGGCGTTGGTTTTTGCTTTTTTATAAAAGGCGTTTTGCCCAGTTGTGCCAACAATTGCTTAATTTTAAGCAGGTCATCTTCTCTGATGGCTTCGGTTAAATCGGTGATAATACCCAACACCGAGCCAGGATAAAATTGGGTCGGATGCGCGGTAAGCACCGTTCGCACTTTAAAGTGTTTTAAAAAATGAGTGAGTGCTGCTTTTTTGTCTTTGGTTTCGGCTCTTTCAATCATTTCCCGCAAAGAACCGCGGCCTTCCATCGGGTTCACTTTGGCAAAAGCGGCGTCTTCCACGGCGTCAAACAATACAATTTGCCGTTCAACATATTGAATAAATCGGAACAACAAATCGTGCAACTCTTGGTCGGTGGCATCGGTTAAATATTTCGATCGAAATGCCTGAATGGTCTGCAATGGTGTCCAGCGGTTTTTGAATCCCGTTTCACATATTTCGGTAAACAAGGGCAACAAAACCCCCGTATTGTCAATGGCATCAAATGGAAGGGTGATAAATACACTGTTGTAAATATGGAACTTGGACGCCACATTTCGTTGAAAATTTTCCAACTTAGAACTTGTTTGCATAAGACCAAAATTTCTCCCCAAATTAGGCATTTAAACAACATGAACCGCTAAGCGCGCTATTTTTTTTAATAATCAAACAAAATGATTTAATCATTTAAGGATCCATAATAAGGCAGCCAAAATGAGATGCAATAAAATGAATTTTATTTTTTTATTGCTTTTTAACTGTGAAAACAAGCAAGCAAGCTGTTGTTGTTTTTGCTTAAAATGAACACTTTAAAAAGAATCGAAGTGGCTCAATGAACAGTGGTTCGGATGCAATGAGTCAAATTCAAATTGATTTGATAAGGGAATGTGAAAAAACACAGGAATCACCCCCAATTAATTACTTTTGTGTTCAATTTCAAAAAAGCCTCATTCTCGTTCATGTCCACTATTATTCAACGCTTACCCGATCATGTTGCCAATCAGATAGCCGCTGGTGAAGTCGTGCAACGGCCCGCCTCAGTGGTCAAAGAGCTCATGGAAAATGCGGTTGATGCAGGCGCCACTTCCATTAGCCTGCTTATCAAAGAAGCGGGCAAAGTACTGATTCAGGTGGTTGATAACGGCTGTGGGATGAACCAAGCTGACGCACTGTTGTGTTTTGAGCGTCATGCCACCTCCAAAATCAGAAAAGCAGAAGACTTATTTGATTTGCATACCAAAGGTTTTCGGGGCGAAGCCTTGGCTTCGATTGCGGCTGTGGCCCATGTGGAACTGAAAACGCGCCAAGCGGAAGACGAACTGGGTACGCATTTGGTCATTGAAGGCAGCAAGCAAGTGTCTTTAGAACCAGCAGTGGTGCCAAAAGGCACCACTTTTTCCGTCAAAAATCTATTTTTTAATATTCCTGCGCGGCGCAATTTTTTAAAATCGGACACGGTTGAATTTCGGCATATTGTCGATGAATTTTTGCGCATTGCTTTGGCGCATCCGAACATCCAATTTCATTTTTACCACAATGGTTCCGATGTGTTTAATGCGCCAGCTAGCAATTTACGCCAGCGCATTGCCACTTTGTTTTCGGGCAAAGCCAACGAAAAATTGGTGCCACTGAACGAAGACACCGAATTGGTCACGTTGAGCGGCTTTGTGGGCAAACCCGATTTTGCCAAGAAAAACAAGTCAGAGCAGTTTTTCTTTGTCAATGACCGTTTTATTAAAAGCCCCTATTTGCACCATGCGGTGCTTTCGGCTTTTGAAGGCTTGCTGCGCGATGGGTTTCAACCCGTATACTTTTTGTATTTACAGGTACCGCCGCAACACCTCGACATCAATATTCACCCGACCAAAACAGAAATCAAGTTTGACAATGAACAGGCATTATACGCCATTTTACGGGCTGCCATTAAACACAGTTTAGGGCAATTTCAGGTGGCACCAATCCTTGATTTTGAACGTGACCCCAATTTGGATACGCCTTATCATTTTCAGCAAAAAGAGGCGGTGGTGCCTCAGGTTCAAGTAGATCGTGATTTTAACCCATTTAAATCAATGAATGCGCCCGAACCGACGCGCCAACGCAACAGTCCGTTGCCCTATTTGGCCGCTGAAAACAACCCCAAATGGGAATCGTTGTACGTTGGACTGCAATCGGCTGACGAACACAGCTGGGAATCCGAACCAGAACAAGCCACTTTGTTTGCTTCTGACGACCAACACGCTACTGCTTCAGTCACTTTTCAGTTGCAGCGAAAATATATTGTAAGTACCCTCAAGTCGGGTTTGCTGGTCATTCACCAACAGCGCGCGCACCAACGGGTGTTGTATGAAGGTTTTTTAACTGGCATGACCCACCACCAGGCCATGAGTCAGCCGTTGTTGTTTCCGTTGAAGTTGACTTTTTCGGGGCAAGAAATCTTGATGTTGCAGCAAATCAGTCCTATTTTGACTGGGATGGGGTTTGGTTTTGAATCTATTGAAAACAATGCGGTTTCTGTCAATGCTTTACCTGTTGAGGTCAGCGCTTCGGAGGTGCAGCACATTATGGAAGCTTTATTGCACGACATTGAACAAGGCTTGCCCGAAACGGGTTATTCGCAAAATGATGCTTTGGCACGTTCTTTGGCCAAGAATATTTCGATAAAAACAGGCGCGGTTTTAACCACCATGGAGCAAGAAAGCTTAGTCAACAATTTGTTTGCCTGCAAAGAAGCCGATCGGTCACCTTTTGGTGAACCCACTTATTTTATTCACCAAATCGAAGACATCGATAAAAAATTTCACCTATGATTCGCATCACTGAAACGGTCAAGCACCTGCTGATCATAAATACCCTGTTGTTTATATTATCGATTTCAGGGTTATTACCCATTACCAAACTGTTTCCCTTGTGGTTGCCAGACAATCCACTTTTTAAACCTTGGCAGTTGGTCACGTACATGTTTATGCACGGCGGCTGGATGCACTTGTTGTTTAATATGATGGCTTTGTATTCGTTTGGATCAACGCTGGAATACAGTTGGGGTACAAAAAAATTTTTGTTTTTCTATTTGTCGTGTGGGATTGGCGCAGCTTTGCTGCATATAGGTATTTCGCATTGGGAATACCAATCAGTAGTGGATGCCATGCGTTTAATACCAGTTTTTGATACCGACATTCAACTGTTTTTGACCGAAGGCCGTTATAATTCTCAAATTTTAGAATCAGTTCCCCTTTCGAAGTTAGAGTCCTTATATAGCGTGTACAATAGCCCAACGGTGGGGGCTTCTGGGGCCATTTATGGTTTGCTTATTGCTTTTGCCATGATGTTTCCCGACGCCGAATTAGCCTTGCTTTTTATTCCTTTTCCCATAAAAGCGCGGTATTTTGTACCTGGTTTGTTGGGTCTTGATTTGTTCTTAGGGCTCAAAGGCCAATCGCTGTTTGGGTCAGGGGGCACTGGAGTGGCTCACTTTGCTCACTTAGGTGGTGCTTTAGTAGGTTTTATAATTATTTGGTATTGGAAAAAAAACCAGTTCAACAACAAAAGGTGGAATTAAACCCTTGTAGTCATGAATAGCATTTGGGAAGACCTCAAATATTCGTACCGAACCGACGGCACCACGCAACGACTGATTTATTGGAATGTCGGTGTGTTCATAGTATCACAATTGGTGCTGTTGATTTTCCCAGTTTGGGGCAGTCAATGCCTCAATTGGATGGCTTTGCCATTAGACTTGCAGGCGTGGATGTTCCAACCTTGGGGCCTCATTACCTACACCTTTTTTCATGCTTCCTTTATGCATTTATTTTTCAACATGCTGGTGTTGCATTTTGCAGGCCGCTTGTTTGAAACGTATTTTAATGGCCAACAAACGCTGGGCGTGTATATATTGTCGGGTATTGGCGCTGGTTTACTTTGCATGATTGGCAGTTCATTGTTCGGATTTAACGGTTCCATTATGGTAGGGGCGTCGGCTTCCATTATGGGTTTGTTAACGGCCGTTACCGCCTACAACCCAGTGATGCCCGTTCGGTTGATGCTCATTGGTCAAGTTCGATTGTGGCACATTACAGGCTGCTTGCTTTTTCTGGATTTAATTCAATGGAAATCAGATGCTGGTGGGCATTTTGCACATTTATGCGGGGCTGTTTTCGGGGTCATTTATATGTTGTTGTTGCAAAAAGGAACTGATTTAAGTCGGTTGATTCCAGGGGCAAATCCCTGGTATGCCAAGTGGTTTTCCAAATCAAAAACACCCTTAAAAAAGGTGCATGTCAATCGGACTCCGCCATCAAACAATTCAAACTTGCGCAAGGTGGTGCAAAAAACAAAAGAGCAACAGCAGGTGGATGAAATTTTAGATAAAATCAGCAAATCGGGCTATGACAGCTTAAGCCAAGCTGAAAAAGAATTTTTATTCAGGGAGGGTAAATCTTGATGCGGAATTCATTTGTAAAACCCCCACATTTTTAGTACATTGCCCTACAATGCCGCTGTATGCAAAAACTCTCTTGGTTTAATAAAATTACTTTTTGGCTCAATGTCATTGTCATTTTCTTGACTTTGATGGGCTATGTGTTGCCTTTTTTGGCTCCCAAAATATTCCCTGTACTTGCCGTGCTCACGCTGTTTTTGCCTGTGTTTTTAGTGATCAACATCATGTTTTTTATATACTGGATGGTGCAACTCAAAAAACAAATGATCGGTTCCGGTTTGGTGTTGTTGTTGGGTTTTTCTTTTATCGGCAAATTTTACAAAATGTCCGAAACAGAGATCGACGCTTCGGAACGTGACTTTACGGTGATGAGTTACAATGTCCGTTTGTTTGATTTGTTTCATTGGCAACAAAAAGAGGGCGTCAAACAAACCATACTCGATTTTATCAATGAGCAAAATCCAGATATTTTGTGCATTCAAGAATACTCTGAAAACGCCCGTGTCGACTTACGTGTGTACAAACACAAGGCCATTTTTATGTTGGGGAACAGAATTAAAACGGGTCAAGCCATTTTTTCAAAATTCCCCATCATAGATCAAGGCAATTTGCGTTTACCGCATTCGGACAACAACATCATTTATGCTGACATTCGGAAGGGAAAAGATACATTAAGGGTGTATAATATGCATTTGGAATCCATTAAAATTTCGCCCGATGTACACGAATTAGCCGAAGATGTACAGCAAATTGACCGCTCAAAGTCTGAGCGTTTGTTGCAACGTTTAAGCAAAGGATTTTCAAAACAACAAGTCCAAGCCGAATTGTTGGAACAACACAAAAGCAATTGCCCGTATCCGATGCTCATTTGTGGCGACATGAACAACAGCCCGTTTTCGTATGTCTATCAGCACATTAAGGGCTCCATGAAAGACTGCTTTGTAGAAGCCGGGCATGGTTTTGGGCAAACCTACCGCTTTAAGTATTACCCAGCCCGCATCGATTATATCTTTGCCGACAAAAGCATGGCTGTTAAAACGTTTACGTACTTTCCAGACTTTGTCTATTCAGACCATTACCCGATTATGACAAGGCTCGAAATGAAGCCTTAACAAAGCAAAAAAGCTTTTAAACCAGCACTGGAAGCGGCTGTTCTTTTAAATATTGCAAGGCATGTCTGCCTTCGTTGCACAGCAAATCAATGATGGACAAATTCGAAATAAAACCGTGTTTGTCGTCAAAAACTTGGGTATATGGCGCCCATTGATTGGCATCCTTTTTACCATTAATCAACGACCGAAAATCAACCCCGTCGGTAATAACACGATGGTATTCGTCAGTTTCTGTGAAAGTAAATGGCACACCAAGGCATTTGCACGAAATGGCCATGGTTTCCATTATCACATCCCATAGAAAAGTGTGTTTTTTGGTGTAGATGGGGGCAAAATAATCTTCGAAATACTCAAAATAAGGCGAAGAGCGGTAAGCCGCTTCCAACGATTTAAGATGCTGTTTTTGCCAATCAAAATCAGTTTCAAGCCTCACTTCTTTAATGAATTGGTGCGGTTGAATGCTGTGTTTGACGGGAATATTGAGCAATTGCAACCCATTAGGGCTGTAAATGTACATGCGGTTTCGGTTGGTTTGTTTCTGAAAATGGTCCCCTTGTTCCAATACCCATTCTTGGCTATGTGCCAAAGCGACAAAATGACTGACCGACGGAAAATAGGACGGATGAATAACCGCTTTCATTACTTATGCTTTGCTGTTTTTTCGTTTATTCCAAAAATAATTGCCCACAAAATAGCCTACCAAGGCCAATAAGAACCATTGGAAATACGACTGTGGTTGCCCATCGCCGCTCACGGTCGTAAACAAACGATCCCAACGGATGCGTTCACTCCATTTTGGGGTGTTCCAATCTAAGCTAAACCAAATAAATACGGGTTTTCCAACAATATGGTCGTCGGGCACAAAGCCCCAATAACGGCTGTCTTCTGAATTGTGGCGGTTGTCGCCCATCATCCAATAATAATTCTTTTGAAAAGTGTAAGAAGTCACTGCTTTGTCACCAATGTAAAACTGCCCACCAACGTGTTTTAAGTCTTGCCCTTCATACACGCGAATGGCTTTTTTGTAAATGGGATACGTGTTTTCATTTAATGGTACGGTACTACCTGCTTTCGGAATAAATAGGGTGCCAAAATTGTCGACACTCCAATTTAATTTGGCTACTTGTGGAAACACACTGTTGCCTCCCGGAAATTCAAATCGTTTCACGGATTCTACGCGGGTGTCGGCTTTCAGCTTTTCATATTTTTCTTGGGTTAAATTAACACCAATCGCTTTCTCATTCAGCTGCATGTTCAACTTGTTGAACGTTTCTTGGTCAATTTGGCCACAAACCGCGACATTGCTTGAGTCGCGTGCAAATTCTTGCAGCGTAAAATGGTTTTCGCTAAAGTATTTTTGAACTTGTGGATTTTCCCATAAGTCTTTGCGGATGTTAAATGAAAACATGGTTTCATGTCGCAAGTCGTATTCGTCCAACAACGGATCGCACGAATCGCCTTTGGCAACCAACGTATAAAAGAACTGAGGTTTGGCGCGCTCTGGCAATACATTTAATTTGCCATTAATGTAAATATCGCCGTGTAAAATTTGCAAAGAATCGCCCGGTAGTCCGACACAACGTTTAACGTAATTCGATTTCTTGTCAATAGGTTTCACCACACTGCGCCCCGAACGGTCAAAGAATTTGTATACCGTATCGGCGGGCCAGTTAAACACCACAATATCATTCCGTTGAATGTCTTCAAAGCCTGGGAAACGGAAATAAGGCAGTTGCGGCCAACTCAAATACGATTTGGTTTTAATTAAAGGAATGGTATCATGCACCATTGGTGCTGCGATTGGCGTCATAGGCGTTCTGGCGCCATAATGAAACTTGCTCACAAATAAAAAGTCACCAATCAACAACGATTTTTCAAGTGACGCGGTTGGAATCACAAAGGGTTGAATGGCGTAGGTGTGGACCAAGGTGGCTACAATTACCGCAAAAACCACTGAGCTAAGGGTGTCACCGGCCGCTGTTTTTTTAATCAGACTGCGGTCTGTAATGTGAACGCCCGGATTGGTATAATTGAGGTAGGCTAAATATAAACCGAGCGTGAGCACCGTGATCCAAGCCTCTTTGCGTTCGGTTTTGCCAAAATTTTGCAACAACTCAAGCCAGATTACCGGAATCATCAACAAATTGATAATCGGAATATACAACAACACAATCCACCAAGTGGGTCGGTTGATGATTTTCATAAAAATGGCCATATTGTAAACAGGCACAAATGCCTGCCAACGCTTGTAACCAGACAATTCATAGAATCGCCAAGTGCCAATACCATGAATAAAATGAAATACCAGAATTACTAAAAGCCAATGAAATGCGGTCATATTGATTAAATTTTCACTATTGGTTGCAAAGAAAGCAAAAATGTTTCACGGTAGCAGCTATTAATGTTTCAAGTTTTGGGACAAGGGCTGTTTTGGGCATGCTCGTCTTCTTTATTTTTTATATTTGCATAAATTGATTAAATATGAAAACAAACTGCATTTTATTGTGTCTATTTGCCCTATGTTGGCAAAGTCAAGCACAATACTCTTTTGATGGCAGAGGCAATGTGTATGTAAACGATTTAAAAAAGAGTCCAAACGAGGTGCGGCAGATGTTGGTCAGGGACACTCTTGCTTTGGAAACCTACAACGGCGCAAGAGCCCAAAAAACATGGGGAAATATTTTGTTAACAACTGGTATTATAGGTACAGCAGTGGTCACAGCACTCAAACTGCACTATGGCTCGCCAACCACAACTGAGTATCAAGGCAGGTCAACTACAATCGGAAATGAAATATCTTCGGCTTGGTATGCGCTCACCTTGGGACTCGTTGCAGTTGCCATACCCATTAAAATAGGATTTTTGAACAAAACCAAGGAGGCAATCAATACCTTTGAGGCCAATCAAAAAACTGCCTGCTGCAAATCAGAAAACTATCAAATTGCATTCGTAGGAAACACCCAAGGCGTTGGTCTTCAAATTCACTTTTAACTTGTAAAAATGATTAGTAAAAAAGTTACTTCTGTTCAACAAGCCCTTGAAGGCATCGATCATGGCATGACCATTATGCTGGGTGGATTTGGTCTTTGCGGCATCCCTGAAAATAGTATTGCCGAATTAGTAAATAAAGGAACCACCGATTTAACTTGCATTTCAAACAATGCGGGTGTCGATGATTTTGGTTTGGGTTTGCTGTTGCAAAAACGGCAAATCAAAAAGATGATTTCCTCTTATGTGGGCGAAAATGCCGAATTCGAGCGGCAGATGTTGTCGGGCGAATTAGATGTAGAATTAACCCCACAAGGCACCTTGGCCGAAAAATGCCGTGCTGCACAAGCGGGTATTCCTGCTTTTTTTACCCCAGCAGGCTATGGCACTGAAGTGGCCGAAGGCAAAGAAACCCGCGAATTTAATGGCAAAATGCACGTCATGGAACTCGCTTACAAAGCTGATTTTGCCATTGTCAAAGCTTGGAAAGGCGACGAAGCGGGTAACTTGATTTTTAAAGGAACCGCCCGCAATTTTAATGCTTGTATGGCAGGTGCCGCCAAAATCACCATTGCAGAAGTCGAAGAATTGTTGCCAGTGGGTGCGTTAGACCCCAACCAGATTCATATTCCGGGCATTATGGTGCAACGCATTTTTCAGGGAACTAAATTTGAAAAACGCATTGAACAGAGAACAACACGCAAAAAAGAGTAATCATGGCACTAGATAAAAACCAAATAGCAAAACGCATTGCGCAAGAAGTGCAAAACGGATATTACGTCAATTTAGGCATTGGCATTCCGACCTTGGTGGCCAATTTTGTACGGTCTGATATTTCAGTGGAATTTCAGAGTGAGAATGGCGTCTTGGGCATGGGGCCTTTTCCGTTCGAAGGCGAAGAAGACGCCGATGTAATCAATGCGGGCAAGCAAACCATTACTACTTTGCCGGGCGCCAGCTTTTTTGATTCGGCTTTTAGTTTTGGCATGATCCGCGCGCAAAAAGTCGATTTAACCATTTTAGGCGCCATGGAGGTAGCCGAAAATGGCGACATTGCCAATTGGAAAATTCCTGGTAAAATGGTCAAAGGGATGGGCGGCGCCATGGATTTGGTCGCTTCAGCGGAAAACATCATTGTGGCCATGATGCATGTGAATAAAGCGGGCGAAAGTAAAATTTTAAAACGCTGTACCCTGCCGCTTACAGGTGTGGGCTGCGTGAAAAAAGTAGTTACCGAATTGGCCGTACTCGAAATTACCCCAAAAGGTTTTAAATTGTTGGAACGCGCCCCAGGTGTGTCAGTTGATGACATTATTAAAGCCACCGAAGCCGATTTGATTATTGAAGGTGAGGTTTTGGAGATGGCTATTTAGGCTGAAAGTTTCAGGTTTCAGGTTCCAAGTTTCAGGTTTCAGGTTGCAGGTTTCAGGTTGCAAGTTTAAGGTTGCAAGTTTAAGGTTGCAGGTTTAAGGTTTAAGGTTTAAAGTTTTGCTTCGCACCGTTCGTCCCTGCGGGCCTCGGGTCAGGTTTAAAGTTTTTCACGAATAGCACTTGCTAATTTTAGACACTTAGTTCCCGCAGGGGTGTTCCCACAATCTAATTTCTTAGCATATCAAAACTAAAAAAGACAAGTAATACCACTTGTCTTTTTTAGAAAAAATTTATGTTTTTGTTGGTTTTCAAGTGATTGAGTTTGCAAAAGTGCATCATCACTAACTTTGGAACTTTATCCATTGCCAGATTTACTCTCTTAGTAGAACTCTTATGACCTTATTGTTTTTAAATTCAACATCTAATATTTCCCATTTAAAATCTCGCTTATTAAAACCCTCACCAAGATAATACATCCAATTATTACTTGTATTATGGCAGTACTTACAGTCAGCAGTTAATATTTCTTTTACTTCATCTTTGGTCCTTCCTATGAGTATTTTTGACGAAACTAAATCATCCACCATTTTATATCGTTCTGATGGTATTTTTTTCCATTCAGCCTTGTCAAAATTTTTTTTACTTAACATAGTACAACTGGAAGTGAAAAGAGAAATGAATAAAATTAATTTAAAAAATTTCATTGTTTGTGTTTTAAATTTTGTCACTACAGACTCAACCCGCTGCGCAAAGTCTCCTGACTGTGCGCCCATCTCAATTGCTCAGAGTTACTTTAGCTATTGGCTTTTTGCCAATAGTGCGCATTTTAAATCCATGCTAAAACAAATATAACAAGATTATCTCCAAATCAATTTGAAAGCCCTTTAAGGCATTTTCATTAGTTGCAAGTTTACTTGTTTTTGCGCGTCTGCTTCAACTGCAACAAATTAAAAAGGCAAATTTGACCATGTTTATTATTTCATGCATAATAACATTGGGCTTGTTTTTGACCTATTTTTTTCTTTAACAGAAGGGAACCTATGTTTATATGTTTGATTTTTCAATGTTTATCCACAGCATAAAAAAATAGAACCTTGAAATTTTATATTTTTCTAAACAATCCCAACTTCACTATTAAGGAAAGCTCTTAACCTGTCCCTACAAAATGCTATCGAAAGACCTTTCCCGCTTTCAACTTTCCCACTTTCAACTTTCAACTTTCCCACTTTCAACATTCCCACTTTCAACATTCAACTAAAAATCACCACCTCATCACCACACTTCCCCAAGTAAAACCACTGCCAAAGGCGGCTAAAACCACCAATTGGCCGGGTTTGACCAATCCTTGTTCCCAAGCCTCGGTCAAGGCAATGGGGATGGAAGCGGCGGTGGTGTTTCCGTATTTTTGAATATTGTTAAACACTTGGTGGTCGGCCAATTGAAACTTTTGTTGAATAAATTGGGCAATGCGCAAATTGGCTTGGTGTGGAATCAACAAGTCAATGTCAGAGACTTGCAAGCCATTGGCTTCCAAGCCTTCGTTGATCACTTCGCTAAAACGCTGAATGGCATTTTTAAACACAAAAGGCCCGTTCATGTGCGGAAAATAGCTTTCGTCGTTGGGGTCGTTGTCTTGTAAAATATCGGTGACCCAACGTTTGCCCATGCCAGGTGCTATGAGCGCCAGCTCTTCGGCATGTTCGCCTTCGGAGTGCAAATGCGTCGATAAAATACCCGTTCCGTCTTGTTCGCTTCTTTGCACGATGGCAGCCCCTGCCCCATCGCCAAAAATAACCGACACATTTCGACCACGAGTGGTCATGTCCAAGCCCGTTGAATGCACCTCAGAACCAACCACCAATATGGTGCCATACATGCCCGTTTTAATGTACTGATCGGCAATGGACAGCGCATACACAAAGCCCGAACATTGGTTTCGGACATCCAAGGCACCCACCGTGCGCAAGCCCAATTCGCGTTGCAACAATACGCCTGGCCCGGGAAAATAATAATCGGGGCTCAAGGTGGCAAAAATCACAAAATCAATGTCTTTGGCGTCCACATTGGCGCGTTCCATGGCCATTTTGGCCGCTTTTACACCCATCGAGGTGGTGCTGTCTTCGCCCCGAACCACGTGCCGCCGCTGCTGAATGCCGGTTCGTTCTTGAATCCAAGCGTCGCTGGTGTCCATTTTTTGGGCTAAATCGTCATTAGTTATAATTTGGTCAGGCACATAAAACCCCAAGCCAGTGAGTTGAGCGGTGTACATATATTTTTCATTTGAATAACCAAAAATACCAATTCTGTCATTGCACACCAAGCAATAGGTACTTTCAATTCAAAACTAAGTGCGGAACGAAATCGTTTTAGTGCTTTTGAAATGAGTAATTATCGGCAATTAATATTTAAATTTAAAACCATTAATAGCTTTTGTGTTTCCAGATTAAAACCATTGCCGCATTTTTGCTTTCGATAACAAACAAAACAAAAAGTCATGTGTGGGTTTTTAGCAATTATAGGAAAAGGGAAAGACAGTCAATTGGTCGCTGAATTATCAAAAAGAATGGCCCACCGCGGCCCAGACGAGAGCGATTTACATATTACCGATCACGGACATATTTTGTGCCACGAGCGCTTATCAATTATTGATTTGCATTCGGGCAAACAACCTATTCAAGGTACGTCAACTGCCTATATGGTGCACAATGGTGAAATATACAACCACCAAGATTTACGCACCGGCGTGTTGACAAGCCACCAATTCCGCACCCATTCCGATTCGGAAGTCATCGTGCATTTGTATGAAGAATTCGGCTATGAATTTGTGGGGATGCTCGATGGCGATTTTGCCTTTGTGGTGGTTCAAGGCGACGATTTTATTGCCGGCCGCGACCCGCTGGGTGTTAAACCTTTATATTACGGTATTGATGACCGAGGACGGTATTATTTTGCCTCTGAAATGAAAGCCTTGGCCGATCAGTGCAGCAGTTTTAGCACCTTTCCTCCAGGCCATTATTACACCCCTGAAACAGGTTTTGTTCAATATTACCAACCCGCATACATGCAAGCGCAAGTGGAAACCAATCCAGTTGACTATACCGCGTTGCGCGACTCCTTGATTCAAGCTACCAAAAAACGTTTGATGAGCGATGTGCCCATTGGCGTATTGCTATCAGGCGGGCTCGATTCTTCGCTAACCTCCTCCATAGCTAGTCGGTTATTGAAAGCCGAAGGAAAAAAACTGCATTCGTTTTCCATTGGCCTCAACCCCGATGCGCCAGACGCCAAAGCGGCACGCAAAGTGGCCGAATTTTTAGGAACCGAACACCACGAAATTCATTTTACCGTTGAAGAAGGCATCCAAATTCTTAAAAAACTGATTTGGCATTTGGAAACCTACGATGTGACCTCGGTTCGGGCCAGTACGCCGATGTACTTTTTGGCCAAAGCCATTACAGAAAAAGGCATCAAAGTGGTGCTGTCGGGCGAAGGTGCCGACGAAGTATTTGGCGGCTATCTATATTTTAGAAATGCCCCATCTGTCGAAGATTTCAGAAAAGAAACCGTTGAACGAGTCCAACGATTATACACAGCCGATTTATTGCGCGCCGACAAATCGACGATGGCACATGGATTAGAAGCCAGGGTACCTTTTTTAGACAAAGCATTTTTAGACGTAGCGATGGGCATTGATGCGCAAGACAAATTGCCGCAAACCTACCAAGGCATTGAAAAATATATTTTAAGAAAAGCCTTTGATACGCCCGAAGATCCGTTTTTGCCGCAAGAAGTTTTGTGGCGTCAAAAAGAACAGTTTTCAGACGGCGTTGGTTACAACTGGATTGATACTTTAATTGAATATTGCACCGCGCAAGTGACGGACCAAATGATGCATAAAGCGGCCACTCAATTCGCGTACAACACCCCTTCAACCAAAGAAGCGTATTTTTATAGAATGCTATTTCACGAACATTTTCCCCAGCAAAGTGCGGCGCAAACCGTCCGAAAATGGATTCCAAAATGGCAAGAAAACACCGACCCAAGTGGCCGGGCCAATGCTGCTCACGTGCAGGCCGATACCCAAATTTCGGCGCAAACATCGGCTTTGGCGTCCTAGTGTGACGCTCAAAAATGCTGTTTGTTTTAATTTTTCATTAGTAGTTTAGTTTGTTTGTTAAAAAAGCGTTCAGATTCCTCACAGTCTGGGCGCTTTTTGTTTTAAGACAGAACGGCAATTAAAAGTGAATTAGCCTTCAAAAGTGGTTGGAAGGGTCATTTTGCATTGGATCTCAAACGAAGAATGATCCAAATTATAACGCTTATGACTTATTCAACTCAGGAATATAAAATAACATCTTGTTGTTGGCGGTCGATTTGATGTAGATTATACCATGTGAAACTTCTTGGCAGTTGTATATTCGATCGGTTAAATCTGCGGCAAATTTCGACATTGATTTGGGATCCGTTTTTGTAGAACCATGTTCCAAGTCAACTTTCAGCTTTAAGTTCAAGTTCTTTAAGTTTAAGTCATCACTGCCACTTTTTCCATTTAGATGACTACAGCTGTTGCCTAAAAAAAGTAATCCCACAATAGTCTTTACCCTGATTTTTTTTTCATTTTGGAATGGTTTAAACTTTTTGATATTTCCCCTCTAAAAAGAAAGAAAAAACTTTTGCTTATTTTACGTAGGTTCACTTTACAATCTAAAATCTTTTTTACTTTGCTAACAACCAAAATAGTAAATATTTTAATCGCCACTTTTAAATTGTAAAAATTTATTTTAATAATTGCGTATAATATAATTACATAACCTATTTGTTTTAAACAAGTTAAAACGGCGTTTTCATCAATTCATTCGGATTATTTACAATTAACGCGAGGCGAAATTAGCTGCGCAGAAACTAGCAAAAGAACGCGCTATTTTTTATATTTGCGGTTTATCAAATTTGCCACACAATTATACATTATGAGTGAAGAAATAAAAGGGAACAGTTATTCGGCCGATAGCATTCAGGCATTGGAAGGAATGGAACACGTGCGCATGCGCCCCTCCATGTACATTGGAGATACCGGCGTTCGCGGATTGCACCATTTGGTTTACGAAGTAGTAGACAACTCCATTGACGAAGCGTTGGCGGGTCATTGTGACACCATCACGGTGAGCATTAATTTGGATAATTCCATCACCGTTGAAGACAACGGCCGAGGAATTCCAGTTGATTTACATAAAAAAGAAGGCGTATCGGCACTAGAAGTGGTGATGACCAAAATTGGGGCTGGTGGAAAATTTGACAAAGATTCGTACAAAGTATCTGGTGGATTGCACGGGGTAGGTGTTTCTTGTGTCAACGCATTATCGGACCATTTGCATGCCACCGTGTTTCGCGATGGCAAAATTTGGGAGCAAGAATACGAACGTGGAAAACCGATGTATCCTGTGCGCCAAGCTGGTGACACAACCCGCCGAGGTACCGCGGTTACTTTTAAACCTGATGCTTCTATTTTTACCCAAACGCTCGAGTTTTCGTATGACACGTTAGCTGCTCGGATGCGTGAATTATCCTTTTTGAACAAAGGAATTACCGTTACTTTGACCGACAAACGTAACTTGGACGAAAAAGGGGAAGCCTTTGTTGAAGTATTTCATTCGGACGAAGGGTTAAAAGAATTTGTCAAGTTTTTAGATGGCAACCGCGTGCCGATTATTCACCATGTGATTAGCATGGAGCACGACAAAGGGGAAATTCCCGTTGAAGTGGCTTTGATTTACAACGACAGTTACTCTGAGAACATATTTTCATACGTCAACAACATCAACACCCACGAGGGAGGAACGCATTTGCAAGGCTTCCGAATGGGATTGACCCGTACCTTGAAAAAATACGCCGATGCTTCTGGATTGCTTGAAAAATTAAAATTTGAAATTTCAGGCGATGATTTCCGTGAAGGGTTAACGGCTGTGATTTCAGTAAAAGTGCAAGAGCCTCAATTTGAAGGCCAGACCAAAACGAAATTAGGAAACCGCGAAGTGGTTTCGCCTGTTTCGCAAGCGGTTTCGGAAATGCTTGAAAATTACCTCGAAGAAAACCCAGTTGATGCCAAAATCATTGTCCAAAAAGTGATTCTTGCGGCACAAGCACGTCATGCGGCTAAGAAAGCCCGTGAAATGGTGCAGCGTAAATCGGTCATGGGCGGCGGCGGATTGCCTGGGAAATTATCCGATTGTTCAGAGCAAGATCCGGCGAAATGCGAAATTTACTTGGTGGAGGGTGACTCGGCAGGTGGAACGGCCAAACAAGGTCGTGACCGTGCTTTCCAAGCTATTTTGCCATTGCGTGGTAAAATTTTGAACGTGGAAAAAGCCATGCACCACAAAGTGTTTGAAAACGAAGAGATCCGAAATATATTTACTGCGCTAGGCGTCACTATTGGCACCGAAGAAGACAGTAAAGCCTTGAATTTAGAGAAATTACGCTACCACAAAGTGATCATCATGACCGATGCGGACGTTGATGGAAGTCACATTTCAACCCTTATTTTGACGTTTTTCTTCCGTTTCATGAAAGAACTTATTGAAGCAGGCCACGTATACATTGCTTCTCCCCCACTTTATTTAGTAAAAAAAGGAAACAAAAAGGAATATGCTTGGAACGATGACCAACGCGATGTGATTTCACTTCAAATGGGCGGAAACGTGAACATCCAACGTTATAAAGGTTTGGGTGAAATGAATGCCGAACAATTGTGGGACACGACCATGGACCCATCTTTTAGAACGCTCCGACAAGTAAACATTGATAGTTTGCCCGAAGCGGACCGTATTTTTTCGATGCTCATGGGCGATGAAGTACCACCGCGTAGAGAATTCATTGAGAAAAATGCGATTTATGCAAAAATTGATGCGTAAGGCTTTTTTGATGTTGACCATATTTTTCGGCTCAACAGCATTTTATGGTCAAACAACACCAACAGCCGACCTGAATGATTTAATTAATGACGCCGTTTATTTCACTGATCGGTACATTACGCCGATGACGGATGCCGCCGTGTATCAGGCATCGTCCAATTGGATGGTGAGCACCAAATTGCGCAAGCTTGGTCAAGTTACTGGGGGCGTGTATTTTAATACATTTTTTGTACCCAACAGAGACCGTACTTTTAATTTGTCAAATACCGAGATGAGGAATTTACAAATTAAGGATGCTGGATTAACTCCAATGGTCATGCAATCGGCGCTCGGTTCCGACCAGCAAACAACGCTTGAAGGTCGCATAGACCTAGGAATTGATTTTGGCGGCGTACAAGCATTTACATTAGACACGCCGCAAGGTGTGGGCCAAGAAACCATCACCTATCCGTATGCGATGGCGTCAGTTGGCCTCTGGAAAGGATTTGAAGTGAGTGGAAAGTTTTCGGCACATGTGCAATTGGTTCATGGCGATTATCAGGTGTGGGGAGCAGGATTAAAACACAATTTGGGGCAATATTTTAAAACCACCAACCCTAAGAATCGCTTGGATTCTGCGGTGATGTTTAGCTATTGCAATGAGGTGGTGTCATTTGATTTATTCAAATCGACCAATTCGCTTGCTCAGAGTTTATTATCAGGTATTGAACGGTTACAAGGCGTGGTAAGCACCTATCAATTGCAATGGAATTTTTCAAAAAATTGGAATAAATTTGAATTTATGGGAGGCATCATTGGCAATTACAGCGACTTTGAGTACAAGGTAATGGGCTCTGACAATTCAATGATCACAACAACTGATGGCGAAACATTGAACACCAAATTGAATAACCGTTTTAAAACCATTGCCAAATCAAAATACAATTTAATTGGCGAAGTATCATGTAGGTATCACATTTACAAGTATTTGTACGCGCAATCGGCATTTGCTTTTGGAAAGTTTACCAACCTAACAGCCGCCGTTCAAGTAGAATTTTAAAATTTTCAATAACCAAATAAATTAACATCATGAAAGTAACCATAGTAGGAGCCGGAAACGTGGGAGCTACTTGTGCCGATGCCATTGCACACCGACGCATAGCTAGTGAAATTGTTCTGGTTGACATTAAAGAAGGATTTGCCGAAGGTAAAGCCCTTGACATTATGCAGACGCAAACCACTTTAGGATTTAACACCCGTGTCATTGGTAGCACCAACGATTACAGCAAAACAGCTGGTAGTGACGTAGTTGTTATTACGTCTGGTATTCCACGTAAACCAGGGATGACGCGCGAAGAGCTCATTGGCATCAATGCGGGCATTGTAAAAGGCGTAGCTGAAAATTTATTGGCTCATTCGCCCAATGCCATTATAGTGGTCGTGTCAAACCCGATGGATACCATGACCTATTTGACTTTAAAAGCAACTGGATTGCCGAAAAACCGCATTATTGGTATGGGTGGCGCTTTAGATAGTTCTCGTTTTAAAACCTATTTATCACAAGCGTTAGACAAACCTGCCAACGACATCCAAGGCATGGTAATTGGTGGACACGGTGACACCACCATGATTCCATTGACGCGTTTGGCTTCAATTAATGGGGTTCCTGTTTCTCAATTTTTGAGTGAAGAAGAATTGGCTAAAGTATCGGCTGACACCATGGTTGGCGGCGCTACTTTGACTGCATTGCTAGGCACTTCGGCATGGTATGCTCCAGGTGCTTCAGTAGCCTTTTTGGTTGACAGCATCTTAAATGACCAACACAAAATGATTCCTTGCTCAGTGATGCTTGATGGCGAATATGGCCAAAGTGACATCTGCATGGGCGTTCCATGTATCATTGGTAAAAATGGGATTGAACAAATTGTAAAGGTGGACTTGAACGACCAAGAAAAGGCGTTGTTTGCTAAAAGTTCTGATGCGGTGCGCAGCATGAACGACGCATTGAATACCGTGCTTAATTAATTATAATTATTTATTATTCAATACACTAAACCGCCTTAAGGCGGTTTTTTTATTAATGGAATGGAAACCATCACAACATGAAACTCCCCGTTTTATCCAGCAAATCTATCATACTTTTACAAAAAAACCATGAACGCAAATCGCCTCTATATCCTCATCCTCTTTTTGGTGTTCTCAGTTGCTCCTGCGCAATGTTGGAAATCTGTTTCCGTTGGCTACACACATGCTTTAGCCATTGCCGCCAATGGCACGCTATGGGCCTGGGGCGGAAACAATCACGGGCAATTGGGTATTGGAACCAACGTGAATCAAACCACACCGATTCAAGTGGGCACCGATGCAGATTGGAAGACCGTGTCAGCTGGCAGCGGCCCTTTTGCTTTTACGTTGGCTCAGAAAAACGATGGCACGTTGTGGGCATGGGGAAACAACAGATACGGCCAATTAGGCGACGGAACTTTTGTAAACAAATCCATCCCAGTTCAAGTAAATACAGACACCGATTGGAAGTCTATTTCGGCGGGCTATTCGCACATATTGGCCACCAAAAACAATGGCACTTTATGGTCATGGGGCAATAGTGATTATTATGCATTAGGCAATACTTCTGGCTATGGCGATGGTTTACACCGCAATATACCAGCCCAGGTTGGCACCTTAAGCACATGGAATTTGGTTTCGGCAGCCGATCGGTATTCTTTGGCTTTGCAAAACAATGGCACAGTATATGGATGGGGCTATAACAGTGGCAACCCTGTGGGAGCCACCTCAAGCAATTACATTATGACGCCACAAGCACGGTCATATAATAGCACGGGAGTAAAGTTTATGTCGGCGGGTGGAAGCCATAGCTACGACGTGAAATCAGCGAATAGTTTGTTGGTAACGTGGGGAAGCAATGTGTATGGCCAAACGGGAAACACAACTTGCGCTGGCTGCGTCAATTATTACGTAAAAGACACCGATTGTGGCAACAATACGTCAGCCATCATTAAGACCAATGGCAGTTTGTGGTATACAGGTGTAAAACTGGGATATCCTTCCACTTCCACGGTGCAGTTAACCAACGATTTTTTACAATTGGGCACTGCATCAAACTGGAAGTCGGTGTCGGTTGGCAACCAAAGTGCCGCGGCCATCACTACCACAGGTGAATTATGGACTTGGGGTTGGAACTTCTGGGGCTGCTTAGGCAACGGCAACACCACTGACTCGATGACTTTGGTGCCGATTTCATGTCCCGCTGCGTTGAACACGGCTGATTTTCAAGTTCATCCAAAATGCAGCATCTTTCCAAATCCTGCTAATGAACAAATAGAAATCACGGGTGTTGACAACAACCAAATCGTTCAATTATGGGCTACCGATTTGGCTGGAAAAAAATATGCATTGAACCAAACATCTGATCATAAATTGAACATTGCAGCATTGGCCACAGGCATGTACTTATTGCATGTGCAATTTGAAAACAGGTTGGAAGTGCTCAAGTTTATAAAGCGATAGCAAACTGCCTTGCTAAGTCACACCTTATGTTCAATTATAAAAAGGCAACGTATCAATAAATAGGTCACTTGTTCAACTCAATTGAAGTGGTATTAAAAACTCCGAACCGCCCGAACCCTGGTTGCGGCCTCCGATTTGTTTAAATTACCCGAAGTATCCACACTAATGATTTTGGCTTGGGTGGCACTGCTTTGTGTAGAACTCCAGTAATTTGAAGTATTGGAATAGAGGGTTTCATTGTTATTCGTGCTAAAATAAGTGAGCTGGTTAATGAGCAGCATTTCTTGCTCCGAAGGCAAATACCAATCACTTTTGCCATTTAACACCAATGCATCACAAACACGTGCTGCAATGCCGGCAGTCGAACAAGCTGTTAAAATGGCATTGGTATTGGCTTGGCCCGAACCAACTGTCGATAGTGTTCCCGTAACACTTGTCCCTTCACATCCCCAAGCGGCAGTGCCTTGGTCGGTTGTTGCCGCAATGATGCCACTCGTGGCTGTGTTCAGTTTAACAATGATACCACCTTGGTACAATTGCCCCACTACCAATGGGCCACTAGTTGTGGTAAAACTAATTTGATTGCCATAGCTTATGCCTAAGCAATTGGCACCGCCATCGTGCACAAAAACCCGTGCATAATAAGTGGTGTTTGGTGTAAGCCCTTGAATGGGTCTGCTAAATGTGAAAGCGCTCAAAGTAATGCCATTATAGATTGTAGTGCCGGCAATGGTCGGATTGGGTGCGGTGCCAAAGCAAATACCAAAATTGGTATAATCTTGGCCATTTCCAATAATTGAAGCATTTAAAATTGCTGTACCGGCCGTGATGTCTGTAGTTGCATTGGTAATAATGGACGTATATTTAGGCAAAGTGGTCACTTGAATTTGGTTGCCATACACTTTGCTTCCATCGCATTTGGTGGTAAAACCTCTGAAATAATAGAGCGTGTTAGCTGTTAATCCATACAAAACATAGCCTGAGTTATTGGTTCCCACCGAGACCTCGGTTGGATTGGGTGCCGTGCCGAATGCAATGCCATTGGAGTTGCCAACGCAAGAGCCATCGCCCACATTGACCGTATTGTAAGGAATTTCAATAGTACATGCCTTTATTGTCGTTGGCGCATTGGTAGTTACTGAAATTAAACTATTGGTTGTGGTAAAACTGATTTGGTTGCCATATTTATAACCATAACAATTATTCACAAAAGAACGGACATAATACGTGGTGTTGGGCAACAAGCAACTTAAGTCTTTTGATAAAGTCCCCGCCAAATTAATAGTTTCCGCCGTTTCAACTGTGGGCATAGGCGTAGTACTGTAACAAATGCCATTGTTATAAACCGAATTGGGAATGGCCTCCACAAAACTCATGTTGAGGGTGGCACTGCACGTTTTAATTTGTGTCACCGGTTCGGTGGTTACTGTGGCGGTATTATTCTGTGAGGTAACACTCATTACAGCCCCATAAAAAGTACCTGTGCTATTGGTAATGAACGCTCTGTAATAGTACAAAGTGTTGGGTTGCAAAGACGTAAATTGAACAATAATATTATTAAAATCGCCCGCATTTTGAACATTATCTGAAATGGTCGGATTGTTTGATGTGCTAAAACAAATCCCCGCAGCATATAATGGATCGCCTCCATCAGAAACCACAGTACCACCACAAGTAATGTAGCATTGTTGGTTTTCGGTGACCGCGGTGGTGGTAACCGAGCCAATGCCATTTGTTGTTGTGAAATTTACATCATTGCCGTAGGCAGTTCCAGCTATGGTCGTGGCAAACGCACGCACATAATACACGGTATTAGGCAATAGGTTTTGGATGATATCTGAAAAAGTGCCCATACCCGCTCCAACAGTAATAATATTGTCAGAAACGGTCGGATTGGCCGATGTGCTGTAGCAAATGCCTCGCGAAATTACCAATTCTCCGCCGTTACTCACCACAATACCACTTACCGTAGCTGATCTGGCTTGTATGGCTGAAACAGCGTCGGTGTTTACCGTGCTCAAGGCTGGTTGCGCCGGCGTGGTCCATTGTGGCATATTATTTTCGACTTTCAAAATTTGACCCGAAGTGCCAAGGGACAAAAATACCCAAGCAGTGCCATTCCAATATTGCATGTCGCCCACCGCATTTCCTGGTGCTGGCATGCTTTGGCCTGACGCGAGTGCATACGGCACACTCAATAATTCTGAGGTTCCTGAAATGCTATAATTGGTGCCGCCCGTTGGGTCGGTTTCCGTTTTAATAAAATAAGGGCCATTGGCCCAGTTGATGGCTGCCATACTGCCCGTAACAACAGATCCATTTCCAATTTGCAAGCTAACCAACCCATTGTCGTTGGTCGTGGCGTTGTGCGTTTCAACATAAACCGCATTGCCTGTTGACGAGCTTTGCAAAATACTCATTTTGACACCGACGCTGGCATTGTTCACCAAGGCATTGCTGCTGTTCCTGATGACCGCCTGGTAGCTCATTTTCTGAGGAACTTGCGCAAATGAAAAGCTGGTAACGAATAGTAAAACAAGAAATAGGAAAGTGTTTTTCATCGGTTATTTTTTGATGATTTTAAAAGTCTGAATGGGGTGGTTGTTGTTTTTTATGGTAACAAAATAAACCCCGCTGGGCAAACTGTCAAACGAAATTGGTGTTTGCTGCTGCATAATAGGGGATTCTTTTGAAATGGCTTTTCCACTGCCGTCAAATAGTTGAAATTGAAAGGCATCCAATTGGTTTTCTTTCAGTTCAAGGGTTACATATTGGGTGGTTGGATTGGGGTAAATGGCAACCTGAAAACTACTTTTAACATTTGAATCTACTTGTAGCACCGAAATTTCAAAAGGCTGCTGCACCCCTTGAGACACAGTATGGGTGTTGTTAACCTCCGTTTGATAAAAAACCTGCCCAATAGAATAACTGACTTTACCATCCGTATTTGACCCATCTCCGCCTGAAGTTGTGACCGCATGTTGCCCAAAGCCAAACAAGGAAAACAACAATATAAAATAAGGTGAAAACGTAAAATGGGGCATATTTTAAGAATAACAAAATGGGAAAGTACAAACTTAGACTTTAGGAATGATTTTTTGAGTTAAAATGGTTAAAATAAAAGTACAAATCATATAGATTCAGCTTTCAATGAGATCCCTTTGAATAAGGTTAGGTTAGTTATGATAAAAAAAAAAACGCTGTTTCCAGCGTTTTAAACCCAGATTATGCATTAGACTTTGTAATGAAACCAACACTTACAAAAAGTTTGCATTTGCAAACTCAAATTAAAAAAGTTGGTTCTTAATGACCATTTAAAAACAAATATTAACGCCATTAAAATGGGAAAAGGACAA
>NKJD01000113.1 GCA_002256385.1 Flavobacterium sp. BFFFF2
AACAAAACCTAAAAGATAACCCATTGGTAAAGCCACTACCCAATAAGCCACAAATGTAATGATAGTTGGAAGTTTTATATCTGCCAAACCACGAAGTACTCCAAGTCCTACTACTTGAATGCCGTCTGAAAGCTGGAAAAATGCAGCTATGCTTAACAAAGGAAGAGCTAATTTAATAACTTCAAAGTCGTCTATATAAAGTTTAAGTAAAAATTGATCAAAGACCAAAATCAGCACACTGCACAAACTCATAAATAAAAACACTAAAAAATAAGCAGAAAAACCGGCCAACTTGATATCTTTTATGCTGCGTTTTCCCCATGCTTCTCCAACTCTTATACCACCTGCAAAAGAAAAGCCAGTGGCCATCATGTAAGTGGATGATGCGATATTAATCGCAATTTGATAAATACCCCTTTAAATGTATCACTATTTCTTAAATACAAGAAAAGCAAAATCAACATAAAAATTCTTGTCAAAAAAGTTGAAATAGCTGCTCCTTCTAAACCCAAACGCGGTAAGCCTGCTTTACCGTTTATGAGTAAATAATTGCCTATTCCATTTATTATCAAGCCCAAAGCCGTAATTACCATTGCAACTTTGGGTTTTGATAAACCATCCGCAAACTGCTTCAATGCCAAAAACAAAAATA
>NKJD01000005.1 GCA_002256385.1 Flavobacterium sp. BFFFF2
TAACTCTTTATCTTTACAAACTGGACTGGTATTCTTCATCAGAAAAATTATGTGGTAATAATTCTCTAATGTAATGAATATCAGTCTTTTATCCAAATTTCTTTATGGCTATTTTGTTGATTTTCAATGAAATATATTTTTTGTCATGTACTGAAGATAAAATGAGTTACAAATTTACTTTCGCTTTTTCATCAGCTGGGATGTTAGCCGTATCATAACCCCCAAATTCGCGCATGTATGAACGAACTGATGCGCCATTGTGATCGCGGCAACGCCATTTGCCGTTAGAATTTAAAAACCGTTTAACGGAACTCACGCCACCCAAGTGAGCTGCAGCTAAAATACCTGATTCGGTAATTTTTACGCCAGCAACCACTTTTCCTTCAAAATACGAAATATATTTTGCCAAAGCATCTTTGTTTTGGGCTAACAAAGCCACAAATGCTTCCTCTTGCAAACGGGGAGATTGTAAAAAACGGGAAGTATTATGAATCCCTACTTTTTTGAGTGTATTGGGGCCAAATTGGTATTTACCCAAGAACCCCCATGGATTGATTTTTTTGTATTTTCCTTGTGATTCTCTAAATGCTACGGCGTTTTTGAAACCTACAAAAAAGTGACCTGTAAAAGGTACTTGATAAGCCGCATATTCATGCAAATCAGTGGTGGGGAAAACAAAGAGGAGTGCTTTGTTGTTGGTGTGAAAATCCGCTAATGGCGGCATCTTAGATTCTTTTTTAAAACCTGAACTGATAAAGATTACCAGTAATAATACCGTCGTGTAATATAAGCCGGATTTAGTCATATTTGTTGATTTCTCAGCAGCTGTCACCACACTGAATTAGCGAAGCAAAGATACGAAAAAAACTAGACTATTGATTTTTAATTAGTTAAGATTATCTAAAAATACAAGCCAACCCATTCTGGCTTGCCATGCGTAGAAAACGACAACGCAGGAGCAGGGATTTTCAGTAGGTTTACCGCTTTAAAAACATACTTTAACAAGGTGTTTTTGGTTTTAATTTTCGTTAAATCGACATCCAAACTCACATAGAATTTACGGGTACGTTGGGTGTCTGGAAAAAATACATCGTTGACCAATAAGTCATCGCCAGTAATCATGCCGCGGCCGCCATAACCAACCGCTATATTGAGCCAATTTGGAATAGGTTTCCAGTGAATAAATGATTTGATATTGGCCGAAAGCCAATAGGTTTGTCCATTGTAATCTTTAATGAGTTGTTCTGAAACAGTTTGCCCCAACACTTGCGGACGCAATCCAGGATAGGGGGTGGTATGATACGAAAATTTGGGGATAATTCGCTGCTCATGCCATAGTTGATCTTGCACAACAAACAGGCCTGCACCGGTGGTATTGCCAATTAAATCGCCATAAGAGGCACCCCATTGCGATGACATGCCGTCCATGAGTTCAATACCTGCCAAATAAGTCCAACTGATTAAAGCGCCTTGCCAAACAGCTTTTGAACGTGTAGCTCCGGCCGCCTCAAATCCTTCCGCAACAATAGATGAAAGTTGATACCCAGCATAGCCATGTCCCATTTTATCCATTTGCAGCCATTCGTTGTTGTCATTTTTCCAATGAAAAGCGCTTCTTGGGTAATCTGCATACCACAATTGATTGAGCGCCAATAATGAGCCCAGACCTGCTGTACCGGAAGCCGTCCAAACGATCCATTCTTTTGACTTTATTGGTTTAATAATGGAGTCACTTGCTTTTTGAGCAAAAGCGAGGGAACCAACGAAAAATATAACAATTAGCGTAAAGTACCTTGTGCATTGAGCCATGTCACATATTTTTTGCGGTTGGCCTCGTGTTGGGTCATGTCAGAAGCAAATTCATGGTAGCCAAAACGAGTTACACTGGCACAAAAATACAAGTAGTCGTGTTCGGCTGGACTGAGTACCGCGTCAATAGCATCGACATCGGGCATAGCTATTGGGCCTGGAGGTAATCCAGCATGTAAATAGGTGTTGTAAAGGGAGGCTGTGTATAAGTCTTTGAGCAACACTCTTTTGATGATTTGGTCAAAATGATTGGTCTGTTTTTTGAGGGCATAAATCACGGTCGGATCAGCCTGAAGCGGCATCTCTGTTCTTAAACGGTTTAAATACACCCCAGCCACAATGGGCCGTTCCGATTTTTTTACGGTTTCTTTATGAACAATCGAGGCCAAAATAGTGACATCAATTGGGCTCATTCCTAGTTTTTCACATTGTGATCGTCGGGTCGGATTCCAAAATTTTTTATACTCATCGAGCATGGTACTTCTAAATTTTTCAGCCGTAGTATTCCAATACACTTCATACGTATTTGGCAGCAACATGCTAAATACATTTTCTTTAGTGAATCCATTGTCTTTGAGGAAAATACTATCCCGAAATACAGTCAAAAATTGCGTCGTATCTGGTTCCATTTGCGCACTCAATCGGACGCACAAATCTTCGAGTCGTTCTTGGTTATTAAAAGACAGCCTCACTGGCACATTGTGCCGTAAAGAAGCTACCAATTGAAAACTACTCATGCCTTTTTTAAACAAAAATTTTCCTGGCCTTACGTGTTCAGTGTAATTTCTTCGTTCTGCCACCGCATTAAATTTATCCCAATCGGCCACAAATGGGCCAACCAATTCTTTTACCTGGTCATAGTTGCTTCCCGTTGGAATATAAATGTATATTTCGTCTTGGTCAAATTTGGTATTGGCCGTAAAGGCTGTAATGTAAATGGAAATACAAATTCCAATAAGGATTGTCAATGCGCCCAACACGACATACAGGGCTAATTTCTTTTTGGTCATACAGATAAAGGGTTAATCAATTGGTATAAGGCTTCGTCTAAATAACGTTGATTTTTGAGAATCCATTCTTTTTTGATTCCCACTTCACGAAATCCAAAAGTACTAAAAAGTCGGAGGCTGATGACGTTTTCTGTGTCAATATTTGCATACAATTGATGCAAATGTAACTTCCTGAAAGCATAGTCAATAACAGCGCCCAATGCAGCTTTCCCAAAGCCTTTGCCGCGCTCAGACGATTCGGTAATGAGAATGCCGATGCCTGCTCTGCGGTGTTGCGGGTCAAATTCAAACAAATCGATGAGGCCAACCACTTCGTGAGTCACCCTGTTTTCAATGACAAGTCGAAGTTGCTTGGCTTCGTAAATGTCCAAGTGCGCATTTTCGAGGTATTGCTTTATTAAAAAACGGCTGTAAGGGGTTTGTGTATGACTCGCTTCCCAAACAGACTCATCATTTTCTAATTGATAAATCCATTCCAAATCCTCGGGTTCCAATGGCCGCAACCGAATCAATTCATTGTATAAGGTCGGGTTCATATTGGATGATTTAAATTTCCAGAAAAAACTTGAGCAGCTGGGCCTATCAATTGAATGTTTGTGTAAACACTGCCGTCAAATTCAAACGAAACCACGAGTTCACCGCCAAGTACATCAATAGTTACCTGATTGGCTGTGGTTTTCCCTAGGTGATGCATGGTTAAGGCAACCGCAGTGGCACCCGTGCCACATGACAAGGTTTCTGCTTCAACACCCCGTTCAAAAGTGCGCAATGTAAAGTGGTTTTCACCGATCATTTGCACAAAATTCACGTTGGTGCCTCCAGGTGCAAAATCAGGTTGCCGACGCCAATGAGCGCCCTCTTTATCTACATCTATAGCCGCCACATCTTCTGTGAGGAGCACAAAATGGGGCGAACCCGTATTTACAAAATAGCCATTTAAACAAGGTTTGATGGCAGCTACTTCATTCATAGCCAAAGCAATTTGTGGGCCAGTACAGACCGCGCTGTGCAACCCATCGGCTGCTACAAAAGTAGTCTGTTGGTCAATGATGCCCAAAAATTGCGCAAATGCCACTGCACAACGGCCGCCATTGCCACACATACTGCCCAATTGTCCGTCCGAATTATAATAAATCATATTGAAATCGGACGAAATGTCATTTTCAAGCAAGATCAACCCATCGGCACCCACGCCAAAACGGCGGTCACAATAGGTGGCAATCAGTTTGGTATCGTTTTTGGGAAATGTTTGCAAACGATTATCAATCATGATAAAATCGTTGCCTGTTCCCTGATATTTAAAAAAAGGTATAGTCATTTCAATTATTTGCCTGCAAAAATAGAACTATTAATGAGATGTTAATCTTTGTTAACCGAGCGTTAACGTCTTTGGGTGCAATTGTGAAATAATTAATTTTGTTGTTAAATTTTAAAACATCTTTAAACTATGAGACGAATTTCAAGTGTTTTTGCCGTGTCTTTGGTCAGTGGCGCCATGACATTAGCTGGGTATAAGTACTTTATCGAGCCTCATGCCGCTGGCTCTGTGGTCACCCTTTCGCCTTGGGCACAAACCCGTACCGTTGGCTTGTCATCTGAAGCAGTAGATTTTACTGAGGCAGCCGAAAAAGCCATACATACGGTGGTCCACGTTAAAAATGTATCGGTGCGTACCGTAAATAATCCGATTATGGATTTTATGTTTGGGTTTCGCGGCGGCCAACAACAAGAGCAAATTGGTACAGGTTCTGGTGTGATTATTTCTGAAGATGGTTACATTGTTACGAACAACCACGTCATCAAGGAAGCGACCGAAATTGAAATCACCTTGAACAATAAAAAATCGTACAAAGCCAAATTAATTGGAGCCGATTCTAAAATGGATATTGCTTTGTTAAAGATCAATGCCGACGAAAAATTGCCTTATGCCACTTTTGCCGATTCTGATGTGGTTCGGGTGGGCGAATGGGTGTTGGCAGTGGGCAACCCTATGAATTTGAATTCAACCGTAACCGCAGGTATTGTGTCAGCCAAGGCCCGAAATTTAGACACCAATGGCATACAGTCATTTATTCAAACGGATGCGGCGGTGAACCCTGGAAACAGCGGCGGGGCGCTGGTTAACACGCGTGGTGAACTCATTGGAATAAATACGATGATTTCGTCGCAAACGGGTTCGTATATTGGTTACTCTTTTGCCGTTCCATCCAATATTACCCGTAAAATTATTGAAGATTTAATGGAATTTGGCAAAGTACAACGCGGTATTTTAGGCGTCGAAGGGGCAGAATTAAACAGCGCCACGGCCAAACAATTTGGACTTACCGACACCGAAGGTTTTTACATTAGTAAAGTAAACAAAAGTTCGGGTGCCGAAAAAGCGGGTTTACATGAAGGCGATGTCATTAAAAAAATTGACAACCAAAAAATTGCTACTTACGCCGATTTGACCGGTTTTATTAATACCAAACGCCCCAATGACAAAGTAATGGTGACCGTGCTTCGCAAGGGAGAAAACCTCACAGTGCCCGTTTCATTAGTTAAATATGATTTGGTCAATTCTGAGCTCAAAGGCCTTGAATTAATCAATATTGATGGCGCTGATAAAAAGAAATTCCGGGTGGCTGGTGGCGTAAAAATTTCCGCCATTAATAATCCAAATTACAAAGCTTTTGAAAACCAATTGAAAGGCAGCATCATCATTTCAATTGACAATGTAAAAGTGACTGATGTAGAATCGGTTCGTCAAATTATTTCAGGGAAAGATGATTCTCAAAATTTCATTGTCCAAATCATTGATCCGTCTGGTCAGTTGATTCAAATTATTTTATAAATGCACAGATTATTAATTCGCAAAAAAGCCGCCCTGTATAAAAAGGGCGGCTTTTTTTTTTATGGAAATGATCGTTGTTTAACCCAGATTACGCATTAGAAATTTATTACATGGAAAAATGACTGCAAATCTGGTAATGTACTGAGAATTGATCTAAACTTTTTTCAATTGGCTGCAAAATGGTCTTTTCGCCCCATATTGCCCCTTTTTATTATTGAAGTGGTTTAAACTTTTTTCAATTGGCTGCAAAATGGTCTTTTCACCCCATATTTCAGCTTTTTATTACTCCGTAGCGCTGCTATGCAGTGCAAAAAAGCTAAAATCTGGAACAAAAATCCACATTTTTCGCTTCAATCAAAAAAGTCTAAACCACTTCATTCCGTAGCGCTGCTATGCAGTGCAAAAAAGTGACAATCTGGAACCAAAATCCTCATTTTTCGCTTCAATCAAAAAAGTCTAAATCAATTCAGTTTTTTATCCTCAATGTAGCGCTGCTACACCTGCGGTAAAAAAAGTCCGTGCATTCCCAGCTTTTTTGTCCTTTTCCCATTTTAATGGCGTTAATATTTGTTTTTAAATGGTCATTAAGAACCAACTTTTTTATTGGAGTATGCAAATGCAAACTTTTTGTAAGTGTTGGTTTCATTACAAAGTCTAATGCGTAATCTGGGTTTAACTTTCATTGCGATAACTTTTGGTCAACTCAAATACATGTTCTAAAATGGCTTTGTCTTCGTCGGTAAAATCTAGATGGCGGCGACTCATTACAATGCGTGCTGTTTCAAAGGCTTTGGGTAGGGTATAGGTGGTAAAACCCCCAGCGCCTCCCCACGAAAAATCAGGTATAAAGTTTCTTGGAAACCCACTGCCAAATACGTTGGCACTAACGCCCACAACCGTCCCGGTATTAAACATGGTGTTGATGCCACATTTGCTGTGATCGCCCATGATTAAACCACAAAATTGAAGACCAGTTTTGTCAAAACGCTCACTGATGTAGCTCCATAATTTTACTGGCTCATAATTATTTTTCAAATTAGAATTGTTGCTGTCGGCTCCAATGTTACACCATTCGCCCAACACGGCATTGCCCAAAAAGCCATCGTGCCCTTTGTTGGAATACCCCATAAGCATACAATTGCTCACTTCGCCACCGACCCTACAATGCGGGCCAACCGTAGTGGCACCATATATTTTTGCACCTAATTTTACTTGTGCTTCTTCGCCCAAGGCAAAAGGACCTCGAATGACACTGCCTTCCATGATTTCGGCATTCTTGCCAATGTAAATGGGGCCAGTTGTGGTATTTAAAGTGACACATTCCAATTTGGCACCTTCTTCAACAAAAAGGGCATTGCCCAAAACGGTAACCGTATTGGAAACCACTTGTGATGTTCTATCTTCTGTGAGCAATTCAAAATCTTCGCGAATGGCTTGGTCATTTTTCTGAAATAAATCCCAAACATGTTCTATATACAAACAATCATCAGTAAAATGCAACGTTTCATATGCATCCAAATCAACTTCTTCTTGCGAATCGGAAGTTGAAAAAGCAACGATGTTATCGTGGTGCATAATTACTTGTTGTGCTGATAAATTCTTTACCATTTCGGCTAAAATAGCATTGGGTAGGTAGGAAGCATTAATAAGTACATTGTGTTCCATTTCAACCATCGGGTATTTGTCCGATAAATAATCTTCGGTGATGGTCGTGGTGGTGGAACCCAAATATCGTTCCCATTTTTCGCGAATGGTTAAAATACCAATGCGCAAATCGGCCACGGGACGTGTAAACGTTAATGGTAAAAATGCGGCACGATTTGGTCCGTCAAACAAGATATAATTCATGTGATATGCAAGGTTAGTGAGTGGTCAAAAATAGACAATTTGCTAAAATTTTAAGGAGCAATTTTGAGATTAAACATAAAAAAAACCATTTGCGAGGCAAATGGTTCTTATAAAAGTTGAACACTTTACTAAATAATTATGCTTTTTTAGCGTATTTGGTACGGAACTTGTCAATACGACCAGCCGTGTCAATTAATTTAGATTTACCAGTGTAAAAAGGATGCGATGTACGCGAAATCTCCATTTTGTAAACCGGATACTCAACCCCATCAACAGTAATGGTTTCTTTAGTATCAACAGTTGATTTTGAAATAAATACATCTTCGTTTGACATGTCTTTAAAAGCAACAAGTCTGTAATTTTCTGGGTGAATTCCTTTTTTCATGGTTTTTGTTTTAGTGATGTCTTGGGTTTTGAAGCTTTAATTATTTAAAGGTATAAACCACAATAACACCTTTTGTTAATGCGTTTTTAATTTGAGGTGCAAAAATAGTGTTTTTTTTATTAAATCAAATAATATTTTAATCCCTTTTTATTGAAGTGATGTAAACTATTTTCAGTGCTGTTATTTTAATTGGTCAACAATGTTCCCAACAAAAATCGGTCAGCCAAATAAAAAGTACTGTTCCCCTTTTGGAATTTCATTTTGCAAAGCGTAACAGTATGCAGAAAATCTGGGCCCGAGGTCGTAGTTTCCACTTCAATCCACCCCGAAATCGTACTTTCTCCATTTAATGCAATCCAACTTTCGTTTAAAGTAGGCGATGAGGGCAATGTAGCAGCGCAATAATAACTAGGACTGATGAGGCCATTTATATAATTTCGGTAAATTACTTTATTGGCATCGTCAAGTACAATGATTCTAGGCGCACCAGCAGCGGTAACGCTTGAAGCAAATGCCGTGGCAGGAGTAGCTAAATTCAATTCAATACTTTCGCTCACATTGCAAGCAAAAATGCGCTGCACTGAGCAAGGAATAGTAGTCAACGTAAGCCCAAAATTAAACGAGGGTTTTGTCACGTTGGTTTGGTAATCGCCATAGGTGTAATCATAAGCCCAAACCACTTGGCCATTTGGGGTATCCCATGTTAAATTCCGAAATACTATATTGTGTTTGTACCCAGTAATTCTTGTTGCATTGGTATTGTTATCAAACGTTTTTATGGCCGTTGAAGTAATTAATACCACCCCGTTGGTAGCCACCCATTCTTGTTGTACTTGGGGTGTAGTACTTGGTAATGTAGGACAAATATTGGCGCTTCCTACCGAGCCGTTATATGATCTGTAAATGACTCTTTCCGTGCTGCTTAAATTAACAACGATCGGATTGTTTGCCATTGTTTCATCATTTGCAAATTTGGTTAGCGGAATGTCAAGGATCAATAATTCTGTGCCGTTATTTTTATATAACAAATTATTGGTCGAGCAACTTTGCACCAAAACACTCGTGAAATTAATTGATTTTACCTCTAATTTTCCGTCATCACAATTGGTACACAGTACAGTAATAATTGCAATTAAAAATAGGCGGCACGCCAAGTATAAGGACTTCATAATCCGTGATTTATTTCTTTTTTGCACTTCTTTTTCTTTCAACACCGCGGTTGGTAGGCTTGGTTTTCCGTGGGTTTCTTTTGCCTGGGCCTCCCAAATTTACCTTCTTGTTTTTGTCTGATTTTTCATGAAAGGCAGCACCCTCAGAAGGTTTTGGCCTTTTGAGTAAGAATTTGATCTTCTTTTTATCAATTTCAAAATCCATCTTTCTCGTTGAAATCTCAAGATCAGTTGGACAAACCATTGGGGTTACTTCTTGGTCCATGAATAGTTGGATTTCAATCCAAAATTCCATTTCATAAGGCGCAATCAAACTGACTGCTTCGCCCGTTTTTTCGGCCCTACCTGTACGGCCAATGCGGTGGATATAATATTCGGGGCTTTGTGGCAATTCAATATTTACTACATGGCTAATGTCACGAATATCTAAACCACGTGCCATGACATCAGTGGTAATAATGCCCCGGAGGTTTTTTTCTTGAAATTGTGCCAAGGTTTGCAAACGGTAATTTTGCGATTTATTGGAGTGCAATACGCCCCAACGTCCTGGTTCCCATTCCTCTAATTTTTCAAATAGCAAATCAGCCGTCCGTTTTCCTGAAACAAAAAGCAACACGCGCTCCCATTGCGGGTCTTTTAGCTGTTGCTCGATGTAATTTATCTTGGTATAAAAATTGGGAATTTCAACGAATTGTTGGTTAATTTGTTCCAATGGCGTGCCCGAAGGAGCCAACGAAACTTCAACAGGGAGGTTGAAAAAAGTATCGAGCATTTCATCCACTTCGTCGGTCATGGTGGCCGAAAACAAGATGTTTTGTCTTTTGTTTTTCAATAAATCGAGCAAGGTGGTCATTTGATGCCGGAAGCCTTGGCTCAAAATTTCATCAAATTCGTCGATCACTAATTTTTGTAGCGAATCAAAACGCAAGTAGCCATCCAATGACAAATCCATTAAGCGGCCGGGCGTGCCAACCAAAAAATCGACGCCACCAGTTAATATGTCTTTTTGGGTGTTGATGTTGGTTCCACCATAGACCCCAAAAGTCCTAATGGTCATAAATTGCGTCAATTGCGTCACCACTTCAACTACTTGGACAACCAACTCGCGGGTTGGTACAACGACCAACACACGAGGTGCGTCTGTTTGTTGAAAACGCCACTGTTTAAAAATGGGCAATAAATAGGCCAGCGTTTTTCCCGTTCCTGTTTGGGCAATGCCGATTACATCTTTCCCAGACATGATGACTGGAAATGCCCTTTGTTGAATGGGGGTAGGTGTAATCAGACCCCACTCGTCAAGCGCTTTTTGCAAGGCTTTGGGTAAATCAAAATCAGTAAAAGAGGGCGTTGATAGTTCCATAAATAGGGCACAGGGTCATTTTTGACCGCCGCAAAGGTACACAAGCCTAACAGACTTCCAAGCCTTTAGTTTTTGGCGATCCAATTTTTTGCTTTTTCACGCGCCTCCAGACTCACTTTCGCTACTAATTGATTCAATAATTCGACACCTTGCGCTTGGTCCTTTATGGTTTTAAGTTTTTCTTTTGTAAATTGCACAAATTGCCATTTAAAATGCGCCAAACCCTCCATTAATTGAATGAGCGCCGTTTCATTGCTCGGATGCAATAAGAGTAAGTTAGTAATAGCCTCCTGACGTACCGAGGTTTCATAACGGTTCGTACAAAATTGTTCCAATTCTTCTCTATAGTTTTCTGTAGCATCGGCATTGTACAAATCAGATCCTATGGCCAAAGTCAAAAAAGTAATGCGCAGCGATTTATCAGGTAATCCAACTATGTTTTGAAACCGCTCCAAGTACATTTTGCGCTGGTCGGGAAATAATTTCCACAAGTGCATTAAGGCAATTTCTTGGGTTTCGTAACTCGGATCACTGAGTAATTGTTCATACTTGGTTCTGAATGCTTCCGGAAAATCACCAATAAATTCGGCCAACGCCTGCCGAACTTCAAGGTCTTTGCAGTCCAATGCGGCTTCTATGATTTCCTTCTTTTGTTCAAAAGGCTGCTCTCGAAATTGAAATAAAACTTCGTTTTTCAACGGATAATAGGCGTTGGATGTCATTACATTTAAAGCTTCGCTCGAATTTAATGAACTACCACTTCTCGATTTTTGCAATTGAAGCAATTGCTTGATTTGCGCGTTCTTTTGAAGTAATTCCAAAGCGTGATCCCAAGGAAATTGGGCACTTTCAAGCCATTCTTTTTGAAACAAATCGGTATCTAGTTGGCTTGTTTCACGTACTATTTTTAAAAAATCATCGGTAGTTACCGTGCCGAATGCATACTTTTTTAAATAGGTTCGAATGCATTTTTTCCATTTTTTGTCACCCATTTTTTGGTGCAAATCAAACAAAGCCCAAGCCCCTTTTTGGTAATAAGATAAAGATGAAGCTTTTTCACTTAATATGGGAATGCTGTCGTGTTTGGCATTGTTTTTCAAGGCGACGGCATGGCGGTACATTTGATAGTAAAAATAATCATCACCAAATAATTTACGTTCGGCCAATAGAGCAAAATAGGTGGCAAAACCTTCTTGCAACCAATGATGTTTGCCTGAATGTGCGGTTACCAAATCGCCAAACCATTGGTGGGCGAGCTCATGAGCGTTCACATTGCTGTAGCGGCGGTCATTGTACCCAATACTATCAACCACAAAGTCTTGCGCAAATAGGGTAGAGGTGGTATTTTCCATGCCGGCATACAAAAAGTCGCGAACGGGAATTTGCCGGTACACTTTCCAAGGATAGGGCACGCCCGTTTCTGCTTCGAGGATATCAAAGATTTCTTTGGAATGGCGGTAAGTGGGTTCCCAATGTGCTTCGTCTCCTTTGGCCACATACATGGCAATCGGCACACCTGATTTACTTTTGATGGTTTGGTTCCAAAATTGCCCCACGGCCAACATGAGCAAATAACTACTCATGGGTTTTTCCATAGCGTATTGCCAGGTTATACTGCCATCGGCTCCGTGCTTTTCCGTTTGGAGTGACCCATTTGAGTAAGCCTGATATCGACTGTCAGCCGTAATAGCGACTGAAAACACCACTTTTTCTGTAGGATCGTCAAAGCTAGGCACCCAATTGCTGCTGTATTTTCCTTGTCCTTGGGTCCAAATTTGCTGGTCAAAACGGCTGTGATCTAAAAAATCTCCCCAAAAATAGAGGGCTTGCTTGGGTTGTCCATGGTAGTCAATAACCAGTTTATTGGGGCCCACTTGATAGGGTGGAATCACGGTTATTAGTTGCTTTTTATAATCATATTTTGCCGAGACATTGTTTAAAGAAACACGATCAATTTGCAAATTTCTGGCATCAATTTTTAAAGTATCATTTATTGATTTTACCCAAAAAGTATAGGCTACAGAACCGATAATTTGTTTATTCTCGGGGATAAACTTCACTTGAATATTACCACTAATTACATCGGGCGAAAGTTGCCTTTGTCCCCGTAAAGAAAAGACGGCTGACAAACCGATAAAACAAAGCAAATAGAATTTCATTTTATTCAAACTAAAAAAAGGCTCCATCTGCTTCTACATCCCAATTTCCTTGCACTTTCAGCACTTGCTCAATCAGATCTCGAACGGCACCTCGTCCGCCATTGCGGTGCGAAATATAATGCGATATTTTTTTGATTTCTGGAATGGCATCTTGCGGACAACTGGCCAAACCCGTCATTTTCATCACTTGGTAATCGGGTATGTCATCACCCATATAAGCAACAGACTGTGGATCAATTTGTTGTTCAATACAAAATGTATGGAAGTCAGCCACTTTGTCTTTTGACCCTAAAATAATATGTTTAATGCCTAAATTGTGCAATCGAATGCGCACCCCATCATTAAACCCGCCCGATAAAATTAAAATAGGATACCCTTTTTCAGTAGCTGCTTTTAGTGCAAAACCATCTCGGATATGCATACTGCGCAACAACTGTCCTTCGTCGGTTACCAACACAGTGCCATCGGTTAAAACCCCGTCTACATCAAACACAAAGGCACGTACCTTTTGTAGTTTTGTCTTATAATTTTCAGCCATTTTTCAATGATAAAATAAAACACGAAAGTAGCAAAGTTTGGGGGAATTATGTTTGTAAAGTTGGAATGTTTATAAAGTTTGAATGTTTGGAATGTTTGTAAAGTTTGAATGTTTGTAATGTTTGTAAAGTGGAAATGTTTGTAAAGTGGAAATGTTTGGAATGTTGGAATGTTTGGAATGTTGGAATGTTTGGAATGTTGGAATGTTGGAATGTTTTAATGTTTGTAATGTTTGGAATGTTTGAATGTGGGCATGTTTGAATGTATTTGGTAATAGTATAGATTACGGCATGAGTTTCAAAAAACACGAAAGTATTGTTGAATATCAATGTTTTGCGTTAAAATCTGTTTTGATATTTTAAACCATAATTTATATTATGTAAAATAGAAAAAAGGCATCACCTTTTTAGTTGGAATGTTCGAAATTTAGAATGCTGGAAAGATTAATAAAAATTGTCGAGATTTTAGACCCTGAATGTTACGGTTATCAAAATATTTAGTGTTTCAGCCAACTAAAAGACAATGCGAATTTAATAATTTCTAAAATTAAGACCCTAAAAGCTCTTTACCTCATAAAAATTTGAGACGCTACTTTACAAACATTACAACTTTAAAAACTGATAAATTCACCAATCAATTTTCCGATTATATTGTTCCTCTAAAAACAAATTACATCTACTAAAATGCTGATTACCAAACCAAAAACCACGATTGGCACTTAACGGCGACGGATGACCCGCATTCAGTATTAGGTGTTTTATTTGGTCAATCACCTTTCCTTTTTTTTGCGCAAAGCCGCCCCAAAGCATAAAAACTATGGGGTGTTTGCTTTGATTCAATTGTTGAATCACTGCATCCGTGAAATCTTCCCAACCTTGCTTCTGGTGGCTGCCAGCTTGGCCTTCGCGCACCGTTAAAGTGGCATTGAGCAATAAGACACCTTGTTTAGCCCAGCGGGTCAAATTGCCTGAATTGGGTATCGGAATGCCAAGATCTTGTTTCAATTCTTTGAGAATATTTTTCAAAGAAGGTGGAAATGCTTGACTGTCATTTACCGAAAAACACAAACCATGCGCCTGCCCTGCTCCATGATACGGATCTTGGCCTAGAATAACAACTTTAACGTCATCAATAAGGCACAAATCAAAGGCTGCAAAAATTTGATTTTTAGGTGGATAACAACTATTTTGCTCGTATTCTTGTTGCACAAACGCAGCCAATTGTTCATATTTTGGGCTTTCAAGTTCCTTGCTTAAAGCTTGCTGCCAACTTGGTTCCAGCGCTGAAAATAACTTGTTCATGCGGTTCATTTCTTTCATTTTACGTTCAATAGCTGCAAAAATAGACTAATAAAAGAATCAATTTGGTAGAGGCTAAAATACGCAAGATAAATTGGATTAATTTTGCACTATGACTCATGACGTCCTTATTATGCATCGCTGCCTGGAACTTGCCAAGCAAGCTTTAGGCAACACCTACCCCAACCCGATGGTTGGTTCGGTACTAGTGGTAAACAACCAAATTATTGGCGAAGGCTGGCACCATCAAGCAGGGACGCCTCATTCCGAGGTGCATGCCATCGGTTCGGTGTCCGATGTGTCCTTATTGAACAAAGCCACGCTATACGTGAGTTTAGAACCTTGTAGTCACCACGGCCGAACGCCGCCCTGTGCCGATCTCATTATTCAATCGGGCATTCCAAGGGTAGTTGTCGCAACACTTGACCCCAATCCGTTGGTGGCAGGCCAAGGAATTCAGCGATTGCGCGATCACGGGATCGAAGTAATCATCGGTGTTTTAGAAGCGCAAGCCCGCTATTTGAACCGCCGATTTTTTACGTTTCATGAACAAAAAAGACCGTATATAGTGCTCAAATGGGCCCAATCGGAAGATGGATTCATGGCACCTACACAGCAAGAAATGGGTCAACCTTTTTGGCTAACGGGCACCCTGTCACGACTCAGGGTGCATCAATGGCGCACACAAGAAGCAGCTATTTTGGTAGGCACCCAAACCGTTTTGGCCGACAATCCGTCATTGACAGCCCGCGACTGGGCTGGAAACCAGCCATTACGGCTCTTTTTAGATGCAACGGGAAAAGTTCCTTCTGATGCCAAATTGCGAATAGAACCTTTTAATACCTTGGTTTTTACCCAAAATAAAAACTACATTGAAACTGATTTTTTAAAGCGGGAAATCTGTACTTTTGACCAAACCCTATGGACACAATTGTTCCGTCGGCTGTGGGAATTAGGGATCAGTTCCGTGCTCATTGAAGGAGGTAGACATACGTTGCAATCCATTATTGATGAACAAATTTGGGATGAAGCACGTATTTTTACAGCCCCCAAAACCATTCAAAATGGGATTAAATCACCAGCAATTCAGGGAAAAATTATAAATAGAGAAACAATAGAAAACGATCAATTAGTTTATTTGCATCCATATGATTACGACCATCATTTTTGATTTTGGCGACATTTTTCTGAATCTACAAAAAGAAGCATCTTTAGAGGCTTTCCGGAAATTAGGTTTAGATGGTCCAAACGACATTTTATTAAAACAAAACGATTTATTCGAAAAAGGCGTGATTTCTGAAATGGAGTTTCTCGAGTCATTTCAACAATTTATTCCCAACACACCAGTGTACAAAATCAAAGAGGCCTGGAACCAAATTATTGGCGATTTTCCTTTGTACCGTTTGGAATTTTTGCAAATGCTGTCGCAAAAATACACCTTGTTTTTGTTGACCAATACCGATTCCATTCACATCCAGCATTTTGAAGAAAGCGTGGGCATGTCATTTTACACCGATTTTTACCGTTGCTTCAAAAAGATATACTATTCATACGAAATGGGCTTGCGAAAACCCAATCCGGACATTTACACCACCATTTTAAATCAACAAGATTTAAACCCTAAGCGCACTTTGTTTGTCGATGACAAAAAAGAAAATACCGATGCGGCTGAAGCTCTGGGGCTTCAAGTTTGGAATTTGCAGGTAGGCGAGCAAGATGTGGTGCAGCTATTTGATCAAAAGCAACTGTCATTTTAAAATAGCATACAAGTGGACACCTATTTCACTTTGGCTGAACCAGCTCCAATGGCGCTTTTTAAAGACAAGAACAGTAAATTTTTGGGCTTCGCTTTTCCCATTCAAACCGACACAGAAATCAAAGGAATTCTTGACTCTTTGCGCAAGGCCCATCCGGGAGCGGTCCATGTTTGTTGGGCAGCACAATGGGGAACGCAAACTGTGTTTCAACGGGCCAATGACGATGGCGAGCCAGCGCACACAGCGGGCACTCCCCTTTTGGGTCAATTGGTTTCGTTTAATTTGACACAGACTTTGTTGGCGGTAGTTCGCTATTATGGCGGCGTCAAATTGGGGGTTTCTGGTTTAATCAATGCCTATAAAACGGCAGGCAAAGAAGTGCTGAATGGGGCGCAAATTATTGAAAAACAGCTAGAAACCACTTTTGAGATTCTTTCGGACTATCCGAATATGAGCAAAGCTTTGCGATTCATAAAAGAAAAAAATTTGCGACTCATTGAACAACAACTTGAAGAAGAATGCCGTTGGGTGGTTGCGGTTCGAAAAAGCCGAACCGAAGAAATGGAAGCTGCCTTGCAAGCAGCGTATGGCTTGCGTTTTACTACGCAATAAATGAAGATGGGCAATGCGTAAAATAGATTTCATTTTTGGTTTTTTTTGCTTGCTTATCATGAATACGGCAGCTGTAAGTGCACAATCAGATGCGATGGAAGCAGCCGATAAAGCCTATCAAGAATACCGTTTTGTTGATGTGCAATCCATCTATGAGCGTTTGTATCAAAAAGGAATTAAAAGTGAAAAAAGTTTGCTGCAACTGGCGAATACCTATTTTTTAAATGGCCACTACGACAAAGCGCAATTGTATTACAAAGAATGGTTTCATTGGCCCAATCGGACCGAAAACAAATCAGCTATTTTAAGGTATTACAGCTGTTTAAATCATCCGACTTCATTAAATCAAGCTGAATTTGATGCGGTACAGGCAGCTTATAAGCTTTTGTACCCCAATAAAAAAAATGGGGAACCACTCCCCTATTTTACGGTTGATTTGTCAGTGCAATCGGCCACAGCACTCAATTCGGCTTCATCCGATTATGCGCCAGCTTATTGGGATGACCAACTCGTTTTTACTTCCACACGCGATACTGGTTTGTTTCAATCAAATCGGCATGCCTGGAATGGGCAAGGTTTTTCTAATTTGTATCAATCCAAGCAACTTATTGCCAATACATTTGAAAAACCTAAACGATATAATGCGTTTAAAACCCGTTTTCATGAATCGTCGGCCATCATCACCAAGAATGGACAAACCACTTTTTTTACCCGAAATTCATACGACCAAAAAGGCAAACACCGCAATGGTGATGGTTCTCTATTTTTAAGTATTTATCAATCAGATAAATTGCCAAACGGCAAATGGGGCCCCGAAAAACGCTTGCCTTTTTGCAGTGACCAATTTCAAACAGCCAATCCAGCCATAAGCGCCGATGGCTGCGATTTGTATTTTGCATCGGACCGACCTGGTGGCTATGGCTCGTCTGATTTGTATCGGGTACGTATTCCAACTGATGGAAAGTGGGGCACTCCCGAAAATTTGGGACCAAGCATCAACACGCCCAGTCGTGAAACTTTTCCGTTTATTACGGAGCAATCCGATTTGATATTTGCCAGTGACCGACCCGGTGGCATGGGTGGATTAGATATATATATCGCACAACCCATTGGCCGTTTTTGGCAACTCTTTAAAAACAAAGAACCACTCAATTCGGCATCTGACGATTTTGGATTCATTCTTCATTCTTCGAAAAAAGAAGGCTTTTTTTGTTCCAACCGACTGGGCGGAAAGGGCGACGACGACATCTATTACTTCAACTTGCAAACGGATTGGCCAAAACCGTGTGTATTTAAGCCACAGTGGCAAATTATTGATGAATATACCAAGTTGCCGATAACAGATCAGGTGGTAAACTATCAGTTGTTAACATTGGCGGCCAAAGGAAAGACGCGTGCCGATGCCAAAGGTCACATGGAAGTGGAATCGTTGCCATGTGGGCAAAAATTGGAACTCACCGTGAACCGAAAAGGGTACTTCCCCTATCGGGAAACGATTGAGTATGACGACAACGACAAAACGTATATAATCGCATTGAAACCTGAAAAAATCCCACTGAAATTGGGAGATAATTTAGCACAATTATTTGATATTCATGATATTTACTTTGATTTAGATCAGTGGGATATCCGTCCCGAAGCCGCTACAGAACTGGCGCAAATTGCTGAAGTGATGCGTACTTATCCGTCTTTGACCATTTGCATAGAATCGCATACCGATAGCCGACAAACCGCCCTTTATAACCAAACGCTATCTGAAAAAAGAGCCTATTCAACCCGGCAATGGATTATTGACCAGGGCATAGCCCCAGCTCGTTTAGCAGCCGTTGGCATGGGCGAAAGTCAATTGGTGAATCCTTGTGCAGACGGGGTTCCTTGTACCGAAGCAGAGCACCAACAAAACAGGCGCAGTGTGTTTGTGATTACACATTTGTAAGCCTTGCGTTATTTTTAGCCTTCCTTTTTCACTACTTTGGCTGGTGACTGTCAATAATATCGGCCAACAGTTTTTTGGCGCGCATCAATTTGATTTTGACGTTGCTCAAGGGTTCATTGAGCTGATTGGAAATTTCTTGGTAACTTAATTCTTGGAAATAACGCAGTTGAATAACTTCTTGGTAATGTGGCTTCAATTCTTTGATGTATCGCAACAGCAGCGATAAATTTTGCTCAATAATCAATTGGTCTTCCGCCGATGGAGAATCGTCTGGAATGCGCATGGCTCTTGATTCATCTTCGTCATTCATGTCGATGGAAACATGGTGCTTTTCGCGCCGTATGTGGTCAATATGGACATTTTTGGCAATGGCAATGAGCCAAGTATTAAACTGAAATTCCCGATTGTACTGATTTATTTTCCCAAAAGCTTTGGCAAAAGTTTCCATGGTAATGTCTTCGGCATCGGTTTCATTTTCGGTGCGTTTAATCATAAAACCAAAAACCTCACCCCAATAATGATCCAACAAAAATGTAAAAGCACTTTGTTCGCCCAAAAGCGCCCGATCAATAATGGGTCCTATTTCCATTGGGCAGGTTTTGAAAGTAGATTAGCACTCCAAATCCTGATTTGACACAAAATCAACACCCATTCCCAAAAAGGAAACAGATACATCAAATCAGTTTCTTTTAGTTTTTTGGCTGCAAAGCCCATGCTGATCCATGCGGATAGATAACGGACACCAATCATTGCCACGACGGGGATCCATAAAAAAAGGTGCGCCAAAAGGATAATTGCTAAGACAGGAAATGCGATTTGGCTGATTGCCAATAACCCTAATGTACTTCTGTCTGAAAATTTATAGTGTGATGCAGTGGTTAGGTGTCGGCGCTTTTGGTACATCCAATCACTAAACGTTTCTTTGGGGTCAGAAATGGTAAATGCCTCAGGATCGTAGCAAACAGTTGTGTTTTGAGCGGTTGCCGCCTGATTGATAAACAAATCATCGTCGCCCGAACGGATCTTCATGTGGTCCATAAATCCTCGAACCTTAAAAAATTCACTGCGGTGATACGCTAAATTTCGGCCCACTCCCATATAAGGACGACCTAATTGCGCACTCCCCAGATAGGTGGTGGCGGTTAAAAGCGTTTCGTAGCGAATTAATTTATTCAAAAATGAACCTGGTATTTTTGAGTAGGCCCCATAACCCAAAATAATGGTTTTTTGAGGGGTAAAATGCCGACTCATCAAAGCAAGCCAATTCGGAGATGCGGGCAAACAATCGGCGTCGGTAAACAACAAATGGTCATATTTGGCCGCTTTGATCCCTAAGGTAAGTGCAAATTTCTTATTGCCCCAAAAGGCTTCATTGTTTTCTACTTTTACAATGCGGATATTTGAATAGGTTCTTTCAAAATGTTCAAACCAATCTAAGGTGTCATCGCTAGAAGCGTCGTCAATAAGCACCAATTCAAACAAACCGTATTCTTGCTTAGCCAATATTGGCACTAATTTTTGTACACGTTCCGATTCATTTTTTGCACAAACAATAATGGATACAGGCAGTTTTTTACTGGGCTCCTCTTTTGATTTACCAAATGAAAAAGCACCAAAGACACCCAAGAAAAAATACAATTGAATGGCACAGACCACACAAAAAACAATAAAAATATACAAGAGCATAGCTAATCGAAGCGGTTATAAAAGAAGCTGCAAAGGTAACCAATGTGGCTTGAAGTTCAAAATGTTATCAGCACAACAAACAATTAGCAAAATAAAAATGGCAAATCAAGGCTATAAAACGTACGAATAAGGCGATTTGGCTGTTACTACGCAAGCGTTTTTTAAAGAATAAAATACCCCAGCACAAATTCTTAGTAAGTCATTGGGTTTCAAAAATCGTTTTAGTATCATTGCAACGCAAAATTGGAACCTTATGAAAACATATATTTCACTGACCACTGTCACATTTTTATTATTAACGGTTACTTTAATTTTACCTATTCAATCAGCACATTGTCAGATACGTGAAAAAATAAAAGGAAGTAAAAAAATAAGTTTATCTCAAAAAACGGTTGATGAATTTGATGCGATCGAAATTGACGATAATTTGGAAGTATTTCTAATAAAAGGAAATGAATCGACCCTTGAAATTGAAGCAGATGACAATTTATTGCCCATAATAGAGTGCACTGTTGTCAATAAAAAGTTAACCATTCATACCACCAAAGAAATAACGGGCTATAAGAAATTGATCGTGCGGGTCACCTACACCGATATCTTGAAATTAATTATTGCCAAACACGATGCCAATATTACAGCAATCGCCGACCTAAACTTAGACAATTTAAGCGTGCAGGGTTTTGATTATGCGCGGCTGCACATTAATGTACGCTGCAAAAATTTCAATTTATTGGCCAACGACAAGTCCAAAACGGAGCTGAATTTGAAAGCAGACAAAGCCATTATGAATTTGAGCAAAAATGCGGAAGTAACCGCCTTGGTGGCCGCCTTAGATTTAAAGCTTGACATTTACCAAAAGGCGAATGCATCTATTGAAGGTGATGTCACAGACTTCCGCTTGCGTTTGGACAATTTCACCCAATTTACGGGGAAAAATTTCAGTTGTAAAAATGCAGAAATCATTACAGAGGCCAACACCTTTTGTTCTATTTTGGTTCAACAGAAAGCGACGCTTGAACTGTCGGGCAAATCAGAAATTGAATTGTTTGGTGAGCCCAAAATTGAACTCAAACGCTTTGCTGATCAGGCAATTTTGCGCAAAAAACCGTTGGTGGCTAAATAAGTTCTAACGGAGGTTGATATTGTTTGATTGAATTACTCTTCAACGTCTGAGCCCATGATTTTACTGCCCATTTCCGGATCGCCAGTATACATCAAATTGCCCTCTTTTGACAAGTCGTATTTTTGCCCGTTAAAAGCCAAATACCACTTTTGATTGGACCATTTTTTGGGCTTAAATTCTTTTAAAATCACAGAGTCTGTTGAATCGGGTAAAAAAAGTTCTGCCTTTTTGCCATTTTCACTAAACAAAACATACACACATTTGGTTTCATCTGTATTGGCAGGTAATTCAATCGGATTTAATGGAACTCCCGAATACACTTTTACACATTCATTGCCCACCACCGACCATACGTAGCCGGCCGAAATCAGGCATCCATGCTCGTCTTTGTCCATGGCAGCAATGCTGTCTTGCGCGGTTCTAATTGAATCGTGCTTTGCGACTGCTTTGTCCATCTTTTTTTGACAAGACATGACCAACAAAAGCAGGAAAGCGAATCGAAGTTTTTTCATCAAAATATTTTATTAAGAATAGTAGGCTGATAAAATGTACACCAAATAATAGGTCTTATTATGAGGTTTATGAAGTTTCAAAAATACAACTTTCCATTTTATTTAACCAAGCAAAAAGCACGATTAATACCGACTAGTTCGGATAAAGTACCGATTTGAAGGGAATCACGACCAATTTGCCCTTATCATCAATAAAAAATTCGATCAGTACATTGCCCCAAATGTTTCCATTGCTAAAATCGGCTATGGCCCAACGGTCATTTAACACTTGTAATTTATTCATGATAAACGGTTGTCCATCAATACTTTCACGGTCCACATATGGATTACCTCCTTTTTGGCTGTTGCCATCCATCAAGGTATTGTTGACTAATGAAATGAGCGACTTATAATCAACAGAACCCAAATAATTCTGGGCATTGGTGTTGTTTTCTAAGGTAAAATGAATGGCATCATCTAAGGCGACTTTCTGATGATCGTAGGCTTTTTCTAGTGACTTTTCGCGGTGTTGAAAGCCCTTAAGCTGTTGATTAAAATAGACATAAGTAAACACATTGAGCAACAAAAGCACGATGGTGGCATACAATAAAAAGGAACGCATCATAGTAATTTGAATTTATATTTAATGTTAAAAATCAGTATTTAAAGGCACATAGTCACATGAAATAACCAAGCCGTCGTAAGCCAAATGGACCCCGCTAGGCAAATAATCTGATACTTCCGCATGAAACCCCAAATGATGACTAATATGGGTAAAAAACGTTTGTTTCGCCCCTACCCTTTTGGTAAAATCAAGTGCTTCTTGTAAGGTAAAATGCGAATGGTGTTCTTCTTCACGCAGTGCATTGACTACCAAAATGTCAACCCCAATTAACTGCGTTAATTGATCAAGATCTATTGATTTTACATCGGTCAAATAGGCTACATTTCCTATTCGAAACCCAAAGATGGGCACATTGCCATGCCATACTTCAATGGGATTTATCAGGTGGCCTTTAATTTTAAATTGGGTATTCTTACGAATGGTATTAGCCTGAATCGAAGGTGCGCCAGGATATTTGTTTTCTTCCTTAAAAATATAGTCAAACCGCTCCGCTAGGTTTTGAAGAACCCGTTCTTGTCCATAAATAGGAATGGGCCCTTGGGCAAAACAAAATGGCCTAATGTCGTCTAAACCAGCCGTATGATCGGCGTGTTCATGGGTAAACAACAAGGCATCCATGACGGTACAACCCGATTGCAACATTTGCTGTCTAAAGTCTGGCCCGCAATCAATCACCACCGAAAGATCATCAATTTGAATCCAGACCGACACACGCAGGCGCTTATCGCGTGGATCGGCACTCAAACAAACAGGGTGCTTTGATCCAATAACAGGAATGCCTTGCGAAGTGCCTGTACCTAAAAAGGTAAGCTGAATTTTGGTCTGGTTTTTGCTAGATTCTGGCATAGGTAACCAATCAATTGGCCTGCAAAATTACACGTAATTTATGGTTTAAACCAAGGGAATTGCTAACTTTGTAACGATTTCAACGCTATGGAAAACACCTCTCAGATTAAAATTAAAGGCGATCGGGTTATTACCCAGGTTCCTGCCACCAAAGACAAAGCCCTTCGCATTAATTTAAACGATAATATTTACGGCACTTTTGCTGAAATTGGCGCTGGTCAAGAAACCGTCCGCCACTTTTTTAGGGCAGGGGGTTCATCGGGAACCATTGCCAAGGCCATGTCTGCTTATGACAAAGACTTTAGCGACGCCATTTACGGGTCAGAAGAAGACGGCCGTTATGTGACCGAAAGCCGTTTAAAAAAAATGTTGTCACATGAAGTGCGGCTCATTGAAGACCGATTGAAGCGCGACAAACACCCCAATAAAATTTTCTTCAGTTATGCCAATACCGTGGCTACTATCGATTTTGCGAAGCAATTCAAAGGGCATGGTTGGGTCGGAATCAAATACCAGGTGGAGCCCGATGAAGATTACAATGAAATTACGCTTCACATCCGATTCAAAGAAACCGATGCGCGTTTGCAGCAAGAAACACTTGGTATTTTGGGTGTTAACTTGATTTACGGGGCATTTTACAAGTACAATGACCCAAAAAAATTATTGCGTTATTTATATGACCATTTAGATAAAGACCAATTAGAAATTGACACCATTAATTTTTCGGGCCCTCGATTTGCCAATGTGGACAACCGATTAATGAGTTTGCAATTGGTTAAAAATGGCATGACCGATGCAGTGATGTTTGGCCCAGATGGTAAGAATATTTTGCCTGCAGCCATTTTATATAAGAAAAACATTTTGGCCTTAAGAGGTAGTTTTCGCCCGGTTACTCAGGTAAATATGGACATGCACAACAAATCGTTGGAAATGTTTTTGGCCGAAAACAAAGTGGAAAAAGAAAACGCCTTGGTCATTTTTGAAATTACCTTGTCCAATTTGCGTTCCGAAGGTGAAATTGACGAGCGTGATTTTATGGACCGCGCCGAATTGCTTTGTGCCTTGGGTCAAACGGTAATGATTTCCAATTTCCAAGAATATTATAAGGTAGTCGAATATTTTTCAAGTTATACCAAAGCCCGAATGGGATTGGCAATGGGAGTGAGCAATTTGATTGAAATATTTGACGAAAAATACTACCGTCACTTAAGCGGAGGCATTTTAGAAGCATTTGGTAAATTATTTTACCGCGATTTAAAAGTGTACCTCTACCCTATGGAAGACGATTTGGGCAATGTAGTCAATTCACAAAACCTTAAAGTACATCCGCGGATGAAGGAATTGTACAAATTCTTTGCGTACAACGGCAAAGTGGAAGACATAGCCGTTTTCGATAAAGAAAATTTAAAAATATTTTCAAGAGAAGTGCTCAAAATGATTACAACTGGAACGCCTGGTTGGGAAAAGCAGCTGCCCGAAGGCATTGCAGATCTCATTAAACAACACCATCTGTTTGGTTACAATCCAAAAATGATCAGTCATTCAGTTCCCAATTAATGATCGTTTGAATCTTAAAATGATTAATTAAAATAGTATGATACCGCTATTTTTATAAAATAAATCAACCCTAGCAAATAGCTGGGGTTGTCTGTAAAATGGAAAAAAACACTTTGATTGTAAACATGATCCCATCCGTACTTGAAATTCAGTTTGTAAAATGAATAAATTACTGATTACCTGTGTCTTTTTTTTGGTTTCCATGGGCATCACGGCCCAAGAAACAGATTGTCCGGTCATGGATCAGGCCGTTCGTTTGACGCATGAAGGCAAATTAAAAGAATCCATTCCGTTGTTTACACAGGCCATACAACAATTCCCAAACCGGGTGGAGTATCGCATAGCCCGTGCTTACGCAAATGATGAATTGGGTGCATGGAAAGAAGCCTTTGATGATTACAGCATGGGGATCAAAATGGATCCGTCTAATGTGGATTATTTTTTCCTTAGGGGGGTATTGGATTTTAAAATGAATCTATTGTCTTTGGCACAGGCTGATCTTTTAAAAACCATCAGCATGGAACCGTCAAATGCCGATGCCTATTTTGTATTGGGGAAAGTGGCTTGGAAAAAAAAACAATTCAAAAGTGCCGAAAAATGGTTTCGAAAAACCTTAACTCAAAGTAAGGGGCACGTTGATGCTTTATGTGGTTTGGCAATACTTGCGGCTCAAAAAAAACAATGGCTCAAGGCCAAAAGTTTGATCGCACGTGCCAAAAAATCTGAATATACTATTGAATGGCTGCACGAATTTGAATTGAAATTGCAACAACAAGCTTTGGCTGAAGCAAACCAATTGTGGTTTAAACAAAGCATGCCACCACAACTTAATTTAGAAGGGATTTAAACTTTTTGCAATGGGCTGCAAAATGGTCTTTTTGCTTCAATCAAATAAGTTTAACCCACTTTATGGTTTTTTAAACAACTCCCTTTGCGTTACAAAAACGGATTTGGCTTGCAAATAACACAACACCAAACCTGGATACCCATCAAAGAGGCCCAATCGGATCAAATAGCTGTATAAAAATTTATAAATGGGTTTAAAAATCAGCTTAAATAGATTCCCATTTCGTCCTTTCAGCCTTAATTCTTTGGCTTTTAAACGGCCATATTGCATCATTTTACGGTGATAAATGGCATAGTCGGTAAATGAATAATGAATCAACTTTGTTTTTAATGCCCCAGTCGTTCCTTGCACGGTTAGTGTTTCGTGCACCAAACGTTCTTGGGTGTAATGTGCCTTACTTTTTTTAAATAAACGGTAATTTTTATCGCTTTGGGTTCCTCCAAAATGGATGGGCTTGCCGCAATACATGAATTTTCTGTAAAAATAGTAGGCGTCGTGTGTCGGCCCTTCACTGCAAACAATGGCTTCAATTTCTTGCCACAAAGCTTCGGGGATGCGTTCGTCGCCATCAATAAATAAAACCCAGTCGTGCGTCGCTTTTTCTAAAGTGGCATTCCGTTGCGACGTAAAATCGACAAATTTTTGTTCATAAAAACGCAAGCCTTCTCCATGAGAAAGCGCCAATTGCTTGGTGGCATCGGTGCTGTACGAGTCCAAAATGACAATTTCATCGGCTCGGTCTAAATTAGGTAATACCTCGGCTAAGTTATCGGCCTCATTGTACGTAATCATTAAGGCACTTAAAGGTAGTTTCTGATTCATGGCTTTCATAAACTTGAATATAGGTCATGCCACTGTTGGGCCAATAATTCATCGGTAAAACGCTGCGCATAAATAAGTCCATGTTGGCTCATTTGGGCTCGTTGTTCGGGTTGTTGCATCAGTTGATCAATATGTTGAGCCATTTCAGTTACGGAATGCACATTGACCAGTACACTATGTGGCCCAGCAGCTTCCGGAAAACAGCCTTCCCGATTGGTAATAACGGGGGTTCCTGAAAACAATGCTTCAATAATGGGGATACCAAAACCTTCAAAAACAGACGGATATACAAATAGGGCCGCCTGCTGATACAGCGCCGCTAATTCGGACATTTGTACATTTTTCAAGAAATGAATCCGTGCCGATAATTCAGGTCGTTCGGCTAAATAGGGGGCAATTTCGTTGGTGAAATACGGGGTCTTTTTGCCCACCACCACCAAATGATATGGGAGTTGTTCGAGGCTTTTTATGACAGTTAAAATGTTTTTACGGGTTTCAATGGTGCCCACATTTAGCAAAAAAGTATCAGGTAAATTAAATTTCTGCCGAACGGCCTCTTTTTCATTTTGGGTTTGATGATGTTTGAAAACGGCCGAACAACCTTGATAAACCACCTCTACCCGTTTGGGTTTTATTGGAATAAATTGTAACAAATCGGCTTTTGTTTGTTCGCTTATGGTTACCACGACATCGGCTTTCCGAACCGCATACCAAAACTTAAATGCGTGCATGTACCGATCAAAAACCGTGTAATAATGCGGGTAACGTTTAAAAATTAAATCGTGTATGGTAACAACTATTTTGGTGCTTTTGGTCATGCCCATCGGAATTTCGCCCGACAGGCCATGGTAAATATCAATGCGGTCTTTTATGACCAAACGGCTCAGGTACCAAAATCGCCACAAGGCATAAAAACGGGTAAAAAACCAAGTGTCTGGCCTTCGCTCTTTGGCCGACGTAGGTAAGGGAATTACTTTGGATGTGGGTTTTAAATTGTACAGCCAATATTCATCAGTTGGAAAACGATTTGCCACCATCCGCACCAAGTCCCGGCTGTAATTGCCGAGGCCTGTTTTGTTGTGAAAATATCGTTTTGCATCAAATCCGATCCGCATGTTTTATGATTTTAAGGCGGTAAATAGCCCTTTGATGCGCGCCCACAAATAATCGGCATTTTTCGAAAAAACCAGTGGTTCTGCCGTGTAATCTTGGCCCAACTTTAATACTTTTTTATAGAAATAACTTGGGGTATAGCCCCATTTTTTGGTAAAAGTAAGCCGTCCGTCATTCTTCACTACGCGGCCTGTACTTTTTGATTGAAAATGATACACACGGCTTTTGCTCAAGCCTTTAAAATGACGAACGCCCGCTTTCCAAAGTTTCATGCTAAAATCAGGATCTGAACCAAAACCCGGCGAAAAAGCGACATCATATCCGCCCACTTCTTGCCACAAACTGCGGTGAACCAATGCTGGCGGCCATGATGAGCCAAACCAATCTTTTTTAGCGTACATTGAAAATTCATGTAACAAATCAGCCTCTCTAAACCGATCTGGATGATCACCATACGAATGCGGTGCGATCACACAACGGTTGTTGGTTTTAACCGGTTCAATCATGGTGGCAGACAAATAAAACTTATTGTGGGACAAAGATTGTATTTCGTCCCATAGATAGGCATCCCAATCTGGACAAGTATACATATCGTCGTTAATATACAAAATATAGTCGGTGGTTGCCAGTTCAGCTGCGGCATTAAGCGCATAACAGACTCCGACATTTTCGGCACTCAACGTATAGTCAAAGCCTTGTTCTTTTACCCATGTCAAAGTGCCGTCTGTACCTTCATTTATATGAATAATGATTTGATGTGTAAAACGAGAATTTTTCTGAATTGAATCGACACAATTTTTTAAAAATGGCAAATTATTCCAACTCGGAATGAGGATGGAAAAATAGCCAGAAACTGGGGAACTGGCCTTGTGTGAAGCAATATCTACTGAATGGTTCATGTGTATGTAATCAACAGAATAAATGTTAGATTTGCCAAAGATAAAATTCACCCATGAATTTACGTATAAAATCAATCACCGAATTCTCTATTTTTCAAAAAAAAGGATATGTTTATGGTTTGATGGCTGCCGTCGTTTTAGCAGCTATTTTTCCGAAAATCTTTTTAAACCATAATAACTACCTGATTTACAAGAATGTATTTTGGCATGTGGTGCAAAAACAAGCGTTGTATATTGAATACCCGACGCAGTATTTTGACCGCAATCATTACGGACCTATTTTTAGTTTTGTGATTGGACCCTTTGCACTTTTGCCTGATACTGTAGGGATGATCCTTTGGAGTTTGTGCACTTTTAGCCTCTACTTTATTACCATTCACCAGCTTCCCTTGGAATACCGCCTGCGCAACATCATTTTGTGGCTATGCTTCAATGAATATTTGATTACCGCGCAGAGTTTTCAGGTGAATCCACTAATGATTTGCATCATTGTACTTTCATATACCTTTATTCGAGACAAAAAAGAATTTTGGGCAGCTGCATTGATTATGCTGGGTACCTTTATCAAATTATATGGCATTGTGGGCTTGGCATTTTTCTTTTTCTCCAAACGCAAGCCGCAATTTATCATGAGTTTGGCTTTTTGGGCTGTGGTTTATTTCGTGTTGCCCATGCTCATTTCATCGCCCGAATACATTGTAGATCGGTACGTGGAATGGTACGAAAGATTGCTGGAGAAAAACCAAACCAATGCGGTATTGGGTTCGTACCAAGATTTCTCGGTGATGGGCGTCGCACGGCGTCTGGTGCAAGATCCGAGTATCTCCAATTTGCCCTTTTTGGCAGTGGGTGCCTTGCTTTTTGGCTTGCCTTATTTGCGAATTTCTATGTTTAAAGATGTTAAATTCCAATTGCTATTGCTGGCATCGGTATTGATCTTCACTGTCATATTTAGTTCTGGTTCTGAATCACCTACGTTCATCATTGCATTTGTAGGAGTCAGTATTTGGTTTGTGTTGCAAGACCAACCCAGAAAAAAATGGGTCAATGGATTGATGATTTTTGCTTTTATTCTGACGTCCTTGTCACACACCGATTTATGTCCCAAATATATTTTGGAACATTACATCCGAGAATATTCGTTAAAAGCGGTGCCTTGTATTGCCATTTGGTTGGTTATTTGTTGGCAACTATTAACCATCAAACCCAATGAAATTAAGACGAATGGCGCTGTACAAATGCCTGCCATTGATCAATAAATAAGGTAGGTACAAAGCGGTCATATTTGACCAAAAAGTGAGATCCTTCCGTTTCAGCAGCCGATTCAAAATCGTGTAAATGAACAGAACAATGGGTATGTCCGTCTTTAAACATATCCCAACCAATTTTGTTCACTTCGGGTGAATACACTGAAAACGTTGGAATGTTGAGTGCTTTGGCCATATTGGTTGCTCCCCCTTCATTTCCCATTAACGCACGGCAGTAACTCAATACGGCCAAAAATGAACGCAAATCGGAAACATATAAGTCTTTAACAATATGGCTTTGAACATCAGCGGAACAAGCTTCAAATAAGGCTTGTGCTTCTGCTTGCTGCTGCGGCTCATAATTAAAAAGCAATGAAGCATGCGGATTTACTTCAATGAGAGCGGCAAGTAAATCAGCCATATAGGCCAATGGATATGTTTTAAAATCTCGGCTTCCAATGGCGCTGATCATCCATATAGAATCAGTAGGTTTGAGTCCATGTTGGGCCAACAAATGTTGTGCCTCAATACGTTCATGTTCGGTTAAATATATTTTTGGTCTGAGTACCTCAAAAGGAATTCCCAAAGGTTCTAACAGCTGCATGCGGTGGTCAATGGCCGAAGTCCCAATTGAAAAATCACTTTTTTTACGGACAATGGAGTCTGTTGTTAGCCATTTGTACTTCTTTTTTTCAAAACTAATAATGCGTTTGGCCCCTGACATCCAAGCCAAAAACAAACTATTAGGCTTGCCATAAGCATCAATAATTACTTGATAGCGGGCTTTCCGAATTTCCCATATTTTTCCAATAAAATACCGCATTGGATGCGGTGTTTTCGGATCAAAAACCACCAATTGATCAATTTGAGGATGTTGTTGCACCACTGGTAAACTATTTGGGTATACCAAATAGTGTAATTCGGCGTCCGGAAACTTGCGTTTTAAGGCTTCAAATAAGACGGTTGTTGTTAACACATCACCGATGCGTTTTTTTTGGATAACTAATATTTTCATAGTAAAATAAACTATATTCAAGGCTTATACTTCAGATCCACTTCGATGACCCATTTGCGTCCGCCAAACTTCATTTTTTGAAATAATTTTTGCCAAAACGACAAGCGTTTATAAGCAAATTTGGGCGCCGCCAGTCGGCTCGGATTGATGGCATCAATATAGGGAATTAAATCATGTGCCTTTAGTGCAGCATGCACCTCAAAAAAACGGGTCATAATGGGCCTGACTTCTTTAAATGTCCAATAATGATGTACACAATAAGTGGAGTTTTTTACTGGATTTCCACTGTACTGAAACACATAACAAAAGGCAAATTGCTCGGTTATATGCGATTGAATTTTTGGATATAACAAATCCGTTATTTCCAAAACATCCGCCAACCGGTGGGCTTCTGACGAGCGCATTCCAAGTGCTCCCGCATTAATCATCTGAAAAGGCGCTTGAATGGGAAATCGGTGTTCCTGATCAAGGTATTGGCCATTTTTTGAAAAATAATCTTGAAAAACCTGCGCGATTCGGCTGCTGCTCGAAAATAAATCAAACTCGGGCCATTCCATAAAAAAAGTACCCGCAGCGATGTCATTAAACAAAGGCCCTACCTCGCTAAAAAAATGCGTATCCGTATCTAAATAAAGACAATTGCCCTCAAATTCAGCAAAGAAATCTTGGAGGAGTTTAATTTTTACCCTAAAAATAAATTGCTCTTTGCCTTTATACTCATGAATCTGTTGGTCTGTAACCTTTCGCAACAGTAAATTTGGAATCTCAAAAGGAGTAAAATAATCAAAATCATCGGTGTACACCACAAAATATACCGGAATCGTGTTTGTTTGGAGGTATGAAATGATGGAATAGACCGCTTCTTGGTAATATATTTTATTTCCAAAAGCATGATATACTATGTAGTTAGATTTCATAGGCTAAACAGCTACTTCATACTCACGCAATGCGTTATTTAAAGAAGTTTTTAAATCCGTGGATGGTTTTCGTTGGCCAATTATCAGCGCACAAGGCACTTGAAAGGAACCCGCTGCAAAGGTTTTGGTATAACTGCCTGGAATCACGACCGATCGGTCAGGAACAAAGCCTTTGTATTCGATGGGTGCATCGCCTGTAACATCAATGATTTTGGTGGAAGCTGTCAAACAAACATTGGCCCCCAAAACGGCTTCTTTGCCAATGCGAACGCCTTCAACTACGATGCAACGTGAGCCAATAAAAGCCCCATCTTCCACAATAACCGGTGCCGCTTGCAAAGGCTCTAATACACCTCCGATACCCACTCCCCCGCTTAAATGTACATCTTTGCCAATTTGCGCGCAACTGCCCACCGTAGCCCAAGTATCAACCATGGTTCCTGAGTCAACATAGGCACCAATATTGACATAACTGGGCATTAATATCACATTGGACGCCACGTAAGCACCATGACGGGCAATGGCATGTGGCACCACACGAACCCCTTTTTCGGCATAGCCTCTTTTGAGGGGAATTTTATCATGGTATTCAAAAATGCCAACTTCTATTGTTTCCATTTTTTGAATGGGAAAATACAGCACCACTGCCTTTTTGATCCACTCATTGACTTGCCAGCCCGATTCGGTCGGTTCGGCAACCCGCAAGGTTCCTTCGTCTAAACCTTGAATCACTTGGCGAATGTGTTGTTGTGTTGTTTCTTGTTGTAAAAGCGACCGGTCGTTCCAGGCGCTTTCGATACTATGTTGCAATGTCGTCATCGTGTAAAAACTAGTTGTTGGTTGATGTTTTATATAAGGAGTACAAAATTCCTGTAAGTAATGATACGGCTATAAAGGCCAATGAAACCCATTCTTCCATGACAAAAAATGAAGCGACACACATTTTGATGCCCACAAAGAGGAGAATGGCTATGAGACTGTATTCTAAATAAGCAAATTTTTCGAGCATATTGGCCAAAAAGAAATACAAGGAGCGAAGTCCTAAAATGGCAAAAATATTGGAAGTAAACACCAAAAATGGGTCAGAAGTAATTGATAAAATGGCTGGCACACTGTCTAATGCAAAAACAATGTCCATCACTTCAATAAGAATCAGTGCAACAAAAAGTGGCGTGGCGGCCCGAATATGTCTGCGTTTGACCCAAAAATGGTCACCGTCTAATTGGCGGGTAATTGGAAACAATTTTCGGATCCATCGGTATAAAATGGATTTTTTTGGATTGAAATCGCCTTCTTCTTTCTGGAACAACATTTTAAGCGCTGTGTAAATAAGAAAACCAGCAAATACGTAAATCATCCACGACAATTGATGCAATAAAACGACGCCTGCACCTATCAAAAGTCCTCTAAAAAGAATGGCACCTAAAATGCCCCAAAACAAAACCCTGTGCTGGTATTTCTTAGGAATTTTAAATGCGGTGAAAATAATGGCCATGACAAATATATTGTCAACGCTTAGCGATAATTCAATTAAATAGCCCGACAAAAACTTCAATGAGGCTACATCTGGTTTTAAGTGGGTGGGGTTCGCAACCCAGCCATTTTGATATATTTGAAATAAAAAGCCCGAAAATAAAAAAGAAATACTGACCCAAATGGCCGTCCAAATACCAGCTTCTTTCGAGCTGATTTCTCGTGCTTTCTGATGAAAAACACCCAAATCAAGTGCCAAAAAAACCAGCACCAATCCAATAAAAACAAACCAAACAATCATACCTTAAATATAGGATCACAAATATAGGCACAAACCCCTTTGGTCGGCATACTATTTATCGGTCCACTGAAATGCATCTTGGTCTTTTAAAAATGGAAATTGTTGCAGAAAATTGTTCCGCGCCATTAGATCCAATTCCACTACAAAACAGCCCTTGGTTTGTTGCGGGGACAACAAATAATTTCCAGCCATATCAATGGCTTGTGTGTGGCCAGAAAATTCCCATCCAGAGCCGTCAAAGCCCGTTCGGTTTACCCCAATCACAAAACATTGGTTTTCAATGGCACGGGCGCGCAGCAATGCATCCCAAACCGAAATACGCACTTTGGGCCAGTTGGCCACATATAGCAATAAATCAAAATTCTCGGTATTTCGGGAAAACACCGGAAACCTGAGGTCGTAACAAATTAAGGGACAAATTTTGACACCTTTATATGAAACCACCAAACGATCAGCGCCTGGCGTATACACCTTGTTTTCGCCTGCAAACCCAAATAAATGCCGTTTATCATAGTGATGAACTACATTTAGAGGTTCCACAAAATACAAGCGGTTGTAAAATTGTCCCTGATCTTTAATGGCCAAGCTTCCGGTAATGGCAATTGACTTTTTATTGGCCCAGTCTTGCATCCAACCAAGGGTTTCGCTGTCTTGGTGTAGTTCAGCGATCTTTTCTGGGTTCATGCTAAAGCCCGTACTGAACATTTCGGGCAGCACCACCAAGTCAACGCCTGCTGGCAGTGCCTCCAATTGGGTATCTAAATATAAACGATTGGCGGCAGGTTGTTCCCAAACCAGGTCAAACGAAAGCAAGGCAATGGTGAAAGGCATGTTATTTTTAGTGTAAAAATACATGAATCAAGAAGAAAGAGAAAAGAAGAAAGAAGAAAGAATTTGGAAATTTGAAAATTTGAACCCGAGACCCATTGGGACAAATGGGGCGAACAGAGCATTTGAAATTAAAAGGAGGAAGCCCAGTGGGCTTCAGGTACGCGAGCTTTAGCTCGCCAATAAAACTTTAAACCATAAACAAAAAAACTATTGCCTCTATTTGATTGAAAGATTGAAAGATTGAAAGATTGAAAGATTGAAAGATTTAAAAATGGAAGGATTTGGGGTTTGAAATTTGAGAATTGACAAAAAAGCTATTGATTGTTGCCTTTTTTTAACTTTCGACTTTCGACTTTCGACTTTCAACTTTCAACTTTCAACTTTCGACTTTCGACTTTCGACTTTCAACTTTCGACTTTCAACTTTGGACTTTGGACTTTGGACTTTGGACTTGAAACAAAATAAGTCGAAAGAAATAGTTAGCTTTGCATTCAACAAACTAAAACAATTTAATTATGACCAAACGCGTTGCCATTGTAGCTGCTGCCCGAACTCCGATAGGAAGTTTTATGGGCGCATTAGCTGCGGTTCCTGCCACCAAATTGGGTGCAGCAGCCATTCAAGGAGCTCTTCAACAGATTCAATTAGCCCCTTCAGAAGTTGATGAAGTAATCATGGGAATGGTAGTGCAAGCAGGTGCCGGACAAGCGCCAGCTCGCCAGGCAGCCTTGTACGCAGGTTTGTCAAATGAAGTGGCTTGTACAACTGTCAATAAAGTATGTGCTTCTGGCATGAAAGCCATTATGCAAGGCGCGCAGGCCATCATGGCAGGTGATGCGCAAATTGTTGTGGCTGGTGGCATGGAAAACATGAGCCAGATACCTCATTATGTTTCCCTCAGAAATGGCGTGAAATTTGGACCTACCACCATGATTGATGGCATGCAAAAAGATGGCTTAACCGATGCTTATGATCAGCAAGCCATGGGCGTTTGTGCCGATTTATGCGCTAGCGAATATGGTTTTAGCCGCGGAGCCCAAGATGCGTTTGCCGTAGAATCATACCAACGATCAACAAATGCGTGGGAAGCAGGACGTTTTGACGCTGAGGTGGTACCCGTTGCTGTTCCTCAACGCAAAGGCGATCCAATCATGGTTACTAAAGACGAAGAATTTACGAATGTTCGTTTAGATAAAATCCCCTCCTTAAACCCGGCCTTTACAAAAGATGGTACTGTCACGGCTGCCAACGCTTCGACCATCAATGATGGAGCCGCTGCCTTGGTGTTGATGAGTGAAGAAAAAGCCAATGCCTTGGGATTAAAACCATTGGCATTTATTGTATCGTATGCCGACGCAGCCCAAGAACCAAAGTGGTTTACGACAGCACCAGCCAAAGCATTGCCAAAAGCTTTAGCCAAAGCCGGTTTGTCAATTGATGACATTGATTATTTTGAATTTAACGAAGCCTTTTCCGTGGTTGGTTTGGCCAATATGCAAATACTCGGTTTGCAAGCTGACAAAGTCAATGTGAATGGTGGGGCCGTATCATTAGGTCATCCACTAGGATGTTCTGGCGCACGTATTATTGTGACCTTAATTAATGTGCTGAAACAAAATCAAGCTAAATATGGCGCAGCAGCCATTTGTAACGGAGGCGGAGGTGCTTCGGCATTTGTTATTGAAAACGTATAATTAAAAAAGGGGATGTCTATGGATGTCCCCTTTATTTTAAAATGACCTGCATGTTTGGTATTTGTTTATTAGCCAATATTCCTTTACGCGCCGATCATTCGGACCGTTCCGAAATGGTTTCACAGGTTTTGTACGGCGAAACTTTTACTGTATTGGAATCCTTTGAAAATTGGGTTAAAATTGGTTTAACCGACGATGATTACAGCGGTTGGATTGACCGCAAACAAATGCAGTCTTTATCAGAACAACAGCTGCTTGACCTGAAGCAAGAGCCTCAGGTGTATAGTTATGATTTACTTGAATACATTACAGGCCCTTCCGATTTTTTGATGCCTATTCCGTTCGGTTCGTCCCTATCTTTTTTGACGAATTCAGAAATCAATACCCAACATTGGCAATTTGAAGGAACCCGTATGTCGGGCACTAAAGACAGAACGCAATTAATTCAGTGTGCTTTTATGTATTTACACGCACCCTATCTGTGGGGCGGTAAAACCCCGATGGGAATTGATTGTTCGGGATTTACTCAAATGGTGTATAAACTGTCTGGTTATGCTTTGCAACGCGATGCCTCACAACAAGCCCAACAAGGCATTCCATTAAGTTTTATTGAAGAATCAGAGCCAGGCGATTTGGCATTTTTTGACAATGAAGAAGGTAAAATTATCCACGTTGGCATCATCTTAGCCAACAATTACATTATCCATGCCAGCGGCAAAGTTCGCATTGATCGGCTCGATCATTTGGGTATCTTTAATGGGGAAGTAAATCGGCACACGCACCGTTTACGGGTGATTAAAAAGATCCTGTAAACTATTTTTGAATTGTAAATAATTAAAAATTTATTTTTACCTATTATAGTATCGGAATACACAAATCAACAATGCACTTCTTTTCGGGGTGCTCATTAAAATTGTTGTGGTATATTTCAAATGGGCTTTTATCTGCTTTTTGAAAGCCCTGCTCCGTCATCCAAATGAATAAGCCATTCCACGATTGTTCAAAATCAATAGGCTCAATTTCAAAACGGCCCACTATATGCCTCCCTTTTTCAATAGTGCTGTTCCCAATTTCCTGATCGACCACCAACTGCTGGGGAGAACAAATGCCGACACTCATGCGAACCTTGTCGGCGGCTGTGACTTTAAAACTGTCATGAAAAACGCGACAAACGTGGGTATCAGGAAAGCCAAGTAATCCTTTTGGCCCCGCCCACTGAATAATTCGTTGAAAAGCTAAGTTAAGGCCATCGACTCCAATGTGCGTTACATAAGCCAAATTCATGGTAGGCAGTTCTTTGATGTCAATCTTTGCATGCATTTTTATAAAGGTTTTAAGTTCTTTGATGTTGCAAAGGTATTTTTCGGCCATGTATTTGACTTGACCATTATTGCTATTCACTTGACCAATCTTGCTCAAATTGCCTTTATTAATTTTTCGGAATGCACTTGGGCTTTCGCCGTAAATCTTCTTGAATGTTTTAGAGAAAGTGGAGTCGTTCTTAAAACCATTTTTGGTAGCAATTTCACCAATACTATATTCCTTATGGTGGATGAGCAAAATGGCCGATCGCTCGATCCGCTTTCTGGTGATATAGGTATTAAGGGTTTCGTTCGTAATGGCTAAAAAAAGCCGGTGAAAGTGAAAGGGAGAATAAAAAGCGATTGCGGCCAAGGATTGTAACGACAGTTCCTCATCTAAATGGGTTTCGATAAATGCCAATACATGATTTATTCGTTTGATGTACGTTTCTTGCATTTTTTAATCAAAAATGAATGTCAAATGATACTTATTCAATGATATCTAACTTTTCACTCCCCACCGGATAATCGCCAAAAAAGCCAGCCAACTTCAACGTTAAATAGGGCCTATTTGAATTGTTGTTCCCCAATGCGATGATGGAAACACTGTCTTTTTTTAACGATAAATACGAAGTTTTACTCCCATGCCACCAACCATTGTGGTAATGCAATTTTTGGCCATTGGGCCATTCGTGCATGCGGATGCCTAAGCCGTAATTTTTTTGCCATCTATTGGGGCTGTAGCCTTTAAAGGCTTCTTCCCATAATTCAGCACTGATAAATTCGGGTGAGTACGTTGCCAAGTCGTATTTGACCAAATCGCGCGGGGTGGAATACACATTTTTATCGCCATACAATGCATCAAACTGGTCCCAACCAAAGGCGCGTTTGCCCCGAAATGACCGAGATACACTATCGCGTTGGCAATGATAATCAAAAACGAAAGTTTGCTTCATTTCTAAAGGGTCAAAAACCAATTGTTTTAAAGCTTCAGGAAAAGGTTGTTGCGTGATTTTTTCCACAATTAAAGCGGCGATGACATAATTGGTATTGCAATACCTAAAGGCTTGATCGGGCAAAAAGGCCCTTCTTATTTTATGATTGCTTAATAACTGCAAAATATCTTGGTTGGTTAATGTTTTTTTACGGTTCCAATTGCGTTTTAAACAAGCAGAAAAGGAAGAGTACTGAGGCAATCCACTGCGGTGATTGAGCAATTGCCGAACGGTAATATCTGCGTAAGGGAATTCAGGAAGAATGTCAACCACCGCCTGGTCTAAAGTGATTTTTTGCGATTGCACCAAACGAAGCACCGCGGTAGCTGTAAATACTTTACTGATGGAGGCCAAATGCAAAGCTGTTTTTGAATTGATCGCCTGTTGTTTGCCCATGTCAGAAAAACCTTGGTAATCTTCGTAGAGCACCACCCCATTTTTGGCTACAATGAAACCACCGCTAAACCCTACATTGGCCATGTGTTTTTTGTAATATTGGTGAATGATGTTGCGTTTTTGACAAACAAATTCATCATCAAAAGTGGGTGGAGGCAAAACAAACGGAATCTGTATGCGCAGCGGGGCATGAAGGCTATCGCGCCCAGGGTCTGCCGAAATCGGATAAATTGATTTACTAGGCCAAAACAAACCAAGCAAAAGGGTAGTAAATATATAAAGTGTCTTCATTTTCAATTCATTAAATCATTTTCATGTGCAACATTCAACGATTTGGAAATCGTCAAATTGATCCAGTAAATAAGAAACCAAGCAAACTTAGCTAAATACCTATTGACCTTCATTTTTTTTAAACTAAAAAACAATTAAATTTACCCGATTAATACCCTTTTCATCGGATACTAACTTTCTTTTAAATACTTAAAATTTTCATTAAAATGTCAACGACTTCTATTTCATGGACCTCCGTGGGTTCTTATCAAGACATTACTTATCAGAAATGTAATGGGGTTGCCCGCATTGCATTTAACCGACCCGAAGTGCGAAATGCTTTTCGGCCCCAAACCACCCGCGAATTGTACGATGCGTTTTACGACGCCCAAGAAGACACGTCGATCGGTGTTATTTTATTGTCAGCCGAAGGGCCTTCACCCAAAGATGGGGTATACTCCTTTTGCAGTGGCGGCGATCAAAAAACCCGAGGTCAGCAAGGATACGTAGGCAACGATGGCTACCACCGCCTCAATATATTGGAGGTGCAGCGGCTCATTCGTTTTATGCCCAAAGTAGTCATTGCCGTGGTGCCCGGTTGGGCAGTGGGTGGCGGTCACAGTTTGCATGTGGTGTGCGATTTGACGTTGGCCAGCCAAGAACACGCCATTTTCAAACAAACCGATGCCGACGTAACCAGTTTCGATGGCGGCTACGGTTCGGCCTATTTGGCCAAAATGGTGGGGCAGAAAAAAGCGCGTGAAATCTTCTTTTTAGGTCGCAATTACTCGGCGCAAGAAGCCTTGGATATGGGCATGGTCAATGCGGTGATTCCGCATGCTGAGCTTGAAACAACCGCATATGAATGGGCGCAAGAAATATTGCAAAAATCGCCTACTTCCATCAAAATGCTCAAATTTGCCATGAACCTGACCGATGACGGCATGGTGGGGCAACAAGTTTTTGCGGGAGAAGCCACTCGTTTGGCCTATATGACCGAAGAAGCCGCCGAAGGCCGCAATGCCTTTTTAGAAAAACGCAAACCTAATTTTGGAGAAAACAAATGGATTCCTTAACCCCTCCCCCATCTGACCTTGGTTTTTCCAATGAAATGGTCAATCTTGACGCTTGGCCCACCATTGAAGATGTCGTATTTCGGCCCATTGAAGCCCGCTATTTTAAAGTATTTTTAGCGCAATGGCTAATGATTGCCTTTGTATTGATCTTATTAGTAGGTGCATTTTGGTTGATTAATGAATTATCGTTCCACTATCTACTTGAAGCAACCATAGGCGTTGTTGTTCTTTACGGTTTGCTTTTTGGCTGTTTTTGGTGGAGTCTTAAAAAGAAGGGGTTTGCGCTGCGTGAACATGATGTGGTATTTCGACAAGGGATTATTGCTACCGATATATTGATTATACCATTTAACCGAATTCAGCATATTGCCATTCATAGGGGCTTACTTTCAAGGTGGTTTGGATTAGCTACTTTTCAGGTTTTTACAGCAGGTAGCCACAGTGGTGATTTGGCCATTCCAGGTTTGGACCCAACTATGGCGCAACAAATGAAAGAAGTGGTTTTACAATATATTCAAGCCGAACCAGTTGCCGAAAACCGATTTGAAAATGAATCATAAAACTGCGTCCAATGATTGATTTTCAAACTCCCCAACGCCAGTCAGCCAAAGGCATACTCACTGAGTTTGTGTACAATTTGCAGCAAACTGTTCGTGCTTTTGGGTTCTTACTTATTTTATTCTTAGTAAAGGTAGACTCCGTTAAAATATACGTTTTTTTTGGGATTACAGGGATAGGCTTATTGATTGTATTTGTTATTGGCTATCTAAAATACCGGAATTATACTTTTTGGTTAGACCAAGATAAACAAGAGTTTATTATTCGTTCGGGCATTTTTTCAAAAAACCTTTTGGTCATTCAGTTAAATAAAATTCAACAAGTACATTTATCGCAAAGTTTTTTACAATCCATTATTCAGGTATATAGTTTAGAGATTGACACTGCTGGCACAGGAAAAGTAGAAGCTAAAATTCATGCCATTTCGCATGAATGGGCGCAAGCACTTAAAGTGTTGTTGTTGCAACACGTTGAAGATCATTCGCATGAAACTGCCCAGGCTGAGGTTAAAGTCGAAACTGCCATGTGGCATCTGCCTTTATTGACTTTAATTAAAGTGGGGCTTACATCAAAATACACCCAAAGCTTGTGGTTGATCCTTGCCTTTTTGGGCACCACTTACAATGGCTATAATGAAGCCAGTGAATTGCTGCCTGAAAATACTGAAGAGGTAGCTTCACAGTGGTATCAACAATTTCAAATTTGGTGGTTGCCCTTTTTATTGGCTTGTACTATATTGTTGTTTTTAATGATTAATCTGGTTCGCACAGTCATCCGTTTTTTTAATTATCAAGTGCAACAGCAGAACCAATCCGTTACCTTGAGCTTCGGCTTATTTTCGAGACAAATGGTTCTATTGAAAAAGTCAAGGGTACAGTGGGTGAGTCAAACGCAAAATTTCATTCAAAAAAAGTTAGACATGGCCGATTTGGTGGTGTACCAAACAGAATCTAGTTCAAGTCATTCGAAATCAAAAGACAAAGTCGAAATTCCAGGCTGTGATACCGAATCAGTTGCGCGATTCAAGCAATTGTTTTTAGGGAAGCAAGAAGCGGCAACAGAGCAGCTATCCGCCAATTATAGACACATGATTTTTCCGATATTATTCTTGGTGGTTTTGCCTGCTTTAATATGGATCAATGTAGGTATTGACAATTGGGGTTATCACCTGTTATTCATCATGTATATTCCACTTCAATGTGCTTGGCAATATCGGTCGTACAAAAAGAGTCGATTGCAGTGGGGCGCGCCATTTGTTCAAATTCGGCAAGGTGTTTGGGATGTGGAGACCCAAATGCTCGATGTCCATAAATTACAATCTATTCGCATACGACAATATTTTTGGCACAAAAAACCCAATCTAGGCCATGTATATTTATATACTTCGGCTGGCGTATTGCTTTTTCGTTTTGGCAACTACAAAAAATTGGTTTCCTTGGTGAATCATTGGTTGGGCATGGTAGAACAGCCCAATAGCCGTTGGATGTAGCTAAAATATTGATGTGTTACGATTCCAATGCCCTAAAATGTTGGTGCAATAGACGTCGCAACTTTTCTAGGTATTCATCGGCCAACCATTGCTGGTAATTGGAGGTTGTTTTACCTAACAAACGGACATAACTGCGAATGCGGTATTGAATGTCATCAAACAAAAGAAGACTCAAAGCCTTGGCCTCCTGATAAGAGTGGGCACTTTCAATACAAATTTCAAAATGATTGTCAAGCGAACGATCGAGCACTGCTTTGGGCCGCAATTGTTGTCGGGTAATTTCATGATACACCGCCTCAACATCAAAACGAAATTTTTCGGGGTGTTTAAATTTTTGTCGCACAGCTTGAGGCAACTCAAACACCATAAATTGTTCAATTTCTTCATCGGAACGCATCGATTGCACGTAAAAATCGGGGTGTAAAAACACATCACGCCAGTTGAGTGGCGACTCCCATGGACCAAAGCGTTCCACATTATTACCTAAGTCAATTAAAGTGAAATGATTTTTGCCGTGTATGCGCCTTGATCCACGCCCGATCATTTGAAAGTATAAAGTTAATGATTTGGTAGCGCGGTTTAATATGATGCACTCCACGCTGGGTTCGTCAAAGCCAGTGGTTAAAATACTCACAGATGACACCACCGCGCCCGGGGTTTTGTGAAACCACCGCAAAATGCGCCTGCGTTCTTCGGCTGTGGCACTGTGGTCTAAATGCTCAACGGGGATTCCCACTTTGCGAAAATAATTGGCCACCCCTACCGAAGTGGCGATGCCATTGTTGAAAATAAGGGTTTTCTTTTTAAAAGCATTATCCTTATAAGCTTCAAATAGCTTGTCTATCATCAACTTACTACCGTATAATTCATCGGATGATTTAACTGTGTAATCTCCGTTGGAACCTACCTTTAAATTAGTAAGACCCACTGGATAATGTACGGTTTCGGCACGTGCCAGATAGCCATCATCTATCAGCTTGGAAATGGGTGCACCCACCATGAGTTCCGTGTAAAAATCATGCATCGGATTTTTATTGTTGGAACTCAAAGGCGTGGCGGTTACGCCAATAAATCGGGCTTGTTCAAAACGGTGAAATATTTTCTGAAACGAGTTGTGGTGGGCTTCATCTACGATTACCAAGCCAATCCCTTCAAAGCTAAACTTTTTGTCGCTGAGGCGGTTACTCAACGTTTCAATCATCGCCACATAACAGTCGGGGGAATCTTTTGCCTCCCAAGGCTGGGTAAAGCGATCGATGGTAATGTGATTGATGCCAAATTCGGTTAAAATGCCCGAAGTTTGTTTACTGAGCTCCACCCGATGGGTTAAAATGAGCACCCTTTGCCCGTAATCTTGAATAAAACGCTGGGCAATGGCCGAGAAAATGACCGTTTTTCCACCCCCTGTTGGCAATTGATACACCAAACGCAAAGCAGATTCAGCACGGTCAAACCGATCAAAGATTTCTCTGAGTGCAGCTTCTTGATAAGGGTATAATGTCTTAGTATTTGTCAAAATAGGGTTCCAAAAAAGGTGGACAAAGATAGTCTTTCCCTTTTGATGTTTGGTGAATTAGTTTGATTCGTTAACATAACAATTTATGTTTGTTTTAAAGTTGAATTGTACCTTTGTCAATATTTAATTTATTGAAAGATTGAAAGATTGAAGGATTGAAAGATTGAAGGATTGAAAAATTGAAGGATTGAAAAATTAAAGGATTGAAAAATTAAAGGATTGAAAAATTAAAGGATTGAATAATTAATTGAATGATTTGAATTTTGAATTGGAAGAAAACCTCAAACCTGACCCGAGGCCCGCAGGGACGAACGGTGCATATGAAATATAAAGGAGGAAGCCCAGTGGGCTTCAGGTACGCGAGCTTTAGCTCGCCAAAACTAACCTGAAACCTGAAACCTGAAACCTGAAACCTGAAACTTGAAACTTGAAACTTGAAACAAAAATGAACATCCAAGAAATAGTTTACGGCTGGTGTGAGCCTTTATTGCACAAAGCGCATTTTGGTGACTTATGGGCGTCATACATCAGTTTACTGGTGAACATTACACTCCTATATCTATTAGCAAACATCATTTACAAAGTGTTTCGGTATACCTTGGTTTCTGCTATGATTATTTTGGCAAGGCGAACCAAGACCCGTTTCGATGATTTGTTGGTGACCAATAAAACGGTAAAATACATCGCTTACTTAATTCCGTTGTTGTACGTCTACAAATCGGTGCCTGTGATTTTGCGGCAGTTTGTGTATTGGGAAAGTTTGTTCGGCAAAATGGTTGGCATCTACATTGTTTTATTGATGCTTTGGATTATCCGATCCATTTTAAATGCCTTACGCGATTATTTAAAACTGAATCCGAAATTTAGCGACAAGCCGATTGACAGTTACATTCAAGTCATCATGATTTTTTTGTGGGTGTTTGGGGTGATCATCATTATTTCTGAAATTTTTGACATAAAAAAGGAAACCCTCGTGGGGGTTTTAGGGGCTGTTTCGGCGGTCATTATCTTGGTATTTAGAGATACGCTATTGGGGTTTGTGGCCAGTGTACAAGTTTCACTGAATGACATGGTGCGCATAGGCGATTGGATCACTTTTGACCGCTATGGGGCCGATGGCGATGTCATTGAAATTAATTTGGCCACGGTGAAAGTCCGTAATTTTGACCATACTACGACCACCATTCCGACTTACAGCCTCATTTCAGATTCCTTTCGGAATTGGCGGGGCATGCTCGATTCGGGTGGGCGGCGCATTAAACGGTCCATTCTCATTCAGCCTTCGAGCATTCGATTTATGCAGCCTGTTGAAATTGAAAACTTAAAACAAATTGAACGCTTGAGTGCTTATATTGAGAAAAAACAGCACGAAATTGAACATTTTAACGACACCCACCACATTGACAAATCGCTCCCCATTAACGGACGTAACTTGACCAATTTTGGTTTGTTCCGCAAATACATTACGCTGTATTTGGAACAATATCCGGGCATTCACAAAGACATGACGCTGATGTGCCGGCAGTTGCAACCCACACACCAAGGTATTCCCCTCGAAATTTATTGTTTTTCGGTAGACAAACGATTCGAGAATTACGAGTACATTATGTCAGACATCTTTGACCACATTTTGGCCTCCATTCCGTATTTTGATTTAACGGTGGTAGAAACGGGTAAAACGACCACGACCATTACAAATTAATTTGGCTTGTAACATGACTTTAAAAATGCTGATTGCTGCAAGAATGAACTTGGTTATTACACTATTTTTTAGCCTTCAATTTGTTGGCTATTCACAAGAAATTGCGAAAGTGGCACAACTTCAATTACCATCAAAAATACTCGAACAAAACAGGCCTGTGCTGGTGTATACGCCCAAGCAATATGAGGAACGCGACTTGGTTTCCTTTGATGTTATTTACGTTTTTGATGCACAAAACAGGGAACTTTTTGACCTCGTCCATGCGCTGATGAATTTTGAGTCACCTGAAAAACAATACATCGTGATCGGGATTGCTTCGCCTGCTTATGAGGAGACAAATTATTATAGGAATAGCGATTTCAGCCCGAAACCCCTACATGTGCCCATCGAAAAATATTTGAGCAACAAGCCCAATGCAGAAAACTTTTGGCAGTATGTGCAAAATGAAGTGATGCCCATGATTGACCAAAAGTACCGAACCACGCAGGTACAATATGCCATCGGCCACTCGCTAAGTGCTTCATTTGTATTGGACAAATCCATTCATGCCCCCGAATTATTTACTGGGTTTATTTGCGTTTCCCCCAACTTGGCCTACGACAACGACCGCTTGGCCAACGATTTTGTGGCAGCAGATTTCAAAAAAAGTGCTGCTCCTAAGTTTTTATACATCAGCCAATCGAATGAACCAAAAACATGGGCAAAACCATGGGGATTGGCCTTTGAAAAAGTAAAAAACCACGTCAATAGCCACCCTGATTTTGGCAAATGTGACATCATACTTAAAGAATTTCCCAATAATAGCCATTGGAGCGGTTTTGTCCCAGCTGTGCAAGAAGCGCTTAAATTACTGACCGTTTTTATTGATAAAAACCCTTATAAATTGGTGTCAAACACACAAGAAGTCACTTTTACCATTCGGGTGCCCAATAAAGAAGATGATGCCTACATTACTGGAAATCAAAACACATTGGGCAATTGGGATCCGGCCAAAATCAAATTACATAAAGTGTCCGCTTTTGAAAGACAAATTACTCTACATGTTCAATTTCCATTGGCATTCAAGATCACCAAAGGTTCTTGGCAATCACAAGCGACCACCAACCAACAAACCGACAGCTTAGAAAACATTGTCATCAATAAAAAAAGTGACCATGCCATCAAGTTGACCGTTTTGACCTGGAATCAATAAACCCAAATTTGTACATTCGTAGCATGAAAAAACCAGCTCTTTTTATTTGTGTGTTCCTTACTTTTATTGGTGTTTCCTTTGCGGTAAATGGCCAAAAAGTAGTTTCTCCCAATGGCAATATTGAATTAACCTTTTCGCTTACCGAACTCGGCGAACCACAATATGAGGTTCGTTATCAGAATCAATTGGTTGTTTTACCCAGTAAATTGGGCATCAAACTGAAAGATGACACCGCGTTAAGTTCCGATTTTAGCATTGAAACGGCAAAAACGGCTTTTGAAAGAGAAGTGTGGAAACCCGTATTGGGCGAAGTCGATGAAATTGTCAATTTATACAAGGAACTTTCGATTACCCTACTGCAAAAGAGTACCCAACGCCAAATGATCATTCGCTTCAGGGCTTATGACGAGGGTGTGGCTTTCCGCTATGAATTTCCTGCACAGAAAAACCTGCATTACTTTGTGGTCGCCGACGAACTGACCCAATTTGGCATGTACGCCCATCACAAAGCTTTTTGGATTCCCGGCGATTTTGACACCAACGAATACAGTTATAACGAATGTCAATTGGATGAGATAAGTACTTTTCCTGTTTCATGGAACAATGGCATCGGTTTTAAAGGTGCCCGTGCTGCGAATCGGGTGCAAGCACCTTTGCAAATGAAAACGGCCGATGGCATTTACCTCAATATTTTTGAAGCCGCTGTTCAAAATTACCCTGTCATGCATTTAACATATGATGCTGAAAATAAAACGTTCACCAGCACCTTGGTGCCAAATGCATTGGGCGATAAAGCCTATTTAAGGACCCCATCACACACGCCTTGGCGCACCATCATGATGAGCCATGATGCCCGTGATTTGGTGGCATCCAAACTCATTTTAAACCTCAATGAACCCTGCGCAATTACCGATACTTCTTGGATTAAACCCATGAAATACGTGGGTATTTGGTGGGAAATGCACGTCGGGGTTTCTACCTGGGATTATGCTGGGTCGCAAAATGCCCAAAACAATGGCCCATTAGTGGCCACTGGCAAACATGGCGCCACGACCAAAAATGCCAAAAAATATATTGATTTTGCAGCCAAACACGGCTTTGACGGCGTGCTCATCGAAGGTTGGAATACAGGTTGGGAAGATTGGTTTGGCAATTGGAAAGAAGATGTATTTGACTTCGTGACCCCCTACCCCGACTTTGACCAAGCCGAAGTAAGTAAGTATGCCGATTTAAAAAAGGTGAAACTCATTATGCACCATGAAACATCGGGTTCGGTGGCCAATTATGAACGTTGGTTGGACCGCGCTTTTAAGCAAACCAAAAAGTTTCATTATCCAGCCATTAAAACGGGCTATGTAGGCCGCATTATTCCAAGAGGTGAATGGCACGATGGCCAAACCATGATTAATCATTATCACCATGTGGTGCAACGGGCCGCCGAACAGCAACTTATGATTAACTCACATGAAAGCGCCCGACCTACGGGCATGCACCGCACCTATCCAAATTACATTGCCGCCGAAGCAGCCCGCGGAAATGAGTTCAATGCTTGGAGTGTGGGTAATCCGCCGTCGCACGAAACCATTTTGCCATTTACTCGCTTATTAGGCGGACCCATGGATTATACCCCCGGCATTTTTGAACTGCAAATGAGTCATTACAATCCAAGCAAAAAAGAACAGGTGCATACCACCTTGGCCAAGCAATTGGCCTTGTATGTCACGATGTATTCTCCTTTGCAAATGGCGGCCGATTTACCTGAAAATTACGAAAGATACCTTGATGCCTTTCAATTTATAAAGGCAGTGCCCGTCAATTGGTCTGACACTAAGGTGCTTGAGGCCGAACCCAACGATTACATTACCATTGCCCGCCGCGGCAAAAATAGTGCCGATTGGTTTATCGGTGCCATTACCGACGAACAAGCGCGTACCGCCAATGTCATCCTCGATTTTTTAAAACCAGGCCAAAAATACGAGGCAACCATTTATGAAGACGCGCCCGACGCCCATTGGCAAACCAATCCGAAGGCTTATAAAATCCGTAAAATTTCCCTTCAGTTTGGCCAGCAATTAGCCATTCCATTAGCGGCTGGTGGCGGTGCTGCCATTCATATTCAAGCCTTGAAATAGCATGAATAAACCTATTGTATATTTAGATCATGCCGCCACAACACCGCTCCATTCGGAAGTGGTGCGCCAAATGATGGAAGTACTTAGTAGTGACTTTGGCAATCCGTCATCAACGCATCAATTGGGGCGCAAAGCCAAGCAATTAATGGAAACGGCCCGCAAAAAAATGGCGGCCATTTTGGGTGTACAAACTAGTGAACTCATTGTCACTTCTGGGGCAACCGAAGCCATCAATTGGATACTGAAAAATGCGGTGTCTCATTTGTCCATTCGCACCATAGTGTCCAGTAAAATGGAACACCATGCCACGTTGCATACCCTTGAATATTTATCGCAAAATCAGGGAGTTCAAATTCTTTGGGTGCGCAATAATGAGAGCGGTGAAATAGATTTAAATCACCTAGCTGAATTACTTCAAAATCGGCCAGCAGCCATGGTGGCAATCATGCATGTCAATAATGAAACAGGCGTTGTAAATCCGATCGAACAAATTGGCACTTTATGCCAACAACACCAAGCATTGTTTATGAGCGATTGTGTACAATCGGCTGGTAAAATGAATCTAAACTTGGGGCAACTTCCGCTTGACTTTGCCGTTTTGTCGGCGCATAAGTTCAATGGCCCGAAAGGGATTGGTTTGGCATACATCAAAAAAGGAATTAGTATGACGCCACAGTTACATGGCGGCGAACAAGAAAAAGGCTGGCGCGGTGGCACCGAAGCCGTCCATCAGGTGGTGGGTATGGCTGCGGCACTTGACTTGGCACATCAGCATTTGGCCGACAACCAAGCGCATTTAACCGCATTACAAAAATACGCCATTTCACAATTAAACACCCATTTTGAAGGCATTCATTGGAATGGAGCCGATCCGTTTTGTACCATTCTCAATATCAGTTTCCCATGGCCAGCCGACATGGCGCCCCTGCTGGTGTTCCGATTGGATTTGTCGGGCATCGCGGTTTCTAGGGGTAGCGCTTGCCAATCGGGCAGCAGTAAACCATCGCATGTATTGGCTGAAATGGGGCCATCCAATTGGTTAATGGCGCCATCCATCCGCATTTCCTTTGGCGTAAATACCCAAAAAACGGATATTGACGCATTAGTTGAAGCCTTGCTGCATTTAAAACCAAATGGGTAAATTAAAATGGCACTATTAGGTATTGTCAAATGATTTGAGTGGGAAGTTGTATTTTTGCGAACCCTTAATCCATCAAGGCACAATTTGTAAATTATTTGAAACTAACCATTTAAAAATGAAATCAAATTTAATAATCATTTTCATTTCTTTGATTCTCTTTTCTTGTAAAACTTATACTATTTCTAAAGCAAGTTTTAAAAGCCAATTCACAAAAACCAAAGAAATGAAAGACAAAGAAGTCGTTATCAATAACCCGCTGTTCTTAGGGAATATAACGTACGTAGCAAATGATATTAAATCACTCAATGTGATTGACAAAGAAGGAAAGAACGTAAACATACCGAACACGCCTTCGTTAGAGATGAGGATTACGCATAAGAATGGTACAAAATATCATTTTTATTTTGATACAATTACCTTAGAAAACAATGTTTTAAAAGGAAGTCGTTCAAGGTTTATGCCCAATCTAACTAGGTCGATTCCATTTGACAGCATTGCTAAAATTGAAGTCCAAGAAGGCGGAAAAGATTTTCATTACCAAAACTAAAAGTGGTCAACACCAATCAGGGATTTACACCGATCAAACTTCAAACTTCAAATCCTTCAATCCTTCAATTATTCAATCTTTCAATCAGTAGATCAGTAAATCATTCAATTAAATCATATTGAACTAAATAGCAGACATCATCCAACATGATCGGTATTACAGAAAAAACATTACAAGACCTCGAATTTACAAGCCTATTACATGAAGTAGCTGCCCGTTGTGTCACCGAAACGGGCCATGAAAAAGCGCTTTCTATTCAACCATTTGCCGACCGCGAAACGTTGATGCAAGCCTTACACCAAACTAATGAATATGTGGCTTCATTTTCCAATATGAATGCCATTCCAGCCCACCAATTTGACAGTGTGGCCGCCGATTTGCCGTTAATGGCCATTGAAAACAGCTACTTGGAAGTGGGCAGTTTTAAAAAAATCGGCCAGACAGCCGAAACCGTCAAATTACTCAAATCGACACTCAAAAAATTTGAAGTCTATTATCCAGCTTTACAATTATGGAGCGACGGCGTTCCATATAGCCCATTGATCAAGCAAAGCATTGATGCCATCATTGACAAATATGGGGAATTGAAAGACAATGCCTCGCCCGACTTATTGCATATTCGACGTGAAATTCAGGCCATAAGGTCAAAGATAAACCAAAGTTTTGGCCAAGCTTTGCGCCACCATAACGACCTTGGGCACTTAGACGACATTCGAGAAACGGTGGTCGAAAACAAGCGGGTCTTGGCCGTATTGGCCATGTACCGCCGCAAAGTAAAAGGGTCTTTATTGGGGCAATCAAAAACGGGTAGCATTGCTTATATTGAACCAGAAGCAACCCATGTTTTTACCCGTGAACTCGACCAATTACAATGGAATGAACGCGAAGAAATCATTCGAATTCTTCGGCAATTAACCAATGACTTGCGCCCATACATTGCTGAATTCAAGGCACATGAGGCATTTTTAGCCGCGATGGATGTGGTGGCTGCCAAAGCCCATTTGGCCCGCGATTTAAAAGCCATTTTACCCAAAATTACCGAAAGCCGCAGGTTGTTTTTTCGGGAGGCCTACCACCCTATTCTGTGGTTGACCAATCAGAAAAGAAAAGAACCGGTTCACCCACTCATGATCGGCTTGGACGAAACCAACCGCATCATCGTGATTTCAGGACCCAATGCAGGGGGAAAAACCATTGCTTTAAAAACAGTCGGTTTGCTGCAACTCATGCTGCAATGCGGCATGCTGATTCCAGTGCATGAGCGCAGTGAAACCTGTTTGTTTGATCGGATTTTAACCGACATTGGAGACAACCAATCCATTGAAAATCATTTAAGCACCTATAGTTATCGGCTTAAAAACATGAATTATTTTTTGCGCAAATGCAATGAAAAAACCTTGTTTTTGATTGACGAATTTGGCACCGGCACCGATCCAGAATTGGGCGGGGCTTTGGCGGAAACTTTTTTAGAAGAATTTTATCACCGACAGGCATTTGGCATCATTACAACGCATTATACCAATTTAAAAATGTTGGCGAATGAATTGCCCTTTGCCACCAATGCCAACATGCTTTTTGACGAAGAATCATTGGAGCCGCGTTACAAATTAATGCTCGGACAGGCCGGTAGTTCTTTTACATTTGAAGTAGCCCAAAAGATGGGCATTCCGTTAGGGCTTGTCAATCGGGCCAAAAAGAAAATTGAAGGCGGCAAAGTTCGTTTTGACCAATCCATTGCTGCATTACAGAAAGAAAGAAATAAACTCGAAAAAAACACCACTGACCTCAAAGAAGTGGAAGAAAAAGCACGCACTGAAAGCCAAAAGTTAGAACAATTAAACAACCGACTTCAAGACAAATTAGCTCGTTACCAAGAATTGTACGATGCCCACCAGCGCCTCATGCAACAAGGCCAAAAGTGGGAAGAATTGGTGGAGAAATACAGCCAATCAAAAGATAAAAAGGAACAGCTGAAACAGTTTGCCAAACAAATTGAGCAAGACATTGCCAAGCGCCAGCCCTTGCCCGTAAAAGAAAAGAAGAAGCAAGAAATTGCGTTGAAAGTGACGGAGCAAGAAATGATGCCACAGGTGGCCAAAATCAGAGAAGAGAAGGCAGAAGTGCAGAAGCAAGTTCAACTAGCTGAGGCCAACAAACCTAAACCTATTTTGCGCGTGGGCGATCGGGTGCGCATGATTGATGGCAAATCAGTGGGCAACATTGATCACATTAAGAGAGACCGCGCAGTGGTCAATTACGGGCTTTTTACCTCACAAGTAAACATCGATCAATTGGAATTGGTGGAACGAGTTAAAAAATGACGCTCTTTTTTTTATAATTGATGTTTTTATAACTTAATTTATGAGGTCAATGGGCGCTATTTGCTACTTTTGAACCTCATAAACTGCTTGTACCATGAATAGAAGGTCTTTTTTAAAAAACAGTGGAATCGCCCTAACAGCAGGCAGCATGATGCCCAGCTTGGTTGGTGCTCAATCACCACAGTTAGCGGAAGAATTTGGCAGTAAAAAAGCCAAGAATATCATTTTCATGGTGAGTGACGGCATGAGTTTGGGCACTTTGGCCATGACCGATACTTTTTTGCAACGCAAGTATGGCAAAGGAAGCCAATGGTTGTCGCTGTATAAAAACAGAGAAGTGATGCGCAGTTTAATGGATACCGCGTCAGCCAGCTCATTAGTTACCGACTCGGCGGCGGGTAGCTCGTCTTGGGGCGGCGGTGTTCGTGTCAATAACGGTTCATTGAATGTCGGCCCCGATGGAACACCTTATTTACCTATTTTACAGAAGTTTAAAAAGAAAGGTAAAAAAGTGGGCTGTGTCACCACAGTTCCTATTACTCATGCTACTCCAGCTGGATTTTGCATCAATGCGGCGTCTCGAAATTCTCAATCAGATATTGCCGATATGTACCTCAAGTTGCGGTTTGATGTCATGATGGGTGGTGGTTTAGACTATTTTACTGCCGATAAACGCAAAGACGGCAAAGATATGCTGTCCGAATTTGAACGCAACCAATTCAAGGTCGTGCGGAATCGGTCTGCCCTTTTGGCATTGAAAACACAACAAGAACTCATAGGGGTATTTGATCGAGATGGCCTCCCCTATTCTATTGATCGACAACAAGATGCTACCCAATCTGCTCAAATACCTACCTTGGCTGAAATGGCGCAAAAAGCCATTGAATGTATGGCAGCGCATCCAGAAGGGTTTGTATTGCAAGTGGAAAGTGGCAAAGTAGATTGGGCCGCGCATGGGAATGACATTGCGGCTTTAATCCATGAGCAAATTGCTTTTGACCTAGCTATTGAGGTGGTCATGGATTTTGCACGCAAAAACAAAGACACTTTGGTAATTATTACAACAGACCATGGCAATGCCAATCCTGGTCTTATTTACGGCAAAGAAGCCAATGCCAATTTTGACCGTCTTCAGACTTTTGATCATACCAATGAATGGCTTTTGAATGCCATTCATGCGGATAGTTCCTCGCTATATGTGCAAGAATTGTTTAAAAAGCACCAACAAATTGAACTGAACAACGATGAAGCCAAGCAAATTTTAGGGTATTACACAGGGCTTGAAAAAGAAGAAGCTGGTGGCCTGTATAACTATAAAAAACTTCCCTATAAATACGTGGCCGAATTGCAAAAAAAACATACATCAGTGGGTTGGATTAGCATGGATCATTCCGGTGATTTTGTAGAATTGGCTGCTTTTGGTCCTGGTTCTGATAAGCTTCCCGCTTTTGTGAAAAATACCGACTTGCACACTTTTATGTTGGATGCAGCTGAAATTGAAAATAAATTCTAACTGACCGTTGAAAGAAGAATTACTTCAATTACTTCGCTCCCATTGGGGGTTTGAATCGTTTCGGTACCCTCAATTTGAATTGATGGAAGCGGTACTAAAAGGACAAGACGCCTTTGCATTGCTTCCGACAGGTGGCGGTAAATCGGTGTGTTATCAGATTCCAGTATTGGCACAAGATGGCATTGGCTTGGTTATTTCACCACTCATTGCCCTAATGGAGGATCAAATCCGTCAATTGGAAAAAAAAGGCATTAAGGCCATGAACTTAAGTGGTTCATTTTCAACCGATGAATTGATCACAAAATTAGACAACTGTCAATTTGGACATTATAAATTTTTGTATGTCTCACCAGAAAGACTCCAAAACCAATTTGTTATTGAGCGTTTAAAATCATTCCCCATAAACCTAATAGCTGTCGATGAAGCCCATTGTATTTCAGAATGGGGTCACGATTTTAGGCCAGCCTATTTAAACATCCATAACTTGCGAAATTGGTTTCCAAAAATCCCAATTATTGCACTCACTGCGACGGCGACGAAACCCGTTAAAATTGACATTGTCAATTATTTGAAATTGAAGAACCCGGCTATTTTTCAGGTTTCATTTGAACGGAAAAACATTTCGTACCAAGTGCATGCTGTTTGGAATAAATGGGATTATATGGCACAACAGCTTCATGCAAATCAAGCACCAGCCATAGTCTATGTGACCAGTCGAAAATTTTGTTTAGACACCTCGATGGCACTCACTCGTTTGGGCATCACCAACGCCATGTATCACGGGGGTATGAAACCCGCTGAACGATCAGATGCCATGAAACTTTGGATGTCCGAAGGCGTTCAAGTGATGGTAGCGACCAATGCATTTGGCATGGGCATAGACAAACCTAATGTGAGGCTCGTTTTTCATGTACAGCTTCCACAAACTATTGAAAACTATTTTCAAGAAGCGGGCCGTGCCGGCCGTGATGGCAGTTATTCAGAAGCCCAATTATTGGTGTCAGAAGCAGATATCAATCGAGCAAAGTCTAGTTTAAATAGCCATTTATTGGATTTTGACTTTTTAACGGAAGTTTACACTAAATTATGTGCTTTTTTGCAGATAGCATACGGAGAAGGTTGGAATGAAAATTATCTTTTTTCGTTTCAAGAATTCTGCACTCGCTATGAGTTTCCCATTTCGAATACCTTTCAAGCGTTCCAATTTTTAGACCAACAAGGTATCATTCAATTTACGCAAGAAATGGCCGAAGAAGTGGTGGTTCAATTGCTTATAACACCTGAAGAAACCATTCAATATGGCGAGCTACATCCCTATCAGGCACCTTTCATGCATATTTTACTAAGAAATTATCCGGGAATATACCAGTTGCCTACTAAAATTACTATTCCCTATTGGGCTCGTAAATTGGGATTACCCGAATCCGTTTTAAACAATATCCTTGAACAATGGGCTGAGCAAAAAATTATTCAATTAAAAACAAAATTTCAAGATACACGCATCCTCATGTTGCAAGCGCGTGAAGATCGGCATACATTGGCACCTTTAAGAAAGTACTTACAACATTACAATGATACAAAATCAAATAAATTGACACAAATGATTTCGTATGCCCTTCAAAATGAAGGATGTAAAAGTCAATTTTTGTTGCGCTATTTTGATGAGTTAACTGCAAAAGAATGTGGCATTTGCAGTTATTGTATGTCCAAGAAATCAGAAACACCTAATCAAAAGATAATGTTGGCCCTGCTGATGCAACAAATTGATAAAGAAGCCATTCCAATTAGACAATTGCAACAAAATTGGCCATTTCAAAGCGAAGAATTAAATTTATTACTTCGCGAATTACTTGACGAGGGTTCCATTGAAATATTACCTAATAACTATATAAAAAAAGTATAACAGCATGAGTACCTCTTTGCGTATTGTGTTTATGGGAACACCCGAATTTGCGGTCGGAATTGCCAAGGCAATTTCAGCAAGCAAACATGAATTGTGTGGGATAGTAACCGTTCCAGATAAACCAGCAGGCCGAGGGCAGCGACTGCATGAGTCGGCGGTCAAACAGTTTGCCGTGGCAAATGACCTGCCAATTTTGCAGCCCGATAAATTACGTGATGAAAATTTTATTCAGCAATTAGCTGCTTGGAATGCCGATGTTTTTGTGGTGGTTGCATTTCGAATGTTGCCAGAAGTGGTTTGGAAGATGCCAGCAAAAGGAGCTTTTAATTTACATGCCTCCTTATTGCCGCAGTATCGTGGAGCCGCGCCTATTAATTGGGCAATAATAAACGGTGAAACTGAAACAGGTGTTACTTCATTTTTTATTGATGAACACATTGATACGGGTGCCATGCTCCTGCATCAAAAAGTAGCAATTACGCCTACCGAAAATGCGGGTCAACTTCATGATCGTCTACAAATACTTGGCATTTCAGTGGTTCTTGATACTTTAGAAGGCATTGGAAATGAATCGTTGTTCCCAAAGAAGCAGCTTCAAGAAAGTGCGTTGAAAATGGCTCCGAAACTAAATCGAGAAAACACGAAAATTGATTTGAATGCTGCCGGTGAAACGATCAATAACTTGATTCGTGGATTGAATCCTTATCCTGGTGCGTGGCTTCATTGGAATGAAAATGATGAACTTTTTATTGTGAAAATCTTTGAAGCGGAATTCGTAAAGCAAGAAACTCATGAAGAAGTAGGAATGGTGGCCGTGTCAAAAAATGCAATCGAAATTAGTTTAGGCGATGGCGTTTTATTCATACATGCTTTACAATTTCCGGGTAAACGGAAAATGAGTGCCAAAGAGTTTTGCAACGGATATGCTAAAAAAGGAGCACACTTAAAGGCTGAATGACCATAGATTCCTCATTTTTGGGTGTTGGTTATTAACATAATAATGTTTTTTTTCAACACTTACCAAAAAAAGTTTAAAAAAAAGTTGCACCCTATTTTTAATCTACTAAATTTGTTTGTGTAAGTCAATATTGAAGTTTAACCAACTATTAACATTTTATAATTATGAACAAATCAGAATTGATTGATGCATTGGCAGCAGATGCCGGTATCACTAAAGCTGCTGCAAAATTAGCTTTAGAATCTTTTGTTAACCATGTAGGCGCTACACTTAAAGGTGGAGGTCGCATTTCATTGGTAGGTTTCGGATCTTTCTCCGTTTCTAAAAGAGAAGCGCGTGAAGGACGTAACCCACAAACAGGAAAAACCATCCAAATTGCTGCTAAGAATGTAGTAAAATTCAAAGCTGGTGCTGAATTAGACGGAGCAGTAAACTAATACTCTTTTTCCCTTACAAAAAAAAGACCGATTCTGCGAATCGGTCTTTTTTATTTCTATCCCAAATGATATCATTAATAATCTTTAAAAATGGTATGCATCAAGCGTTTTTTGTCATTGATACTCTCTTCTAGCGAAATCATGGTTTCGGTTCTGTAAACGCCTTCAATATCATCTATCATAAAAATGACATCTTTTGCATGCTTGGTATCTTTTGCTCTAATTTTACAAAAGATATTGAATTTACCGGTAGTTACGTGCGCTACTGTTACAAAGGGTATTTCATTGATTCGTTCTAATACAAACTTTGTTTGAGATGTATTGTTCAAAAACACACCAACATAAGCAATAAAAGAATACCCCAATTTTTCATAATCGAGTGTCAATGATGACCCCATTATGATGCCTGCATCTTCCATCTTCTTCACACGGACATGCACAGTACCTGCTGATATCAACAACTTCTTAGCAATGTCTGTAAATGGGACACGCGTATTATCAATTAACATATCCAAAATTTGGTGGTCAACTTCATCAAGACGAAACTTACTCATAGCACTTGTTACTTTTTTATTATGTTGCACAAAGTATATATAAAATTTAAATAAAAAAACATTTTTGTTAATTAATTGGCATTCCGTTTATAAATTTAACAGTTTGACTCAATTTTATTAGTTCAAATGTAGCTTTTTGATCAATTTCTGGTTTTGAACCATATTCAGATGTAAAACTAGCGCCTTCTGCATCAAACTCTCGATGTCCAACGAAAGCTTCAGCATTCTCATCCATAATAATCCGAGCAATTCTTTCAAATTGTCCCTCAATGATACTTTCCTGAAACTGAGCTGCAAAAGTGATATATTTTATTGAATTATCATAATCAATTTTGACATTTCTGTAAACAAAATCGAAAAAACAGACTTTGTTTTGAGGAATATCTAAATAAATTGACTTTTTATTGCTAACTATATCGTTTTCGTTCAATGATTGCAAAGCCACACATAAGGACACAAAAATCCATTTTCTTGACTCTTCACGGTCATAATCGTTTGGAAAATGTCCAGCCTCAAACAATATGGTTGGAATTGATTTTGATTGAAATGCATCCCCAAAACAATTTCCATTAAAAGAATCATCAAAACGACCAATTTGATTTGGAATGTATTTTGACAATTCGGAATAAACAGACCCGATGATACTAGCAGCCTTATTTCTTGCATCATCGTACGACTTGGTACCATCAAACGAAGGAGCTAAAAATGACAATGAAGCCGGATGAGGCCGATGCCCAACCCCATATATGGTTCGTTGGTCATGTAAATTGAAACAAACTTCTGGTTTAAATTCGTTACATGTTTGCATGAGCAATTGGCTTTCAGGCTGAGAAAGATTAATTGCGTCTCGATTCAAGTCAATGCCATTTGCATTTTCACGAGTGTAAAGGGCAGCTCCATCGGGGTTGACTAAAGGTAAAACACAAATATCAAATTGTGTTAACCAATGGGCACCTAGCTCGCTGTGATGTAAAAAATGGAGGAAGTCTGCTAATGCTTTGGTAGTAGTACTCTCATTGCCGTGCATTTGGGACCACAAAAGTAATTTCTTAGTACCTGTGCCGAATCGAATTCTATAAATGGGCTTCCCCAGCACCGAGTGACCGATGCAAACTGAGTGGTAACTTTCCCAAATTGCTTCGGTGTCTTGAAGTGTTATATATCGGCCAAACAGTGATTGAACCTTATGAAATTCATAACAATTTAAAAATGCTGACATACATTTGATTATAAAATTTATCCATTAAAAGATTAACACAAATTCAAAGTAAACTGTAAAATTAAATGCTTAATTTTGAAACAGTGCGTGTTAAAATAAAATGATTGTTTTGAATAATTTTTAAAAGTGAATTCCTGATAATATTATTTTCAACCTTCTATTTTTGATAGCTTATTCAATGTAAAACAATGTTCGTGTTCGTATGAAATATCTAAAGCAAAAATGGCAAATTACGTCAAACGCACAATTGATGCGTGTTTTAATAGTATTTGCTGTTACAGGCAGCACGACAGCAAAAGGCGTTCAATTTTTGTTAGCCACCTGTCCGCATTTAATGCAAGTGAACAAACCAGTGTTTTGGTATTACTTGTCCTACCTAATTTTGCTTTTGGCTATTTATCAAATATTGTTGCTTTCTTTTGCTTTTCTGCTTGGTGAATGGCGGTTCTTTTGGGCATTTGAAAAAAGAATGTGGCGCTTTTTGTCTTTCAATCGCAGTTACAAAAAAAACTAATTCTTCTCAATCCATTCTTTTATTTCATTAGCATCAGGCTGAACAGAAGGTTCAAATACCATTTCCAAATTGCCATTAGTGCCAATGGCGTATTTCTGAAAATTCCAACTCACTTCACTATCCTTTAGCCTATTTAGTTTCTTTTCAGTGAGAAATTTATAAATGGGGTGCATATCTGCTCCTTTTACTGAAATTTTCTCCATCATTGGAAAGGTAACGCCATAATTTTTTTGGCAAAACTGGCTAATTTGAGCATTAGATCCAGGTTCTTGTGCCCCAAAATTATTGGCAGGGAAACCAACTATGATAAAATTTTTGTTTTTATATTTTTCATATAATGCCTGTAAACCTTTATACTGAGGCGTTAAACCACATTCGGAAGCTGTATTTACAATAAGTATTTTTTTGCCTTTTAAAGTAGAAAACGAGAAATGTTTCCCTTGAATATCCATCACTTCAAAATCGTAAATTGTTACGGGTACCATATTTTTATTAATTGTTAAAAATGAAGACAACATCAGCAGAATCGCAGCAGCTGAAAAAGAAATTACTAAAATTTTGATTTTCATAAAGATTGTTTAATTACCAAATAATTACTTGTTTGTCTTTTGCTCGGCGCATTGGACTGCCTTCTTTAATTCCAAAAGCTTCATAGAATTCTGGCATATTTGATATCGGACCATTTACCCTGAATTTTGCAGGTGCATGCACGTCGGTCATGAGCTGTTGTTGCAACATTTCTTTTTTATAATTGACCATCCATGCATAACCGTATGCCATAAAATATCTTTGTGCGGGCGATAAACCACTTAATTTCTGATTCGATGTGAACTGTTTGGTTTTTTTGAAAGCTTCATAGCCCATAACTACCCCACCTAAATCAGCTATGTTTTCACCTTGGGTTGCATCGCCGTTGACGAATTTTTTAGGCAAAGCTTCATAAGCTGAAAATTGTTCAACGATCATTTTGGTTTTCTGTTTAAAACGTTTGAGATCCTCGGCAGTCCACCAATTCTTTAAATTACCGTTGGCATCATATTGACTGCCCTGGTCATCAAAGCCATGGGTAATTTCATGTCCAAATGTAGAGCCACCAATAATGCCATACAAAACAGCATCATCAGGCATGCGGTCTTCAAAACCCGGAACTAAGATGTTACAAGCTGGCACTACTATTTCATTGTTGCTCGGATTATAGTAAGCATTGTAAGTCTGCGGGTACATGTTCCACTCTGTTCTGTCGACAGGTTTTCCAAACTTATTAATCATATATTGGTATTCCCAAGCATTTGTAGCCATTACATTGCTGCAGTAGGAGTTACGTGAAATTTGCAATTTACTCAGATCTTTCCAATGATCTGGATACCCTACTTTCATTACGATTTTTTGCAATTTATCTAAGGCCTTTTTCTTTGTCTCCTCGCCCATCCAATCTAGTTTTTGCAGGTGCAAGGCATATACTTCACGAATGTTATTACCAATTTCAACCAGTTTTTCTTTGGTTCCTTTTGGTAAATAATCTTTAACATACACTTGCCCAATCAATTCGCCCAACGATCCGTTGGTTTGTTCAACCACTCGTTTCCAACGCGGTTTTTGCTTTTCAACGCCATTCATAATGGTGCTGAAAAAATAAAAGTTTTGCTGTTCAATTGGGGCTGACAAATAAGAGGCATAGCTGTTAATTAGATCCCATTTCATATAGGCTTTCCAATCTTCAACATTGTATTTTGTAGAGATGGCATCTAAGCCTTTGAAGAACTCAGGTTGACCAACAATAACGGTGTCAAGTTGTGCAATGCCATGTTGCTTAAACATATTTTTCCACGGAAGTCTAGGTGACAATTTAATTAAATCTTGTACGGACATTTTGTGGTAATTTGACAAAGGGTCGCGTAAAGCTTCTAATTTTCTAGAAACACCAGCCAATTCCAGTTCAATTTGATAAATGACTTTTGATTTTAAATTGGCTTCATTGTTGTTAGAACCAGTCAATTCAAACATTTTCGTTACGTGCTTTTGGTATGCTTCGCGAATGGTTTTGGTTTCATTATCCAAATTAAAATAATAATCACGGTTGCCCATTCCCAAACCACCTTGCGACAAAAATGCGGCATATTTGGTACTTATTTTATCATCTTGACTCACATAAAATCCATACCCAGTTCCTGCCCCTTTGGTATGCATTGATGCCATGTATTCAAAAACACTTTGCATAGTTACAAGGCTTTCAATTTGGCGAAAGTACGGTTCTAAAGGTTTAATACCTTCTTTATTCGCTTTAATTGTGTCCATGCCGGAAGCAAAAAAATCGCCAATTTTTTGCTCATTGCTTCCTTGCGCGGCTGATTGGTCCTTTGCGGCGTTTTCACAAATTTTACGCACTTGGGCATTAATGGTATCACCTATCGTTCTGAATATGCCATTTCCTCTTTCAGTTTCAGGAATAGGGTGTTCTGCAAACCATCGGCCATTTGCATATTGAAAAAAATCGACGGCAGGCGACGTCAATGTATCACGATGACTCAACAATGGATCGTCAAATGTGGTTTCTTTTTTTTGACAGTTGCTAAGCAAAATAATTATACCAAAACCCAAAAATATTTTCCGATTCATATCAATATGTTTTATAGCTTCAAATATACTATGAATTTATTATTAAATGTTCAAAAAAAAAACCACTCCGAAGAGTGGTTCTAATTATATTAATTGATAACGTATTACTTAACTATACATTTTCTTGTTTCAGTAATGCCATTTTCGGTTACTTTAACCAAGTATGCACCGCTTAGCAATTCAGAAACGTTTACAGCCTCATTACCAGATACTTTTGTTGATAAAACCATTTTACCTAACATATCAAATATGGTTACTTGCTTATCTTCTAAGGAATCTGATGAAATAAATAATTTTCCATTATTTACTGGATTTGGATACACTTGTAAACCAGCAATTTGAGTAAAATTGTCGTTTGCTAACAATTGTGTAATATCTGTAGCAACGCGAATTTCATCAATAACCATCATTGGCGTAGTTGTTGCTTGGTCTTGACGTAATTGAACTCCTCCAATGTTTGTTGGTACAGTAGTTGAAGTTAATAATTTAGTAAATGTTGGTGCGCCAAGGTTTGAAAGGCTTGACAAGTTTGGATTTACCCATACATTGTAGGTCATAGCATTAAAATCGTATGACATAAGGATCATAATTGTATCTCCTACATTATATAAGGTGGCTCCGTAAGTGGTAGTTGTTGGGGTATTTACAGTATCAAAGCCTAATAAGTATTGCGTTCCACTGTGTTTAAGGAACATACGTCCTAAGTACGTTGATATAGTAGAAGTTGTTAAACCATAGAAATAGAATTCTTTGGCATCGGCTATAGTACCAAAGTCACTTACTTTCATAGTAAATGAATTATATAAGGTGCCTGAAGTTACCGCTGTAAATGCTGACCATGGATCTTTACCAGCGCCATTTAATTGAGCGGCATTTCCAGCTGTTGGTGCACCTGGATAAGTTAAACTGCCTGTTACAACGGTTACATCATTACCTGTATTTGCACTTGTCCAAGTTTGTAAGGTACCAATGTTTGTTCCAGCGGTTACATTGAAAGGCTCATAGTAAGGTAAAGCATTTACTGGTTTACAATCTGGAGCCACAATAGTAGTTGATTGCGAACAAGCCACACCTGAAGAAACAGTTACATTAACAGGAGTACCTTCATTTACACCAGAAATGGTGATATTCCCAGCAGCCATTGTAGTAGGGTTATCTCCACTTACGGTACCAGCAGAGGTTTGAATGGAAAATGTACCATTTCCAGCTCCTGTAAAAGGCAAAGTAATAGTATAAGTGTCTATAGCACTGGTAATTGCATCGCATAAGGTAGTTGGTGTACCTAAGGCAATAGTACAGTTGGCAGAAACATTTGCAATTTTGACGTCATCTATACGCATTTGCGTAGTGGCTGGCTGCGTAAAACGCAACGACAATGTAGCAGATGCTGGAATGACACCACCTGGTATGGTCACTAAGTTCCAGGAAGTGGTGGTATTATTTGTAAATGAAATGGGTGTCCAAGTTGGTGTTGCATCAGCAGCATTTGTACTAAACTCAACAACAAGTTGAACAGTAGCACTCGCTGTAATATATCCAAAAAACAATTTCATATTTGCAGAACTGTAATTTGATGTATTAATCCCGTCAATCTGGATGTATTTACCAGCCGTTCCAGTTAAAAAGACATTTCCTCCTCCTGAAGCACCTGTGTAGGCACTTGAAACTGCCGTAGCTCTGATGTCTCCAGTACCAGTGTAAGCAACAGGAGCCGCATTATTAAAGGTAGCCGGAGCAGCACCTGTACTGTAAGCAGCAATAGCGGTAGTTCCATTTGGTGTCCCAAAATTCTCTGAATAAATGGTTTGACCATAAGACACCGCACCAAATGCGGCAAGTAATAAAACGTAGATTTTTTTCATGTTCGTTTAGTTATAATTTTTCCATGCAAATATAAAGAGTAATTTCACTCTCTATGAAGTTGATATCTTAAAAAATAGAGGTTAATGAAAATTTATAACTTATTTAATAATAAGTTTACGTGTAGCAGTTGCTTCTTCTTCCCGAATTTTAATAATATACACGCCCGGTGTAAGAGAAGAAATGTTTAATTCTTTACCGCTTAGCTCCGTTTGAAGTACTTTTTTACCCAATACATCAAAAATGGTTACTTCTTTATCAAGACCGGCTTTTGACACAATAAAGAGACGGTCGCTATTGGTTGGATTCGGATAAATAGAAAGGCCCTCCACAGTTTGGTCTGCCGATTTGTTCGCGCGATTTTCTTGTGCTTGTATCGAAGTGATACTAGCTACCAAAAAAAACAATGACAAAAGGAACTTTTTAAACATATCCGTTCTTTGAAGTACAAAGATAGGTTTAATGCCATTTAATAACCATTTAAAAAGTTAAGATTGAATAAAAAAATAAAATTCAGTTGTCATCAATCATCCGAACGGACTTTGCACAACCTAAGTTAGATTACAAATAATTGATTTTAATTTTAAAAAATTTATGAAATTTATTTAAGATAAAAATTGGTCATAATTTTTTCGGTCAAAAATATCGAGCAATCCTTTATCGGTTAAATTATAAATTTTGACACCCTTTTTTTGAGCATAAGCTTGAAGAATTTTATATTGTTCAAACATTCGTACGTACGGATAAAAATAATCTTCTAACAAGGTACGTTTAAAAGTAAGCTTTTGATCTTTATAAATTGGGCTTTTGTCATCGTCATAAAAATGAGCTTGTTCTCTGTCATAGTATGACAAAATCCAATCATGATCTAACCCTAACAAATAAATTTCTTTTGCACCCATAAAAATGGCCAAACAAATGGAAAAGATGGCAGAATTTTGACCATCATAACTGGCATATATCGAATCAAATTCAAATTGTTCAATGTCTTTTGGATGAAGCGCATAATTAAAAAAGTACTTTTTCAAAGCGGCATCTTGCATGAGGTCATTTGCTTTAAAAAAATCATAATCCCAAACAGGAAGTAATACCGTGCCATTGGTTGACTTGATGCACTTTTCAAAAGAAGTATAACTTTTGATTGCTGTTTCGTAACTTACCGTACTCGTATGAACCGCATAACCTGTATACATATAATAGGTAGGCTTAATCTCCTCTATTTGTGGATGCAAATAAAACTCATTCATTCCAATGACCACTTCATCTTTCAACTTCAATAAATCTTGATTTTTGATAGATGGTCCAGTACCCGCAATAAATATCCTGTCATGTTGGTGTTTGCCTTTTAGTTCAACGTTTTTCTCAACCAGTGACAAAAGATTCCTTTTTTTTAATTTCTTTTTTATCTTGTTTAATTTGAGTACTTTATCCAAATTTGGAAAAACTTTATTAGCAAGAAGGATCAGAATAGGTGGTGTAATATTTTTTAAAATTTTCATCGCTTTGCCATGTTTATTTTTGATTGATACTTAATGAAAGTAGTTACTTTACCTAATTATTTATTTCACACAGTCGGTAACTCACAAGTTTCAAACTGACTATTTATACAACCGCTAAATTGCATATTCAAGTTTCATTGGTGTGCCTTTTTCTAAATTTGATGCCGCCTTTTTTCCGATAAGTTCATGATAGTATTTAGGGTGCAAACCAAATCCTGGACGAACTGAACGAAGATTTTCTGCTGTAAAAACTGCGCCTTCAAGGATGTTTTCAGCAATATATAATGAACGACTAAAATCTTTGCCCTTAACCTGTTTATCAGTCAATTGATAATTTACGATCCCAGCTGCTTTTTCAGCTTCTCGGACGGATTTAACCATTTCCGAAAATTCTAACTCATTCATCGAAAACGAGGCATCAGGGCCACCCATTGACCGATCAATTATAAAATGTTTTTCTATAATTTTTGCGCCAAAAACAGTGGCAACTACAGGAGCGGTACTCCCCAAGGTATGATCTGAAAGTCCAGAAATCACTTGGTATTTTTCGGCTAAATCCTTCACCATGCACAAATTTGCTTCTTCAATCGGGGCCGGGTAGCTAGAAGTACATTTTAATAAAGCCACATCATAATTGTTCATTCGATAACATGCATCAAGTGCCAATTCGATGTCTTCATTCGTGGCGATCCCGGTTGAAATAATAACCGGTTTTCCTTTCGAAGCTACGTATTCAATGAGTGGAATATCGGTGATTTCAAAAGAAGCAATTTTGTAGGCAGGCGAATTTAAGCTTTCTAATAGGTCAACGGCAGTATTGTCAAAAGGAGACGAAAAGCAAATTAAACCCGCTTCTTTTGCTACGCGGAATAATTCTTCGTGCCATTCCCAAGGGGTGTATGCTTCTTGGTATAAATCATGTAACTTTCTGCCATCCCAAATAGTTCCCTTAATTAAAAAATCATCGTGATCTGAATCGAGGGTAATGGTATCGGCAGTGTATGTTTGTAATTTAATGCAATCTGCTCCAGCTCGTTTGGCCGCCCTAATAGTGGCAATGGCTTGGTCTAAACTGCCGTTGTGATTGGCCGAAAGTTCAGCAATGATGAAGACTGGACTGTTTTTGTCAATAATGAAATTTCCTATGGTCATTTTTGAAATGTATATTTGTTACTAAGTACGCCTTCGATTTCTAATGTTTGCTTTAATTGATAACCTGCTTTTTCAAAAGCTCTTTGGGAAGCAATATTGTCATGCTTAACAAAAGCCTCAATGGCTAATTGTGGATTTTCAGAAATAACATCTCGTGTAGCCATTTGAATCATTTGGCTTGCATAGCCTTTGCCTCGATGTTTGCTGTCATTGGAAATACCAATAACAGCCGAATATTCCTCTTTTTTTTGAATACGCACTTGCCCAACCGGCGTTCCAATATGATTGCAAAAAACGTACAAAAAACACTGGTCATTTGCTAACTGATTTTTAAACCAATTAGAATGATCTTCTAAGTTGATGGGATCCGTTTGGTATGAATACTGTCGAACAGCTGGGTCATTGGCCCAGATGAAATAAAGCATTACATCAAATTCATCTGCCTTTCTGAAAGTTACATTATTATTAATTTTGCCGTGGTACACCACATCAATAAATTGGCCATCAAACAAACAATGATCTTTGAGTCGGGCTTCTTCTTTAAAACCTCTTGACGCCAAAATTGGATATAAATGGGGTCTTACATCAAAAGCGTAAGTAAATATTTTGTGAAAATGAAGGGTGTCAAAAGCCAATTTATCCAATAAAGACAAGTAGATTTCCCAATAATATGCAAAGAAATCTTGCTCTAATTCGGTTTTCATGATAAAAGAAACTTCTGCATGCTGATCGGTCCAATTAATGTGCACCAGACCACCATATCCAATAAATTCACCATCTTTTAAAAATGAAAAAAGCAGCTGAGTGGGTTGGTTTTCTTCAAATAATTTGGCCACCACATTCTTGAAATAAGCCTCTTGGTCTTGAACAGATAGTGGTTTCGCTTGTCTGAGGTGGTACATCTGTTCGTTGCGCATGGTCAAAATTTCGAACTTGTCCTGATCCCGAAGGGGAACGAGCGAAAACGCGTCTTCTTGAAAAACAGACTGCGATAAACAAATATAGTTTCTCATGTTTTAATTTAACCTTTTAAATCCACCGTGGCAAACAGGCCCTTCAAGCAATTGAGTAACATCCAAATCGCCTTTTTCACAGGATGAAATAAGCTGATAAACTTCATTCAACGCATCGAAATAAAGTTTCAAGTTGGCGTCATTATGAGCCGTTGAGGCATAAAAATTAGTGCTTGCTAAAAATCCTTTTTTAAGCATCTCTTGCGTTATAAGCGTTTTATAAGCCATGGCATGCTCACTGTTAAAACCGTAAGTGCTCAATGCTGGAATGCCAGAAATGGAAATAGATAATTGGTGGTGATCAGCCAATTGCTGCCAACCTTGGCGCATCTTATTGCCCATTTCAGTAATGATTTCCCACGACTTTTCACGTTCCATTACTTTAAGAGTAGCTAGTGCAGCCGTAGGTCCGATGCGTTCCGTCCAAAAAGTACTACTAATAAAAGTACTTTGCGCAGCCTCCATGACTGCTCTGGTGCCAACGACGGCAGTTAATGCATAGCCATTGCCAATGGTTTTTCCATACATGGCCATATCGGGTTCAACCCCATACTTTTTATAAATACCCCCAAAGGTCTCTCTGAAACCAGAGGTACATTCATCAAAAATTAATACAATGTTTTTGGCAGTAGCCAAGTCTCTCACTTTTTGTAGAAAATGATCTTCAGGTCCAAAATTTCGAACCACTTCCATTTTTATAACACCGATGTCATTGTTTTCTACTATCTCTAGCAATTCTTCAAATTGATTGTAATTAAATGGAAAAACGGTGTCTTTTAAATTTTTAGGAACGCCATTTGGACTGAGACCAGGCAATAAATGTCGTGATAATTCATCACCTTCATTATGATTTGCCGACAAATACCAATCGTGCCAACCGTGATAACCACAAATCGCTACTTGATCTTTGCCCGAGGCAGCACGTGCAATTCTGATGGCTATTGCATTCGCCTCACCCCCACTGCGTGCAAACCGAACCATATCGGCCCAAGGATTTAGCTCTATTAACCTTTCGGCCAAATACACTTCTTCGGGGCAATTCAAGGTGCTCATATTGCCATTTTTCACCGTTTCCATGACAGCCGCATCCACTTCGTCATGACCATAGCCTAAGGTGTTGGTACCAATACCCATAATACTCATGTCAAGGTACTCCTTCCCATCTAAATCCCACACCTTGCAGCCTTTAGATTTTGAAAAATAAGAAGGCCACTGATCTGGCAAAAACATTTCGGGTCGTTTAGAAAGCAACATGGTACCACCCGGAATAAGTGTTTTGGCTTTCTTGTATAGATCTTGGCCTTTTCCCATGATTAATCGTTTTTTAAAGATTTGATAAATCCTTCGTTTCGTGTAATTTGTTCGTTTAGTTTACCTAGTTGATGGTCAATAATGTAATTGGTATAAGTGAACCACGATTGTTCAGTTCCTACATTTTGAATCAACATTTCGATGACCTCAAAGTCAGCAGGTTCGTCAACAGTCATTCTGATGGTTGAGTAATCGGCCGGACTCGGATAATTGAGTGCTTTAAATAAATGACCATTATTAAAATCGGCGTGCGTTCTAATATACGGAGTAACATGCTCGCGTTCTGAATTTAATTTGGCACCTTCCCATGCCATTTTTAAGGCTGAAAATTTAAAAACTTCTACATCTTGCCCGTCGGGGTACATTTCTAACAGTCCGTTGGAAACATAATCACAGTCATTTTCTTGCGCAAATTGCACAACTTGATCTACCAAAATCGGATCGATAAGTGGACAATCTGAGGTGACACGCACAATCCAGTCTGCTTTTTTATCTTTTACCGATTGATAAAACCGATCCAAAACATCATTTTCTGAGCCTCTAAATGCCTGAAATCCCCACGCCAAAGCTTTTTGGCAAATAACAGCGTCTTCGTCGTTATCCGTTGTGGCAACAATGATCTCTGAAATGCGGGTGCACTTCGCTAACCGCTTTAAATGAGTTTCAAGCAAAGAAGTGCCATTAATTTCTTTAAGCACCTTACCTGGTAAGCGGGTGCTACCGGTTCGGGCTTGGGTAATGAGTATTGTTTTTATTTCCATAAACTTGGATTTAGCAAATCTGGATTTTTTACTGTAATGGCATTGATTTGATCAATCATTTCAAGGGAAATACCACTTTTAGCAGACTGCTCATTTTCAATCAATTGAGAAACTGAATCAACACCGATTAGTACTTGATCAATGTGTGGTTGATTCAAACAATAGCTTAATGCCAATGCGGAAATACTTTTGTCCGCAGAAATTGAAATCTTATTAATTTCAGCGATCTCCGGAGCCAATTGTTGGTAAATTTTATTTTGACTTGTTTTATCCATAAAAAACAAACCTTGCAAAAAAGCCGATCGGGTGTGAATAATTTTACCCTGGTCTTTTAACTTTTGCAAATGGGTACCTCTTAAATGGGCATTGTCTAGCAAATTGAAAGGCAACTGTACCACTGTGATGGCCTCATCATATAACAAAGCGTCAATTTGGGCATTGGTATAAACAGAAACGCCGATGTGTTTAATAATTCCTCGATTTTTCAATTCCATAAGACTTGCTAAGCCATCTTGATTGTTCATGTACGAATCAAAAGAATGAAACATCAGCACTTCAATAGAATCTACTTGTAAGTCGGTGATGTATTGTTCCACTTTTGCAACTATACTGCTAACTCCAAAATCATGTGGGATTTTAGTAATAATTGAAAAAGTACTGGAAGGATTCATTTGGTGAAATGCACCAATGACCTCATGTGCATTTCCATAAGCTTCTGCGGTATCAAGGGTGGTAATTCCAATATTGAAAGCCGTCTTTAGAATGTCGCAGCTGCTTTCAAAAGAGATTTTGCCCGCAGAATTATTGATTCCATAGGCCAAACCCATTTGAACAGTTCCTAAAATGAGTTTATTTGTTAACATGCATTGTTAAAAAGGAAGTCACTTTTTCAATCACAAAATCTTGTTCTTCGGCTGTCAAGGTCGGAAACATAGGCAAACTAATGCAGTTTTTATAATACTGCTCTGCATGAGGCATATCGCCTACTTTCCATCCAAACTGCTTGTAATATGGCATTAGGTGGCAAGGGATGTAATGTATTTGTGCAAAAATGTGATGTTGACGCAAATAATTATATAAGCCCAGACGATCTGCTACTTCAATGATATACAAATGATAGGCATGTCCTTGAACAACACCAGACTGACCTAAAATAGTAGGGCTCTGTGAAAAGCATTCTTCATATTTTTGGGCAATACTTCTTCTTTTTTCCAAGCCAAAATTAGCCCTTGACAACTGACTGATTCCCAAGGCTGCCTGAAAATCAGTAAAGCGGTAATTGTACCCCAGTTGTTGCATTTCCATATACCAACCTGGGTAATCACTTCCTTCTGGAACTTCCTGACCTGCTGCAAAAGTGGCTGTGTTTAAAAACTTTTTGGAATCTCTTGTGATTCCATGTGTTCTTAACTCCAATAATTTTACATACAATTGGGCGTCATTGGTTGTAATCATCCCGCCTTCGCCCGTTGCAATGTGCTTTACCGGATGAAAGGAAAAAATAGCTAAGTCGGCAAAATGGCCATTGCCACACTGTTGTTTCACACCCTGACTATCGACAAAATAGCCCCCTGGTGAATGGCATGAGTCTTCTAAAATCCACAAGCCGTGTTCATCAGCTAACTTTCTGAAAGCCTCTAAATTTACAGCGCGGCCTGCAAAATCTACGGGAACAATACCTTTGTAAGTACCTTTGGGAGACGCTGCTAAAAGTTGCTTTACTTTGTCAATATCCAATAAATAGGTGGTTGGATCAATATCTGAAAAAACCACTTCTCCGCCACAATAGCGAATGCAATTGGCAGATGCCGCAAATGTAATGGGAGTTGTAATGACTTTATCGCCTTTTTGAATGTCTAACGCTAAAATTGACAAATGCAGGGCGGCTGTTCCATTGGCAACTGCCACAGCATAGGTAGAACCAATGTAGGAAGCAAATAATTTTTCAAATTCAAGAATTTTTGGTCCTTGTGTTAAAAAATCGGATTTTAATGCTTCTGTTACTGCCTGAATATCTTGCTCCGTAATGTGCTGTTTTCCGTAAGGTATGTTATTCATTCCTTAAATGTTATATTTTTTATAATCCTTAAAATTGTACTCATCAAAATTCGACAGATCAATCGCTTCTGCCTCCTTTTTCATATCAACCACTTCCAACGCATTTTGCGCTTTAATTTTCTGAAGCATTTCATTATCATAATTGCATTTTTTCCACGCTGCTACCATATAAGCACGGTGTTTTAAATACTTGAGGTATCTTTCTAGGTGTTTGTCATTTTTGGCGAAAGTAGCAAACATCGCCACCCGATCCGTTTGAGATGGTTGCACCTTTAACTTTAGGTACTTTCTATATAAACTGCCAAAAATATTGTTTTTGGAATCGTTCATTAATAGCGCTTTGTCGGTCCCTTTTATTCGTTTGGCATTACCTGTATGGGTAGTGGTCAAATACCAAACAATCAAATCGCCTTTCTCAGATGGAACATTTATTTTGTCGCCAAATTTTAAATCGGTGGTTCGGTGTGATTGTGATCTGACAACCAAGCCTTCCGAGTAATTTTTGTGATCTTGCAAGTAAATACCAATCCGAATCAAAGAGTAATCAGGACGCCAATCAAGACCTTCAGGATTATTTCGATCCATGCTGTCTTTGTGAAAGCCTGTTAAAATTCCGCCTTCAACACTGGCTATTTGGTAGGTGCTGTCACCAAAATAAATCGGTTTTTCACCAATTAATTCAGTTAGCAATGCCATTAATTTCTCATGTAAAAACAAGGAGTTCAAATACTTATTTGACAACAAATCGGTTCCACCAAAACCCGCTGCTGTTGACTCATAGCAGGCTGCTCTAAGTTCATCGCAATAACTGGGATCAAAAAAATTCTTGATTAGTAGCCAGCCATTTTTTTTAAGTTCTGAAGTGTTGTTACTTTCCATCTGATTAAATAACAAATGATTCGTCCACGTGCTGTTTAATCAATGCTCTTAAACCTTCGACGGTTTCCCATTCGGTGTTTTCTCCCGAAGTGTAATTAAAACCCTGAGGCACCAACTGTGCATTAAAATGTTGGATGTATTCACCTAAATCCCAATTCGGTACTTGTGGAAGAATGACATAATATTTTCCTAAATCGTAGGTCGTAAATGAATCGGAGGAAGTGATCATTTCTTCGTGAATTTTTTCACCAGGTCTGATGCCGCAAACCACGTGTTCGCATTCTGGACCAATGGCTTCGGCTACATCTAAAATGCGGTACGATGGAATTTTTGGAACAAATAATTCGCCTCCCCAAGCCTGATCTAATGCGTGCAACACCATGTCGACCCCGCCTTCGAGCGAAATATTAAAACGGGTCATGTTTGGATCGGTTATCGGTAAAACACCCTCTTTCTTTTTGTTTAAAAAAAAGGGGATCACCGAACCGTTTGACCCCATTACATTGCCATAGCGAACTACTGAAAATTTAATATCTTGGTTGCCTTTGATGTTATTGGCAGCAATAAATAACTTATCAGATGTCAATTTGGTAGCGCCATATAAATTGATGGGCGCACATGCTTTGTCGGTTGATAGTGCAACCACCTTTGAAACATTTGATGACAAACATGCTTTGATGACATTTTCTGCGCCACCAATATTTGTTTTAACACATTCATCTGGGTTGTATTCGGCAATATGAACGTGTTTCATGGCAGCTGCATGAATGACATAATCGATCCCGTTAAAAGCCCTTTTGAGTCTTTCTAAATCTCTGACATCACCAATAAAATAACGAATAGCTGGGTATTGGGACTCAGGAAATTCCTGAGCCATCTGAAATTGCTTTTGTTCATCTCTCGAATAAATTACTAACCTTTTTATACTTGGCCATTTTTTCAATATCGTTTTCGTCAATTCTTTGCCTAAAGAACCCGTTCCTCCAGTAATCAGTACCGATTTATTATTCAACATCTTCAAATGATTAAAAAAAGCAAATTTACTTAAAATGTCTTACGGTTGATTATTTAATTGATGGACTATTTACAAGGATTTGTTTAGGCCAGTTTTCATTCAAATTCTCGATTTCAAAGTAGTCTATACCGTAAAATTACTTCCATCTATTCTTCAGGAAATATTTCCAACAGCAACAACCAAACTAATTGGCAAAAGTTCATTTTTACTTATTAAAAACATTGAAAATCAATAGATTATTTTTATTTTTTTGTTTAGACACCCTTTTTGGCGACGTCCGAATCGCTAAAGAAATCTACCTAGCCCGCGTTCAATATTCAATTAATAAGTAAAAAGTAACCGATGAACTCATCATCACAGTACTGAATATGCTTATTTTTTGGTCACAGTTCATTATCTTGCACCCTTATTAATTTTTTGGATAAAAATGATGAAAACCGCACTTATTACTGGAGTTACTGGCCAAGATGGCGCCTACTTGAGTGAATTTTTACTAGCCAAAGGGTACCGTGTTCACGGAATCAAACGCCGCAGTTCTTTGTTTAACACCCAGCGCATCGATCACATATATGAAGATCCGCATGTCGATAATCAAAACTTTAAACTCCATTATGGCGATTTAAATGATTCGACCAATTTAATCCGGATTATCCAAGAAACGCAACCTGATGAAATTTATAATTTGGGGGCCATGAGCCACGTTAAAGTGAGTTTTGACACCCCTGAATACACAGCCAATGCGGATGGAATCGGCACTTTACGGATTTTAGAAGCGGTTCGTTTATTAGGGTTAGTTGCAAAAACCAAAGTGTATCAAGCCTCTACGTCTGAGCTATACGGTTTGGTGCAAGAGGTGCCACAAAAAGAAACCACCCCATTTTATCCAAGATCGCCTTACGCCATTGCGAAGCTTTATGCTTACTGGATTACAGTGAATTACCGAGAAGCATATGGCATGTTTGCTTGTAATGGCATATTATTCAATCATGAAAGTCCCTTGCGCGGCGAAACTTTTGTTACCCGCAAAATTACCCGAGGTATTGCCCAAATGGCGCTTGGTATTGAACAAATTTTGTACATGGGAAACATTGATGCACAACGCGATTGGGGACATGCAAAAGATTATATTGAAGCCATGTGGCTCATTTTACAACAAGACGTACCCGAAGATTATGTCATTGCAACCGGCGTAACCACGTCGGTTCGGGTGTTTATTCAGATGGCATTTAAAGAAGTGGGCGTCGAGTTGGCATTTGAAGGCCAAGGCGTCAACGAAGTGGCAGTTGTTGCTTCCCATGACGGAAACTACCATTTTACCGAAGGCCAAGTCGTGATGAAAATTGACCCTGCCTATTTTAGACCGACCGAAGTGGACTTGTTAATTGGCGATCCGACTAAGGCGAAAACGCAATTGGGTTGGGAACCAAAATATACTTTAAAAGAATTGGTGCAAGAAATGATGGCCAGCGATGTCCGTTTGTTTGAAAAAGAAATTAAAGCCAACAGTTAATATGGAAAAAAACGCCAAAATATATGTTGCTGGGCACCGTGGAATGGTAGGAAGTGCCATTTTAAAATGTTTAGTTGACAAAGGATTTACAAATATTGTTACCCGTACCTCCAAAGAATTGGATTTAACGGACCAGCAAGCCACCGCCGCTTTTTTCAGCAATGAAAAACCAGCTTATGTGTTTTTGGCTGCAGCAAAAGTGGGCGGCATCATGGCTAATTCGACGTATCGGGCCGATTTTATTTATCAAAATATGATGATCCAAAACAATGTCATTCACCAGAGTTATTTGAATGGGGTTCAAAAATTGGTTTTTTTAGGCTCATCGTGTATTTATCCAAAATTAGCGCCTCAGCCTTTGCAAGAAGAATCATTATTAACTGGTTTGCTCGAAGAAACAAATGAGCCCTATGCCGTAGCAAAAATTGCAGGCATCAAAATGTGCGAAGCTTATCGTGATCAGTATGGCTGCGATTTTATTTCGGTGATGCCAACTAATTTATATGGCGAAAATGACAATTATGACCTGCACAATTCGCATGTGCTCCCTGCCCTATTACGCAAATTTCATGAGGCCAAAGTCAATAACGAGCCAGCAGTGAGCATTTGGGGAAGTGGTGCGCCCTTGCGCGAATTTTTACATGCCACTGACATGGCAGATGCTTGTGTCTATTTGATGGAACATTACAGCGAACGCATTTTTGTTAATATTGGTTCGGGCGAAGAAATTTCAATCAAAGACTTGGCCTATCTAATCAAAGATATTGTTGACTTTAAGGGTGAATTGATTTTTGACCATACCAAACCAGATGGTACTCCACGTAAATTAATGGACAACAGTAAATTACGTGCATTAGGATGGAAACCATCCATCAACCTCGAATCGGGCATTCGTGCCGTGTACCAGCAAAAATTTGAACATGCCTAAAAAAATATCCATCATAACGGTCTGTTACAATAACCGTGAAGGTCTTGAAAAAACATTTAAAAGTGTATTGGGCCAAAGTTACCGTGACTTTGATTTTTTGGTCATTGATGGCAACAGCCAAGACGGAAGCAAGGAAGTCATGGAGCAATACCGCGACAAAATTGATTTTGCGCTCAGTGAAAAAGACACGGGTGTTTTTAATGCCATGAACAAAGGAATCAAAGCCGCTACGGGCGACTTTGTATTGTTTATGAACAGCGGCGATATCTTTGCTGATGAACATGTTTTGGCCAATGTCGTGGATGATTTGACCAATGAATTTGACATTTATTATGGCAACAATTACAAGGTAAAAAGCAATGGTTCTAAGCGGCTAAAAACATATCCACCTGCTTTGACTTTTTCTTTCTTCTACACGACCTGCATCAACCACCAATCAACTTTTATTAGGCGGCAATTGTTTCATGATTATTTCATGTACAATGAGCAATGGAAAATTGTTTCCGATTGGGAATTTTTTGTGTACACCATTTGTGCCAAAAATGTGCCTTATAAATATTTGAACAAAACCATTGCCGAATACGACTTCAATGGGATGTCGTCAGATCCGAAAAACCAAGCGTTAATTCGGAAAGAAAGGCTAGAAGTCATTCACACTCATTTTCCTGCTTTTGAAAAAGACTATCAGGAAGTAGCCCGACTCAATGCCAAACGTACCCGACAGTTGTTTCACATTGAAAATTTCCCGATTGCATGGAAAATCATGAAAGCGGTATTGACGGTATTCATTTTTGTGTTACCGAAAAAAAAATAGTTTAAAGTTTAAGGTTTAAAGTTTAAGGTTTAAAGTTTAAGGTTTAAAGTTTAAAGTTCAAGGTTTAAAGTTCAAGATTAAAAGTTCAAGGTTTAAAGTATAAAGTTCAAGGTTTAAAGTATAAAGTTCAAGGTTTAAAGTTCAAGATTAAAAGTTCAAAGTTTAAAGTTTAAGGTTTAAAGTTCAAGATTAAAAGTTCAAGGTTTAAAGTATAAAGTTCAAGGTTTAAAAGTTAAAATTCTTTCCTCTTTTTTCTTTCCTCTTTCTTCTTTCTTCTTTTCTCTCTATAAAGTGTAATATCTGCTACAAATGAAAAAAATCCACGTTGGTTTTTTGTTGTCTTATGATTATGAATTGCTAAAAAAGTCAATTCCATTGGTTTATGAAGCTTCTGATCGGATTTTTTTGGCCAGAGACATGGCGTGCCGCACTTGGAAAGGAAGCACCTTTTTGATAGATGCTTCATTTTATGATTGGTTAAAAAACTTCGATAGTCAAAACAAAATTGAAATCTTCGAGGGTGATTTTTACAGGGCTGACCTTACAACCATGCAAAATGACACCCGAGAGCGCACCTTGCTATCTGAAAAAATGGGCATTGGAAACTGGTTGATACAGGTAGACAGTGACGAATATTTTGTTGATTTTGCAGGTTTTGTTCGTCAATTACGCAAATATGACAATTATTTAGATCACCCAGAAAAAAACAAAATTCAAATTTTTGCTTGGTGGGTCATTATTTATAAATATACGGCTCAAGGCATTTTGTATGTGGACAAACCAATGAAAGCGGTGTTTGCCACCAATTTCCCGAATTATATTGGCGCACGCCGAACCCACGAACGCATTGTATATGTTGACAGCTTAGTCTTGCATGAATCAGTAGCGCGGTCTGAAGAAGAACTGCGTTACAAACTTGACAATTGGAGCCACAATGTGGATGTAAACCCCACATTTTTAGACAAATGGTTACAAGTAAATGAAACCAACTACAAAGCGTTTACTGGATTTTATTATGCCGAACCCAAACGCTGGAAAACGCTCAATTACTTCCCGACGCAGCAGTTAGAAGACATTAAAAAATATGTGGAGAACAACCCCAAATTACAGATTTCCAGTTGGTTCATTCTATTTAAAAATATGGAGCAATGGATAAAAAATTTCTTTACACGATCTAAATAAAAAAAACACCCAAATGGGTGTTTTTTTTATTTGACGTGCTTTACACTTTCAGATTATTACCGGTTGTTTTCGAGAATGTATTCCAACACTTTGCGCATTAAATGTGCCCGGTCTTTGCCTTGTACATTGTGTTTGTGCATGGGGTAAGGGAAAAAGTCGAGTTGTTTTTGTGCTTCGATGCATTTTTTGAGTAGCGCAAAATTATGTTGCATGACTACGACATCATCGCTGGTGCCGTGAATGAGTAAAAATTTGGCTTTCAAATTTTGAACATATTTGAGTGTACTTGCTTCTTCGTATCCAGCTTGGTTCTCCGCAGGCGTATCCATGTAGCGTTCGCCATACATCACTTCGTACCATTTCCAATCGGTAACTGGCCCACCGGCAACACCTACTTTAAATACTTCTGGGTAGCGCAATAACAAGGAGGTCGTCATAAATCCACCAAAACTCCAGCCGTGGACGGCAAGGCGGTTGGCGTCAACATAGGGCAATGATTTCAAATAATCGATTCCTTTGAGTTGGTCGCGCATTTCTTCAATTCCCAATTGGCGGTGAATCACATTTTCAAAGGCAAATCCGCGGTTGTCTGATCCTCTGTTATCAACAGTAAAAATAATATAGCCTTGCTCTGCCATCCAATACATCCATAAATTGGCTCCACTTAAATATGAATTGGTCACCAATTGTGCATGCGGACCGCCATAGACATATACCAAAACAGGGTATTTTTTGGTTGCGTCAAAGTTTGAAGGTTTAATGATTCTTGCTTCTAGGTTTGTAGTTCCATCAGCTGCTTTTACGTTTAAAAATTCGGCTTTACCTAATTGATAATCAGCTAATTTATCATTGCTTTTCAACAATTCTTTTGACGATCCATTGTCAGACCACAATACCGTTCGTGAAGGCGTGGTCGGATTGGAATACTCATCAATTGCGTATTTGCCATTGTCCGAGTAAACCAATTGATGTACACCCGCATCGGTCGTAATGAGACGTTGTTTGCCTTTACTATTTATTGAATAGGCCCACATATTTTTTGGATCAGGACCAGTGGCCAAAAAGTATAATTTTTTGGAATCTGAAACGCCCAGCACTTTTTTAATTGGACAGGTGTTTTTTGTAAGTTGCGTACTATTTCCCGTTTTCCAATCAACTTTGTAAGCGTTCATATAACCATCTTTTTCACTAATCCACACAAAATCATTTGATAGCTGATCTAAAAAATAAGCCGGATGTTCAGGTTCCACCCATTTGGCGTGGGTTTCGGTCCAATAGGTTTTTATGCGCTTGCCACTTTGTGCACCAAAAGCATTGAGATGCATTTCATTTTGACCGCGATTTAATTCGGCGATGAGCAAATGATTTCCGTCGGGTGTCCACGCCAGATTGGTCAAATAGGCATCAATGCCCAATTCAGGTTCAATGTAGGTTAGCTTTCCTGTTTGTAAATCATAAATGCCAACTTTTGGTTTTTCGGAACTTTGCCCGGCCATCGGATATTTGATCATGTCCGCTTTTCCGGGTGTCACGGTGATGTCGAGTAAAGGGTAGTCGGCCACAGCCCGTTCGTCTTTCTGATAAAAAGCGACAGCTTGGCCATTGGGTGACCAAAAAATGCCTTCATCGGTTCCAAATTCATTTCGGGCAATGGTTTGTCCTGAAACCACCCCAGCTGGTTCACTGGTAATGGCTGTTTGTTTGCCATTGTCAAATAAATATAAGTTATTATCAAGGGTAAAAATTATTTTCGTTTTGGCTGTATTCCAATGGACATTTTCCGCCTGATCGGGCAAAGTACTCACCAAAGTTCCTTTGTTTTTTGAAATGGTATATTGATACCAGCGCGCACCATCGGCCACTAAAAACTGGTCAGCATCCATCCATTGAATGCCAAATAGATTTTTTAAACTGCTTCCCAATGCTTGATTTACTAGCGTGACATTTACATACTCAACCGCTTGTGCTTGACTAGGACTGGCTTTCATGATGCGTGTAAATGTGTCCGCATAATACACATAAGCATCTTGTTTGGGCAACCATTGCACCCCCATCAATTTATCGGGCCGAAAAGCCTTATTTTGCTGTAATACAGCATCGTCTAAACTAAGTGTTTTCAGCTGTGCTTGGAGCGAAGCACACATTGCAATGGCCAAAATCGACCAAATGAATTGTTTTTTTATAACCATAACCAGATAACTATTCGTTTAGAAAAAGAAAGCAAAAATACATTATTCAATGGTTAGTTAGATTTGAGATTTGAAATTTGAAATTCAATCTAGTTCCAAATTCTCGGCACTTGGCTCAAAAATGTACGCTAAAGCAGCTAAAACGTCAAACATGGCGTTTATAACCTAATATTTGACGTAGTGGACGCCAAATTTGGCGTGTAATAACCTAAAATTTGACGTGCATGACGTAAAATTTGACGTAGTATAACCTAAAATTTGACGTTCAAGACGCCAAATTTGACGTGCATAATGTAAAAAATGGGGGCTTTTAGATATAAAATTTTAGATGGTTACCTCTTGGCTTTTTCTTCCTGTCTCTTTGCCACTTCAACTTTCATACTTTACAAACATTCAACTTTACAAACATTTTCCCTCAAACGTTGCTACTTTCGTATTTTATTTTATTGAAGTGATTTAAAAATGAATTCAATTGACACTGCTTTTTTAGAAAGATGCATACAAACGCTACAAAAAGCATATATGTTATTGCAAAATACAGACCCTCAAAATATTGATTATGACATGTATCGCTCGGCCTGCGTGAAAGAATTTGAAATTATTTTGGAACAATGTGTCAAATTATTGCGCAAAGTGTTAAAACCATATTTTCATTCCTCAAAATCAGTAGATCAATTGTTTTACAAGGAAGTTTTTAAACAATGTGTTTTAAGAAGTATTATTTCCGTGGAATTGTATGAGCGCTTTTTGGAATATCGCGATAACAGAAACAGTACAGCCCATGATTATGGGGTTCATTTTGCGCAAGAAACACTGCTGTTATTGCCTCAATTTATAAAGGATTCTACATTAATTGTTGCATCTATTAAACAACAAAACAATGATCATCAGAGAGAAGGATAAAAATCGGTTGATTGCCATTTTTTCAAAAGTTGATACCCAAATGGAAGTTTGGGCATACGGCAGTAGGGTAAATGGCCAAGCGCATGATGGCAGTGACTTGGATTTGGTCATTCGCACGCCCACTTCTCAAAAATTACCGATTGATCAATATTTGCAGCTCATCGAAGAAATCCAAGAAAGCAATATTCCCATTGTGGTTGAACTATTTGATTGGTCAAGGCTTCCCCAAAGTTTTCATAAAAATATTGAAGCACAACATGAGGTGTTATTTTCGAATTACAAATCATAGCTTGTTATAAAGTGGCAAAAGCTAATTTGGAAATGTATGAATTGTACTTATACAAACTTTACAAACAATCAATTAGTAAGCAATAGTTTTTTTTTATTCAACCTTCCAAAAATAAAGCAACTTCTATCTTTACAAAAAATCAATTTAAAAGGCAATAGCCACTAGGTATTAGTTGTTTTTTTAGTTTAAATTGTTTGTTCAATCTTTGAAACAAAAATTAAACATTACAAACATTCAAACATTACAAACTTTCCAAACATTCAAAACATTCAAGCATTCAAACATTCCAAACATTCAAACTTTACAAACTTTACAAACATTCAAACTTTACAAACATTCAAACTTTACAAACTTTAGAACTTATTTAGTTAACGCCAAAAAATGCGGCGCTTCTTCAGTTAACGCAAATTGCAGCATAATTTTATCAGTTCCTCTGAGGATATTTCGAATCGATTCTATTTCTACTACATAATAGAAAAATGCCCGTATTTGTGGCTTCGGAATTTTGAGTCTTTGGGTGTAAAATGATTCCGTTAATCGTTGTTCTAATTTTTTAATGCAGCGTTCTTTTTCTTCGATAACTAATTCTTTTTTAAGCATTTTTGTTCGACCACTTAAAGCATTTAATATAGGATTTAATGGCACAATGCCGCCGCCTGTTGTCGCTTCATTGAGGCGTCTTTCGGCTGTCGTGTACTTTTTGGCTGGTTGTGATAAAATCCCCAATCCCAAAGCACTGACTTCTGACTGTTTGTTGACATAGACTTCTTTGAGCTGGCGTGTTTCAGATTGTACGTAAATAACCTGAACATCTTGGGAAGTTTTTGCTGCTTGAACCGCCCATTTTTTGGTCCTTAAAAACACAGCCGAAACAACCAAAGTATCTCCCACTTGCGCAGGAATACTGAAATAACCTTGCTTGTCGGTTTGCGTTTGCATTTCGGTACGCAATACAATAATATTAATTCCTTCCACTTGTGGACTGTCGCTGACAATTTTGCCTTCTAGTTGGATACTGTTTAATTCGGTACTTTGAGCTATTCCAAATGCAGAAAACAATAGAAACAAGGTTTTCCATTGAATTACAGACCATTGAATGTGTTTTCTATGTTTCAAAGCGATATATTTTACTCAAAAAAAAGAAATTTAATTTATTTATCCTCCTTTCTAACGATCATTTAACAATTGGCTTTGGATTCGGGCTTGTTTTGCTATTTTTGAACTTTGAAATCACTGTCAATTCTTTCCCTCCAGATGAAATATTTTATTGCTTTCTTGTTTTTTATCAGTCCTTTTGGTTGGTCCCAACCTGCCATTTCATTGAGCCCCGCTGCGACTGTGAGTGTGCTTACATGTGGCACTGGACCTGAGTTGTATGCCTTATTTGGCCATACGGCCATTCGGGTTTCGGACCCAGTGAACAACCTTGACGTGGTTTTTAATTACGGTACCTTTGATTTTAACACCGAGCATTTTGCGTTAAAATTTGTCAAAGGCGATTTACAATACATGTTGAGTGCCGAATCCTTTGCCGATTTTTTAACCACGTACACCTTTGAAAATCGGAAAGTGACAGAGCAAGTGTTGGATTTAAATGAAGCCCAGCGCCAAGCGTTATTTAATCATTTATTGGTCAATATGGATGAAGCCAATAAATACTACACTTATAAATTCATCGATGACAACTGTACCACCCGAGCCATCGATCAGCTTCGGGCAATTGTTCCAACTTGCACTTTTAAGAAAAAACCAGTAAATTATAGCTACCGCAGCCAATTTTTCCCTTATTTCCATGCCTATTTTTTGGAAAATATGGGTATCAATATCATGTTTGGCAGCGGAGTTGATGTGCCTTCAACACGTACTTTTTTGCCTGATGAATTCATGCAAGCCTTGTCAAATGAAACCAAACAAGGGAAGCCTTTGGTTCAAACGACCACCGTTTTATTCAACCCATCTACAAGCAGCACCGCCCAATCCAATCATTTGCTCAACTACTTACTGCTCATGCTCGTGGTTTCAGGTATGTTGATTCCTGAAAAATTACGACCGATCGGATTAACAATCATAGGTCTTTTTGGCGGTTTACTCCTAGCCATATCTTTCTTTTCATTGCATACCGAAGTCCACAACAACCCACAAATTTTGCTTTTTAATCCGCTGTGGCTATTTTGGATTAAGTGGAATTTGAAGACCGTGAAGTGGCTTCGACATATTCTACTTATTGTAATGACAATTAGTTTGTTAACTTATTTCATTTGGGTTTCCCAAAAAATACATATTTGGTATGTACTGCCTTTTATATGGTCACTTGGTTTTATTTTATTTAGGAGTTGGCAAGCTGAAATCCGCTTATTGAAGTAATTTAAACTTTTTTCAATTGGCTGCAATCAAGAAACTTTAAACCACTTTATTGTCCTCGGTAAAATAAGATGGTTTTCATGGTTTTTAAAATGATGATGACATCTATAAAAAAACCACGGTGTTTGATGTAATATAAGTCATATTGCAATTTGACCAAGCTGTCTTCAACGGATTCCCCGTAACTATAATTCACTTGTGCCCAGCCTGTTATTCCTGGTCGAACCACGTGTCTCGTTTCGTAAAAAGGCATTTGATCAGCAATCTGTTCCACAAAAACAGCTCTTTCGGGCCGCGGCCCAATCAGTGCCATATCACCCCGTATGATATTGTAAAATTGGGGAAATTCATCAAATCGGGTTCGGCGAAGTAACTTGCCAAATGGTGTAATGCGGCGGTCGTTTTGTTTGGCAAATGCGGCACCATTTTGTTCGGCATTTACTACCATGGTTCTTAATTTGAGGATGGAAAAAACACGTCCATTCCGCCCAATTCGGTCTTGAAAATATAATAATGGACCAGGGTTTGCAACCCCATTTAGCAGCATAATGAAAGGAATAAACAACAAACCAATGGAGAGTCCTAAAACAGCAATAATTAATTCTACGGAACGGGTGTAAAACAAATACAAGCGGTTGTGGTTGTTGCGGCTAAATGGAAAATAACGGTAAAAATCTTTGGCCAAATATTGCACAGGAATTCTGAGGGTTCGTTCTTCGTAAACTTGGCTGTATTCGCGGATAATCATCCCAGATTCTACTTGTTTAATAAGAAATTGATACAACGGCACCGTAATTAATTCAGGCTCTCGCAAAGCAACCACTATTTCGGCGATGGTGTTTCTCTTTAAAAAATCGGTCAATTCGTCAAAATGTAAACCTGCAATCCCCGATTGACTGGAATTAATGCCACTTGGATCAAAATAGCCTTTAATGTGAAAATGAGGGTCTTCATTTTTTAACCCTTCGCATAAAGCCTCTACTTGGTCGTGTTTGGCAATTAATAAAATACTTTTTTCAAATCGGTGTGAAGCCAAAAAATGCGCATAAAACAAGCGCCAACTGAGCAGTGGAATTAATACGCCGACAAAGAACAACAACAATTGGGTGCGCTGTTTTGGAATAATGGGCGCAAATACGGGGGTTAATAAAAAAACGGGGACCACAAAAAAGGTGGTGAGCAAGACCCCACTAATCACAGTTTCAAACTTACTGGCTTTTTGCAAATGATACAGTTCAAACAATTGGCCAAAAAACAGCAGATATAAACTTAATATGACAATGCTAAACCATTCATTGATTGAAATCTTCAAATAACTAAATGACAAATAGCTATTTAACAAATACATAGCACCCAACACCACCATTACATCGAATAAACGAAGCAATAATTTTCGTTCAGAAAGTTCAAAATGAATGCGCTTGCGGGTCGGTTTCATGGGCTAAAACTACACATTTTTTCCACTCCAATCAATTCCTTTTGTTATAATCGAATCTATTTTTTAGAACCCTTTTTTTATTCAAAAAAACGTTACTTTGCACATACTAGCTTATGCCCTATGGAACCCATTATTGATGCCCACCATATCTATAAAAATTATGCAGGACTTGAGGTACTCAAAGGAGTCAATCTGCAAGTGCAGCAAAGTGAAATTGTTTCCATTGTAGGGGCATCAGGTGCAGGAAAAACAACCCTCTTGCATATCTTAGGAACCCTTGATCGCCCTGATAAACAGACCGATACTACCTTAACGATTTGTCAAAAAGATGTGTTGCGTTTATCTGACAATGATTTGGCCAAATTCAGAAACCAACATTTGGGATTTGTATTTCAATTTCACCAATTGCTACCGGAATTTACGGCCCTCGAAAACATTTGTATTCCTGCATTCATTGCTGGAACCGACCGAAAATCATCTGAAAAAAGAGCACATGAATTGCTTCATTATTTAGGGTTAAATGACCGGGCTTCGCACAAACCACGGCAACTGTCGGGCGGTGAACAACAACGCGTGGCGGTAGCTCGGGCATTAATTAACAATCCGGCCATTATTTTTGCCGATGAACCGTCTGGTAATTTAGACACCAAAAGTGCCGAACGCTTGCATCAATTGTTTTTTGAATTGCGCAATGAATTTGGTCAAACCTTTGTCATCGTGACGCACAATGAACATTGGGCCGCCATGGCCGACCGCAAAATAACCATGGTTGATGGTAACTGGAATCAGGAATGATTGTTAATCTCTTTTATTGGATTACACTTTCATTGATGATTTTGCCCATCGGCATTTTTTTTCGCGATAAGTTTATTTCTAATAGCACCACTCCCCTATTATTTGCTGCATTTTTTGGCACAGCTGCCACCTTATTATATGTAATGATCGTTGCTTTTTGGTTGCCATTAAACACCAAAGTGGCATGGATGTGGTTGATTATAAATCTCATAATAGTCCTATATAATGGTAAAAAATGGAGAAATGAAAAAAGATTCAACATTCATTTCAAAGCACTTGCCCCCTACTCTTGGAGCGTCCTAATCGGCATTTTTGCCATTGTTTGGGCCAGTACTTCGGCACCCATTTTAACCGATGAAGGCACCTATTTCGAACCAACCATCCGTTGGTTGCGGGAATATGGCTGGGTCAAGGGCTTGGGAAATTTGCACTTTTTTTTAGCCACGGCAAGCCCCTGGCATGCTTTTGAAGCCTTATTTCAAAGTGTATGGCAAATCAGTACGGTTCATGCACTAAATAGTTGGTGGTTGCTCATTTCATTTGTGCAATTGTTCCAGTTAGCAGCTGTTGAAAAAAATAAAAATTTTGGCTATTTACTTTGGATTCCTATCATCATGCTTCCCTATTGGCTCATCATGGCCTCCTCTGCTAGTACAGATGTGGCAGGTTGGTTATGGGTGTTTTGGGGCATGTATGGCATTTTAATTCAATCCAATGACAAGGAATTTCCCAGTTGGGTGGCCGTCTTGTTTGGGCTCATGGCGTTTAATATTAAACCCACATTTATGCCTGCGTTGCTGGTTTTTACCGTTTATTTTTTAGTTAAAAATCATACGCATCGATTTCGATTACTATTCATTTCGACTTTGTTTATAAGCGTATGGATGATGAAAAATGTACGACTTACCGGCTATTATTTATTCCCAAACACTATTCTAAACACAGAATTTAAATACGCTATTCCTCAATACATTATATCATATTACTTTGATCCATACTTTAGGTTTGGAAACGGTTTAACAGTCCAACAATATCATACATTAGCTACAAGTGAATTACTGGTAAAATGGTTTGGTCAATGCCGCTTTGAATCGATTGTGGCGCTGATTACCATTGTGCTTTGGTGTGCTTTTGGGATTGGATGTCGGTTTAAATTAAATATGAAAAACCAAACCTATACATGGATATGGGCCGCTTCTGGATTGTATTTATTGATTATAGCTTGTACTTCTCCGCAAGGCCGTTTTTATGCAATAGTTCCCATTGTTATGGGGTTGGGGTTGTTTCAACCTGTCATCCAACGATGGAAACGCATCTTTCCAATGGTAACTTTAGGAGTCGTGCTTTTTGTGTTATTTCAAACAAAATGGGGCTTTACCGATGGTATTCATCCAGCTCAATCCAAAAAGCTAACATATCAGATCGATCAATTTATTTGGCCGCAAACCAACCCGACACCTACCTATTCAAAGCAACAATGTGGGCGATTGCATTATTATTCACCGCCCAAAGGCAGTTATTTTTGGTGGGTTGGCAATGGCCCTTTACCTAGTGTAAATCAGCAAGAAATTCAGTTTTTTGAGCAATTGGGCTGGCATCCAGAACCCATAGGATCAAGCCCTGCCGAAGGATATCAAACAGTTTATGAAAGACCCTAACCCACTGCGTTGGCAAGACTTTTTAGATGAAAAAGTAGACCAATACAACAATTCAGCTTTTATTGAATCGGATCCCATTCAAATTCCACATGCCTTTTCAACAAAAGAAGACCAAGAAATTGCCGGTTTTTTAGCCGCTACTTTGGCGTGGGGAAACCGGAAAATGATTATTAAAAACGCCAAGCAATTGCTTGAAAGAATGGACAATGCGCCACATTCATATGTAATGGGGGCCGCTGAAAATGATTTATTGCAGTTGCATACTTTTGTACATAGAACATTTAATGGTATAGATGCGAAAACGTTTGTGTTTGGATTGCGTCATTGCTACACCGTTCACGGCGGAATGGAAGCGATTTTTACCAAATATGCTGCAGCAGACAATTTGCAAACTGCCATCAATCAATTCAGAACCTGTTTTTTTGAAATAAATCACGAAAAACGTACCCAAAAACACATCTCCGATCCGTTGTCTGGTTCGGCGGCAAAGCGCATTAACATGTTCTTGCGTTGGATGGTTCGCAACGACAACCGCGGGGTTGATTTGGGACTTTGGAAAAATATAAGCCCAGCCGCTTTGTCTTGTCCACTTGATGTACATTCGGGACGGGTGGCCCGAAAATTAGATTTGCTTTTAAGATCACAAAATGACGCACGTGCTGTTAAAGAATTAGATCTCAATTTAAGACTTTTAGATCCTTCCGATCCGGTAAAATATGATTTTGCGTTGTTTGGGTTGGGGGTGTTTGAGGGGTTTTAGTTATTTTATTTTTTTTACGAATTTAAATATTGAAGGATTGAAAGATTAAAAGATTGAAAAATTTGAGGTTTGAAATTTGAGATTGAATGATTGATTAATAACACTCTAGACTTAAAAGGCAATATGTTTTATAACCCCAATTAGTTATTAAAACGCGATTATTACAAAGCCGCGAGGCATCGCGGCTCTACAAGGGGAAAAATGATATTCATTTTGGTATAGGAAATGCGTTGGTAAACCCAATTAATTAACAAAACACGATTATTACGCCGACGCGATGAATCGCGTCTCTACAAATTCGGATTGAAACAAATTGTAAAAAATCGACAACATACGACTTTCGACTTTCGACTTTCGACTAAAAAAACTGTTGCCTATTTTTCCTCTCCCCCAGCGGACGCGATGAATCGCGTCTCTACAAATTCGGATTGAAACAAATTGTAAAAAATGACAACTTATGACTTTTGACTTTCGACTTTCGACTTTCAACTAAAAAAACTATTGCCTAATGGCTGTTGCCTATTGCCTTACTTTGATTGAATGATTGATTAATAACACTAACCTTTTGACTTTTGACTTTTGACTTTCGACTTTTGACTTTTGACTTTCGACTTTCGACTCCTTTATTTAAACGTCAAAACCATCGTCACTATATGCGATTTCAACCCATTGCTGCGGTCATAAAAGCCATACCGGAATTCAATGACGTCAAACGATGTCAACTTGGTGCGGGCATGCAGGTTGCTCCACCGCAGATTCAGTCCATACATATTGCTTTGGAATTTTGACAAATCATAATCGCTGGTATAATATGCTTCGGTTTGTTGGTGTTGCTGATACGGGGCAAAATAGCGAGCCGCGGTTTGCGTGTAATACCTGTAAGTGGGCGTAATGGAAATAAATGGCGTCCATTTAATGGCCATTTCCAAACTAGCCGTATGCGATTGCACCTCCCAATTGTCCCAATAATACCGATAGTACGAACGCAACACCAGGTGGTCGGCCGCGAACCAATTAAAGCGTGTGCCGATGGGAATTTTAAAGCGGGTGCCCGGTAAATTCTCGACGCCTGCTTGTCCGTTGTCAAAATAAATGCGGTGAAACTTGGTCCCCAACAAGCCTTCTTGGTACGACACGTCGGCCAGCAAAGCAAATTGAGTGGTTTTGGAGAGGATTTGTGTAAATGACAAACTCAGTCCATAAGAGTTTCGGGGTTTGCTATCGACGGGTAATTTGTCGTGTTCGCCCCCACTCCCATATCCTGCGGGCCTCAATTCAAAGGGGTAAATCACTTTCCAAGTGTCTAAAAAAACCGATCCTTTGGCACCAAACTCCGCATTTCGATCTTTGGATTTGGCTGAAAAAAAAGCGTTGGCGCCATATGAAGTATAATCGTATTCTTTGGAATACGACAAACCAGCGCCCAATCGGTAGGCATGGGCAGTATTTTCATAACTATATGTAGCCGATGGGTACACCCGCACATCGCTTTTGGAAGCCGATGAAATGGTATTCGGATTGATTTTATCAGATGAAGCCGAAGTGTACATATCCACCCCGAGCTGTGCATCCAAATGGTGTTTATTCTGATTGCGGGTCCAAGCACCAAAATGCACATCGAGTGTGGTGGCCATGTCCGTGAGGTGTTCGTCGCCAATGCCGCCTGTTACCGCCGAATTTGAGCCTTCTTGCTGGTAGTAGCTGCTGGCAAAATCGACTTCTTCTAAAGTAAGTTTCCGCGGTTTATACGTACTGGCAGCTGTCGTGGTTTGCTGTGCAACGGTAAAATGACAACAGGCGATCATTAATGCGGTGGCCAAAGTGAGGCATTTGTTTTTCATATATTGAAAATACGTATTATTACTCATGTGATTAATTGCACCCGCAACCACCACCCGTTTTGCTGCCATTGGCGCCTGCCCCTGCTTCGCGGTACATTTCAAAATTCTGCTCAAATTTTTCCGATTTAAAATTGGCCAATTGCATGTCGTTGTCGTTAATTTTGGCTTTTTGGTATTCTTTCACTGGTTTGCAGCTCGTAAAAAAACTTGCAATGGCAATGACTAAAAGGCCTGAAAATAGGTGTTTCATTTTTGTTGATTTAAATGAATATTTTTTGACGTAAAAATGTGATCGTGGTCATCAATAAGCAAACAAGCCACGCCCTTCAACTGATTGATTAAATCCAAGCCTGCATGCACGCCCATCACCATAATGGGGGAGGCTAAAGCATCGGCCAATTCGGCGTTGGGGGTAATGATGGTGACACTTTTAATGCCCGAAACGGGAAATCCTGTTTTTGGGTCAATGGTGTGTGAATACCGTTTTCCATCAATGAGGACAAATTTTTCATAATTCCCAGAAGTGGCCACCGAGGTATTGGTGATTTGCAAAGACGAAAAAGCATACTGACTCTGGTTCGGATTGGCAATGCCCACGGTCCAAGGATCGCCATTTTCCTGATTTCCCCAAGCAGATAAATCGCCAGCGGCATTTACATAACCGCTTTTGATGCCCAATTTGCGCAGCAATTGCTTGGCCTGTTCGGCAGCATAGCCTTTGCCCACACCACCAAAACCAATCCGCATGCCTGGCTGGCTCAGAAAAACGGTGCCGTTTTGTTTATCGAGTATGATATGTTGGTAATTGATGTTTTTAACAGATTCAAGCGCTACCTCCCTTGAAGGCAATTGGGTCATGGACAGGTCAAAATTCCAAAAACGGGTGTCAATCCCGCCGTAACTGATGTCAAAAGCACCTTGCGTAAGGGCCGATATGCGTTGGCAACGCGCAATGAGCTGAAATACTTCATCGGGTACTGCAACAGGCGCCAGACCCGCGCTGTTATTGATTTGATTGGTGATGCTGTGTTCCTGAAAGGTGGACAATAATTGCTCAATCCGCCTGATTTCGGCTATGGCCACATCCAGTTGTCCCAGCGCCACTGACTCAACGTCGGCGCAAATGGCCAACTCGAATTGGTTGCCCATTAATCGGAGCGCTCTTTTAACCAACATCAGTCGAGTGCTTTGATAAAGGTGTCGACGTCCATATTGGGCAAGGCTTCCCATCTTTTGAGCACCTTTCCCGTTTCGTCCAGTAAAAGGATACAGGGGAAATTCCCATTGGGGTTGTATTGCTCGGCCAAGGCTTCGTTTAGGTTGGTTTGTTCTGCCGATAATTGGTTTTTCTTTAACCGCGGAAAATCGGCATTCACCACCATTAAATGGGCTTCGGCATAAGCTTTAAATGCGCTTGATTCGATGAAATTATTTTTAAACCGTTGGCAAGGCCCGCACCAATCGGAACCCGAAAAATAAAGCAATACTTTTTGGTGGTGCTGCTTGGCCAAAAGCAAGGATTGTTGAAATGAGGTGCTTTGCGCAAACAGAGAACCATTTGTGAACCCCACAAAAAACAAGATGATAATAAGATGGCCTCTCTTCATTTCAACTGATTTAAAACACATCGAATGTAGAAAAAAACGGGGTCCGCCTCCCCTTTTTGGCTCAAGTTTAACGCTGGCCACGAATACGTTCTTACTGTTGGGAAATTGGATTTTTAGTGACTTGATTAAATCAGTTTGGGGCTTTGGGTTGGTTATTTTAAACTGTCGAAATCGCGTCGCGTACGACGCGCTATGCTAATTTCCAAGCGATATGCGGCATTTAATATCCTATATTTTCAATCTGCCACTCTTTTTGAAAGCATTGATCAATTCCTTTTCATTAATCGAATCCAAGAGTCCGTAATTTCTCGCACCAAAAATAAAATCATTTCCTAATGTGTCTTTAAGTTTTGCGTCTAATTTAGACATGTCAAAATATCGTATTGTATACGTATTTGGCCAATACCTACCCATGCTTATTCTACTAAAATAACCAAATATTGTGGGTTTTCCATCTATGCAGATGGCAAATTGATGGCATCTGCCTATTTTAGGTTTTATGGGTAAATGATACAATTTCTTCTTCGCAGCTTTTGAAAAATAGATATTTGAATTATGCAGATTAAATGACCTAATTTCATCATCAGTGATAAACGGTTTGGCTTGAAGGTCCTTTACTTTCGCTTCAAATGTTCCGCTAGAAAAGCATTCACCAGTGATGGTATCAAATCGGATATGATCTCGAACATGAACCTTGTACAACTCAAATGCTTCTCCTTTTTTTGCTTGATCATAACTGATAATATTTTGAACTGGAATTCCATCTGTCGATTCGATATAACGATTCAACAGGTAAATTTCAATCTTTGGTTTTTTTTCACAAGAAACCAAGGCTGAGCAAAACATTACAATAAAAAGAAGTTGTTTCATGTAAATCAATTAAAAGTACCAGAGAAATGAATCTCGGGCAAGTGGATTGCTTTACTGAGGAATAAGAAATACAGTTTTACCATTCAAAATCTTTTATTTTCACTTTTCCACAGGAACCGCTTGCGTAGGCAGCAAACTAGCAAAAATCCTTTAGTTTAAAGTCGCTTTTGGCTTTCTTGCGCTCGCTTTCTGGTCAGACACCTGCGCATTCGCTTTTTTCATTTTAAAATAATCATGCAATGCCTTTTCTTCTTCTTTTGTAAGAACAGTGCGTTCCCCAATAAAATCTATGTCAATTTCATTTTTTACGCACCTCATAGGAATTGGTCAATTTATCAAATAAAAAATCTAAACCACTTTCTTTCATCACGCTAATTTACAAAAAGCGATGAAGTTATGAGTACTTTTTTTCGATGTAAGAATTGCATACAATGATTTCCAATATCTCTGATACTAAGCTTTTTTTTCAAACTATGAGTCCAAAAAAAAACCGGCGTTAAACCGGTTTCTATTATTTAGGGCATTTGCTCGAGCAACTCCACTTCAAATATAATATTTGAATTTGGTGGAATCACGGCGCCTGCGCCGCGTTCGCCATAAGCTAAGTTTGACGGGATAAACAATACCGTTTTTTCGCCAAAACTCATTAAATTGATGCCTTCCGCAAAACCAGGGATAAAGTTTAATTTGCCAGCTTCCACTTCCAAAGGCTTGTACTGATTGGCTTTGGAACGATTCTCATCCCATTTGCCGCATTTTTTTGACACTTCTTCATAACTGGAATCAAACAAAGTGCCGTCTTCCAAATAACCTGCATAATGCACATACATTTTACCGCCTGTTGCTGGTTTTTTACCTGAACCTGTTTTGGTCACCACATATTCAAGGCCCGAAGCGGCTTTGGTTGCTTGTTTGCGCAAAACACTCAACTCAGCTACTTTGGCTTGCATGATGGCGCCAAATTTTTCTTTGTATTCTCTTTGTTTGGCAGCTTCTATTTCAGCTTGTTTGCGGCGCGCTTCTTCTTTCAATTTGGCATCTTGCGCTTCTTCGGCTCCTTTGTTGCCAAAGTAGTCTGAAAATACCTTAGCCGCATTAAAAGCCTTGGCCGCTGACCCTTTGCGGATGATGCTCATTTTTTTGATTACATCATCTTGTTTAATGGCATTCACCACGTCCATTCCACTGACTACTTCACCAAAAACGGTGTGTTTGCCATCAAGCCATGGGGTGGCTTTGTGGGTGATAAAAAACTGAGATCCATTGGTTTTCGGTCCAGAATTAGCCATCGATAAAATCCCCGGTTTGTAGTGTTTTAAATCGGTGATTTCATCCTTAAAGGCATACCCTGGTCCGCTGGTTCCGTTTCCAGCTGGGTCGCCCCCTTGAATCATAAAATCGGCAATCACTCGGTGAAATTTCAAGCCATCGTAAAATGGTTTTGCCTTGCATTTTTCATCGGTTACAAACGGGTTATTCCCCTCAGCAAGAGAAATAAAATTAGCTACCGTAACAGGCGTTTTTACATATTCTAAACGAAGTACTATGTCACCTCGGTTGGTAGCGATCTGTGCAAAAATGCCCTCATCAGCTGTTTTAGTAGCTACCGTTACTGGTTTTCCTTTGGTTGGAGCCGCATGCTTCTTTGAAGGTTGAGCCCAAAGCGCCGTGAGTCCGAAAAAAAAGCTGCAAATTAGCTTGATCTGAAAACGTGTCTTCATAAGTGTATTTATTTATTAGGTATTAATTCAATTTCAAAAACTAAGTTACTATTAGGTGGAATCACCTCGCCGGCACCTTGTGCACCATATCCTAATTTGGCAGGTACAAATATAAGCAAGCGATCGCCAAATTCCATCAAGGACAAGCCCTCTAAAAAGCCCGCGATCATATTGGCCGATCCATATTCGTAAGGCATCGGTCTGTATCGGCCTTGCAAAGCAGCTCGTTTATCAAATAATCCAAATTGCTGCGCTACAGATTCTTTGTTCGAATCAAACAAGTGCCCATTGGTAAAAAAGCCAGCATACCACAATTGCACTTCTTGGCCTTTCTTCGGTTTCCCACCTTTTCCGTGTTGTAAAAACAAATATTTCAAACCGCTTCCCGTGGGGGTTGATTTGGCTATTGAAGCGTCAAAATAGGCTTTCTGTTTGTTGCAAATACCCGCAAATTGGGCGTCTTTTTCACCTTGTTTAATACCCGAATCGGTACCCGCTTGCTCTACTTTTTTCAAATAATACGCTTCAAATACCTTAGCTGCATCAAACTTTTTGGCCTTTTCACCATGGCGAATGATGCGAACTGTTTCCATGACATCATCACGGTCAATGGCTTCCACCACCTTCATAGATTCAGGTAATGCATACCCAAACACCGCATGGCGGCCGTCAAGCGATGGCGTGGCATTATAGGTGATGAAAAACTGAGAACCATTGGTGTTCGGACCCGAATTGGCCATTGAAAGCGTACCTGGTTTGTCGTGTCTTAAATCAGAAAATTCATCTTCAAAAGCATAGCCCGGATCGCCACTGCCATTGCCAAAAGGGTCGCCCCCTTGAATCACAAATTGCTTTTCGACCCGATGAAAAGTGAGGCCATCAAAAAAGGGCTTGTTTTTATAGGGTTCCGACACTTGCTGGTTGGTCCCTTCGGCCAATGTTATAAAGTTGGCAACAGTAATGGGGGCTTTGTCATAAGCCAATTGCAAAATGATATCGCCTTTTTGGGTTTCCAATACGGCATAAATGCCATCTGGCAGGTCTGCATAATTGTTTTTACAACTAGGCAACATAAAAAGTAGCGCAAAAGGGAGGCAATATTTTAAAAAACGAAATGTCAACATGGTATATTAATTTTCAATCAGGTTCGATTCTGGTTTAAAATCATTGAGGGTAACGGTACAAATTAAGGGCTCGTTGGTGCCAATTCTTTTTTGATCACCCCGATACCCAAAGGCCAAATGCGAAGGAAACAAAAAGGTAACCGTCTCTTTTTTGTGCATCAATTTGATGCCATCGCGCAAGCCAATCAAGATGTTTTGCTTGTCCACTCGGTACACCTGTGGACGCAACTCCACCTCCGAATACACGACGTTTCCTTTAAAATCTTTGATTTCATAGTTAAAATAAGCCACATCCCCTTTGCGCGGTCGCAACGTATCAGCCTCATTTTTATTTACATAACTGTACCAATACCCCCGTTTTGAGGCTTTGTACACGATACCTGGATTGCTTTTAATGATGGAATCAATTTTTTGTTCCTCGCCAGCAATCAGTTTCTTATTTCGGATAATGGATTCCTTCATAAAAGTACCGCTCGAATACGAAATGGGCATGCGGGCCGTTTGCGATTGTTTACAAGCAAAAAAGCTGCATACTAGCGCAATAACCAGTCCCATTTGACACCTATTATTTATCATGGTTTTAAGTTTAAAATCTGTTCAAATAAAGCAACGGTTTCTGCCAAAGAAGTTTTGCTTCGGCCACCAGCGGCATTGATGTGCCCGCCCCCATCAAAATGAGCGCGTGACAGTTGGTTCACATCGACATCGCCTTTTGATCGAAATGAAATTTTGATGATGCCTTCTTCTTGATTTTCGATGAAAATGGCCGCCAAATGAATGCCTTTAATGCTCAATCCATAATTGACAAACCCTTCTGTATCACCTTTTTCGGCCTTAAAACGCGACATTTCAGCTTGTGACAAAGTGGTATATGCCGTGTTTTTGTTTGGAAATATTTTCAAATTGGACAACGCACAACCTAGCAACTGCAACCGATGAAAAGAGCTGCTGTCATAGATTTGCTGGTGAATCAAACTATTTGGGGCTCCTGCTTCAATGAGCTCGGCCACCACCCGATGGGTACGCGCCGTGGTTGACGGAAATCGGAACGAGCCCGAATCGGTCATAATGCCGGTGTACAAGCAAGTCGCAATGACCTGATTTACGTGTTGTTTTTGTCCTAAAGATTCAATGACATCAAAAACCATTTCGCAGGTAGAGCCGTATTGGGTATTTGAAAATAAAAACTGGGCGTAATTGCCTGGTTCTTGGTGGTGATCGATCATTAAAAAGGGGGCTTTCACCTCTTTTAAAGATTCTTCCATAATGCCCACTCGGTGAAAAGCATTAAAATCTAAGGTGCATACCAAATCGGCTTTCACAATGAGATCGTGGCCATGCGCTCTGTTTTTTTCGTAACACAAAATGTCGCTTGAACCCGGCAACCAGCCTAAAAAATCAGGGAAATCATTGGGTGAAATTACTTGCACCTGATGACCTGAGTGGCGCAAAAAATGGGCCCATCCTAAGGTCGAGCCAATGGCATCTCCATCGGGATTGCGGTGCGGAATCACGACAATCGTTTTGGGTGTTTGTAAAAAGAGTTGAAGTGCTTGGGTGTCCAGTTTATTCATAGGGCACGAAGTTACATTTTTTTGATAAATTTTTAGCGTGCCAAATACATACCCAAAAAAGCAGCCGAAAACCCTAGTATTAGCGTGGCCATCAAGTAGGCAAATGCCCAACCCAGTTGGCCTGCTTCAAACAACCGAACCACCTCTATACTCAAGGCTGAAAAAGTGGTAAATCCACCACAGAAACCCGTGATTAACAGCCAGCTAAATGGATCTGATTGATGAAACTGTTTAACCACCCACATGCTGAAATAACCCGCCAAAAAACTACCCAACACATTCACTGTGAAAGTGCCCAAGGGCAACATTCCCAACAACCATTTTGGCATATATGTTTGCACCAAAAAACGGAGCATACTGCCCAATGCGCCGCCAAATCCGACTAAGAATAATGATTTAAGCATGGTTTTAATTTAGGATTCCAATAGGTCGGGACGTCTGTTTTTGGTATGTTCGTAAGCTTGCTCTTCGCGCCAGTTTTCAATGTTGGCCGCATGGCCGCTTAGTAACACATCGGGCACTTTCCAGCCATTGTATTCGGCTGGGCGGGTGTAAATGGGTGGAGCTAATAAGTTATCTTGAAAACTATCGGTCAACGCTGACGTTTCATCGCTCAAAACCCCTGGAATCAGGCGAATGAGCGCATCACACAAAACAATGGCGCCAATTTCACCACCCGACAACACATAGTCGCCAATGGATATTTCATGGGTGATAAATTGGTCACGCACCCGCTGATCGACCCCCTTGTAATGGCCACACAAAATAATGATATTTTTGAATAAAGACAACCGATTGGCCATGCCTTGATGCAAGGTTTCACCGTCGGGTGTCAAGTAAATGACGGCATCATAGTCTCTTTCGGCTTTAAGTTGTTGGATGCATTTGTCAATGGGCTCAATCATAAGTACCATGCCTGCACCACCACCAAACTGATAATCATCAACTTGGCGGTATTTATTTCGGCTGAAATCGCGTAATTGGTGAAAATGAACCGAAACCAGTTCTTTTTCTTGGGCTCTTTTTAAAATGGAAGCCTCAAAGGGACTTTGCATCAACTCGGGCAATACCGTAATAATATCTATGCGCATGTAACCAATATAAGCTACAAAAATAAGATTAAATATGTGATTGGCGTTTTTTTAAAATGAAGAAACCTACCTAGAGGTAATGCACCAAAGTTGGAAAAAGATGAAGGACCAGCAAATGCGCAGACCTGCTGAATTAAAAAACCTGCAGAACTTTATTTTTAACATTTGTTACAGTTTAAATTTTAAAAGTAGTATTATAACCTATCTTTGATAAAATTCCTTTCAATTTAAAAAGGAGTCTTTTCCTTTAATTAACAATTAGTTAGGTGTAATGGCACATAGATGCCTCTTTACAAACTAATTATTCCACTTTGAAATAAGATTAAACAAATCTCCTTTCATATTAGTAGCAGCGACGTCGCAAATTCATTTATTTTTAATGAAATTATTTATCCAAAACATGGTTAGCTTGCGTTGCAAAATGGTCGTAAAATCGGCATTAGAAGAACTTAATATTGATTATTCTATGTTAGAACTCGGAGAAGTTCTATTGAATGCCCCCCTTCCTGAATTGAAAAGGAGTCAACTTCAAGAAATCCTCCACGCGGCGGGACTAGAATTAATGGCTGACAAAAAAGCGATTTTGGTGGAACGCATTAAAAATGTGATCATTGAAATGGTGCATTATGCGGATGAATTTCCGGAAGTAAATTTTTCGGCATTTTTGAGTCAAAAACTCAACATGGATTACCACCAATTGTCTGAAATTTTCTCCAAAACAAAAGGAATTACGATTGAACACTTTATCATTATTCACAAAATTGAACGGGTCAAAGAACTCATCATGTACGACCAATTAAGCCTCACTGAAATTTCCTATAAATTACATTACAGCAGCGTAGCGCATTTGTCCAATCAGTTTAAAAAAGTAACTGGATTGACTCCTACTTTTTTTAAAAACATCAAGGGGATTAAAAGGAATAATTTGGAGAATTTGTAAATCAAATTTGAAAATTTGGACCCGAGACCCATTGGAACAAATGGGGCGAACGGAGCGAAGCTAAATGAGGTAATTTGGAAATGATTTGAAAGATTGAAAGAGTGAAAAATTAGTTTCAGACTTTTGACTTTTGACTTTCGACTAAAAAAACTGTTGCCTAATGGCTATTGCCTAATGCCTTGTTTTGATTGAATGATTTGAAATTTTAGATTAGACTTTGGACTTTGGACTTTCGCCTTTAGACTTTTGACTTTTGACTTTTGACTTTGGACTTTTGACTTTGGACTTTTGACTTTCGACTTATATCATTTTTTGAATTTTAAAGCAATTAAATAATCGAGCCCAAATCGGCCTGAGCCCATAACGAGTGTGTACATGTTGACCCATAAAAAGCCCATCGCAGCTAGGCAATTCCACAAGCCGTTGTCTATTTGTTGACAAAATATTGCCACCAACATGGTGCAGCAAATGAGCGATGAAGCCACACGCGTTTGAAATCCAAACAGCAAAAACAAGCCACCTATCGCTTCACTAAAGGCACCCATCCAAGCAAAAAAGACGGGAAACATTGCAAAAATGCCGCCATATTCAGCCACATCCTTGGGAAACCAAAAAGCCACTTCAAATAGGCCTAAGTTGTTTTCGACAGGCGACCAAGGCAAACCAAACTTGGAAGCACCAAAGTCAGCAGATAATAAATAACCGCAAACAATGCGGGGTAAGGCAAGGAATGCATCTTGCCACCAGGTTGGGAGGAGTACTTTCATATTTTGAGATGTTTGTAAAGTTGTAAAGTTTGTAAAGTTTGTAAGGTTGCGTTCACACAGCAATCGGTTCTGATACCAAAGGGTATTTTATAATACTGATTTACTTTGGGATTTAGATTATTTATTCCAGATTTTGACTTTTCGAAGTACAATCATATTATGTAAATTTGCTAAGTACATGACAAAAACTGTAAAAAACTGTTTTCTAACGGTTTAAATCCTGTTAAGAGAAATCTTGATAGGTAATCTAATCCGTATTTGAATATGCTTACAGCTCTTCGTCCATGTTTTTTTATTTTTATTTTTTTAATGTTCTGATCTATGTAGTCGCCGATTTTGTAACACCACACAAATGCAATCATTACAAGTGAAAACAGCTTTTCTAAACGATCCAAATCGGTAACATGTGTATCTTCTATATTAAACCCACTGCTTTTTAGGCCTTTAAACAAAGTCTCAATCTGCCAACGTTGTTTGTAATATGCCATTGCTTGTTCTGGTTTGTTAAACGATACAATAATTAAGAAATCCACCTTCCGTTCTCTATCAATTGTTTTGCTTCCAGACAGATAGCACC
>NKJD01000067.1 GCA_002256385.1 Flavobacterium sp. BFFFF2
GATGACTGCCATTGGATGGAACCAGTTGAACTGTTCAATGTAAGCGTGGTGCTGTTGGTGCCTGTACAAACCGAAGTAGCGCCTGTAATGCTGCCTGAAACAGAAGTTGGGTTTACCGTAACTTGAACTACGTTACTAGAAACAGCTCCTGTCCAATCTGTTTTACAACTTACACGAGACAGTCTTTTAAACCATGTATTTTGTGTCAAAGATGTACTATAAGTTAAAGTTGAACTAGTCTCTCCACTTATGTCTGCAAAACCTGCACTTGAACTAGTAGTAGATATTTGCCACTGATATTGTAAGGTACCATTATGACCTGTTGGCAAACTACTGCTTGTAAAAGCACTCGGTGCTGAACCTGAACAAACGGTTTGAGCAGCTGCGATAACTCCTCCAGAGGTTGGGTTAATACAGCATCCAACTGGAATTTGTTCACCAGCTGTCAAATCGCCAAATACGCTTAAAGTACCACTAATTGCATTGGTTGATGTGGTTACATTCGATAAACAATTCCAAGAAGCACCATCATATAATCCGCAATATAAATTGGCTTCCGTACCAGCAATGTCCGCATCTGTGTAAGTAGCGGTAACTGTATAAACCGGACTGGTAATGCCATTAGAGGTCAGTGTCCAGTAACGGTTAATGAAATCTGTTGCACTGCTATTATTAGTTTGTTTGCTATTGGTCACTTTTACCCCAGCATATGCTGAACTAAAACTGCCAGAAGTAAAGTTTAATGTAACCGGGCTGTATTCAGCCGTGCTCGTAGCATCACCTACCGGGTAAGTAAACGAACCAGTTCCGGTAAACGTTTTACGCAACTCTCCACTGCCTGTGGCAACAATCATATTCGAAGAACTGAAAGAACCTGAAATAGTACCAGACGCACCAATCGTTAAATGATTGGAGCCTAAGGTTAAGGTACCTGCAGTCAGTGCAAGTGAAGTATTAACAGTAAGGGCACTTCCTAATTGAACATTTCCAGAAGAAGTTCTATTAATGGTCAATGAATCTAAAAGACGGGTTGAACTGCTCGTTTGGTCAAAATTAATTGTTCCAAATGAACCTGTTCCATTAATAATCATTCCAGAAGTGGAACCACCGCGGAATGAACCAGAACCCGTAATGCCTGACGCTTGACCAGCAGTTCCTAAAGTCATGGTATACCCGTTCAGATCTAGCACATCAGTTGAACTAGTCAATGTAACGGCATTGCCCGTATTAGGTGCAGCAGTCAACAAATCGGTAAGCAATTGCACACGACCTGAAGCTTTGGCCAAAACAATATAGTCAATATTAAATGGAGCCGAAGCACCACCGCCAATTGTCTGAACGCCCGTACCTGTAAAGAACACAGCACGTGTATTGGCATTGAACACTGCATTATCAGTATAGTTTCCAGTCAATTCTAAATCACCACCTGAAGTAGAAGATAAATTTACAATAGCTCCTGTATTTACACTTCCATTGGTTAAATTAACCGATTTCAGACGTTGATTGGTAGCACTGTTTAAAGTAATCGTTCCGTCGTTTGTGATAGAACCAACAGCTTCTACCCCTACTCCACCAGTTCCTGATGTAAGACCTGAAACAGTAAAAGTACTGCCAGAATTAACGGTCAAATTACCTCCTAGTTTCTTGTATGAGTTTGAACCATTCACCACATTCAAATTGGTGTTTCCTTGAATGGTCACGTTATTTGGATAACCCGCGCCAGTGGTTGTGCTCCATTCGGCACTTCGTCCGTAGGTACCACCGGTATTATAAATCAAGGTAGATGAAGAATCATAAGTAGGTGCATTTGTTGATACAAACCCACCTGAGTTAATGGTCATATTTCCGGTAACGGTTGAAGCAGCACCAAAGTTGACACCGCCAGAAAGCGAGACATTATTAAAAGAAGCAGTTCCTGTAACAGTTCCCGTTCCATTGAAGTTTACTAAACCGCCAATGGTATTGCTTGATCCATTAGCGAAAGTTCCTGAAGTGGCAATATTTAACACCCCACTTCCAGTCATTGAAACCCCAGTTCCACCATTATTAAATGTAGTGGTCGTCAAACTACCTGAGGTACCAAATGATAAACTTCCTCCAGTTGAAAGGGTAATGGTTGCTGGTGTAGTGGCAACACTTGAATTTACAGTGGTCGCATGAATAACCGTAGCTGTAACCCCATTTGGAGGAACGCTGCCTGGCACCCATGTTGAAGCAGTGCTCCAATCGCCGCTTTGCGCGGTTATATACTGGTCTGTGTTTAAGGCAGTCCAGAAACGCAGTGCATTCGTCAAATTGATTCCCGATTGTGTAATCGTATTGGCAGTAGCGTCAAAAGAAGTGATTCCACTGTAACTATAATTGGCAGCAACCGTTTCATTGGTTCCATTGGATGTGTACAATATCAAACTAGGAGCAGATTCCGTGTTGCCGTTTAATTCATTGTCAAAATAATTAAATGAAACGGTACTAGAAGCCGAGGCAGTTGTTGGGGTAATAGAATACACCCGACTGATACTATTTAAACTGGTAGGAATACTTGACACTGCTTTCGGGAAACGTTTTAATACCGTTGAACCCATCGCTGATGCGGTTGAAATATTCATTCCCAAATTGGCCACATTTCCAGGGTTTGAACCTAGAGTTCTAGTGGTGCCAATAAATCCGTTGGCAGCTGTTGGCGTACCTGTATTTACAATTCGGGTCGTGTTTGATTCACCTGAAATAGTAGCACTAGTACCCAAAGTAACATTGTTTGATCCATTTAAGTCAAAATTACCCGCTGTAAATCCTAAAGTACCATTGATGGTAATGCCAACTGTGTTTAATTTCACCCCAGCACTGTTGTTGATGGTCAAATTATTCATAGTAGCTCCAGGGAAAGTTGTTGTTTGTGAAGCGGCGCCATTAAATTCATAATTGGCGGCTGCATTAAACAAAGCAGTAGTTCCTGTTGTAAACCCAGATAAACTACTCGCTAAACCACCTGTATTGGCTGTTTTTAAAGTCGCGCCTGAGGCTAATGTAAATATGGGGTCCGTACCATTTGCAGCAGTTAAAACAAAAGTGCTCACATCCAAGGTTCCATTCACGGTGAAATTAGATCTTGGGTTGGTTAAAGTTGACAATGTAAGGCCGTTATTTACAAATTTCAAGGTCGATGATGCATTGACCAAATACGAAGTGTATTGTGAAGTAGCACCACTATAGTCGAAGTTCTGCGTGCCGTTTTTGGTGAATACAAATCCATTTGAATTAGTTGTTGAGCCAGATCCAGAAGTAGTAAAACTACCCGTTCCTGATTTAGTGAAATTACCTGCAATAGCAATTTGATTGCCTGCTAAGTTAGCACCCGCTCCAAAATCAACCATTGTAGTAGAAGTAGATGTTGCGGTAAAATCACCGGCAATGGTCATGGTGCCCACACCTGAGGTGTTGGCTGATGGTTCCAAAGAAATTTTAGACAAACCTGAAAGCGTTACATTCCCTCCAACGGACACATCGGTAGTAAGTGCATGACTTGCACTAAAAGTAACTGCTAATGTGACAGCAGTACCTGTAGCTGTACTTAAATTTAAGTTCCCTGTAATGTTTAAATCGCCTTGACCAGTACTTCCTGAAACAACAATGGCGTTTGTAGTAGTACTTGAACAAGATACATTGCCCGTCACGTTAATTGTTCCTGCACCTGCTGCGTTAGAGGCGTATATTTTTCCAGTTCCAGTCACATTCAAATCGCCTGTTACGCCAAAGGTTCCAGGTCCAGTTGAATTGGCTACATTCATTAAACCACTAGTAATTGAAGTGCTTCCCGTAACAGTAAGACTTCCCGTACCAGCTGAGTTTGACACATTGAAGGTACCTGTACTCACAGATAAATTACCTCCAATGGTTGCCGAACCATTTCCAGTTGTAGCTGTAACCACGTTTATGGTTCCACCAGTCATGGTAACACCTCCTGTAACATTTAAGCTTCCAGTACCCGTTGAGTTTGATACAATTATTGTACCTGAACTTACCGATACATTCCCCCCTACAGTAGCAGTATTGGTGTTTGGCGTGGTATTATTGGATACATAAAAAGTACCCGACCCAGTAATGGATAAATCGCCTGCCACACCTAAATTAAAGCCTGACGCCAGAGCCCAACCAGTTGTAGATGCCCCACCAAAAATTAAATTATTATATTGGGTGTTGGCCACATTGGTGGTAAAAGAACTCATATTAAAAGTTGTAGATGCTGCTGTCGAAGAATATCGGAGCGTACTACCTGTAATGGTGTTGGTTGCCGTTGTTGGGGCAAAACCAGCATTAATATCTATGATTCCTGTGTTTGCCCATGTTCTTGTTCCGTTTCCGCTGTTTGTTACGTTATAATAAAAAGTAGCCGGCATGGTTTGCGAACTTGCACTTGAAAAGTCAATGGTACTCGTTCCAATCGTTACAGCGCCCGATGTAGGAGTATACACGCCATCTATCACTATGTTTGCAGCACTTGATAAAGTTCTAGCACCATTTCCGCTGTTGCTCAAATTGTTGTATTTGTTAAACCCTACTATGGTTTGCGCACTTGCAGAGGTATAATCAAAAGTATTTCCTGTTGTGGAATAGGTAATGGCACCAGTAGCTGATGGATTAAAAGTACCTCCTACGCCTATCGTTCCAGATGCAAGCGTTATTGTAGCTGTTCCTCTTGCACCACTGATGGTTAAATTATTATAACTAGCAAATGCAGGAACAGTCTGAGTCCCTGTGCCATTAAAGTCGATGGTACTTCCTGTGCTTGTGTAAGCATTGGTTCCAGGGGTAAAAGTACCTGCTACGCCAATGGTTCCACTGCTGGCCAATGTTCTTGCGCCTGTGCTAGAAGAAGTTAAATGATTATACAACAAAGCAGGAATGGTCTGAGAAGTACTTCCGTTAAAATCAACGGTACTTCCCGTAGTAGTGTAAGTACCAGCGCCTGTTGTAAAGGTTCCGCATATTCCAATGGTACCTGTTGAATTCAATACCCGATTACCCCCTGTCAAATTCAAGTTTCCATAATTTAAGGGAGGAACAGTTACCGAAGAAGTATTTGAAAAATTGATGGTACTGCTGCAATCTAATGTCGCAGTCGCTGTACCACCATAAGTTACGCTACCCGTAACTGTAAGGGAAGTACTCGCTTGCATAACCAAAGTCCCTGTGCTGTTTAAAACAATATTGGCAACTGTTTTTGAACCTGACACAATGGTACAAGGGTTTGAAGGGGTCGTATCAATGGTTACCGTATCTATAGAAGAAGGCACACCACTCGGATTCCAGTTGGCTGCTGTTGCCCAATCAGTAGAAGTTCCACCTACCCAAGTATAGCTCACTGGCGGTGCCTCTACGCGACCTGCAAAATCATTTCCGTTTAATAAGCCCGTTGTCTCTGTTAAACCAGTTGGAGAGGTTAACACATTTGATGAAGCACTACTTGTTGCATATTCTGACCAAGCGGTGCCATTGTAACGGTTTAATTTAATTAATGACTCTGTACCATTTATATCACCTGAAACATAAGTGAAGGTACTAGAGTACGTGTAAGTTGTTAAAGATGCAGTCGTAAATGACCAATACCTGCTTAAGAAATTAGTCTGAGCTGTTAACGTATTTTGTGGATGCGCCGAAGCCGTCACTTTTCCACCAACCGTACCTGCTACCGCATTAGCGGTGAAAGAAAACGTTACAGGCGTATAATTGGTACCATCACCAATTGGCATATTAAACGAAGAAGCGCCAGTTGGTATGTTTTTTATAAATAAACCAGCACCAGTAGCTTTCAACATACCACCGTTAGTTGGTGTAATTGTTAGGTTATTTGTACTAGACAATGTTAAGTTGAAACCAGCTAAATCAACAATACCACCTGATAATGTTAATGGCGTAGTTCCCCCAGAAATTGTCACGTTGGTGGCTAAGGTAAGTGTTTGACCACTTCTGTTCATGGTTAAAGAAGTCAATGACAAAGGCGTGGCCGAGGTAGCTAACGTACCAGTAATGGTACCCGAACCATTTACGGTAAGTCCACCTCCCGTGTGACGCAATTGCCCAGAAGCCCCCAAGTTGATAGCACCACTTAATGTTAAACTGGCACTTTGATTTAAAAGTCCGTTGGTTAAATTAAAAGTACCTAACACCGTTATACTAGCTCCTCCAAATACGGTAACTCCTGTTCGGTTAATAGTGAAATCGTTTAATGTGGTTCCTCCCGTAGCCATTAAACCTGACCCAGAAAAAGTACCCGATCCACCAACTGATAAATTGGAAGTAGATGTACCAATTAATTTATTGGCATTACCTAAGGTTAAAATACCATTTATAGCAAGCGTATTACCTGCGCCTATACCAACTATTCCGATTGGCGACACACCGTTAAACGTTGTTGTACCGTTTATAGTTGTTGAACCAGAAAACGTTAAACCCGCATCGGTAATAGGTGCAGAAGTAATTGAAGTAAACGTATTACTACTAGTAAAGTTGTTAATGGTGCTTGGCATCAAACTACCAGTAACCTGTTGCGCAGTACCATTAAATATAAAGTTCGTGTTGTTATTGGATCCATTAGATAAATTATTAGTACCCGAAGTAGTGATTGCTCCGTTAATACCACTTGCATGAGCAATACTCAAAGTGGAACCATTGGTGGCACCGTTTCCATACATCATAAATTGACCTGTTCCATTGACAAACGAAGTGGCGGGAATGGTTAAAATACCCGAGGACGTATTATTGACCCCCACAGCAAATACACCTGGTGAGTTAACGGTAATGGTTGTTCCTGCATTTAAAGTAACCCCTGTGGAGAAACTATTATTAATGACCACATTTCCTGTGATGGCGCCTGTTTTCCCTGTACCTGAAGTACCATCCAAAGCATCACCAATCGCTTGTGTGGCTGTGCTATTATTAAAGGTGTAATTTGCCCCACCACTAAATGAACGTGTAGCCGTTTGTATGACACCATTTGCCCCTGTCGAGGCCAGACCTGTGGTTGATCCGATGAACATATTTGCCCCTGAGTTCACCGTACAAGTTCCAGAACCTAATATTCTTGCTCCACTGGTTCCATTTTGTGTAAATGTCGAACCTGAAACAAAAGTTATAGAACCCGATGCGGTTGTAAATAAATCTGGTGAACTACTAGGAAAAGAAAAAGTTCCGTTAATTGCTAGCGGGGAATTTAAACCAGTTGGTGTTGCCGCGCCAAACACAGCATTACAAGTCCAATTTCCTAGGTTCTGACCTCCTGTTGTAAAGGCTATTCCTGCTCCAGTTCCTGAAACACTGCCACCTGTAGTAATGTTTGAAGTTGTAGATCCAGTTATGGTTCCTCCGCTCGTTGGTGTTGAAATAGCTCCTGTAAATGTCACCAAGTTTCCGCCAGCTGTTGGCAAAATCAAAGCACCTTTAGTTAGTGTTGTAACCCCTGTGATGGTTAAAGCACTGTTCGTGATTGTTACCCCGCCTGTTCCACTCGCTGTATTATTGATTGTTAAAGCCGCAACAGTTGTTGGCAGCATAGTACCAGTCACTTGCGAGGCTGTCCCATTGAAAGCAAATGAAGTGGTGGTAGGTAAAGTAACCGTGCCGCTTGCGGTGATTGTGCCATTTACACCCGAAAGATTGGCCGTAGTAAATGAACCACTCGCTGAATGGGAAAAGTTACCCGTTCCGCTAACTGTCGCGGTGGCATTGGCTATGGTGTTCAAGGTAGTTAAAGCTGCTGGCCCAGAACCACTTAATACCAAGTTATGGTTAAGTGTAAGTGTTCCTGCCAAAGTTCTGGCTGTAATGTTGTTAGTAGCAAAACTAATACCTGTTCCTCCATTGGCATTTACCGTTAAGTTGGTTGGTCCATTGGTTGCAGGAAATTCGGTAGCTTGCACCCCGTAGGTACCTGTGGTATGATTGTATTCAAGGGTTGAACCAGAATTATATTTTATAGGCTGAAAGGCGTTGTCTACATACCCACCTTGGTTTAACCTAAGTACACCTGCTATTGAAAGTGCAGGTGTACCAGAAGTTCCACCCACCTTTAACTGAGAACTCGTCTGCACCCTAGTTGCAGCAGAACAAGTAACCGTGCTGGTTCCCGAAGTAACAGGCGTGATGTTTCCGATACCTGCAAAACTCAATATACCAGGTGTTCCGGCAGCAGCCCCTTGAATATTACTACTGGCTCCAGTAACGTAGATGGTTCCGTTATTTGGAATGGTCAGTGTGTTGGCATCTAAATATAAATTCCCACTACTTTGCATTTGCAAACAAGAAGCCGCAGTGGTACCTGTACTAACCAATGTTAAATTGGTGGCATTGGGCGATGCGGCCAAACCAAATTGTGAGGTTGAATTATGAATAAAAATATCAATCGTATCGGTACCGCCTCCCGTTTTTGAATAGGTGGTTGAGCCTGTTCCGTTCCACATGAATGCGCGGCCATTGGTATTAAATGTTCCCGCATTGGTAAATGAAGAACTGGCACCACCCGCAAAACGGAAATCTCCACCTGCAGCCGATGACAAGGTAAAAGTAGAACCACTATTTATATTAAAATTACCCGAACATTGTCTGAATGAACCAGAGGAGCCAAATGACAAATTGGTATTCCCTTGAATGGTTACCCTATCTGGATAACCAGCACCACTGGTTGCGGCAGCAGTCCATTCGTTACTTGCGGTATAAGTACCCCCTGTAGCGTATATTAAGGTACTTCCTGTTTGGTAGGTTAACGGGTTGGTTACCGAGCCTCCGGGATAAATAGCCAAGCTCCCGCCATTAAAAAGTGTGGTGGTACCGCTGCCTCCAGTAAAATCGACTGCGCCAGCAATCGCAATATTTACAGCGTTGCTTGAGTTTCCAAACATGCGGGTCCCTGTTCCATTCACCAAGCCATTCCCCATAAATATGACATTACCACCAGAAGAGGTTCCTGAATAAATAGGATTACCACTTGAACTATTTATTGCTATTTGTCCAGCTGAACCCCCAACTCCTCTTCCACCTATATATAATGAATTGGAGCTGCTAACAAGATTTACTCGTGAGCTATTTGAGGCGCCCACTGTCATTGTTCCTGTAAAAGAAGAACTACCTGCTAATGTCCAAACTATATTTGCACCCGTTACACTAATGTCTCCATAATCCCCACTAGTAGTGGTATTTGATGTCACTGTTAAATTTGAAATAGGCGTATTGGTCGTACTTATCAAATTCGTACCTGTTTTGTAAACAGGAATTGATCCAAAATAATTACTTACCGTAAAAACACCACCCGAGTTAGCTGTAATGTTTCCAATTGCTGACCCAAAAAAGCCACTATTGGCCGTATTATAGGTAGCAAACATATTATAATAGATCGACGATGGATTTCCTAAGTCAGACATAGGAATTCTAATTTCGATCCCGCCATTGGGTATATTGCTCACAAATTGGGTATAGCCTTTGGCATTAGCCGAACCAGTGGTCCAGTTTGCTGTGCCACTTGTGGTATTATTTGAACTGTAAAAACTTGACCCCACTGTTCCACTTCCAAATCCGCCATTAGTACGAGCGGCAACGCGGTAATCCGCTCTAAAAGGTAAATTGGGCGTATTGCTATCCCAGTTCACCCCTACTGTTGAACCATTACCTGCACCTGAAGGCGAGCTTCTTGGGTCGGCATCAAAATAGATGGTAAAATGGTCATTGGCTCCCCAAGAAGTCCCATTGGTTCGGAAAGCGCCGAAATACATGTAGTATTGGTCATAGGTAACATAGTAATCTACATTATCTGATGCCGCTACTCGTTCAGCAAAATTAAAATCGAATGAGTTACCAGAAAAAGAGGGCGATCTAAAACCCTGAGCTTCTGCAGTTGACGCATTCAAAAAGATCAAAACGAACGCGATAAAACCAACTAGTTTTTTGAGCGTACTTTTTTGAAAGGGGTGAATTGAAAAATAATTTTGGTTCATTTTTAAATATAATTGGTTGTTTTATTCTATTTAGAATTGGGGTGTTATTTGACAAAAATTAATGAAAAATTAACAATTTATCAAAGCGGGTAAAATTAATATAAAATAATTAGTTTTTAAGTAAATTTTAATAAAAATTCACTTGTAAGGCATTGAGAATCAAATAATAGTTAAGATGCTTTTCGTCGAATAAAAAAGAGTTTTTATCGATGAAAAGAAAGTAGAAATATGCACGAAAGCAACCTCATCAACAAGACCATCTCTGCGTTTTTGATTAATAATCGATACAGAATAGATTATATTAACATAAAACAATACCCGTTGGGTGAAATTGTTTTTAAGTAAAAAATAACGGCCAGATATTGGTCAAGATACTGAAATTCAGTATCTTGAAGTCGCAAAACAAACCAATATCCATGTCAAATATAGTGAAAAATTATTTTAGCGTTTTAGAGGTTATACGTTCTTTAGATATTGATTTTAATGACACATTTAGAGTCGGCAGAAAAGCAAAAATGACTGATATTGAAGTAGTTGCTTTGAGTTTAACAGCTGAATACATGTCTATTGACAGTGAAAATAATTTATTCAAACAGCTGGCTAATACATCGATTCCAAATTTAATTGAAC
>NKJD01000068.1 GCA_002256385.1 Flavobacterium sp. BFFFF2
GCAGCGCTACGGAGTAATAAAAAGCTGAAATATGGGGCGAAAAGACCATTTTGCAGCCAATTGAAAAAAGTTTAAATTGCTTCATCAGTACATTTCCAGATTTGCAGTCATTTTTACTTGTAATAAAATTCTAATACATTATTTGGGTTTAAACTTTTCTGCATTGCATAGCAGCGCTACGGAATAAAAAAAAGCTGAAATATGGGGCGAAAAGACCATTTTGCAGCCAATTGAAAAAAGTTTAAATCACTTCTATTTGTCAAACTAAATGAGTTGTCATGGCAGAAATAAAATTAACGTACGATTCACGTAATAAAATAGCAAAAAATGCTTTACGATTTATTTTGTCTTTGGGCGTTTTTAAAGAAGTTCCATTAAAAACCCCCATTGAACTGTCATTAGAAGAAGCAAAAAATGGAAAAGTAAACACCTATGAAACTGTAGATGCTTTTTTTGAAAAAATGTCAAAATAATGTACTCGATTAAAACCACCAATCGGTTTGAAAAAGACGTCAAGCTTTGTCAAAAAAGAGGTTATGACTTAAATCTCTTGAAAGAAGTGATGATGCTTCTAGCAAAGAATGGGAGTTTACCAATAAAGTACAGACCCCATAAATTGAGTGGAAATTATAAAGATTGCTGGGAATGTCATATCAAACCAATTGGTTATTGGTTTGGAAACAAGATGATACAGCGTTAATCTTGTTATTTACCAATACAGGTACACACGCAGATTTGTTTTAGCGGTATAATTTTCAGGTTCAAAGTTCAAAATCAAAATTCAAAGGGTAAAATGTCAAGGTGAAATCTTGGGGTTTTGCCCTTTTTTTAATGACATGTATGGTGTCAATGCCAATCCAATTTACAACTCAAAAACGAGAAGTGTTTTAACTCGTTTAAAATCAATCAAATGTAACATAAATTATAAAAATACAAACCAATAACAACCCATAATTAATAAAAATCCAAACCAATTCGAACTAGTTTTTGATAAAAATACAGACCAATGAATGGTGTTTGTAATGTTGAATGTTTGTAATGTTGAATGTTTGTAATGTTGAATGTTTGAAATGTGCTAATGCGATATTCTCAAATCTCCTATCCTTCAATCTTTCAATTTTAAAATCCTTCAATCTCAAACCGCAAATTTCAAATCTCAAACCCATTTTCAAATTTTTCAATCGTAAATGAACCCGTTTTTACTAAACAACACAAGTTCCATTTTCAGAAAATCACCTTCCAATATGGTAGTTCGCAATTTTTTTGGTAACATTGGTGGTTTTTTAGTTAGTCCCTTATGAAGATACCCTTTTACTTGTTCCCGAACAGGCCCCGAATGAGCAGCTGCTTGTTCGTTTTTGCTTTTGCTTTATGCCTGTTCCCTAGCGTACATGCACAACAAAAAATCACGGTCGAAGACATTTACATGGGTGCTTTCCGCGCCAAAGGAATGGACGAATTACAGGCCATGCCAGTCTCCAATCGGTACACAGTGTTGGCCATGGATCGGGCCACCCGGTCGCAGCAAATCGAAATTTATGATTTTGCCACGCTCGAAAAAGTACAAACCTTGCTTTCAAGCAAAGATTTTCCAGAATTGGCCGAAGGCATTGACGAATACCGCTGGGATGCATCTGAAAAAAAATTATTAATTGCCACCAAGTCAAACCCCATTTATCGGCATTCATTTACCGCCGATTATTATGTGTACGATGTGGCAAGCAAGTTGCTCAAAAAGGCATTAGAACAAGTCCAAGAGCCCCGTTTTTCGCCCGATGGCAGCCAATTGGCTTATGTCAAAGACAATAATTTATCCATTTTGAACATCGCAACGGGCCAATCGCGACCAGTGACCCAAGATGGCAAAAAGAACCACATTATCAACGGACTTACCGATTGGGTGTACGAAGAAGAATTTGCCTTTGTAAAAGCCTTTGATTGGAGCACCGACGGGCATTATTTGGCTTATATGCGTTTTGACGAAAGCCAAGTGCCCGAATTTTCGATGAGTGTGTTTGCCAAAAATTTATATCCGCAAACAGAAACGTTTAAGTACCCCAAAGCGGGCGAAAAAAACGCCCTTGTTTCGTTGCACGTGTTTAATGTAGCGGCCAACACAACCCAAACAGTCAACTTGAGTCAATACACCGATTTTTACATTGCCCGTTTGCAATGGACCCGCGACCCGAATTTGTTTGCCGTCCAGGTACTCAACCGCCACCAAGACACACTCGATTTGCTTCAAATTGACGCCCGCACTGCACAAACGCAAATCTTAATTCACGAAACCGATGCCGCTTATGTCGACGTTACTGACCACCTCACTTTTTTGTCGGACAACCGTTTTATTTGGAGCAGTGAGAAATCAGGTTTCAATCATTTGTATTTACACGACAAAAAAGGGAAGTTGCTCAACGCCATTACTTCTGGCAACTGGGAAGTGACCGCCTTTTATGGGGTGGACGAAAAAACCCAAACCGTTTTTTATCAGTCGGTAGAACAAGGTTCATTAAACCGTGATGTGTTTAAAGTAGCGCTCAATGGCAAAAACAAAAGCCGTTTAACCACACAAGAAGGCACGAGCTCGGCGACTTTTAGCACCAACTATGCCAACTTTATCCATCAATTTTCAAGTGCCACCGAACCGCCCAGCTTTCAATTGCGCAACAGCAACAGCGGGGCTTTGGTTAAACCCATTAGCAATAATTCCGCGTTAACCGACAAGTTGAAACGCTACAATTTGCCCAAAAAAGATTTTTTTGAGCTCACCACTGCCCAAGGCAACAAACTGAATGCATGGATCATGAAACCCAACGATTTTGACGCCACCAAAAAATACCCCTTATTGATGTATCAGTATTCGGGGCCGGGCTCGCAAGAGGTCAGCAACAGCTGGCTCGATACAAACGACTATTGGTTTATGTCATTGGCACAACAAGGTTATTTGGTAGCCTGTGTGGATGGTCGTGGAACGGGCTACAAAGGCGCCGCATTTAAAAAGTGTACCCAAAAACAATTGGGCAAATTGGAAGTAGAAGACCAAATTGCCGCTGCCAAAGTATTCGGTGGCTATCCGTATATTGATGCGGCGCGCATTGGCATTTTTGGCTGGTCTTTTGGCGGGTTTATGGCTTCCAATTGTTTGTTTAAAGGTGCCGACGTATTCAAAACGGCCATAGCCGTGGCACCCGTGACGAACTGGCGATACTACGACAGCATTTACACCGAACGCTATTTGCAAACGCCACAAGAAAACGCTTCGGGCTACGATGACAATTCGCCGATTTACCATGTTGAAAAATTGAAAGGCAATCTGTTGCTCATTCACGGCACCGCCGACGACAATGTGCATGTGCAAAACTCCATGGAAATGATTGAAGCCTTGGTGCAAGCCAACAAGAACTTTGACTGGGCCATTTATCCCGACAAAAACCATGGCATTTATGGGGGCAAAACCCGCATCCAACTTTTTAATAAAATGACCCAATTTATATTGAACAAATTATAATTAATTAACTGACAAACTATGAGTGATATTGCCGTAAAAAAAGGACATCCAAAGGGACTTTGGGTATTGTTTGGAACCGAAATGTGGGAACGTTTCAACTTCTATGGAATGAGGGCCCTTTTGACCTTATTCTTGGTCAATTCATTATTATTAAAAGAAGCCGAAGCATCCATTATTTATGGCGGGTTTTTGGCGCTTTGCTACTTAACACCCATGTTGGGTGGATTCGTTTCGGATCGGTTTTTTGGGAACAGAAATTGCATTATGCTTGGCGGACTGTTAATGGCCATCGGGCAATTCTTTCTATTTCTGAGCGCCAGCACCTTCGATTCCAATTTGGCCAGCGCCAAAACCATGATGTGGTTGGCTTTGTTTATCATTATTTTTGGAAATGGGTTTTTTAAACCCAACATTTCTTCAATGGTGGGCAGTTTATATCCAAAGCAAGAAAAATCAAAATTAGACTCGGCTTTTACCATCTTTTATATGGGAATCAATTTAGGGGCCTTTTTGGGCCAATTGATTTGTCCTTTGGTGGGTGATGTTGAAGACAGCGCGGGTGTGCGTGATATTTTTGCCTTTAAATGGGGCTTTTTAGCTGCTTCTATTGCTATGATTTTAGGCACCTTGGTGTTCTTTTTCTTGAAAAATAAATATGTGACCACGCCCGAAGGTCGTCCGATTGGTGGTTTGCCTAAAAACAATGTAGCCGACGATTTTGAAGAAGGCGAAGCACAAAGTGCCCATTTTACGTCGAAATCAATAATGACCGCTGTCGGCATATTTGTGGCTTCCTTTTTTGTTTTCCGCTATCTTTTTGTGGGCGAATTTGGCATCACCGCTTTTGAGGTAAGTACCTTAATTAAGGGAATTATTTATCCATTTATTTATTCAGCGGGCATTTCATTGGCCACCTTAATCATTTTAGATTCATCCATTACAAAAGTGGAAAGAGACCGCATTTTGGTCATTTATATCTTTTCGTTTTTTGTTATTTTCTTCTGGGCCGCCTTTGAACAAGCGGGTTCTTCCTTAACTTTTATTGCTGACAACCAAACCGATCGCCACTTTTTTGGGTGGAATATGCCGCCTTCAATGGTGCAAATTTTCAATGGGTTGTTTGTTGTGGCTTTGGCCGTGCCATTTAGTTTGCTTTGGGACAAAATGCGAGGCGCAGGCAAAGAGCCGATTTCGACTTTTAAACAAGCCATGGGCTTGCTTTTAATTGCGGTGAGCTACATCATCATTGCTTACAATGTAAAAGATTTGGGCAACAGCGGTATGCTGGCTGTGAAATGGTTAATTCTGTTATATTTAATCCAAACATGTGCCGAATTGTGTTTGTCACCAATCGGGTTGTCTTTGGTGAGTAAATTGTCGCCAAAACGATTTTCCTCTTTATTATATGGCGTGTTTTTCATTGCCAATGCAGCGGGTTATGCCCTAGCTGGTACCTTGGGCTCCATTTTGCCAGCAACAGGCGAAAAATTCTTGCAAGCCGAAAAAATGGGCATTGATTTACAAGCTGTTTTAGACAAAAAAATCACGTTAACAGCCGATCAAATGAGCATGTTGGCCAAAGAACAAATCGAAACGACGAATCCGGTTTTTGCTGGCTTTGAAATTCACAACTTGTTTGAATTCTTCATGGTTTTTGTGGTGCTTTGTGGCATTGCTGGTTTAATTTTAGCCTTGATTTCGCCGAAATTGAAAAAAATGATGCACGGCATTCAATAATTTGATTTTTAATACATTCGTACATTAATAACTAAACCCACAATCAGTCATTTGTGGGTTTTTTATACCTTTTAATTATGTGGAATAAACACCCTAAAGCCTTGCCCTTTTTGTTTCTGTCCGAAATGTGGGAACGATTTGGCTATTATTTAATGATTGGCATTTTTACCTTGTACCTCAAAGATGTAGAGGCTGGTTTTGCCATGACCGAAAAAGAAGCCGCCGATTTGTACGGCACTTTTATCGCTTTGGTTTTTTTAACGCCCTTTGTGGGCGGTTTGGTAGCCGACCGGTATTTGGGTTACAAAAAATCGATTGTGCTGGGCGGTTTAATGATGGGCGTGGGCTATTTTATGATGGGCATCCATAGCCTGAATATGCTGTATGTGGCCATGACCTTGGTTATTGTGGGGAATGGGTTTTTTAAACCCAACATTTCCACGTTGCTGGGCAATTTTTACAATGACGAAAAATACCTCGACAAAAAAGACGAAGGCTACAACATCTTTTACATGGGAATCAATGTAGGGGCCTTTATTTGCAACTTTTTTGGCGCCGCCTTGCAAATCTTGTTGGGCTGGCAATATGCTTTTATGGCCGCAGGTTTGGGCATGTTTATTGGGGTCATTGTCTTTTTGATGGGCACCAAGCATTATGGCAACAAAACCGAGAAAAAGGGTGTGCAAGAGGGCGATATGCCTTTTTCTAAAATTGTATTATACATTTTGGTGCCGTCAGTGGTTTTTGGCGTGATTGGCTGGATATTAAAAGGCGTGCAATCAGACAAAAACTTAGACAGCGCGCTGTTCGGATCGGACAGCACCGACGCTTTCATTTTTGCTTGCATTCCGGTGGTGTTTTTCTATGCCAATTTGTATGTAAAAGCCAAAGCCGCCGACAAAAGGCCGATTGGTGCTTTGTTGTCCATTTTTGCAGTGGTGATTTTGTTTTGGGCCGTGTTCAAATTAAACGGATCGGCTTTAACCACTTGGGCCGACCGCTACACCGATCGTCAGGTAACAGGCAGCACCGAGCAGGTTTTTTCTGCCTTGGTGCAGTCAAAAGAGTTGACTTACACCAAAGATTCCACGGAATGCTACGATGCGCAGTTTAGGCTGCAAAAGGAACATGGCGAAGTGAAAAAAACCGTCGATTATCCGCTGTATTTCCGCAATGTAAGCCCCGATAAATTGCCTCAAGAAGGCTCGAAAATAGCCGTGTGGGCCACCAGTATCAGCCAGTCGATTAACCCCGGTTGGGTCATTATGCTCACGCCTTTGGTGGTGGCATTTTTCACCTTTTTGCGCAGCCGCAAAAAAGAACCCAGCACCCCAACCAAAATTGCCTTTGGACTCCTCATTTCTGCTTTGTCCGTTTTGGTGATGGTCGCCGCCGTACACATGGGCCACAACGGTTCCGAAAAAGTCTCGGTGTGGTGGTTGGTAGCCAATTATGGGGTGATTACCATAGGCGAACTATTCCTGAGCCCCATGGGCTTGTCCATTGTGTCAAAACTGTCGCCCAAAAACATCACCGCCTTAATGATGGGCGGCTGGTTTTTAGCCACCTCTATTGGCAACAAACTCAGCGGCGTTTTGGCCAGCATGTGGGATCAATACGAAGACAAAAGCAACTTCTTTTGGGTCAACTTTGGCTTGCTGCTCTTCGCCACCTTGTTAATGTTTGTTTTGGTAAAAAGACTCAATAAGGTGATGAAGGATTATGGGGTAAATTAGTTGGGGACGGGGTTTAGTTAAGTGATTTTCTGATTTTTGGAGGTCATGTTTTTGATGATACTTAAAGGATTGCAAATGTTATTTTTTAGTCTAAATTTTTGTAAATGAATAAATTAAAATGCATTTCTATTTTGTTTTTCATTTTAATAGCTTCCTGTAAAGAAAACGATTTTGAAGATGGGAAAGTGATTCAAAAATATGTTGGGAAACACGTAAAAACAGTACTGTATCAAATTGATTATGGTGCTTTTGGTTCTAATATAACCTTATGCGTTTTTAACAAGGCTAATAATGAGTTGCTTGAAGAAATAGGATTGAGAGGTGAAGATGAATTACCAAAAGTTGATAGCATAGTTAACAACAAAATATTCATTCACTATAATTTTTCAAGTGAAATTGAAGGAGTAAAAAATATTCCACCTGATGGGGTTTTGCTCGGCGAAGCACTAATTGATCGAAGCAGTCTCAAGTTTGAGTATGTATTTACCAATGTTTATTTTAAAAGTAAACAGTAATATTGCAGCAAACTCTCTGGTCTTCATGAGCTTGTTTAATTAACAACAAAAACGTATAAATTAGATTGATTATGAAGAAATTGACTTTATTGCTTTTAATTATAATTAGTGTATTTATTTCGTGTAAAAACGAAATTGTTTTTAAGAATAACGAAAAAGACATTAAAAAAACAGAATATTACACAACAAAAGCTTACCAATTAATGATGAATAACTACCTTATTTTGTCGGAATATTGCGAGAATGAAAATGAAAAAAATGGATTTATCAAATCAATAAAACTTAGAGATGGGTTGCTCGGAAAGATGCTTGATGCAAAAATCTCGAATAAAAACGCAATAAGAATCGAAAGAAATGACTCTATAATTGTTGAATACGTTGCTGAGTTAAATGTGTTTTATGAAAAAGCTAACACCTATGAAAAAATCAAATTTAAAAAAATAAATAAAAACAAGATAAAACTTATTTCCTATCAATTTAATATAATTAATTAATATACTTTGTTGAATTTTAAGTATTTATAAAAAATGCTAAATTAAGTTAATTTATAATCTTCTTTTTATAGATTGAAAAACTAATATACCCCGGCATTGTCTCAAAGTGAGCGAAACCCTATTTTCAGGTCTCAATAAGTAATGGGGTAAAACCCCGATAGCACGCATTGCACCCGTGCGCAGCGAATTGACGAAGTAAATCCGCGCTATTGCGGTGTAATGCGTACGGAAAGGCAAATAATGCAGCCAACAGTGCAGACCCAAGAAGAAAATCCTTTGGTCAAAACCAAGTGAAATAAAGAGCTCTAATAAAGTAAATGTTAAAGGTGATATATTTATGTTAAAAATAGAACAGGAAAAACTCACTCATTGTACATTGAAAAGGATGTCCAGTTAGCTAAACCTGAGCCTAGCAAATAATAACACAGATGAGAAGAATAATGTTATTTGTTTTTATATCAATGATTTGTTTATCATATAAATTATACGCTCAAAATCCAATGCGGATTACGGTTTGCAAGATTGATATTACATCAAAGTATTTTATTTTAATAGGCAAAGATTCTTTAGATAAAACCATAATTCTATTGGTTGATATTAACGAATCAAATCGTAAGCGGATAAAAAAAGTAAAGATAAAGAGAGGATTTACATTTGTTGGGAATGAAATAAAAATTAATTTTATACAAAATGAGCCTTTAGATACTTTAATAATAGATGGGAAAGAAATAGAAATCGAATGGGGTAATTATAAATTATATTCCGTTGTTAGTTTTTAAAATAAACCACATAATAAGCAAAATCCGGCATTGTTTCAAAGTTAGCGAAACCCTATTCTCAGGTCTCAATAAGTAATGGGGTAAAACCCGATACCGCGGATTGCACCCGTGCAAAGCGAATTGATGAAGTAAATCCGCGCTATTGCGGTGCTGGTTTAATGAGAAATGTATATGAAAAAGTTACTTTTATTGTTATTACTTTTTTTAGTGTCGTGTAAAGACAAGTTACCGTATAATTTGGAAATAACTCGTGGGGATTATCTTTATACAGTTAATGATACTACGGGATGTCCTGTTTTACAGGAGAATTACGCAATGATGGAGCTTAAAAAATATGGTGAAATAAAGCATTTGATATCATACTCGATTAACAAGATCGGTTTGGTATTTAAAGTATCTAATGATAATTCTGAAATTTTATATGTTTTTGTGACGCCCAAAAAAATCCAAAAATATGTTGAACTTTCGGTTGATTATAAAGTGTATTATGAAAATGAATACAAAAAGTTACATTTGGAAGATGATTGGAATTCTATTAGAGGGTATTAGTTTGTGAAAATAGTTTAATAGTAAATCCTAACAAATGAGGTGTGTCTTTAAAAATACTGTAGTACTTTTTGTTTTAATAATTCTCATTTCTTGTAAAACTAAAATTATGATGAACAGGGCAAATTACCTGTACCCTAAAAATAATCATCTCGTTTACAAGTTTTTGTTTAACACATATATGGAGGGGTTGCCAACTAGAGAGTCCTTTTGGGGTGATCATTGTAACATAGCTGTTAGTTGTTACGAGGTATCATTCGACGCAATAAAAGAAGAAATTGAAAAACTACAACCTATAGAAAAAGAAATAGAAATCTATGGATTTGCATTTGTTGATAAATGTAAGGATACTATCTATGCAAATTATGATTTGACACACTTTGAAGTACGGAAATCAGGTAAATCGACGTACTATTTTAGAGATGAAAGTTATTTACTTGCTGATCATAAAATAAAAGATAAACTAGATAAGTATTTTTATAATTTTAGAATTTTTAAGGTTTGTGAATAGTATTTTAACCGCCGCAGGCTGGATTTTTCGACCCTTTTAAATCAAAAAAAAACAATAATCAAACATGAGAAATTTAGTCTTAAGGTTATTGATTTTGGGGATTACCGCAATTTGTATGCTATTCTACAAAGAATCAATGCCCCCAAATTTTATAGCCGTATTTTTGATGTTTATAGGCTTGATTTTAAATTATAAGATCTCAGAAAACCCAATAGATATAATTTCAAATTATCTGTTTTGGGTCGCTTTCCCCGTCTTAATCTACACGCTGCGAAACTGGCCACTTATCTATTTGACTGATTCATTTCTCTTTCTACTTTATATTAAAACTTTTGTGCTTGCTTGTAGTTATATAAAGCACAAAAAGATAAGTGTAACTAGTTCATTTATAAGTAAGTTATGGATCTTCAGCGTGTTTGCTTCTTTGTCAGAAATCATACTAAATAGGGTCTGCTGAAAAACTCAAGCAACATTTAATTGATTGATGAATGCTTCTTTGCTGAGATATTTTCCGCTGTTTAGTTCTAGGTTAGCTTTTATAAAAACTGATTTTAGTTGTTTGATCATAAAT
>NKJD01000006.1 GCA_002256385.1 Flavobacterium sp. BFFFF2
GGGATAAAGGTTATCTGTCTTCCACTCAACAAATAGATTTATTTCAATCGGCAAATATCATTTTGGAGACACCAATGAGAATGAATCAAAAAGGGTATGTAAAACAGCCATATATCTTTAGAAAGGCAAGAAAAAGAATTGAAACATTGTTCTCACAATTATGTGATCAATTCAAAATAAGAAACAATTATGCAAAATCTTTCGAGGGCTTTAAAACCAGAATATTGGCAAAAATTACAGCATTAACATTGGTTCAATATATCAACAAATTCATATTTGACAGACCAATTAATAATATCAAAATTCAAATCAATTAATTTCACCCAACGGGTTATGTTACTTATTTTGATAATAATGAGTACCGCAGATCAAGGTGGATTTCACTTGATTTGCTTTGAATCAAATGTAAATGGTTCAAAATAGAAGGGTGTTTTTAAAAAGCACTTGCTGTACACATAAAGCACATAATTATGTCTTATGTCAGATAAAATACGTGATGTGGGTAGAATAAAAATTAAATAGCACTTATAGCCAATCGGTTGTTTTGATGCGTGAAAATACCGTTGACAAAAAAACCTCTTAACGATTTGGAATCATTAAGAGGTAGTCAATAGATGGAGAATCAATTACTAATTAATTTTCTGTTGAGTTATTTTGAGATGATTTTCTGCTTGAAATTAAATTTTTCAATTTTACCTTGTTTCGGTATTCTTCGGGGGTCATTTGGGTGTTTTTTTTAAAGTATTTCAAAAAACTAGTGTAACTTCTAAATCCTATTTCATAAGAAATTTGTCGATTTGGAATGTCCGTTTCTTCAAGCAACGCTTTTGCTTTTTCTAGTCTTTTGTCAATGATATATTGGGTTGGGCTCATTTTCATGTATTTAATAAACATGCGGACAATGTGTTTTGATTTCCATTTTGAAATGTTTAATAGATCTTTAAGCTCAATCTTTTCATGTAAATTATTATCGATATAGGTAATGACCTCTTTCAAAATAAATGGGTTTTCATCGTCAATTTCATGGTCTTTTCTAAATACATCAATTTGGTGGTATTTATAATTTCTAATCATTAAATACACATTGGCGATCAAATCTGACGGTTTAAAAGGCTTAACAATGTATCCGTGAGGTCTGGTGCTCTGGACTTTTTCAAGGGTTGTTTTGTCACTATAAGAAGTTACATAAGCATAAGGGATATTGTCCCTATGCAGCAGAAGTCTACCTAAATCAAGCCCATTCTTGTCTTTGTTCAGATGAATATCAATAAGGACCAAATCGATAGTAATGGTATCAATGATGCCGATGGCTTCTTCGATACTGGAAACTAGCACCACTTTATAGCCTTCCAATTCAAGAATTTCCTGCATATCCAGCGCAATAAGGAGTTCGTCTTCAACAATTAAAATGTAACTTTTAGTCATGTGCATATATCGAAAAATTAGAAAACCATGCTGGCAAAACAAAAATACACGGTCAAATCTGTGCGAATTTATAAAAGTTATTTCAGCTGACTGTTTTCAAAAAGCACATGCTGTACACATTTGGAACATTCATTTTTCTTTTGTTTGGCAAAAATCAATCAAAAGTCGGAAGGCGAAAGTCTTCTTATCGCATTCCTCTTTCCTCTTGTTTCTTTCTTCTTGCTTCTTTCTTTTAAAAATTTTTTCCCTCCACCGTATTTTGTACTTTTGGACACTGAAGTATTTAAACTACTTCACCTAGTTATATATATGCATTTTAAACACCCTGAATTTTTTTACGGTTTATTTACATTGGTGATTCCTGTATTGGTGCATTTGTTCCAATTGCGCCGTTTTCAGCCATTTTATTTCACCAATGTGCGGTTTTTAAAAAACCTCCAATTGCAAACACGTCAAAGTTCAACCATCAAAAAATGGTTGTTGCTATTGGTGCGTTGCCTCATTTTGGTAGCCTTAATCACGGCTTTTGCGCAGCCTTTTTTTGAGTCACCAGGTTCCAAAACCAAAGCGCGCGAACAGGTCATTTTATTGGATACGTCGAACAGCATGCAAGCCACTGGAAACAAAGGGGAGCTTTTGCAAAGAAGCATTCAAGAGCTATTGGAACAGGTGCAAGACCAATCAAATTTTTCATTACTTACCCCCGAACAATCCTTTTGGAATACCGATATCAAATTGATTCAGCGCGATTTGTTGCAATTAAAAACTACTGCCCAACCATTTGATTTAAAAGCGTTGGGCCAACGGCTGCAGCAACAAACAGACCGCGAAGGCCGCGATGTGATCATTATTTCTGATGGGCTTGGCGTGGCAGACACCGATGTGGCAGCGCTAAAGAATGGCCAAAACAGGTTGTTTGCGGTTCCATTAGAGGCCGAAGTAAAGGAGAATTGCGCCGTTGACTCGGTTTATTTGGTGCAAACCCACCATGGGTTCCATGAAATTGCGGTGATACTAAAAGGCTATGGCATCGATCAAAAACAAGTTTCTTTAGCGGTTTACAACGGAAATAAATTATTGGCCAAAAGCCGCCCCGTCATCAAGCAAGGGCGACAAAAAGTGCCATTGCTGCTTCCAGAAGAAGACATTCAAGGACGGGTTGAAATCCGTGACGCCAACCTATTATATGACAATACCTATTATTTCACGTTGACCCATCCGGAGAAAACCAAGGTCATGGTGATCGGCGAAAATGGTGTTGCAGATTTTTTTAATAGAATTTACACTGCTGATCAATTTGAATTACGTCAGGTCAACCTCAAACAACTTGATTACAACGAACTTGAAAAACAAGAAGTCGTCATTTTGCATGAGTTGCGCGAATTTCCCGTTTCCTTGCAAACCACCTTGCGGGCGCTTACCAATAAAGGCATTATCCTCATTGGTGTGCCAGGCGTCGACACCTCTTTGAAATCGTGGAGCAATTTCTGGACGAACTGGCAATTGCCCACAGTGACGGCATGGGAAGATACACCTAAAAAAATCACGGATATCGCTTTTAATCACCCATTGTTTAAAGGTACTTTTGAAGAGAAAATCACCAATTTTCAATTTCCTTCCATTAAAAAGTCGCTGCGCTTTGCGGGCAATTGGCCGGCGGCCTTGTCATTTCAAGACCATGCGCCCTTTTTAATCGGGAAACAATCAGGTGCTTCGCAACTTTATGTGTTTGCGGGGCCTGTTTCGGCCAATGGGGGCAACTTTGTACAATCGCCACTTATAGTGCCTGTGTTTTACAACATGGCCTTGCAACACCAGCAAATCGGCTGGAATGTGTTTGCCATTGGGGAAAGCCAAACGTTTACAGTTCCCACCCAGTCGCCCAAAGAAACGGTTTTACAACTTAAGGGTGTTAACGAATCGTGCATACCAGAACAACAACATTTGTCCGGTTCGGTGCGGATGTATTTAGACGAGCAACCATCAAAACCAGGTAATTATAAAGTAACAGAACAAGGTCGCGTCATTGATTCTTTGAGTGTCAATGCACCACGTACCGAAAGCGATTTATCTGTGCCCGCACAGCGCTGGAATGACTGCGAAGTGCACCCAAATATTGAATCGTTATTTCATGAATTGCATGTGCAACAAACCGATCCACGGTGGTGGCAACTTTTCATTGTCCTTGCATTGTTGCTGTTATTAACGGAAGTTGCCATTCAAAAATGGATTAAATAAGCCGCTTACTATGAGTATGGAAAAATTTTCAGGCAAAACCATTGCCACCATTAGTTACCTCACCATTTTTGGCACACTCATCGCCTTAACGTTGAATCAGAATGAACAAAAAACAAGTTTCGCTGCTTTCCATATCAGACAAGCTTTGGGCGTGTTTTTGCTGTTCTTTTTGATGAGCGTTTTTTTGCCCTTCATCACAAATGTAGGGGCTTTTGCGGCCTTTTATGTGTTCTTCTTTATCCAATGGATGTATGGTTTTTTAGGGGCCATTCAAGGGAAGATGTTGTCCATTCCTATTTTGGGAAACTGGTATCAAAAGGGATTAAAAGGAATTAACAATTAATATCATGCTTGACTATTTAGTGCAAAAACCCACAGGGCAACAGGCGAAATATCCTGCTTTAATCTTGTTGCATGGGTATGGCAGCAATGAACAAGATTTGTTTTCATTTGCGCCCGAATTGGACCCAGATGCTTATGTTTTTTCATTGCGCGCCCCTCATGATATGGGCATGGGCAGCTTTGCCTGGTACGCCATCCATTTTGATGCTGATGAATCCAAGTTTTCCGACATTCCGCAAGCGGTGGCCTCGCGCGATTTGATCGTGGAAACCATCCAACAATTGTGTGCGGAATATCCGATTGACGCAGCAGATATTACCTTAATTGGCTTTAGTCAAGGTTGTATTTTGAGTTATGCGGTGGCCCTTTCGTACCCCGAACTCATCCGACGCGTAGTGGCCATGAGTGGTTATTTTGACCCAAAAATGGCAGTCAATTCTTTTGCAGATAACCCGGCCATCAAGCAATTGTCGTTTTTTAGTTCGCACGGAAGCTCCGATCAGGTTGTGCCGGTGCAATGGGGGCAAAAAGCAGCGCAAACAATCAAAGATCTTGAAATTCCCTGTGTGTATAAAGAATACCCCGTTGGACATGGGGTAGCGCCGCAAAATTTCTTTGATTTAAGGGATTGGCTTATGAAAACCAAATAGGTTTTTAAAATTTTGAATTTTGACCCGAGGGCCGAAGGCACGAACGGAGTGAAGCTAATTTTGAATTTTGATTTGGAAATTGAAAGATCGGAAGATTTGAGGTTTGAGATTTGAGATTTGACATTTGAAAGATCGAAGGATTGAAAAATTTGAAGGATTAAAAACTTTAAACCTTGAACCTTAAACTTTAAACCTTAAACTTTAAACCTTTAGACTTTGAAACTTGGAACAAATAAACTGTTGCCTATTGCCTTATTTTGATTGAAAGCTTTTGTTCCCCCATAGATTCTAATAAATGTCATTCCCAAATCCCAAAATTCCCAAATCCCAAAATTCCCAAATCCCCACATTTCCAAATTCCCAAATCCCCAAATCCAAATTCCCAAATTCCCAAATTTTCAAATCCCCAAATTTTCAAATTGACTGTTTTCTATCGCGTTAAAGCAAAAAAAGACAGTTGGACACCGATCACTTCTTTACATAAGTAAATTCTATTCTTCATATTTATTTTCTACTTTTACGTTCCATTTAAAAAAGCTCATACATGACGCCTAGTTTGCACGAAGAAATAGAAGCGGCCTTGGCTGTTTTGCAACAAGGTGGCTTGTTGATTTACCCCACTGATACCGTTTGGGGATTGGGTTGCGATGCCACCAATGAAGAGGCAGTGGCCAAAATTTATGCCTTGAAACAAAGAGATGCTTCAAAAAGCATGTTGGTTTTGCTTAGCAACGAGCGAATGATTCACCGGGTGTTTCCAAAAGTACCCGAGGTGGCATGGCAATTGTTGGATTTTGCCACCAAGCCCACCACCTTAATTTTAGATCAACCAAAAAGCGTGGCTTCGAACTTAATTTCAACAGATCAGTCGTTGGGGTTTCGGTGGGTTAAAGAAGGATTTTCCCATCAATTGTTAGAACGCTTTAAAAAACCCATTGTTTCCACTTCTGTCAATTTTTCGGGCCAATCAACCCCAAGTACTTTTCAAGAAATTGACCCGAAACTGCTTGCGGCTGTTGACTATGTTGTACATTTGCACCGCGAAAAAAAATGCCCACCTCCTTCGTCGATTATCAAGCTCACCCTTGATGCACAAGTCACTATTATTCGACGTTGAGGTTTTTAAAATTATCTATGAAACACCCTGAAGCACTGTCTGATCCGTTGTTTGATTTGGTGGCACAAGCTGCCAGCCAATTAGGTCAACCTGCCTATGTAATTGGTGGGTTTGTGCGCGATTTTTTGTTACAAAGGAACCACCGCAAAGACATTGACATCGTAACGGTAGGTTCAGGAATTGACTTGGCACTGGCCGTGGCCAAATTATTGCCGCATGAACCCAAAGTACAGGTTTTTAAAAATTATGGGACTGCCATGTTTCGCTATGCTGAACTCGATATTGAGTTTGTGGGCGCCCGCAAAGAAAGTTATCAGGAAAACAGCCGCAATCCGTTTGTTGAAATCGGAACTTTAAAAGACGATCAGGAACGCCGCGATTTTACCATCAATGCACTGGCTTTGTCTTTGAATCCAGCTGACTTTGGCCAGTTGATTGACCCATTTAACGGTTTGGAGGACCTTAAAAATGGCATACTTCGCACGCCATTGAGCCCCGATGTCACGTATTCAGACGACCCGTTGCGCATGATGCGCGCCATTCGGTTTGCCACGCAGTTGGATTTTGAAATTGAAAACGAGTCACGAGAATCGATTCGCAGAAATAGTCACCGATTAGCCATTATTTCAGGCGAACGCATTTCAGATGAATTATATAAAATACTGGCCGCAGACACCCCATCTATTGGTTTTATCCATTTATATGAAACAGGCTTGCTTGAATTGATTTTGCCCGAATTAACGGCCTTGAATCAGGTTGAAGAAATTGAAGGTCAGACGCATAAGAATAATTTTTACCACACGCTTGAGGTGGTTGATAATATTGCCCAGAAAACGGAAGATGTTTGGCTTCGTTGGGCCGCATTATTGCACGACATTGGCAAAGCACCCACCAAAAGATTTGTAAAAGGTATAGGATGGACTTTTCACGGACATGAGTTTTTGGGCGGTAAAATGGTAAAAACCATCTTTCAACGCTTGCATTTGCCCTTGAATCATAAAATGAAATTTGTGCAAAAAATGGTAGCAATGAGCTCCAGGCCAATCGTGTTGTCGCAAGAAATCGTGACAGATTCGGCCGTTCGGCGCCTGATTTTTGATGCGGGCGAAGATATTGAATCATTGATGATGCTGTGTGCCGCCGACATCACCACAAAAAACCCAGTTCGGTACCGCAAATACCACCAGAATTTTGAAGTGGTCAAAAAGAAAATCACCGAAGTGGAAGAGCGCGACCAAGTACGTAATTTTCAACCACCCATTAAAGGGGAAGAAATTATGGAACTGTTCGGGTTAAAACCTTGTCGTGAAATTGGTTTGTTAAAGGAAGCCGTTAAAGAAGCCATATTAGAAGGGCATATTCCCAATGAGTATGAATCAGCTTACCAATTTGTGTTAGAAAAAGCATTGAAGTTAGGGCTGCAGGTGCAGTTGCAATGATATGGGGGGAATAAGGTAGGTTTGTAGTATTGAAAGATTGAAAGATTTAAAAATTGAAAGATTGACCCGAGACCGTAAGGACAATTGGGTTGAACGGATCGAAGATAAAGATTTCCACTTTCTACTTTGCTCTTAATAGCTAACGGCTTGTTAGTTTAGTTTGAAGTCTATGAAATAACAAAAAGTAATTAGATATGAATTCGAATAAAGCAGTTTTTTGGTGGCTTTTATCAGGTTGTTTGCTCGTTTTTATCATGGTGGTTGTCGGGGGCATTACCCGATTGACACACTCGGGCTTATCAATGACCGATTGGCATTTGGTAACCGATACTTTTCCGCCCACTACCGATGAAGCTTGGAATCAGGCTTTTGAGGCTTACAAACAATTTCCGGAATACCAAAAAATAAACCAGTTTCAACCGGGCGGTTTCCATTTGTCCGATTACAAAGACATTTATTTTTGGGAATGGTTTCACCGTTTTATCGGCGGGCGCGTGCTCGGCCCCGTATTTTTATTTCCATTTTTGTATTTCTGGTTCAAAAAGAAATTGGACAAAGCGACTTTGTATCGGTGCTTTATTCTACTAGGAATGGGTGCTTTTCAAGGTTTTTTGGGCTGGTTCATGGTCAAAAGCGGCTTGTTAAATGACCCCGATGTCAGTCATTTTAGGCTTTCGATGCACTTAACCTTTGCATTTATCACCTTTGCCTATACTTTTTGGGTTGCTTTACAATATGCAGCACCTATTCAGTCAGCTATTATCCCAGTACAATTGCGCCGATTGGCGCGTACTACCTTATTTGTTTTGTTGGTTCAAATTGCCTACGGCGGCTTTGTCGCTGGGCTCGATGCGGGTCTGGTTCACAACCACTGGCCGTTAATGAGTGACGGGCAATTTATGCACGAAAGCATTTGGCTCGAAAAAGATTCATGGTTTTTGCGCTTTACCGAAAGCAAAAGTGGGGTGCAGTTTGTACACCGCATGCTGGCACTTACTTTGGTAGTATTAATAAGCACCCTAAGTTTTAAAGCCCGAAAATTAACAGGAATACCCGCCCTAAGTTGGGGCATAAAAGCGATGCTGTTTGGTTTATTCATGCAATTTTCATTAGGTGTTTTCACCTTACTATATGGGGTGCCCTTCTGGTTGGGAGTGGCCCATCAGGCGATGGCTTTTGTTTTGTTGGCTTCTGTTATATTTGTACTGTTCCAATTGCGTGGAACCAAAGTTTTATTTTCAAATACTAAATAGATCCACACATGAATAAGAATACAGTATTAGGTTGGGCCACATTAATCATGATTATCATGGGCATAGTGCTCATCGGAATGGGATTTTTTCGGTACAAAGACATAGCTGGTTGGGGATTTGCCACGGTGGGCTTGGGCTTTTTGGCCAATGCATGGGTGTTTAATGCCTTGAAAGGACGAATGTAAGATCAATTGTTTAATTAAAATAAAAAGTAAACATGTCAGACGATAAGAAAGTAATATTTTCCATGCAACGATTGAGCAAATCGTATCAGGGAAGTGACAAACAAGTATTAAAAAACATTTATCTCAGCTTTTTTTATGGCGCCAAAATTGGGATATTGGGTTTAAACGGATCGGGTAAATCATCTTTATTAAAAATCATTGCAGGCGTCGATAAAAACTACCAAGGCGATGTGGTATTTCAACCAGGCTATACGGTGGGTTATTTGGAGCAAGAGCCGCAATTGGACGAAACCAAAACAGTCATTGAAATCGTGCGCGAAGGTGTGGCTGATATCATGGCCATTTTGGAAGAATTCCATACCATCAATGACCAGTTTGGGTTGCCAGAGGTGTATGAAGACGCCGATAAAATGCAAAAATTGATGGACCGCCAAGCCGAATTGCAAGACAAAATTGACGCGGCTGGTGCGTGGGAAATTGATAACAAGCTTGAAGTGGCCATGGATGCCTTGCGCACGCCAGAGGCCGATACGCCTATTCATGTGTTGTCGGGCGGGGAAAAACGCCGCGTGGCTTTGTGCCGCTTATTGTTGCAACAACCCGATGTATTGCTACTCGATGAGCCTACCAACCACTTGGATGCCGAAAGTGTACTTTGGTTAGAGCAACATTTGGCCCAATATGCAGGAACCGTGATTGCGGTAACGCACGACCGGTATTTCTTGGATAATGTGGCTGGCTGGATTTTAGAATTAGACCGTGGCGAAGGCATTCCATGGAAAGGGAATTATTCTTCTTGGTTAGAGCAAAAATCAAAGCGCATGGAGCAAGAAGAGAAAGTAGCTTCTAAACGCCGCAAAACCTTAGAACGCGAATTAGACTGGGTGCGCCAAGGTGCCAAAGGCCGCCAAACCAAGCAAAAGGCTCGTTTGCAAAACTACGACCGTTTGCTGAATGAAGACCAAAAAGAACTGGAAGAAAAATTAGAAATATACATTCCCAACGGACCGCGTTTGGGAACCAATGTCATTGAGGCAAACGGTGTAGCCAAAGCATTTGGTGATAAATTGTTGTACGATGCACTCAAATTTACCTTGCCACAAGCGGGCATTGTGGGTATCATTGGCCCCAATGGCGCTGGTAAAAGTACCATTTTCAGAATGATCATGGGCGAGGAGCAACCCGATGCCGGCAATTTCACCATTGGTGATACTGTTAAAATAGCGTATGTCGATCAAAGTCATTCCAACATCGATTTAAACAAATCCATTTGGGAAAATTTCTCCGACGGGCAAGAATTGGTTATGATGGGTGGCCGCCAAGTGAATTCGCGGGCTTATTTGTCGCGCTTTAATTTTGCAGGCAGCGACCAAAACAAAAAGGTAGCTGCCCTTTCGGGTGGTGAACGAAACCGCTTGCATTTGGCCATGACGCTCAAAGAAGAAGGCAATGTATTGTTACTCGATGAGCCAACCAACGATTTGGATATTAACACGTTACGGGCCTTAGAAGAAGGTTTGGAAAACTTTGCAGGTTGCGCCGTGATTATTAGCCACGACCGTTGGTTTTTAGACCGGGTTTGCACGCACATTTTGGCCTTTGAGGGCAACTCCGAGGTGTATTTCTTTGAAGGAAGTTTTTCTGAATACGAAGAAAACCGCCGCAAACGCTTGGGCACCGAAATCGTGCCAACCCGCCTTAAATACCGCAAACTGATTCGGAACTAGGGGAGGGGTGATTGATTTTGAACAGCTTGAAATTTATTGTTTACCTATGAAAAAAGCAGCATTTTTTTTATTTTCAATATGGTGTATTGGGATTGTAAACGGTCAAGAAAACTTTAAGGTTTTTTATACAGATGAAAGTAAAGTTAGCAACTATAAATTTGACAAATTTATTTTTGCTCATAATTTTTTTGCTGATGCTTTTTTTAGAACCGACTTGTATAATCAGTTAAATGCTAATGAGATGGCAGCGATAATTGAAACGGTGCGCCAAAAAATTTCAAAAGGCAATGCGATCAAATTTGAATTTCCGCAAAAGGATAAACCAAATGCACGTTTAATATTTTCCATTGAACCCGAAACAAAGGATGGTCCGATAATTATCCTTTCGACAAACTTTGACCAGAAAACAAGAAAATATACTGAAGACGATACCAATCATTTGGTAAGATGGTATTTTATAAAAGGCAATTTAGTCATATATCGGAAAAACTTATTCAGCAAGGAGGAAGAAGAAAAGTTTATCAAAGAAAATGAAACAGGCGATCTCGTGGAATTGTATATGTTTGATGAAATTATTCAAAACAATATAAAAGTTGAACCATTAATTAATCAAATGCTTGCCGATATCAATGCGACAGCTATTCAAAAGTTATATGGATACCTTTATCAACAAGAGTATTTTCTTTCAATTAATAAAATGGATGAAGCTGAAAAAACGAACAAGGAACTCAACGAATTTTATAATAAAAATGAAGGAGCAGCCATTGAAAAGAGTTATTTAATAATTAAAAAAATGGCAAACGCTGAATTTGAAATCATGAAAATACTTCATTAAAATTGACATTTAACTGGAAACATTTTTTTTGCTTACTCAAGTAGCTATTAACGGGTATTTGGTATCAAGTTCCGCGTTGGTTTTCAACAGCGCCAACAAAATTATAATGAATTATTTTATTTCATGACATCCCATGAATCTAACAACAAATTAAAATGAAAAATAAAATCAAACTTATTGTACTTGTTGGGTTCATGTTCAGCAGTTCATTTGCCCAACAATTAAACACTGCTAAACTTGATAGTTTGTTTCAAATTTTAGCAGCCAAAGATAAATACATGGGGAGCATTGCCATTGCTGAAAATGGCAAACTTCTTTACACCAAATCCATTGGCAGCGTTGATTTGGCAACCAATACCAAGGCAAGTGCTTTAACCAAATACAGAATCGGTTCCATCTCCAAGATGTTCACGGCTTGTTTGGTTTTTAAGGCCATCGAAGAAGGGAAATTGACACTAAATCAAACAATTGACAGCTATTTTCCAACCATTGAAAAAGCCAATAAAATCAGCATTGGCCATTTGTTGAATCACCGCAGTGGCATCCATAATTTTACCAATGATGACAATTATTTGACTTACAATACCGAGCCAAAAACCGAAGCACAAATGGTTGACATCATAGCCAAAGGCAAAAGTGATTTTGAACCCAATAGCAAGGCAGATTACAGCAATTCGAACTATGTTTTGTTAAGTTACATCCTCGAGAAAACATACAATAAAGCCTATAAAGACATTTTGACCAAAAAGATTATCAAGCCTTTGGGGTTAAAAAACACCTATTTTGGGGGCAAAACAGTCATTCAAAATAATGAATGCTATTCTTATAGTTTTGAAGAAACTTGGCAAAAAGAGGCTGAAACAGCGATGTCGATTCCGATGGGAGCTGGCGCAGTGGTATCAAACCCAACTGATTTGGTGATTTTTATTGACCAATTATTTGCCAATAAAATAATCAATGCCAGCAGTTTAGAACAAATGAAAACCATGACAGACCATTATGGGATGGGTATTTTTCAAATGCCTTTTTACGACAAAATGGGATATGGTCATACGGGCGGCATTGATGGATTTACCTCTGTGCTTTCCTATTTTCCGGGAAATAAATTAGCGGTTGCGATCACATCAAATGGGATGGTTTATGAAAACAACAATGTATTGGTAGCTGCTTTAAGTAGTTATTTTCATAGAAGTTTTAAGGTTCCCACCTTCAAAAAAATGGAGTTAACATCGGCTGACTTGGATCAATATTTGGGAGAATATGCCAATCCAACCTTTCCGTTAAAAATAAAAGTGACCAAAAAAGACACGCAATTATATGCCCAAGCCACTGGGCAATCTGCCTTTCCATTAGATGCCACCGAACAAGACACCTTTGAATTTATGGCGGCCAATATTAAAATGGAATTTAATCCGAAAGAGAATCAAATGTCGATTACGCAAAGCGGCAGAACAACGGTGATGACAAGGAAGCCGTAGTCTTTTTAGAAGCAAGAGAAAAGAGCAAAGAAGAAAGAGCAAAGAATTTGAGGTTTGAGATTTGATTCCAAAGAGCAAAGACAGGGTCATAATTAAACGTCACTTCCTTTTGTTTCGTTATCAATTGCATCTGGTTTAGTTACTAGGAAAATCAGGCCGTAGACCTTGTTGCTTCAAAACAGAAAGACGCCAAGCATGGCGTCTCTACAGTTATCTTCAAAGGACATTCAATCATGCTAATTTTACCACGTTCAGCTTTAAAGCAATAGAGACGCCAAGCATGGCGTCTCTACATTTTCTATCTATTACAACTTTCGACTTTTGACTTTCGACTTTTGACTTTCGACTTTCGACTTTTGACTTTTGACTTTTGACTTTCGACTTTCGACCTATTTTAAGAAGCCCCAACGCATGCCAAAGTATATATCGCCTTGTTTGCTGCTGCCCGACATGGATAAGGCCGAATTGGATCCAATGTAAAAACCGCCCAATCTGAGACCCAATCCTGCTTTGAAGCCATAGATTTCGTTTTGAGTTAATGGCGTATAAAGTTCAAAATAGCCTAATTGCAAGCGCGGTGTTAAAGTGTATATATTCTGTGCAGTGATTTGTGCATTTTGGCTATCGTCATTTAATTTTTGTTGCATAAAAGCGGAGCAATACAACACCCTGAAAATGCGGTAATCAACATACAAATTAATCACGGCAGGCAAATTAACCTTGAAATTTTTCTCACTTTCTACTTTGGTTAAGTAGCCGCTGTTTAATAATTGTTGTTCCACTTCAATCAAGCTTTTGGCGTTGTTGAATTGGTTCATGTCTAAGCCCTTAAATCCAGGTGATGCATTAGGAATATTAAGTGCATAAGTGGTGTTTTTGTTGTTGTCATCTTTAAAGGTCATGGCGCCCATATTCCTCACAGAAAATCCTGCGTTGAGCCTATAGTTTCTGCTGTCTTTGTTTTTCCAGCGGTAGTTCACCCCAAAATCGGCTGCTACGCCATTTAACCCACCAAAAGCAGATTTGGTATAATCATTGGAATTGTTAAAGTCACTGGCTAAATTTCCAGAATACGAGAAGTTTACCAAGCCATGTGCGTTGTACAAGTACACGGTGCTGTTGTCGCGCACAAAAGTACCCTTAAACTGATCAACCCCAATGTTGGCATACGAGCCTGGGTAAAGCAATTTTAATGTTCCGCCCGCGCTCAAACGGTGGCTTCCTTTTTCAAAAACAACCCTTGAGGCAGACAAATTTACCTCGCTCCATACGGTTCCATTCATTCGTTGGTTGTAATTGGTCTGAACCGTGGTAGGGTTCCCATTAATGGCATTACTAATATCAGATAAACTAACCGCATCACCGATATGTACATCGGCATCAATGACGTTAAATTTGATAAAAGAGCGGGCGCCAATGCCAAAACCCCATTTGTGCACGCGGAAGGCAATGCCTGGCCAATTAATTTCTGAATCGACCCGAAAATTCACGGCATCACTTCCTTGAAACAATGTTTTGTCAAGGCTTTTGTCTGAAAATATATCACTTAGGCCAATTTTATTATTCATGACGTTGGCACTAAAGCCCATAAAGTTCAATTCAAATCGGTTTGAAAGGTTCACCAATTCGGCCGGATTGATGTTGGCATTCAATAAACCAACTCGGTTTGAAGTAGCCAAACCCGCATAGTGTTCTTGGGCCTGTAAGCCAGAAAAACCCATGCAAACAGTGAGTAAAAAAGGAATAGTAATTTTCATGTGTTGTATGTTTTTGTTTAATTGTCAAATGGAAATCGTTTAATGGCTAGTGAGCCATTAATATGCTTTTTGCAGTTCAGTTTAAATTGAATAGGTGGATCATTACAAAATGCCATTGATGGTAGTTTCGTAGATGAATCAATTTCAAAGATAATAAAAATTGGTAAAAAAATTAAGAAATCATTAACGCCTCTACAAAAGAATTTCACGCCATAACGCGTCGTGCTCGGGCTTTGCCTCTAATTGAATGCGTTCTTTGGTTACTGGATGGGTAAAAATTAACCGTACGGCATGCAGTGATATGCCCCCGTCAGGATTGCTTCGATCGGCCCCATATTTCAGATCGCCTTTAATTGGAAATCCAATGGCTGCCAATTGTGATCTAATTTGGTGGTGGCGGCCTGTATGTAAATGAACTTCTAAGCAACTGTAGTTGTCCAATTGTTGAATGACTTTAAAGTCTAAACGGGCTTCTTTGGCGTCGTCAACCGGTTTTGGATAGGCTTTTGACGTATTGTTTTTTGGGTTTCTTTTCAAATAATGAATAAGGCTTTGTGCAGTCGGATTGGGACAGCCTTTTACCATGGCCCAATACGTTTTCTCCGTTTCTCGGTTCTTGAATTGTTCATTCATCCGAGTTAAAGCTTTTGAGGTTTTGGCAAACAAAACAATGCCCGAGGTGGGCCTATCAAGCCGGTGAATGACCCCTAAAAAAACGGCGCCGGGCTTGTCGTACGTTACTTTGAGGTAGTCTTTGATGATGTCCGATAAAGGCGCATCGCCCGTTTCATCGCCTTGTACCAAATCGCCCACCCGCTTTTGTACAGCTATCAGGTGGTTGTCTTCAAAGAGAACCAACAAGTTGGAAAGTTCGGTACGTGTGGTAGTTGTCAAATTTAGTATTGTTCTTGGGAATTTGGAAAATCTTTCGATTTCACATCTTGCACATATTGGCTGATGGCCACATTCATTTCTTCAAACAAATTCATGTATCGGCGTAAAAAACGTGGACTAAACTCGTGTGTCATGCCCAACATATCGTGTACCACCAACACTTGGCCATCGACCCCACCGCCTGCGCCAATGCCTATTACTGGAATCGAGATGGCTTCGGCCACCTTCGTAGCCAAATTGGCTGGGATTTTTTCCAAAACCAAGGCAAAACAACCCAAACGTTCTAATAATTTGGCATCTTCAATCAGTTTATCTGCTTCTTCTTCTTCGCGTGCCCGCACAGTATATGTGCCAAATTTGTAGATTGACTGGGGCGTTAAACCCAAATGCCCCATCACTGGGATGCCTGCATTTAATATCTTTTTAATACTATCTTTTATTTCACTGCCACCTTCCAATTTCACGGCATGTCCACCGCTTTCTTTCATAATTCGGATGGCCGAACGCAAAGCTTCTTTGGAATCAGATTGGTAACTGCCAAAAGGCAAATCAACCACCACGAGTGCTCTTTCAATGGCACGTACCACCGAACTGGCATGGTAAATCATTTGGTCGAGGGTAATGGGCAAGGTGGTTTCGTGGCCAGCCATTACGTTACTGGCCGAATCGCCTACTAAAATGACATCCACTCCTGCCTGATCGACAATTTTCGCCATCGTATAATCGTAGGCGGTGAGCATGGAAATTTTTTCACCATGAACCTTCATGTCAAACAATGACTTGGTGGTAATGCGTTTGTAATCTTTTTTGGCTACCGACATAGTGTTAAAATTGGGGAGTAAATATACTAAAATTACCCGTTGGGCGTTATTAGGAAAATATTAAGTTGTCAATCGTTTTCGATTGCCGAATTTTCAACATTTTTGCTTTAAAATTGCTAACATAATAAAAATTGCTATGATAACTAAAAGATATTGGAAAATGGTGAGCCCGGACCGCTTTGCCCTTTACCACGAAGACACCATGGTGGGCCGTATGGTGATTCAATCACATACCCGCCAACCCCAAGCTGTTTTTGAAACGGGCACCAAAACCTACTATTTAAGCCGCAGCGGTTTATTGGCACACCAATTGGTGATTGACGATACGCAAGAGAACCGCGTGCTTAAACAAAAGGGTGGGATGTTTGGGACCGATTCTACTTTGATTTTGGGGCAAAGACAATTGCACTGCCGCATTAAAAATACGCCTTTGGCCACTTTTAGCATTTTTGACAATGACAAAGAATTGCTGCAATACCGCATTACCTCCGAATTGGTATTAGATATTAAAGTAGCAGCCGGTGAAGAAAATTACTTGCTCGATTTCTTTTTGTTCTATAATGTGTTGCCTATTTTACAAGAACAAACGACTTTTGTGGCATTTAGACAGTCACAAGCACAATAACATTTTGATTCATTTTCTCATAAATACATGAGAAAAAAAACCAACATCATTTTTAAAACGATGTTGGTTTTTTTTATGAAGAAATGTTTTAAAAAGTGCCTATATATACGAGGTGGCTGCTTTGAGCGCATCGGGTATGCCCGCGGCATTTTTTCCACCCGCTGTGGCAAAATTGGCTTGACCACCGCCGCCGCCTTGGATGAATTTCCCCAATTCACGCACGATAGTGCCTGCGTTTAGTCCTTTTTGCTCTACCAATTCCTTTGAAATATAACAGCTTACGCTTGGTTTGTCATCGGCTATGGAACCAATGACCAAAAACAAATTGGGGTGCTTTTGTCCCAATTCAAAGGCAATGTCTTTGACTGTGTTGGCATCCAAATCGACGGATTCAATTAAGACAGAAACACCTTCTTTCTGCTGGATTTTCTGTTCCAAAGAAATTTTAATGGCTTGGCCTTTTTCACGCACCAAACCTTCGAGTTGTTTTTTTAGTTTGTGTTGCTCATCGACCAACTGCTGAACCGCTTTCACCACGTCTTGGGGGCCTTTGAGCACTTCTTTAATTTGTTCCCAATCCGATTCTTGATCTTGGTAAAATTGAATGACGGCATCGCCAGTGATGGCTTCAATGCGGCGTATACCAGCCGCAACAGCTCCCTCGGATTTTATTTTAAAACGCCAAATTTGCGCGGTGTTGCCCACGTGAATTCCGCCGCACAATTCCATGCTGTCTCCAAATTTGATGGCACGCACTGAATCGCCATATTTTTCGCCAAATAAGGCCATCGCGCCTTCGTCAATGGCTTGTTGAAACGGGATGTTTCTGCGTTCTACCAAGGGCCATTGCTCCATAATGCGGGCATTGACAAAATCTTCTACTTGTTGCCATTCGTGGTCTGTCAATTTGGCAAAGTGCGAAAAGTCAAAGCGCAAATAGCCAGGTGACACCAACGAGCCTTTTTGCTCCACATGGGTGCCTAAAATATGACGCAATGCTTGGTGCAACAAATGCGTAGCCGAGTGGTTTTTGGCCGAAGCAGATCTTAATGAGGTGTCAACGTTTGCCTGAAAAACCGCTGATGGATTTTCGGGTAACGTTTGTGTGACATGTAAAATCAGGTTGTTCTCTTTTTTAGTATCTAAAATGGCAATGTGTTCATTGGCCGATTTGAGCCAGCCTTTGTCTCCGACTTGCCCACCGCCTTCTGGGTAAAAAGGTGTTTGATTAAACATGATTTGGTAAAATACGCCGTCTCTTTTTCGGTCAATTTTACGATACCGAACAATACGTACTTCTGATTCCGTTTGGTCGTAGCCCACAAATTGGCCGAGGTCGTCACTCAAAATGGTCCAATCGTCGGTGGCCATTTCGGAGGCAGCACGCGATCGGGTTTTTTGTTTTTGCAAAGCTTGGTCAAATTCTTGTTCGTTGTAGGTCATGCCTTTTTCTTTCAGAATCAGGGAGGTAAGGTCTTTTGGAAACCCAAAAGTATCGTACAATTCAAAAGCTTTGTCGCCAGAAACTTCGGTGCCTTGGGTATTTTTAATCACTTCTTCGAGCAATTGCAAACCTTGCTCCAACGTGCGCAAAAACGAGGCTTCTTCTTCGCGAATGACTTGAGTGACCAAGTTTTGTTGTTGTCTGATCTCTGGGAAAAAATCACCCATTTGATCGGCCAACACAGCCACCAATTCATTGATAAATGGTTTCTTTAAATGTAAAAAGGTAAAACCATAGCGGATGGCTCTGCGTAAAATTCTACGGATTACATAACCAGCCCCCGTATTCGATGGCAATTGGCCGTCGGCAATGGCAAATGCCACCGCCCGAACATGGTCAACAATTACCCTAATAGCAATGTTGATGCTGTTTTGTTCGTCCGAAATATCTTTTACTTGGTTGTTGGTGTATTTTAATCCGGTTTGTTGTTCCACTTTTTGAATAAGTGGCGTAAACACATCGGTGTCATAATTAGAAGTTACGCCTTGCATGGCCATGCATAGGCGCTCAAATCCCATACCCGTATCTACGTGTTGGGCGGGGAGCTTTTCTAGGCTGCCATCGGCTTTGCGGTTAAACTCCATGAACACATTGTTCCAAATTTCAACCACTTGCGGGTGATCGGCATTCACCAATTCTTTGCCACTTTGCAATTGACGCGCTTCATCGGTGCGTAAATCAATGTGGATTTCAGAACACGGGCCACAAGGACCTTGGTCGCCCATTTCCCAGAAATTATCTTTTTTGTTTCCTAAAATAATGCGGTCTTCATCGATGTATTTTTTCCAGATGTCAAACGCTTCTGAATCAAATGGTACATTTTCGGCTTCATTGCCTTCAAAAACAGACACATACAGCCTGTTTTTGTCCAGTTTTAGCACCTCTGTCAGAAACTGCCAAGCCCAGCCGATGGCTTCTTCTTTGAAATAATCGCCAAATGACCAGTTGCCCAACATTTCAAACATGGTGTGGTGATACGTGTCAAAACCGACGTCTTCGAGGTCATTGTGCTTACCTGACACGCGCAGACACTTTTGGGTGTCGGCAATGCGCACCGATTTGGGCGTGGCATTTCCCAAAAAATATTCTTTAAATTGGGCCATCCCCGAGTTGTTGAACATCAGGGTGGGGTCGTCTTTGAGCACGATGGGTGCCGAAGGAACAATGAGGTGGTTGTTTGATTTAAAAAAATCTAAAAAATGCTGGCGTATGTCGTTTGATTTCATGCAGTTTATAGGTCTGTCAACGTATTAATGAGCGCAAATATAAAAATAAACCATTTGGGTATGGACCGCAAATGGCTGTTTACGTTATTGATTTAATCGGTCAAAAATGTAGCCCGATTTGGTGGCACCCCACACTTGTTTTCCGTCCTTGTCAAAACCTTGGTCCCATGAGCGCAATTGTTTGGCATCGATGGTTACTTTTGATGTGGCATACGATGCGCCTTTTAATTCACTGGGGCAGGTTTTTTCGCCTGTTTGGCCTTCGTACACTTGGCTGGCTGTCTGTTTCAAGACCACCTCGCAGCCCGATTTAAGGTCAATGCCTTCAAGGGTGAGTTGGTCAAAGTCTTTGGGTGTTTTCCATTTGCCCACCCATTTTTTTTCTTCTTTCAGGGTGTAAATGCGGCTCACCAATTGACCTCCCTCATGGCGAAGTTCATAAACGCGAACCCGGTAGGGTTGGTCTTGTTTATTAAACAAAGCTTGTTCTACGTACAAAAAATACCCTTTTGATTTCCAAATAGGTACCATGCGCAATGAAATGGCATAAAAATCTTTGTCTTCTTTTGATTGCAATTCCGACGAATAAGTCCCTTGCATGAGTTGTTGCAGTGATTCAAGGGCTGGGTCTGTGGCAAAACCTGGTTTGGTTGGTTTGCACGAAAAAAGACATGCAACAAGCAGGATACCTAATAATTTATAAATAGTCATAAAATAGAGATTAGAAAACGAGTCATTATATACTTTGGATTAAAAATAGCACCGAATGGATAATGTATTGTATACCGATGGCGATGGTTAAAAAGCCTACAATGCGCGAAATGGCTACAATGCCCGAAGCGCCTAAACCTTTGGCCAAAAAATGGGCACTGCGTAAAATCAGGAAAATACCTGCACTCACCACCACGATGGCGCAAACACAACTGAGCATGTCAAGCCAATGGTGGGCTTCTTGGTATTGGGCAATGAGTAGCGAAATGCTGCCGGGGCCTGCCAACATAGGCATGGCTAGGGGCGTCAATGCCAATCCGCTGCGGGTTTGGGCATCTTGCGCCACTTCTTTGTTCATCCCGCGCTCTTTATTGAATTTGCCGTTTAACAAAGCAAAACCAGAACTGGCAATAATCAGTCCGCCTGCAATGCGCAAAGCTGAAATGGATATACCTAAAAATTGAAGAATATACTGCCCTACAAAATAAGAAATCAGCAAAATGAGAAGCACGTTAAAACCCGTCATGAGGGCAATTCTAGAACGGTCTTTAGCTGACAATTCTTGCGTAAGTGCCACGAATATCGGGACGGTGCCGATGGGGTTTAAGACTGAAAACAAGGCAGCCAAGACAAAGAAAAACGATTCCATATTTACACGTTTTGCGCGCAAAGATACGCCGTTTTATTGGGGCTTATATCAACTTTATGTAAAATCAGAATTCCAAATCAAAAAGCTTCCGCAATTGTTCAATGGCCGGATTGATTTCTTTGAGGCGGGCGTATTTATCCACTTCGGTAAATGCTTTTTTGCTCTCGATGGCTTCGTTGACTACCGTAATGATTTGGATGTCGTGGTTGTGTAATTTGCCCCGTAAAAAAGTGACTAATTCTATTTTATCACGCTCAAAATCAAGCTTCGAGCCTTCATTTGGCAATTCGTGGTACACCGTGGTCTGATCCAATTTGGGTTCACTGATGCGCATCAAAGATTCCATAATCAAATGGCCTTTGTCGTTTAAACGATCGGCATATTTGAACCATTGCTCACGGAATTCAGCCTCTGTAAAATCTTGAATGGGTTTGTTGGTGGCGTCTACTTTATGCTGTGGCGATTTTTCGGTTAAGGCTTTTTTTGCTTGCAAGCCTTTTAAGGAATAGGCCGAAAACCGCTGCGCATCGGGGTGTTCCGCAGTTGTTTCTGTGGTGACAACAGTTGTTTCTGTGGTGACAACGGTTGGTTTTGCTGATGAAATGCTTGGAATTTCAATAGGGACAGTTGGCTTTAATTCAACTGTTTCGGCAACTTTTGGTGTTGTAATTTCTGTGATGGAAAACCCACCACTTTTAAAAAAAGTCGCTGGGATTATGAATCTAGCTTTTTTTTTTCTCCTTGATGAAGGAGGGAGGCCAATTGCATCAAAGTGAGCTCAATGAGTAAGCGTTGATTGAGGCTTTGTTTGTAGTTTAAGTCGGCTTGATTCGCTATTTCTAATGCCTGCAAAAGGAAAGCGCGTGGGGTTTGTTCCGCTTGGGCCAAATAGGCTTTTTGCACCGTTTCGCTGCCCGATTCTAATAATACAACCGTTTGCGGCGACCTGCTCACCATTAAATTTCTGAAATGAGTGGCCAAACCAATGATGAATTGGTGCGCATCGAAGCCTCTGGCTAATAATTGATCTAATTGAAGCAACAAAGCAGGGATGTCACTTTGTAAAATATAATTGGTGATTTCTAAATACGTTTCAGCATCAAGTACATTTAAATTTTCAGAAACCGCCTTTCTGCTTAGGTGGTTGCCACAAAATGAAACGACCCGATCAAAGGTGGACAATGCATCGCGCATGGCACCATCGGCTTTCTGCGCAATCAAATGCAATGCTTCCGGTTCAAACGTAACACCTTGGTTTTCGGCAACGTACGCCAAATACTCAGCAGCGTCTTTTACGGTAATGCGTTTAAAATCAAAAATTTGACAACGCGACAAAATCGTCGGTATGATTTTGTGTTTTTCGGTGGTGGCCAATATAAATATGACGTGCTTGGGTGGCTCTTCTAGTGTTTTCAAAAAAGCGTTAAACGCCGCTGAAGACAACATGTGCACCTCGTCAATAATATACACTTTATAAATCCCTGTTTGGGGCGGAATGCGCACTTGTTCAATTAGTGAGCGGATGTCGTCGACCGAATTGTTGGAGGCCGCGTCCAATTCAAATACATTAAAGGCAAAATCTTCGTCTGGGTTGTCGTACCCGATTTGATTGATTTTACGAGCTAAAATTCGGGCGCAAGTTGTTTTTCCCACACCACGAGGACCTGTAAAAAGCAATGCCTGCGCCAAATGGTTATTGGCAATGGCGTTTTCTAAAGTTTGGGTAATGGCCAATTGCCCCACCACATCACGAAAGGTTTGGGGGCGATATTTACGGGCCGATACTACAAAATGTTCCATAATTGAATAGGCGACAAATATAGGTTTTTATTTGATTTTGAAAGTGCCAATTTGAGGAGCTACAAATAATTTTTGTTATAAAATATTGTTCATTTGCGGTCTATTGATCAATACCATGATCATGCTGTTTAAATCCAAATTAATCTATTAATGACTGCGGCAAGAAAATGCCATGTGATTTCCATTTAAACATATTTTTTCTGTCCTTGTAACACAATCATCCAAAATGGTACTAATGCAGGCATGAGTCAATCGCTTGAACAGTCGTTTGTAAAGCAATTGCGTGACAACCAAAACATTATCCACAAGATTTGTCGGTTGTATACGCAAAGTGATGATGCGCACCACGATTTGTTTCAAGAAATTACCATTCAGTTATGGAAAGCTTTTCCCGGTTTTCGGGGCGATTCTAAATTTTCAACTTGGGCTTACAGAGTGGCACTCAATACGGCCATCACGCTCTACCGCAAAACAACCCGTTCCATTTCCACTTCTCCGCTTGACGATGGACGGTATTTTCTGCCGCAAGAAGAATATAATATGGAAGAAGAAGAGCAAATTAAATTGCTCTATCAGGCTGTCCAACAATTGAATGATATTGAAAAGGCATTGGTTTTTTTGTATTTAGAAGACAAAGATTACCAAGAGATTTCCAACACTTTAGGGATATCAGAAGTGAATGCCCGCGTCAAAATGAATCGAATTAAAACCAAATTAAAGAAAATAATTAATCCGTAGGCTATGAATGAGTTGGAGTTATTGAAAAAAGCCTGGCAAAACGACACCACTTCCTACCGAGAGGTAAGTGAATTGGAAATTCATGCAATGATTCACCGCAAATCGTCTTCGTTGGTGAAATGGATTTTGGTGATCAGTATTATTGAATTGGGTCTGGGTGTTTTTTTAAGTTTGTGCTTGTCTTTTACCAAAGTGGACACACAAAGCATCACCCTGATAAAAAACTGGGGACTTTATCCATATTACATCGGGTTTGCAGTTATTATTTACTTGGCTACTTTCTATTTTATTAGTCGTTTTTACCAAATGTACCGCAAAATAAGTGTGCTTGAAAACACCCAGACTTTAATGAAGCACATTTTAGATACACGCAAAGTAGTGAAACAATACATTGCTTTTAATTTGTCCACTTTTGCCTTTTTGGTGGTAGCGATGGGTGTTTTTGCCTTAAAAGAAAGCTACATACAAGCCATGCGCTTGCGGGGTGTTGCCCATCCTGATATGCCTTTTGAAACCAAATTGTTGGGTGTTTTAATCATTATTGGATTGGCGGCAGTACTTACTTTTGGTTTTTGGCTGATTTATCGATTGATATACGGAATCTTACTCAAAAAACTGCGCCGCAATTATGAAGAACTCCAAAAAATGGATTAAAGGGTTGGCGCACAGCCATTGGATATTTTTGTTGCTCTGCGTCATTGGCAGTTCGGCTTGGTCACAAGTTCAACAGGGTAGTTTATTATGGAAGGTTACGGGACCGTCCATCAAAACAACTTATTTATTAGGCACCATTCACTTAACTTGCGATGCCACGTTGAAAAAAAAAACGCAAAAAGCCCTCGCCAATTCCGATCAGTTGGTGCTTGAAATGGACTTCGACGACCCAAGTCTTGCTATGGGTATGATGCAAGCCATGAACATGCAAGGGGGGAAAACGCTGAAATTGTTAATGAATGCGGCCGACTATATATTGGTTCAACAATTTATTGAACAAGAATTGGGTATTTCATTGAACATGCTTCCGTCCATTAAACCCATTTTTTTGCAAACCATGCTGTTTCCAAAAATGTTGGATTGCCCCACACAATCCATTGAAACCATGCTTAGCCAGCAAGTTAAAAAAGAAGGTAAAACCTTGATCGGTTTGGAAACCCTCGAGGAGCAAATGGCTGCCTTGGAGGCCATTTCATACGAAGAACAAGCTACCCAATTGGTTGATTTGGTGAAAAATAAAATGGTGAATGAAAAAAAGGAAATCCAACAGATGATGGATTTGTACCGTGCCGAAAACTTAGATGGGCTCTACCAATTGATTCAAGAAGGGGCAGCCTTTAAATCGGCCGAATTTGATCAAAAATTATTGATTGACCGCAACAACCGCTGGATGCAAAAATTCAAAAGCATGTTGGCCGAAAAATCGTTATTCATTGGGGTAGGGGCGGCCCATTTGGCTGGCCCCAATGGGCTAATTGCCCTGTTTCGCAAAAGCGGTTTTACGGTGGAGCCAGTGTATTAATTGTGGTGAAAATGGCGTAAATTAGCCCGATTATTTTACTGAAGGATTTTTAAACTGCCATCTAATTATGAAAGTTGAACACAAAGGGCATACCATTCACATCAAAGACACCCAATTGGATATACCACATCTGATTCATTGCATAGAATCGGATTTGATTCAGTTTGGACAGCACAATTTAATCGTCGATTTGTCGCGACATACACAAATTACAACCAAAGATTTGCAGGCTTTTTTACCGCTTATCAAGCTAGTTAAAAAGAATAAAAAGTCGTTTATTTTTGTGGCTCCTTCGGCCGATTTTAATGCCATTCCCACCTCGATTGTTGCGGTTCCTAGTTTATTAGAAGCGCATGACCTCATTGAAATGGACGAAATTGAACGCGATTTAGGCTTTTAGCGTTCTTTATGAAAAAATCCCCCATCAAGCTCACCATTTTAGGTTGTTATGCTGCCACGCCGCGTACCTTATCGAATCCGACATCGCAAGTGCTCGAAATGGCCAATCATACTTTTTTGATTGATTGTGCCGAAGGAACCCAAGTTCAATTGCGCAAATTGAAAGTCGGATTTGCCAAAATCAATCATATTTTTATATCACATTTACACGGCGATCACTGCTATGGACTCATCGGTCTGGTGTCGACATTTATGTTGTTTAACCGCCAACACGAATTGCATATATACGGCCCCAAAGGCATCAAAGAGCTGATTTTGTTTCAATTAAGGTTATCCGATTCTTTTACACCTTATCCACTTTATTTTCATGAATTGACATCAAAAGAACCCGAAGTCATTTTTGAAGATAGCCGCATTACAGTGAGTACCATTCCACTCGAACATCGGGTGTACACCAACGGTTTTCGTTTTGAGGAAAAACAAGGCTTAAGGCCATTGAACCGCCAAAAAGCCGATGAATTGGGCGTCCCTCCTTACTGTTTTGATCGTCTTAAACGAGGCGAAACAGTGACCCTTGATGACGGCCGCGTCATTGACCCAATTGTTGTGACGGACGATCCGTTGCCAACCCGAACGTATGCTTATTGCAGTGACACGCAGTTTAGTGAGCAGGTGGCCGAATATGTGAAAGGGAGTAACTTTTTGTATCACGAGGCTACCTTTTTAGAATCAGAGCAAGACAAAGCCCAAAAAACCAAGCACAGTACTGCCAAAGAGGCGGCTGAAGTTGCCCGATTGGCAGGAGTAGAAACCTTGATTTTAGGCCATTATTCAACGCGTTATGGCAGCATTGATCCCTTTAAGGAAGAAGCCGAGCAAGTTTTTAAACCGGTACTTTTGGCCGATGACGGGGTTCAGTTTGAATGGTAATAGACATAATTTTGGCATTCATTTAACCATTCTTTGCTGTTTTTTTAAATTTGTTTTCCCCAAAACGGTCCTATCTTTGTAATAATAAATACCTTCTTTATGAAAACCGTTTTTCATGCCGCATCCTCTCGTGGACATGCCAACCATGGCTGGCTTAATGCTTATCATACTTTTAGCTTTGCCAATTATTTTGACCCTGAACGAAACCATTTTGGAGTTTTACGTGTGTTAAATGACGATACCATTGCCGCTGGCGAGGGCTTTGGTACCCATCCACACGACAATATGGAAATCATTACCATTCCGCTTGCTGGCGCCATTGAACATAAAGATAGCATGGGTAATTCGGCAGTGATCAAAGCGGGTGAAATCCAAGTGATGAGCGCTGGAACAGGCATTGCGCACAGTGAATTCAATCACCATGCCGACCAATCTTTAAAATTGCTTCAAATTTGGATATTTCCAAATAAACGTCAAGTAACGCCGCGCTATGACCAGCAGGTGCTTGATTTGGCAAATACCCAAAACCAATTTCTTCAAATTTTGTCCCCGTCACCCGACGACGCGGGTGTTTGGATTCACCAAAATGCGTGGTTTCATTGGGGTGTGTTTAGTGAAGGCATGGAGACGAATTACACTTTAAAGGATCAGGCAAATGGTGTATATGCTTTTGTGATTCAAGGGGAATTTGACATAGAAGGAAAAGTGCTAAATGCCCGAGACGGATTTGGCATCTGGGAAACAACTGCTTTTTCTGTCAAAGCGCTTGCAGCCGATGCAACCATTTTAGTGATGGAAGTACCAATGCAGTTGCCGAGGATTTAATAGCCTAAAGTCGAAAGCTTAAAGTCGAAAGTCAAAAGTCGAAAGTCAAAAGTCGAAAGCCGAACGTCGAAAGGTTTAGCCTCGCTCCGTTCGCCCCTTCGGGTCTCGGGTAAGGTTTTCCTTCGGACCGTTCGGCCTATGGCCTCGGGTCAGGTTTGTTAGTAGAGCTAAAGCTCGCGTACCTTTTTTTGAGGACGGTACCAAGTTGTTTTTTTTACAAGCTAAAGCTTGATCGTAATAAATGTTTTTTGATTTGCGAACTGAAGTTCGCTTTCCGGAAGTCCACTGGACATCAAAAGAACTTTCGTCTTAATATTTTCACAAGCTAATGCTTGTGTACCTGAAGCCCACTGGGCTTTTATTACGGTTCGCTCCATACAGTTCGACCTTCGGTCTCGGGTCTCCACATTATATCAAATCTGAAGCTTACTTGGCTTTTTTTCAGCTAGAGCTGCTTACAATTCTTCCTCGGGACAATCTTTGAATCTTTGAATCTTTGAATCTTTGAATCTTTGAATCTTTGAATCTTTGAATCTTTGAATCCTTCAATCTTTGAATCCTTCAATCTTTCAATCTTTCAATCTTTAAATCCTTCAATCCTTGAATCCTTCAATCTATAATTCAAAATAGTTGTCAAGATTTAAAATCACCTACTGCCAGAGCCCCCGCGCCCACCCCTAAGGTAAAGGTATGGACTATTTTTTATTCGCTAAATTCATAAAGTTATAAAATGAAAGATAAGATCACCTCGTGATTTTGTCTATCGAAAAGACCATCGTTTTTGAATTTCACGAATCAAAATACCAATGGAACGATCTCGGTCGTGTTAATAAAATTAACTGTTAATTCTTACTGCTTTGTAATTCCAATTAAACTTTTAATTAAATTTGAATTTCTTTTAAAAGTTTCATTATGAATAAATTGCTACTCCTTTCGTTTTGTGTGTTGTTCAGTTTGTGTGCGAAAACCGCCTATGCCCAACCGGGCTTTAGTTGCGACAACCCCATACAGATTACTTCTTTGCCGTATACGACCACCGATAGTGCGGCTAATTATAGTGACAACCCAGCTATCGAAGGGGTGCCTGGTGCCTCAGGTTGTGGTACAACTGGGGCTTATTTAAATGGAAATGATGTCGTGTATACAATTACTTCTATTTATACAGGTCAAGTTAAAATTTCAATGGCACCAACAGCTTTTTATTCATCTATTTATGTATATGAAAGTTGCGCTAATATTGGCGTGAACTGCCTTGCAGGATTAGCAGATTCGACACTTGCGGTAAGAAATATTATGTTAAACGTTACTGTTGGGCAAACGTATTTTATAGTTATTTCTTCGTTAAATAGTGTTTCAGGAACATATTCATTAGAAATTGATTATTCAGGCAATTTACCAACAAATATAACTACAACTAATATTGCGTCCAATGCTGCAACGCTATCATGGACCAATAATTCACCTGTTAATTCTGTTGAAGTGATGCTATTGCAGGCTGGTGCGCCAGCCCCATCGTCGGGTGATACAGGTGTAATGTCAAATACAATTTCGCGCCATGAACTTTCTGGTCTATTACCAAATACACAATATAAATATTATCTTCGTTCATACTATAATGTGAATAGGGTGAGTGCCTGGGTCGGTCCAATTTCATTTACTACATTGGCGCCGCCACCTGGTTGTGGAGCATTTTTTTATGACAACGGCGGGGCTAGTAATCTTTACGCAAATAATACCAATGAGGTAACAACAATTTGCCCAACAGTGGCTGGTGAACGGGTAACCGTTTCATTTACTTCGTTCAATACACAAGCAAATTATGATGGTTTATATGTGTTTGATGGAAACTCAGTTTTCTCTCCGCAAATACCAAGTACAAATGATATGGGATTTGTGCCAGGATCTAAACCTGGTGCATTTTGGGGTACAAACATTCCTGGACCATTTACCTCTACAAGTATTGATGGCTGCTTAACATTTCGTTTTATTAGCGATTCTGCAACAAATTATGCAGGATGGTCTGCAAATGTATCTTGTGCTTATCATTATTGTAATACACCAAATAATGTAACGGCTTCGAATTCAACCACTACTTCAGTGTTATTATCTTGGATAGATACCACCCCGGCAGATTCTTGGCAAGTTTTAGCGGTACCCTACGGCTCGCCAAATCCTTTATCTAGTGATGTTGGACTTGTAGCTAATTCTAATCCGTTTACAATTACAGGTTTGACGCCAGCCACACGATATAATTTTTATGTTAAAAATATTTGCTCTGATTTCTATCAAAGTGATTGGGCCTATAAATTTTCCACAGCTACTTTGCCCATAAATGATGAACCACTGAACGCAATACAAGCAGCAGTTAATTATGGATCTGTGTGTCAATTAGTAACAGTCGGAACCTTGACAAGTGCAACAGCATCAACTGATCCCATAATTTCTCTTCCATGTTCAGGTCTGGCATTTAATGACGTATGGTTTAAATTTGATGCAATCAGCACGAGTCACAGTATTTCATCAAATATTACTAATAGCAGTAGTACTGATTTAAGGTTTGCTGTTTATACGTACAGTAATAATGTTTTTACGCAATTATTGTGCAATGGTTCTAATAGAACCGTTATTCACAATTTGACAATTGGTACTACGTACTATCTAAGAGTCTATTCAAGTCAAAATACGCCTCAATTTTGTAATTTTACTATTTGTATTTCAATACCTTCAACTTGTGTTGGTGCACGATCAATTTGTGGGGCTAATAATTATGCCAATTCAACCAATGTAGTTTCTCTTGGCACAATAGGTTGCTTATATACTACACCCAATGGCACCTATTTCTCTATGAAAATTGCGCAAAGTGGGCCTGTAAATCTAAAAATTACGCAATCAGCATTAGGAAGTACAATTCCAAATTTAGACGTCGATTATGCAGCATGGGGTCCATTTACCAACTTGAATGAAGCATGTGTTGCATTGGGAAATGGACAAGCACCCGGGATAGGTACGGGTGCAACTACTTTAACAACTGGATGTAGCTATTCGGCAGCTTCAACAGAAACGCTGAATATTGCCAATGCCGTTGCGGGGCAATATTATATCCTGCTAATAACAAACTTTAGTAATCAAGTTGGGTTCATTAATGTATCGCAAACCAATGTAAATGATGTAGGCTCAGGTTCTATTGATTGCACAGGGATTAATTTAAATGCATTTATTGACACCAATGCCAATGGCACTCAAGACACCAATGAGGTGAATTTTGGATTGGGCCAATTTCAATACACTGTTAATAATGACCCTGACCATCACATTATTTCACCGACTGGAATTTACCATATTTACGATGAGGTTAGTTCAAATAATTACAATTTGAGTTATTCCATTAACCCAGAATATGCTGCTTATTACACTGCTTCAACTACTTATGCCAATGTCAATGTGGCCACTGGCAGTATGACGACTTACAATTTCCCTGTAACCGTTTTACAAAATTACAATGATATAGGAGTCAATATTGTGCCCATGAATGCGCCACGAGCAGGAAGCACATATAAAAACAAAATCATCTTTACCAACAACGGAAGTCAAGCCATTGCGGCTGGTACACTTACTTTTATTTGCCAGCCGGGAACTACTGTAACCTCTGTTTCTCAGTTAGGTACTACTGCCATCACCAATGGGTTTTCGTATGCTTTTACGAATCTGCAGCCATTTGAAACCAGAAGCATCATAGTTAAAATGAATGTGCCGGCCATTCCTGCTGTGTCTATTGGTCAGTTGCTGACCAATACGGTTTCGGTGACGACTCCAGCCGACGATGCGGTTGCCACGAACAACAGCAGCAGCAGTACCCATGCCGTCATTGCTGCTTATGACCCAAATGACAAAATGGAGTCACATGGCGATAAAATTGTGTATTCAACTTACGATCCTACTGACTATTTGCAATATACCATCCGTTTTGAAAATACAGGAAATGCGGGCGCTTTAGACGTCAAGGTTAGTGACCAATTGGATGCGAAATTGGATGCCAGTTCCATTAAAATGGTGGGTGCCAGCCATGCCTATACGCTTGACCGAGTAGAGAATCAATTGGTGTGGAATTTTATGAATATCCAATTACCTGTTTCAGTGCCAGATACGGACACTGGCAAAGGTTATGTGACCTTTAAAGTGAAAGTAAAACCGGGTTATGCGATTGGTGATGTAATCCCGAATGCAGCATCCATCTATTTTGACAGCAACCCCGCCATCGTGACCAATACCTTCAACACCGAATTTGTGTCTGAACTGCTAGGTACCACCCAGTTCGATGAAAACCATTTGCTGCTTTATCCAAACCCAGCAAGTAGCACTGTTCACATTCACTTACAAGACAGCACAGAGTCGCTGTCAACCATCCATGTTTATGATTTGTTAGGTAAAACTGTCCTTTCGGTTTCATGCAGCAGTAACGAGCAAACGCTTGATGTCGCACCACTTTTAAAAGGCATTTATATGGTTGAAATTAATACCGAAAGTCATATGAAGTGGGTGAAGAAGCTTATAATTAAATAATTGGAATTCCAATACTGATTTTAATTCTACATAAAACTTGATCTTGGTTTGACCACTAAGGTCAAGTTTTTTTATGTCAAAAAAAGGCAACAATTTCATGTTGAATTGATCACAAACTCACTGCTTTTGGATGATTGATAAGTTACTATTATTGATTGTTAATTCTTACTTTATTGTAGTTTCAATTGATCTTTTAATTATATTTGGATTTCTTTTAAAAGTTTCATTATGAATAAATTGCTACTCCTTTCGTTTTGTGTGTTGTTTGGTTTCTGCGGTAAAATAGGGTATGCCCAGCCGCATTTTAATTGTAGCCAATTGCAAACGGTTTGTGGCGCACATAATTACCCAAATACGATTAATGTGCCTTCACTTACACCTTATGCTTGCTTAAATACAACTTCAAATCCAACTTATTTTTCCACGCGAATTGCACAAAGCGGAACAGTTAAATTAGGTGTTACTCAATTTTCATTGGGGGGGGCTTGGTCGGATTTATTCGTTGATTTTGCGGCTTGGGGACCTTTTAATTCTATGGATGAAGCTTGTACGGCCATGTACAGTGGGTCTGGTCCATTAGTTCCTGTTGGAAGTTGTATCGAGGGCGCCATGTCCTCAGGTACGCTAGATATATATAATGCCATTGCAGGTCAATATTATATCTTCTTGGTACCCAACACCAGCAACCAAGCGGGTTTTGTCAATTTTTCTCAAATCAATTCAAATGATGTTGGTGCGGGATCCATTGATTGCGCAGGAATGAATTTAAGTGCATTTTTAGATGCCAATAGCAATGGAATTCAAGAAGCGAATGAAGCAAATTTTACTTCCGGTCAATTTGAATATACAGTTAATAATGGTGCTGTCAATAGCCTGTTTTCACCTAATGGCACCTGTCAAATAAGCGATGACAATCCTTTAAATAATTATAATTTAAATTATACCATCAACCCTGAATTTGCAGCTTATTACAGTGTGTCTGCTGCCTTCACCAATGTGAATCCTGCTGGTGGCGGCATGACCAATTACAATTTTCCAGTCACCATTTTACAAAATTATAAGGATGTCGGTGTAAGTATCGTGCCAATGAGTGCGCCACGAGCAGGAGGTACATATAGGAATAGGGTCATTTTTGCAAACAATGGAAACCAACTTATAGATTCAGGAGTAATCACTTTTCACTGTCAAGCAGGTACTGCGATTGCCTATGTTTCGCAGACAGGCACGACTGCCATTGCCAATGGCTTTACATATTCGTTTGCCAATTTACTTCCCTTTGAAAGTAGAAGTTTTACAGTGACAATGAACGTCCCAGCAATACCAGTTGTGCATATTAACCAATTGCTGACCAATACGGTTTCGGTGTCGGGTCTTGCAGGTGATTTGGTTGGCAGCAACAATAACAGCAGTTGTACTCAAGCAGTAGTAGCGGCTTATGATCCGAATGACAAAATAGAGTCGCATGGGGAACAAATTGTGTATTCAACTTACGATCCTACTGACTATTTGCAATATACCATCCGTTTTGAAAATACAGGTAATGCGGGCGCGTTAGATGTCAAAGTCAGTGACCAATTGGATGCCAAGCTAGATCCCAGTTCCATCAAAATGGTAGGCGCTAGTCATGCCTATACGCTTGACCGAGTAGAAAATCAATTGGTGTGGAATTTTATGAATATCCAATTACCTGTTTCGGTGCCAGATACCGACACTGGCAAAGGTTATGTGACCTTTAAAGTGAAAGTAAAACCGAGTTATGCGATTGGTGATGTAATCCCAAATGCAGCTTCCATCTATTTTGACAGCAACCCAGCCATTGTGACCAACACCTTCAACACCGAATTTGTGTCTGAATTGCTTGGTACCACCCAGTTTGATGAAAACCATTTGCAGCTTTATCCAAACCCAGCTAGTAGCACTGTTCACATTCACTTACAAGACAGCACAGAGTCGCTGTCAACCATCCATGTTTATGATTTGTTGGGTAAAACGGTCCTTTCGGTTCCATGCAGCAGTAACGAGCAAACGCTTGATGTCGCACCACTTTTAAAAGGCATTTATATGGTTGAAATTAATACCGAAAGTCATATGAAGTGGGTGAAGAAGTTGGTTGTAAATTAACTTTTAATTCAAAGTTCAAGGTTTGATGCTAATTTTAAAAGGTGCGAGCTGATGGCCGCGTGCCTCAAGCCCGGTGGGCTTTTATGGAGGTCCACTCCAAACAATTAGGTCTTTGTCCTAGGGTCATTCGTTAATCTGGAATTCATATTATAAGTGTTTTGTCCGCTAGCTTATGAGGCACAAGCAGGGAAGCAATTCACTTTTTACGTTTGCCCTCATTGAACTAGACGTAAGTTTAAGGTCTGTGGTTTTATAAATTTGGTTCGCATACCAAGTAAATCATTCAATTTTAGGTGTGTAATCACCTGCTTGTTAGTTTTTTCAATGTTCGACAAACATAAAGATATTTGTTCCTGCAGTACCTTTTTGCCTTACTAGCCCTGCTGCGTTTTCCAACAGCTCAGCAGGTGGTCATTCACCATCCCCGTGGCTTGCATGTGCGCATACATTACAGTGGAACCACAAAACGCAAATCCCCGTTTCTTCAGATCTTTGCTTAAAGCATCTGAAAACGCGGAGGTAGCAGGTATGTGCTGCAATTCTGTCGGGGAGTTTACCAACGGTTTATGACCTACAAAGCCCCATATATAATGTGAAAAACTACCAAATTCTTCCTGTATTTTAATAAATCCTTTGGCATTTTTGATAGCTCCTTTAATTTTAAGGCTGTTTCTGATAATGCCGGCATTAGCCATTAATTCTGCTACTTTGTCTTCTGAATATGCTGCTACTTTTTGCACATCAAATCCATCGAATGCTTCTCTGAAATGCACTCTTTTTTTTAAAACAGTATGCCAACTTAACCCAGCCTGAAATGTTTCTAATATAAGCATTTCAAACAATTTGGCATCTTCATATTCAGGCACACCCCATTCTTCATCATGGTATTGACGGTATAAGTCGTCTTTTTCGCACCAAGCGCAGCGTATTTTTGGTTCCATTTCGTTCATAAGCCAAAATTAATTGAATTCAACCAAAGTGATGATAAACGAAAATTATAAAATGCAGCTGCATTGAAATTTATACTGTTGTTACATAGCAAGAGCCAACTTTCAGCAGCAATAACTACAATGATATTGATAGAAAAAAGAAGTAACTGCACAAGGCACTGACAGCAGCACTGCATGTTGATTTCAAGACAATTGGAGGTCGATTTGTGATAAAAAATCATACTCGAAAGTGAATATAAATGCGTTGTTTTTGGAAGAACCAACCATTTTACATGGCCATGCTGAGTTAAGCAGCAGTACATGTGAAAAGAAATGACAGAGATTCATTGCTATACTTCACCAAATTATTTATCAAGCTCGTTAATTGTGTATAAAATTGACGCTTTGCATGCTTATCTTTGTCGTTAAATGTGACTCAGAACCGGTGATGATAACCAATTATTATAAAAACAAAAAAGCTGGGAATATGAAACCCAGCTTTTTTCAATCTTAACTAACCTAAACTAAACAAAAGTGCTTCACTTTTTATTCTTGACAAATGTAACTCATTGGTTTTTAGTTAGCTGTTAATTTTAGGTTAAACTATTTACGGTTTTTTTACAGCATTATTTTATTCGTAATTATTTAAATTATCATCTATATTTGACTTAATATGTCGCAGATTGCACAACAAATTGCCCAAATAACTACCGAATTGCTGCCAAATGTGACCTTGGTGGCGGTTTCAAAAACCCAGCCTTTGGCAGCATTAGAAAGTGCTTACCAAGCAGGTCAACGCCATTTTGGCGAAAACAAGGTGCAAGAAATGACGGCCAAATGGGAACAATTGCCCAAAGACATTCATTGGCACATGATTGGGCATTTGCAGCGCAACAAGGTCAAATACATGGCGCCTTATGTGGCCTTGGTTCATGGGGTTGATTCATTGGCATTATTGGCTGAAATTGACCGCCAAGCCCAAAAATGTGGCCGCATCATTCCGTGTTTGCTGCAAGTATTTATCGCCCAAGAAGAAACCAAGTTTGGCTTTGACCAAGTGGAGTTAATAGCAGTGTTAACTTCCGAATTGGCTACTCAATTTCCAAACATCCGCATTAAAGGGCTGATGGGCATGGCCTCCAACACCGATGACCAAGCGCAAATCCGCAAAGAGTTTGCCGGGCTTAAGCAATTATTTGACCATTTTGCGCACATGAATCCAACCGCTTTTGACATGACCATTTTATCGATGGGGATGAGTGGTGATTTTCATATCGCAATGGAAGAAGGGAGTACGCTTATTCGGGTGGGAAGTCGTATATTTGGGGGGAGGTAGTAATTGGAATTTTGAATTCTAAATTTTGAATTCTAAATTTTGGATTTGAAAAATTGGACTCGACAAACTACTCGTTTTTTGATAATTTGACAAATCATTTTTTTTATTTATAAATATTACAAGCATTACATCTTTACAAACATTACAACTTTACAAAAACAAGAATTTGTACGCAATACTCGACATAGAAACCACTGGCGGTGCTTATAACGAAGAAGGAATAACCGAAATTGCTATTTATCAATTTGACGGGCACGATACGACCGACCAGTTTATTAGTTTAATCAATCCTGAAATTCCGATACAGCCGTTTGTGGTGAAGTTAACGGGCATCAACAATGCCATGTTGCGCAGTGCACCTAAGTTCTATGAGGTGGCCAAGCGCATTTTAGAAATTACACAGGGTTGTACATTGGTGGCGCACAATGCCTCTTTTGACTACCGCATTTTGCAAATGGAGTTTGCCCGTTTGGGCTATCCTTTTGAAATGCCGACTTTGTGTACGGTTGAATTGGCCAAAAAAACCATACCCGACATGCCGTCTTATAGCTTGGGCAAGTTGGTACGGTCGTTGGGGATTCCGATTACCGACCGCCATCGGGCCAGTGGTGATGCCTTGGCTACGCTCAAATTGTTTCAAATGATTTTGGCCAAAGACACCACCAAATCCATTTTGTCGGGCATGGTCAAAGAGCAAGCAAAAAAAGGCATTTCGCCCAAATTGCTTGATATTTTGGCTGAATTGCCCAATGAAACGGGCATATATTACATCCACAACGAAAAAGGCACCGTCATTTATATTGGCAAAAGCAAGAGCATCAAAAAGCGGGTGACCCAGCATTTTACGGGTTCCGACCGCAAATCGATGCGCATTCAGGCGGAGGTGTTTACGGTAACTTTTGAAGAAACGGGCAGCGAACTGATTGCTTTGCTCAAAGAAAGCCAGGAAATCAAGGTCAATAAACCCATTTACAACCGTGCCCAACGCAAAAGTATTTTTCCGTGGGGCATTTATTTGCATACACCAACAGATGGCTATTGGGCTCTATATATTGAAAAAATCGATGGCCGCAAACGCGAGATGTTGGCTTGTACTTCGATCCAAGAAGCCAAAAGTTTGTTGTTTAAATTAACGGGCGAATTTGGTTTGTGCCAAAAAATCAATGGCTTATATGACCATACGGGGGCTTGTTTTCAGTTTAGCATCCGCGAATGTGCGGGGGCTTGCATTGGTCAAGAGCCTGTTGAAATGTACAACCAAAGGGTACAACAACTCATTGATCGGTATGGCAATGACCACGAATCGATGATCCTGATTGACCGCGGACGCTACGTTGAGGAACGCTCGGCCGTTTGGATTGAAAATGGGGTGTACAAAGGCTATTGTTTCTACGATTTGAACTTTCAGATTTCCCGCCCCGACATTTTGCGCAACTTGTTGATTCCGATGGAAAACAACCGCGACACCCAACGGATTATTCGGGGGTATTTGCGCAAAAATAAAGTGTTAAAAGTGCTGCCGCTTGGGCAAGATGCTGACCCAGATGCGTAACACACTCATTGCCACTGCCAAACGAATTCGGCCCTTTTTGCATAGTGAACAAGCAGGGGGGAGGTTGCTCATGTTGGCCACCGCCCTTTCGGTCTTGCTGGCTAACAGCCCGTGGAGTTCGTCATACATCGGTTGTTGGGACCAGGTGGTTTTTCATCATTCGTTGTCGCAATGGATCAATGATGCCGTGATGGCTTTTTTCTTTTTGTTGGTGGGCCTCGAACTAAAACGCGAAGTGTTGTTTGGCTTGCTGTCTAAGTGGCAATTTGCCGTGATGCCCATGGCGGCAGCCATTGGCGGCATGCTGGTACCCGTACTAATTTTTGCGGTTTTTAATTACAATACAACCACCTTATCGGGGGCTGGCATTCCGATGGCAACTGACATTGCATTTGCCTTGGCCATATTGGCTTTGGGTGGCAAAGCTGTACCTTATGCTTTAAAAGTTTTTTTAACCGCCTTGGCAGTCATTGACGATTTGGGCGCGATCGCCGTAATCGCTGTGGGCTATACCAAAAACATCCAAAGCGTGTATTTGGGTTTGGCAGGCGGGTTGATTCTTTGCTTATACTTGTTACACCGCAAGCGCGTTTCCAAAAGTTGGCCTTACATGATTTTGGGCTTACTGCTTTGGATTGCCTTGTTTCAATCGGGGGTACATGCCACTTTGGCCGGGGTTATTTTGGCTTTATTTATTCCTTTGAACAATAATGAAGAACCCGCTTTAGCGAGTCAATGGCAACATTTTTTGCATGTGCCCGTGGCACTGTTGGTGTTGCCGTTGTTTGCATTGGCCAACACGGCTTTGCCGCTTGGTGACATCAAATGGGCAACATTAACTGCGCCTTTGGCAATGGGTATCTTTTGGGGTTTATTTTTAGGCAAACCGCTTGGCATATTGGGTGGTGTTTGGGTCGTTCAAAAAGCTAAATGGGGCCAATTGCCTGCTGAACTTTCCATGAAACATATTTTACTTGTTGGCATCATGGGCGGCATTGGCTTTACGATGTCGTTGTTTATTTCCATGTTGGCATTGGATCAAGCTTCGCTGATTCAAGATGCGAAAATGGTGGTGTTATTGGCGGCGGTGTTTTCGTCAGTAGCAGGCATTGTTGCCATGAAGCTCTTTTTGAAAAGGTAATTGGTCGGTTGACAAACTTGATTAATTGTTGTAGTTGTAAATTTGTTAAAAATGAGCCCATTACATTCAATTGATTTACATTTGACCCATGAGCCAACCCGTAACATCGGGCCATTTGAAGCACCTTCATCTGGCCATTACTACTGCCGTCGTAATACCGATTGCCTTTATGTATGGCTTTTATCCGAATGTATTATTTGACCTCCGTCCAACCACCACCGACGAACTGAATGTGTACAAAGCCATCATGGGATTGTACATTGCCTTTGGCGGTTTTTGGATTTTGGGCATGCTGCTGCCGCGATTTTGGCAACCAGCCACCCAATCAAATATGCTCTTTTTGTTTGGTTTGGCCGCTGGGCGAACTTTGAGTATGTGTGTTGACGGCATCCCTTCCGTGCTTTTTTGCCTTGGTACTTTTGGCGAATATGTACTTGGGTTTTATGCTTTATATCAGTTGAGTCGGCAACCAATTCATCCAGATGAAAAACGACATTAAAAGACTTAGACGTAGTTTATGAAATCAATTGTCTGCTTTTTGATTGTATGTCATTTCACTATGTCAACTGCGCAAATACAGGTAAGTCATTTCAATACGGAACCAAAACCGACCATTGACCATAAACCATGCGAAGTGTGTGTCCGATATATTGGCAAAACCTACAATTATATAGCGCCTATTGTTAAAATGGTGTCTGCAACCATTGAACCCACGCAAGGTGGATTAGCAAAAATAAGATCGGTACACATTTCCCCAATACCGACAGCTATTCATGGCAAGTGAAAGGGAAAACGGTCGTTAAAAATTACAAAGTCAAAGAAACCAAATGAAACGCATTGCATTATTGATCAGTTGCTTTTTTTGTTTGCACACATTGTGGAGCCAAACTACCGATTTTGATCCTAATAAGGCCAAACAGATTTGGGGCGTCGGACACACGATTTCTGATAAAGGCGAAGAAAATTTTCTCGCTTTATATCCTGCTAATATAAAACCGTTACCCGAGAATATCAAGGCGCTTTTAGCAGCGATTGCCGTGTTTGCTCCAGTTGATGTATTGTATATAAACGAATTAGCGACCATGTTGGGATATGCCAGCTTGGAGGCAGCCAATCAACAGCTCGCTACAAAATGGCTCGCAGACAGTGGGCGAATCAATCAAGATTTGTTTTTTAGTGGGTTGTCATTAATTTATTCCAAAAAAAACATCTACTTGTTGAGCGGGGGTTGGGATACCCATGTTTTGGTATTTGAACAAAACAAAAAAGGCGTCATCACTTTCAAAGAAAAATACGACAGCAGCGAAATGAACCGGACAGCGTCGGACATTGATAGGCAAGCGCGGTTAAAATACGAAGCAAGTAAATCGGCCATTTCAGACAAAGGCGTGGTCATTAATGGGTTAAAATGGGCCAGTCGGAATGTGGGAACGCCTCATACGTTTGTCAAAAAGCGCCAAGATGCGGGGATGCATTATCAATTTAATAGAAAAACTGGTTGGAACCAGTACAGCCATGCAGCATGGGATATGACCATGGACGAAAGCAGGACTTGGACATCACCAAACGATCCGTGTCCGAAAGGCTGGCGGGTTCCTAGCTACCAAGATTTTTTAACCTTATTAGATTCCAGCAAAGTAGCCCAAAGTTGGACCAACCAGCAAGGCGTCCGTGGGATACAATTTACCGATAAGCAGACCAAAAATTGGTTGTTTCTGCCGTTTGCAGGGTATCGACGCTATGAAGATGGCCGATTGGGCAATGATGATGGCCATTATTGGACCAGTGAGCAAAGCAAACCAGGGCCAACCGATTGTACGGAGGCACCCGAATGCAACCTGATGTTTTATTTATACCTATCAGCCGATGGCGCCTATTTGAGTAAAAACGGCCCGAATTATGGATTTACTGTGCGTTGTGTGGGGGAATGAATTTTAAAATAAACAGCCGTTTTTCGGATAATGACGGATTAACAAGACGGAGGGATCAAGCTTTCTAATGCTCATTTTTATTTTAAATTTATCGCGGTGGTATACCGACTGAAATAGAAATGAAAAGTATATGAAAAATAGAGAATTTATAAGTTATGGTTTTTTCCTCTTTATTGTACTGCTTTCTTCTTGTGCAACAATAAAAAAATACGAAGGCATCGATCAAAAGAAAATAAGTGACGTAAAAGAAATTGAAGGTGAATACGAAAATGGGGCAGCTCAAAATAAAAACGTATCATTTAGAAGCATTAAAAGTTACATTGACTTTTTAGATAAAGTTAAAGATACAGCCGCTGTAAAAAGTGTGAAAATTGCAGTTTTAAATGACAAGAAAATTCAATTCATTTTTAAAACCGAAAATGGAACTGAAAACAAATATGAAACGGGATATAAACTGGGTAAAAATGGATTTATTTTTTTAAAAAACAAAAACTTTAGGTTCACAGGGTTACCATATATTTTTGGTGGTTTTACAATTAACAAAACAGAAATTGGCTTAACAAAACAGAATCATTTAATTTTAAACGGTGTAAAAGTTGATGAAGGAGCAATTTTATTGATTCTGCCTGCCTCTTTCCCCAAAATTAACTTTACCGAACAATATAATAAAAAGTAAGATATCTGCCGGTTACAATCTAATAAAATGTAGGTTTTTATATTTTCAAATCAACAACTGCTTTAACTGCTAAATCCTTGCAGTGTGTTAAACCTAATTATAAATTTAGCGGGATCATTGAGTCGAAAAAAAAACAATGATTGCCAGAATGGACAATTCAATTGGCAAATTCAAATTCAAAAGGAAGTAACGCCCGGTGATTAAATACAAAAGTATAATCCACTAATTTACCAGTACAACCTTCCCCTGTATTCCAACAGAACATTCGTGCGCACTTTGCACCCAGTACTTTTTTTGATTTTCACCAAGCACGCTAAGCAAATAATAGCCACCTCTAAAAAAAACTTCCTGTATCTGGCAATCGCCTTTTGGTTCTGCTACAAAGATTAATTGATGTGGAAATACATATTGTTCCTTTTCTTGGTCTTGCCAGACCGAATATTCCCCAAATAAACCTGCTACATACTCATTCGGTGGGTTTTGGTATAATGGTTTCACGGCATCAAAGGCCAACACTTCGCCATTGTGAAGTACCATGACTTGTTCTGCAAAGGAGAGCACATCAGTCATGTCATGGGTGGCAATAAGACAAGTGATTTGTTGCTTTTGTAGGTAGGCAAACAAATTTTGACGCAACGCATTTTTCCGAAAACTGTCAATGTGGCTAAAGGGTTCGTCCAACAACAGCACTTCAGGTTCCACCGCCAAGGCACGTGCCAATGCCACGCGTTGCATTTGACCCCCACTCAAAAATTGCACTTTGGTTTCGGCCCACTGTGTCATGTCGACCACCTCGAGGAGTTCATCAACTCGGGCTCTTTTGAGCGCGGGATAAATATTTGACAAAAATTTACCCACGTTTTCACGTACGGTAATGTAGGGCATCAAATCAAAATCTTGAGCCAAATATTTCATCTGCTCCATGCCAGGAATTAAATTTTTGGATGGCCCCGTAATTTGGTCTTCGCCCCAATACAAGGCGCCTTGGTTGGCATCAAGCAAGCCGTAAATCAATTTGAGCAGCGTACTTTTCCCACAACCACTTTCGCCAATAATAGCAGATACTTGACCTGCTTTAAAAGTGGCCGTCACTTTTGAAATGCTGGGTTTAATGCTTTTCGGATATTGAAACGTAACTTGGTTCAGTTGAATTGTTTTCATGGAACATTTAAAAAATTGACTGTATCAATCACAATGCATTCAGATTGATTTGTTTGCACATTAAAATCAAATGATCCCTTGCTAAATCAAGCGATAAATGTAGTTTATGACATTATTTTACGTTGAGCAAAATACTAAAAAAAAGGCAGCTTTCACCGCAATGAAAACCACCTTTTTTTGAATAGTACAATTAAAATCTAAATCAGTTGCAAATACTGTTGGGTATCTATGTTCGCTTTTAAATCATGAAGCAATTGGTACAGACCAAAAAAAGTACGATTGATGTATAAAAAATGCGCTGATCCACGGTTGCCGTTCATTTTACGGAGCTTGGAGTCCTTGGCCAAACGCTCGCCCAATGCAGCCATGCGACTAAAAAATTGGTCGTCCGAAAAATCAAAAGTCTCTGACTGTAAAGGCTTTGAAAATAGCATTAACAATTCTTGAAATATGCTTCTATAATAATTGATTTCGTCTGGCGTATCGTCAGGACGTACAATTTCTAGGGCAATAAGCGGCTTCATCATCGCTTCCACATCAGCCAGTACTTCTGGCTTGGCCAATTCAAAATACGGAATATAAAAATCGTCTGGAATGCGTTTAATGCAACCAAAATCAATGGCTACGAGTTTGCCAGCAGTATCCACCAAAAAATTACCGGGATGCGGATCGGCGTGCACCGCTTTTAAATGGTGAATCTGAAACAGATAAAAATCCCACAAGGCCTGACCCAGTTGGTTAGCTTGATCTTGGTTGGTGTTTGCTTTGCAAAACTCCGACAAATGAACCCCATCAATCCATTCCATGGTTAAAATTTTGGGTGATGACCATTCTGGATAGTATTCAGGGAACCTAATGTTAGTCAACTTTTTGCAAGCCTCTGTATGTTCAATACTTTGCTTGAGTTCAAGCGTGTAGTCGGTTTCTTCGAGTAATTTATTTTCCACTTCAATAAAATACTTTTCAGAATCTTTTCCCTTTAAGTTAAACATCCTAGTAGCAAATGGTTTCACCATCGCCAAGTCACTTTTGATGCTGTCGGCCACACCTGGATATTGGATTTTCACCGCTATTTTTTTTCCATCTTTTTCTGCCAAATGCACTTGGCCAATGCTGGCTGCTTGCACCGCTTCGGCCGAGAAAGTTTCAAACAGTTGTTCTGGATAAATGCCTAAATGATTTTTAAATGTTTTACGGGCCAATGGCCCAGAAAGTGGTGGCACCGAAAATTGAGACAATGAAAATTGCTCCACATACGCCTGCGGCATGATGTTCTTATCCATGCTCAGCATTTGAGCTACTTTGAGCGCACTGCCTTTTAGCTGTTGCAGGCCCTCATAAATATCACCGGCATTTTCTTGGTGCAATTTTTCTTTGGTCAAAGAGGGATTGATCACTTTTTCACCATAATAGGCAGCATAATTGCCACCTACTTTAAAGCCCGTTTTTACCAATTGGCCAGCACGGGCAATTTTGCTGGTGGGAATTCGATCGAGTGATTTCATGTTTAAAATTTGCGTTCATTCCATAAAAACTTCCCTAAATCAATGAGGTGGTTTAATGGGGTGGTATCCGTGAGTGCAAAGGCAGTTTGCACTGATTTTTCAATAAAGGCGTCTGTCTTTTCAAAGCCAGCCGAGGAATCTTTGCGCCAAAACTGCACAATCATTCCCCAAAGTACCCAATACGATTCGCGCATGAGTGGGTCGCGGAAACGACTGAGTTGTTCGCTCATTTTTGACGTGGACTGGGCATTCATCGTTGATGTAAATTGCAAAAACTTTTTTCTAAATTCGGCACTTTCGGCCATCATTTCGGCTGGATTTTTTAAAGAATCAAACATCAAAATCACATAACTGCGGTTTAAAGTAAACACCTCAATCAGTGTAAAATACAAACTAAGCAATTGATTTTGAGCGGTTGCCTCTACAAATTGCGGGTCATTTTCAAGCAATTGTTGCGCCTGTTCAAAAAACCGCACCCAAATGGCTTGTCGAATCCCCTTCAGTGATCCGAAAAATTGATAAAATTCAGCTTCTTCCATTTGGCTGTCCTTGCAAAACCGGTACACCGTGTCGGCAGGTTTATTATGTTCGAGTGCCCATTCCATGTAGGCACTAATTACTGCGTCAGCATCAACGACCTTTGTTTTTTTGGTGGATTTTGTGGTTCCCATTTCACTTGAATTTTGAGGTGTAAAGATAGTGTTTTGTTTAACTATTATTTTAAAATGTTAAACAAAAATTTTAGGTTGAAAGGCGTAAGTCCAAAGTCGAAAGTCGAAAGTCAAAAGTCAAAAGTCAAAAGTCGAAAGTCAAAAGTCGAAAGTCAAAAGTCGAAAGTCCAAAGTCCAAAGTCCAAAGTCGAAAGTTGACCCGAGACCCATCGGAACGAATGGGGCGAACGGAGCGAAGCTAAAGTCGAAAGTCGAAAGTCAAAAGTCGAAAGCCAAAAATCGAAAGCCAAAAATCGAAAGCCAAAAGTCAAAAGGCAAAAGTTGAAAGTCGAAAGTCAAAAGTCGAAAGTCGAAAGTTGACCCGAGACCCATCGGAACGAATGGGGCGAACGGAGCGAAGCTAAAGTCAAAAGTTGAAAGTCAAAAATCGAAAGCCAAAAGTCAAAAGGCAAAAGTTGAAAGTCAAAAATCGAAAGCCAAAAGTTGATTCTCAGATCTTTTCAATCTTTTTAATCCTTCAATCTTTTAATCCTTCAATCTTTCAATTACAAAGAGAAACTAAAAAAACACTTCATACCTTTGCTCCCAATAAAATTTGCTTGACTATGTTTCCATTGCAACGTCCCCGCCGTTTACGTACCAACGAAAGCATCCGTGCTTTGGTTCGTGAAACCCTGCTTGTCCCAACCGATTTTATGTTTCCGATGTTCATTGCAGAAGGCAGTGGGTATCAGTCCGAAATTCCGTCAATGCCTGGCATTTATCGGCGATCGATTGATTTAACGGTGATAGAAATTAAAGCTTTGTACCAATTGGGCATTCGTGCGGTGAACATTTATGTGAAAGTAAATGAAGGGCTTAAAGACAATACAGGCAAAGAAGCTTGGAACCCCAATGGGTTGATGCAAAACGCCATTAAGGCCATCAAAGACGCTTGTCCAGAAATGATTGTAATGCCCGATGTGGCGCTAGATCCGTACTCTGTTTTTGGGCACGATGGCATCATTGAAAATGGCAAAATTACAAACGATGCCACCAATAGGGCCTTGGTCCAAATGAGTGTGAGCCATGCAGCAGCTGGGGCTGATTTTGTGGCACCGTCCGACATGATGGATGGGCGGGTTTTGGCCATTAGGCAAGCATTGGAAGCCGAAGGGTATTCGGATGTGGGCATCATGAGTTATGCCGCCAAATATGCCTCTGGCTTTTATGGGCCATTCCGTGAAGCCTTAGATAGTGCGCCCGTTGAGGCATCCGATATTCCGCAAGACAAAAAAACCTATCAGATGGATGTGGCCAACCGCATTGAAGCAGTGCGTGAAGCACTCCTTGATGTGGAGGAGGGCGCCGATATGGTGATGGTTAAGCCAGGCATTGCCTATTTGGATATTGTACGAGAAGTAAAAAATGCCGTGCATGTACCCGTTTCGGTTTTTCATGTTTCTGGCGAATATGCGATGGTGAAGGCCGCAGCTGAAAAAGGCTGGATTGACCACGACCGTGTCATGTTGGAGCAATTGTTGTGTATAAAAAGAGCGGGTGCCAGTTTGATTTCCACTTATTTTGCCAAGGAAGCAGCTATTTTGCTCAATCAATAATAAGTATGAAACAGCTAATCTTCTTATTAGGCGTTGTATCGATATTGTTTATTTCATGTAAAAAAGAGGCGGAATCTGCTTCAGCAACGCCCATGAACAAGCAGGTGCGCATGGGAGAATCCATTTTCAGAAATGAAGGAAACTGCCAAAGTTGCCACCGGCCCGATCAGAAAATAGTGGGGCCAAGTTTACAAGAGATTGCCCAGATTTATACCCAAAACAAGGCTAGTATCGTGCCATTCTTTCAAGGAAATCAGGACCCAATTGTCGATCCCTCGGAATACGAATCGATGAAGGTTAATTTGGAACTCACCAAAAGCATGTCGGAAGAACAATTAAAAGCACTTGAAGCCTATATGCTGTCATTTTTGCCCAAAGCCAGTAAAAATCTGGATTAAGAGGTTGAAGTACTTGCTTGTTTACCAAAGTTTTTTGTTTCTTTGGGTTCAAACTTTTTGGGCATGGTATTAAGTAGATTTTGGTTGACCATTTTTATCGCTTCACTTTTATTTGTGGGCTATGAAGTGATTTCGGGTAACATTTATTCGGTGGATTCCTTATTAAATGGCAAAAAAGACGACCCTGTTCAATTGTCTGAACTGTATTTGGACCACCTGCCCAAAGCCCTACAAGATTCGTTGGTCGTTGCCCCGGAAAAAACGATCACCATTGACCGTGACACCCTGAACCCCGACACGACCTATGTGTACGCCAACAAAACCGTTCGGGTTTTTAGCGGCAAACAAAAATCGGATGGTTTATTGCCCACTTGTAAATCGAGTTTGTTTGACCTGATTTTGCCATTGATGGCCTATTTGGCCTTTTTCTGCGGCTTGATGCAATTGTTGATTCAGTCGGGTGCCGCTGAAAAATTAGCTCGTTGGTTGAGCCCTGTTTTTGTCCATGTGTTTCCAACAGTTCCCAAAAACCATCCGTCCATTTCGTATATGACTTTGAATTTTGCCGCCAACTTTTTGGGGCTCGATTCTGCTGCTACTCCTTTTGGGCTCAAAGCGATGGAAAGTTTGCAAACCATTAACCCCGACAAGGAGAAGGCGAGCGATGCCCAAATTATGTTTATGTGTCTGCATGCAGCTGGTTTGACTTTAATTCCGACCTCCATTATTGGTTATCGAGCTGCCGAAAATGCGCAAAACCCTGCCGATGTCATGTTGCCTTGCATAGTAACTTCGTTTATTGGGACTCTTGCCGCCTTGCTGATTGTAGGTATTCGGCAACGCATTCGGTTTGGAAGCGCCGTTTTACTATTAAGCATTTTTTCAATTGTTGGACTCATTGCTGGGCTGTTTTGGTACATTTCGGGCCTCGATTTTATTGAGAAAAATGTGTTCACTTCCAATTTATCAGGCATTTTATTGCTCGGCATTATATTATTGACCCTTGTTTTTTCATGGAAGCAAGAAAAACGTTTTACCGCCGCCCAAACCACCATTTTTGACAGTTTTGTAGAAGGGGCCCGCGAAGGCTTGCAAACGGGCGTAAAAATTTTCCCGTATGTATTGGGGATGTTGGTGGCCATCTCATTTTTCAGAAATAGCGGCTTGTTCGAATACATCAGTCAAGGAATTGCCATTGGCTTTTCGCAAATTGGGGTATCAAAAGAAATCACCGACTCATTGCCCGTGGCCTTGTTGCGCCCGTTCAGTTCCGGCGGATCAAGGGGTTTTATGATTGACGCCATGCGCCAATTGGGCCCCGATTCATTGAGCGGCAGGCTCAGTTGCATCTTTCAATGCAGCGCCGAAACCACCTTTTACGTAATAGCAGTGTATTTTGGATCGGTTCAAATTAAAAACACCCGTTACACCTTGTCGACCATGCTGTTGGTTGATTTCATCTGTGTGTTGGCGGCCATTGGGGTGGCATGTTGGTTCTTTTAAATCGGCCGGTTCACTATTACAAAGAATAATTTACACGTCCCGATTAATCATACAATCGGCAAGCAAGCTGTTGTCTTATGTTTGAATTCAGAGTAGTTTGTATTTTTTCGCACTGAATGGCAGCCATATGGCTTAATAGAAAGGTGCAATATGCCGAACAAAGACTATTTTTCATTGAGTTGAAAATAGTTTAAATCACTTCATCATCCGTGAAATGTCTTTTTTCTTTTGGCTTAGAAAATTTACCCGCATTGTATACCTCAGAATTGCCTTTTGGAATAGATAGTGAGTCCCATTGGGCAGCACACATTTTACCAATAAAAACGATTTGCCCAATGTGATAGGGGTAGTGTGCTAACTGCCTGTTAATGGCCTCCAAAACGGTATGTCCTTGATTGCGGATATATATTATTTTTTCGAGGTCGTCCTCTTTTAACGATTTTAATGTTTCTAAAAAGACGTGCCAACCTTCGTCCCATTTTTGCATCATTTCTTGCTTTGATGCGATGCCATTTTCAAATTCCGCATCACGGTTTCGCCAATCTTTTTCGCCATCAGTTGTTAAGAAATCTGTCCAACGACTGACCATATTACCACAAAGGTGTTGAACGATGGTGGCAATACTGTTGCTGTCTTCGTTGAATTGCGTAAACAATTTGTCAGCTGGAATTTGATTAAATGTTTTTTCACCTAACAGTTTATAATATTCAAACTGTTTGACCACACTTTCTAAATAGTTTGTGTTCATGATTTTATCTTTTATGGAGAACAATTATTGGCAATTTTTCAAAAGTAATTCGTTCCAATGGACAGGGAACTGAGTTTGTTTTGCTGTGTCGTCTTCTTTGAGTTTTTAGAGATATCCGATTAAAAATCTATCACAATTTGACCGAAAAGTAAGATTTGGTTACCCCATGGTGCTTTTAACCAAAGGCAAGCCATTTACGAAAACCCTATTTTTTCCATCGCATTCAATTTGTCTAAGTGCAAAATGGTTTTGCTATTGGCGACGTCGCGGGTAAACATGGGCAAAAAGCGTGCGCCGTATACCACTTCTGAAAATAAATACGAAGTACGTCGGACCACGGTGGTGCTGTACATGTCGTCAAAAACTTTAAAGAAGATCAAGATTTCGCCCTCTACGTTTTGATAATCTTGATCGGTAAATGAGTACAATGGGCTTTCGGGGGTAATTTTATGCACCAACGTCCAGCTTAAAGGCAATGAGTTGATTTTGCTGTATTCCAAATCGAGGCTGTAAAATCGGTTTACTTTTTGGCCGTTTTCTTCTATGTGCAAGCTCAAGGTAACTTTCACTTCGGCATCAGTCAAATGGGTGTTTTTGTAGGGTGATAAGCGCAGCATCAATGCTTTTCCACCTTCGAATGGCGCAATAACTGCGTTTTCTGAAAACATCACATAAGCCCGAGGTTTGCTAAATCGGCCATAAAATAAACCGGTAGCAATAGCAAAACTTAACAAGCCAAACAACGCTTCAATAGCCGCGACCAAACTGGTCCAAAAACCCGACGGACTGATGTGGCCATAGCCCACCGTAGTAAAGGTTTGAATACTAAAGAAAAATGCTTGTCCAAAGGCTTCTAAGGTATTTGCAGGAGAAATGCCCTTGAGGTGTTCCACGCCAATGAACCAATACATACTGGCGAAAATCATGTTGACCAAGAAATAAAAAATCAAGATGATCAGCATAAACTTCCAACGTGGAATGTTGAGCAAGGTGTGAAACCAACTAATGGTTTCTAAAAAGGGGAGCCCTGTTTTATGCACATTTGACTTGCCACTTTTATGCAGAAAACGCCCGCCATAGTTGGAGGAGTTGCTGCCAAAACCCGTATTAATTTCCGCTTGTACGGGACTTTTAAAATTCTTTAAAAATGAGCGTGCCATACCTCTTTATTCCCCTTCTTCTAATTTTAAATTCAGCTCGAACCAACGGGTTTCATAACTAGCTAAGGTATTCAAAAGTTGCTGAAGTGCAGCCGATTGCGCCTGAATTTCTTCTGGCTTGTGATCTGGAGCCACAAACCATTCTTCTAATTTTATTTTTTGTGCTTCCAGATCCGCGATGTTGCGTTCCAGCTTGCTCAACTCTTTTTGTTCAGGATGTGATAGAGAGGTGCCCGCTTTTTGTTGCTGCTTCCAATTGTTTTTTTCTTTTGGCGCCGACTTTTCGGGTTCTTGGCTGTCTTCATAAGCCCTGAAATCGGAATAATTGCCAGGGAAATTCTCAACGACGGCTTGGCCACGGAACACCAATAATTCATCGACAATTTTGTCCATAAAATAGCGATCATGCGACACAACGACCAAGCAACCTGGGTAATCCAACAAAAAGTTTTCCAACACATTGAGGGTCACAATATCTAAGTCGTTGGTGGGTTCATCAAGAATCAAAAAGTTCGGATTCTGAATAAGCACCGTACACAAATACAAGCGTTTTAATTCGCCCCCACTCAATTTTTCAATGTAGTCAAATTGTTTTTTGGGGTCAAACAAAAATCGTTCCAACAGCTGCGAGGCCGACAAGGTGCGGCCTTTGGCCAACGGAATGTAGTCGCCAAAAGTTCGAATCAGTTCAATGACTCTTTGTCCTGGAATCGGGGTGATGCCCCCTTGGCGGTAGTAGCCCACACGCAGGGTGTCACCGACCACCACTTTACCCGCATCGGGCGGAAGTTGCTGGCTGATGAGGTTTAAAAAAGTGGATTTTCCGGTGCCATTTTTACCGATAATGCCAATCCGGCTGCCGCGTTGAAAATCATAACTGAAACCATCAAGAATGCGTGTTTGGTCAAATGATTTGCCCACTTTGTGCAATTCGATGATTTTGCTTCCCAAACGTTCCATATTGATTTCCAATTCCAACACGCGGTCTTTTCGACGGCTTTCGGCCAAAGCTTTAATTTGGTAAAAATCTTCTTGACGCGATTTGGACTTGGTGGTACGGGCTTTGGGTTGCCGACGCATCCATGTTAATTCTTTTAGAAACAAGTTTTGCGTTTTCTCTTGAGTGGCTTGTTCCGAAATGAGGCGTTCCTCTTTCTTTTGCAGGTAATAGGAATAATTTCCTTTGTAGCTATATAACTTTCCGTTATCTAATTCTAAAATTTCGGTGCTGACGCGTTCTAAGAAAAAACGGTCGTGGGTCACCATAAACAAGGTGAGGTTTTCTTTGGCAAAATAATTTTCGAGCCATTCAATCATTTCCAAGTCCAAATGGTTGGTAGGTTCGTCCAATACCAGCAAATCGGGTTGTTGAATGAGTGCAATGGCCAGGGCTACCCGTCTTTTTTGTCCCCCAGAAAGTTCTCCAATTTTCTGTTTGAGTTTGTCCAGTTTGAGCTTGAAAAGAATTTGCTGAAAGCGGGTTTCAAAATCCCAAGCCTGAAACTGATCCATCTCTTCAAAAGCCTTTTGGTAGGCTTCTTGGTCATCGGGGTTTTTCAATGCATTTTCGTAGCGTTCAATGACTTTTAACACAGGATTGTCCGAGGCAAAAATGCTGTCTTCAATGCTTAAATCTTCTTGCAAACGCGGTTCCTGCGGCAAAAAGGCCATTTTGATGCCTTTTCGGCTGACTACTTGGCCTGTGTCCGATTCGTCTTCGCCCACCAATATGCGCATGAGGCAGGTTTTACCCGACCCATTTTTGGCAATAAAAGCAATCTTTTGGTCTTTATTAATGCCAAATGAAATGTCTGAAAATAGGGTGCGTTCGCCAAATGACTTGGAGACGCCTTCAACGGAAAGGTAGTTCACAGCTGGGTTGTATGATTAGGTGGAAATATTATTTCCCGGTAATAAATTTAAATAAATCGTTGCCATTGGCAAAAAGCAATAAGGCAATCAGCATGAAGAATCCAACCATTTGGGCTTTTTCTAAGAATTTGTCGCTGGGTTTGCGTCCTGAAACAATTTCATACAACAAGAACACCACATGACCACCATCAAGCGCCGGAATGGGAAGCAAGTTCATCACGCCTAACATGATGGATAAAAAAGCGGTGATTGACCAAAAAGCCAACCAACTCCAAGTTTGTGGGAATACATTAAAGATGGCTGCAAAACCGCCCACGCCTTTGTAGGCACCTGTACTCGGATTAAAAATGGCTTTTAATTGTCGTCCATAACTGGTCAATTGGTTCCAGCCGTGCGAAATGCCGATGGGAATGGATTCAACAAAGCTGTATTCTTTTTGGTGAATTTTGTATAGCCCTAATTTTTCAAGATTGTCTGGAGGCAACATTACGGCGTATTGCAATCCAAATTTACCCTTATTGTTTACTTGCGCATTGACGTCAATGGTTTGTTGATCCCTTAACACCTTACAAGCAATGGTTTTGCCCGCATATTGCGGCAGCATTTCAATGAGCTGGTCGGCATATTGAATGTCTTTTCCGTCAAATTGGAGCAATTGGTCTTTGGGTTTAAAAACGTTTACATTAGCAGAACCAGGCGTCATTTCTTTGACAATAAAAGGAATTCTGAGTTGTACTAATGCGCCCAATTTCGCTTTCATGATTTGGTCTGGAAAATCGACAGGGATATCCAAAGTGATCTCCTTATTTGCCCGTATCACGGTTACATGATGGGCCAACAGTATTTTTTCGTTTAATTCATAAAATCGTTCCACAGGCTCGCCATCGACAGCAACAATTTGGTCTCCCGTTTGAATACCCACACTTTTTAAAGCAGGATTTGCCACCCAAACGCCATTGGTCACATCTTTGTTATCTATATATTGTTCGCCGTAAAATGCGGTAATACCAATGTAAATGACAAAAGCCAAAATAAAATTCACCAGCACCCCACCCAACATGATGATGAGGCGTTGCCAAGCTGGTTTTGACCGAAATTCCCATGCTTGCGGTTCGCCATTGAGTTGTTCGGTGTCCATGCTTTCGTCAATCATGCCAGCAATTTTTACGTAGCCACCCAAAGGCAGCCACCCAATGCCATATTCCGTTTCGCCTATTTTCTTCTTTAATAGGGAATATTTTATGTCAAAAAAGAGGTAAAACTTCTCAACGCGGGTTTTAAATAATTTGGCCGGAATAAAATGACCTAACTCGTGCAAGACAATTAGTAGGGAGAGGCTTAATAAAAATTGCCCCAATTTGATTACGATTTCCATGTAAAATATTTCAATGCCCGCAAAAGTACCAAATTCAACTAACTTTCCATGATAATTAAGTGGTTTTAAAACGAATTTAACCAAAAGGGTTAAACCGTCAAATTCTACATTTTGACCCATTTCACTGCCAATATTATTTGTAGGTTTGTGGCAAATTTGCACCATGCCTTTTGAACTTTCTCTTCAAGTGAGCCCTGAGGTAGCCGAAAACGAGGTCCTTTTAAAACAGGCAGTATCTCGTTTGGTTTCGGTTCCAACTGCTGGTATTGCTACTGTGTTACCTTTAAAACGCTCTATTGATGCCCGCCAACGCTTGGTGAAAATTAATTTAAAAGTATTGGTTTTTGAAACTGGCGAACTGGTTCACACCACTCCTTCATTTGATTTACCTTTTAAAAATGTAACTCAATCTGAGCCCGTTGTCATCGTTGGCGCTGGACCTGCGGGCTTGTTTGCTGCCTTGCGGTGTTTGGAATTGGGCATCAAACCCATTGTTTTGGAACGGGGCAAAGACGTAAGAGGCCGCCGCCGCGACCTAAAAGCCATCAACCAGCAACATGTAGTAAACGAAAATAGCAATTATTGTTTTGGCGAAGGTGGGGCCGGAACGTATTCCGATGGCAAATTATACACCCGCTCCAAAAAGAGAGGTGACATTGACCGCATACTCCAACGTTTGGTGGCATTTGGGGCTCATCCAGATATCTTGGTAGACGCCCATCCGCACATTGGCACCAATAAACTGCCTCAACTCATTGAAGCCATTCGCGAGAAAATCCGTGAACTGGGTGGCGAAGTGCGCTTTGACAGCCAAGTGACTGATTTTGTTTTAAGTGGAAACCAAATCAAAGGCGTCACTTTGCAGCAAGGCGAAACGATTCAAGCGCGTGCGGTTATTTTGGCCACAGGACATTCGGCCCGCGATATTTTTGCGTTGTTGCACCACAAAAAGATAGCCATTGAATTAAAGCCATTCGCATTGGGTGTCCGCATTGAACATCCACAAACTTTGATTGATCAAATTCAATATCATTGCGCGGAGCGAGGTCCTTATTTGCCTCCTGCGCCTTATTCCATCGTAAAACAAGTTCAAGGACGTGGCATGTATTCGTTTTGTATGTGCCCGGGTGGGGTGATTGCGCCCTGCGCCACTGCCCCAGGCGAAGTAGTCACCAATGGGTGGTCACCCTCTAAACGCGACCAAGCCACTTCCAATTCGGGCATCGTAGTGGAATTGAAACCCGAAGATTTCAAATCGTACCACAAATTTGGCCCATTAGCTGGCATGTACTTTCAGCAACACATTGAACAAACCGCTTGGAAATTAGCAGGCGAAACCCAGCGGGTACCCGCCCAACGAATGGTCGATTTTACCCAAAAACAACAGTCAACGAGCATTCCTGCCACTTCTTATGTGCCTGGAACCACTGCGGTAGAATTGGGCAAAGTATTCCCTGAATTTATCACCAGCATCCTCCGCGAAGGATTTGTAGCATTTGGCAAAAGCATGCGGGGTTATTTGACCAATGAGGCCATTTTGCACGCCCCCGAAAGCAGGACGTCCTCGCCAGTGCGCATTCCACGTGACCCAATCACTTTAGAACACATTCAAATTAAAGGCTTGTATCCGTGTGGTGAAGGAGCCGGCTTTGCGGGTGGTATTGTTTCGGCAGCTATTGATGGCGAAAAATGCATCGAAAAAGTAGCGCAGGAGTGGGGGATTTCTATTATTTAAGCGGCCTTTTCTTAATCATTCCGCCCTTGGTGTCTTTAATGCGGTGCATGACCACAAAAGCATTGGGTTCAATTTTTTCAATTTCAGTGGTTAATTTATTGACTTCGAGTCGGGTAATTACCGTGAAAATGATGTCCACATCGCGGGTTTCCCCCCTTTTTCCATGCCCACTTTTGCCACTGTACACAGTGACCCCTCGTCCCAATTTATGGGTAATCATGTGCCGCATTTCGTCGTGGTACGAGGCAATAATGGTGACGCCAATATATTCATCAATCCCTTCCACCAAAAAGTCAAGGGTTTTAGAGGCTGCTAAATACGTAATCATGGAATAAAGGGCTATTTCAATACCTAAAAAATACGCGGCTGCCGAAAAAATAAACACATTGATGAAAATGACGACATCGCCAATTGTTACGCCGACTTTGCGCGACAAGTAAATGGCCAGAATTTCGGTGCCATCAATCACACAACCGCCCCGAATGGCAAACCCAATGCCTGCGCCCAAGAAAAACCCGCCAAAGATGGCTACAAGCAACTTGTCATGGGTTACTTGTGGATACGGAACCACAGCCAAACAAAGTGCCAGCCCAATCATGGCCAAAGCCGTTTTTATGGCAAACGTTTTACCCATAATTCGGTAGCCCAAGTAGACAAATGGAGCATTCACCATGACGATTAACAACCACAAGGGCAAATGAGTTAAAGCGGAGAGCAGCAATGAGATACCCGTTGCACCCCCATCAATAAATTGATTGGTCACCAAAAAACCTTTAAAACCAAATCCTGCACAACCAATGCCAGTAATGATCAACAGCGTGTCTTTACTATATCGGCGTAGTAATATCAAAAAAATGCGATAGGCTTTTGCAAACACATACCCGCTGGGCACTTCTTGAGGTTTGTTTTTGTTTTCCCTCAATATGGTTTGCAACAAGATGTTTTTAATAAAATGCTTCATGGTTGATTATTTCCAATAGGTGGCATGGGTAAAGTTAAACAATTTTATGCGGTGAAAAGGCCATGAAATCGAATTAGATACATTTTAAATGCGCAACCTGTTGTTCCTTTATTATGTCAAAATCTTTTGCCTTGAGTATTTTTAATGATCATGATTCGTCTGCCGATTTGAAATGGGAATTTTTAAAAGAAATAAAACCAAAAGTGTAACTTGATTGAACGCTTTGTGGCTACTTTTGAATGTGATGAGTGGCGCTTGTATTTTTCAAGTTTCCAATGGCATTAATTAAAAATCATGGATACACCCATTTTTAACCCAAACTCTTGGCTCAGGACTCAACAGAACAATGCATTAACCCAAAGGTTGCCTGTGCTTTTTGTAGGTCATGGCAGCCCGATGAATGCCTTGTGGGACAATACCTTTACCCAACAATTGCAGCTTTGGCCAGCACAATTTGAGCAGCCGCAATCAATTTTGGTGATTTCGGCCCATTGGTTGTCAAAAGGTACTTGGATTAGCACCACGGCACATCCAACAACCATTTATGATTTTGGCGGCTTCGACGAACGATTGTATCAGATAAATTATGGCGCTCCCGGCGACCCTGCACGTGCGCAAGCATTGGTCACCAAGCTAAGTGAGTTCGATGCCCTAGCTGATCCACAACACGGATTCGATCATGGAGCATGGACCGTGCTCAAATTTTTATACCCGAAAGCGAATATACCCGTGTTTGAAATGAGCATTGATTATTACCAACCGCCTTCTTACCATTATCAATTGGCCAAAGACATTCAGCAGCTTAGGGACAAGGGTGTTTTAATTATTTGCAGTGGCAACATTGTACACAATTTGAGAAACCTCAATTTTCAGCATGTGGATGCAGCGCCATTTGACTGGGCCGTTTCATTTGATGAATTCATCAAAAAGCAGCTGCTTGATCGCAACGACCAAGCAATGATACATTATGAAAAAATGGGTGCAATAGCGGAAATAGCCGTGCCCACCAATGACCATTATTTACCTTTGATTTATGCCTTAGGTGCCACCAACCCCGACGAAAAGATTGTTTTTTGGCACGAGGGTTTTCAGCATGGCAGCATCAGTATGCGCTGCATTCAATTTGGGTAATCAGGATGTGAATTAATCAACACGAATGTGTGATTACCGTTTCAAGGCAAAATGTCCTTTGTAAACTTGCCCGTTTTCACGGTAAACTACAAACCAGTAATCGTCTGCTGGGCATTCTAAGCCGTTGTATCGGCCATCCCAGCCAATGCTGTTGTAGGGTAGCTCTTGTAAAAACTTCCCAAATCGGTTAAAAATGTGTACTTTAAGTCCAGGTTTGAAGTTTGCAAAGTCAACTTGCCAATAATCGTGAAAACCATCGTTGTTGGGCGTAAAATAGACCGGATGATACAGCAAGAAAACCCGTTCTATGTGACTAATGCCACATAAATTCAGGTCTTTCACATACACCATATATTCGCCGGTATCTAATCCGGTGAATGTATTACTCGTCTGATAATTAACCCCATCAAGCGAATAAACATAATTGCCAACGCCCCGAACAGTCACTGTAATACTATTGTCGTGTACAGTCCAGTCTTGGGTATCAATATGTGCAATTACAGCCGGATTTGATAAAAACAAGGTGAAATTATGTGTGGTAAAGCACTGCAAAGCATGGTTGTTGTGCCATTCAGAAACCTTCACCCAATAATTCCCGAAATGGTTGAAAGTACTGGTTTGTGTCGTGGATAGATTGGTCCATAAATAACTTTCAAATCCTGGGCCGGCATCTAAAGTGATGGGGAAATTTTCACAGATCGGAAATTGATCTAACATAGAAACCCTTGGTGCATCAAAGAAGGTGAAATTCAATTTTACGACTTTATAACATTGAAATAGATCTGAAATGCGAACATAAATAGTGGGTTCGGTGGTCGAAACTAAAGCAGCTGCTGCTGGTGTATATTGCAGCGCATGGTCAAGTTGAATGGCCGCATTCTCGCTTTTGTAAAAATTGAAATTATATCCGGCCGCATTTAAAATATATTGGCTGTTGTAAGCGGTCAGGTCAACGGTTTCTTGTAAATCATTGAAAGTGTCACAATACAACGTGGAGGAATCATGTCCATTTGGAATGTCATGATAGGTCGTGTTAAAATTGGCGGTTGATTGTAATGACTCACAACTGCCATGTCGAACAATTATTTGATACGTGTTAGGAACTAAAATATCTGGTAAAATGGGTGAATTGCTCCAATTTTGTCCCCCATCAAATGAAAAGGAATCACCAAAGGTTTTTACAGTGATACTCCCTTTTATGCCACAACTTGCATCGGAAATCAGAAAAGAAGGTCTAACATTTTCAAAGTCAACCAAGTATAGGTAGTTGGTTGGTGAAGTGCAGCCAATGTTGTCTTTAATTTTCAGAATATAACTTCCTGTATTCAAATTGGTAAATACCGGATTCGTTTGCCAAGTATTTCCCCCGTCAATGCTAAATTCTGCTGCTGCCGAAGTGAAATTAATGGCACCAGAATTACCACAATAAGGATCAATTTTATCGGCTTCGGGCGATGCTAAAAACTCTCCTTCTAGCGTGATGTCATTTGCATTTGACATACATCCATCCGCATCTTTTGTGCGAATGTGGTAGGTTCCCAATGGCAATTGATCTATAGTGTTACTAGTTGTCCATGTTATTCCATTGTCAAAACTATATTCAGGGGCTGTTGACGTTACTGTAATGGATCCGAATCCGCCACAAAAGGTAGGGTTGACAAATGTAGCTCTCGGAAAAGGTCCATTAAATGACGTAATATAAACGGTTGAAGGATAGGACTCGCATCCAGAGGCTGTTCTAATTTTAATATGGTAAGTCCCTACATCTGCTTGGCTTAAACTTGGGTTTGATTGCCAATTAGCACCCCCGTCAAAACTCACCTCTGACATAATTGATGTTACTGTGATGCTGCCATAAGAATTTAAACAGCCAGGCCTTATCACCGACAGCGTGGGGTTCACAGCAATGCCATTTGGTAATATGGTGGCTGAGGTTTGTGCTAAACAGCCATCGGTGTCGGTTACAGTAACATGAAAAGTACCAGGAGTATTCACCGTAATAGCAGCCGTTGTCGCTCCTGTGCTCCATGCGTAATGGGTTCCAGTTGAAGCTGTTAAAACTGTGTCGCCAGCGCAAACATTTAAGATGCCTGAAATGGTGGCAATGGGATTTCGGACTTGAATGGTAATTGGAATAATTTTAAAACAATTGGGTGTAGTATTACTCACCCTTACATATACTATACGGCTAGCACTTACATAAGCAGCCGGAGTCGCAATCGGATTATAATTTAAGACCGCATCATTTAATTGCTCAAAATAGGCAAACGTTAAACCAGGTTGATTGACTGCAATAATGGGTTGTGCCAGCAATAAGTTAAATATTTCAGTGCCATTTTTGTCGGTATCACAACTTTTAAGTTTAGTTGTCACTAACTGAATGGGGCAATTGACACAATTTAAATACCAAATATCCCAACCAGGATTGGCATCGTCATCCATGACATCGTTGAAGTGCGTTCCCGTACAATCCGTTTGCGAAACCTTATAGGACAGTTTAACTGACACATTATAAGTGCCCGAAACTAGGTTGGGTAAACTTCCAAGTGGCAAATCAAAGCAAAAACGAAGGTTGGTCAAATCCACGTTTGCGGGTACCACTGAAGTGTAAACAGTCAAGTTGTTTTCATCGGAAACGGTTAAGGTAAAGGTGTCTACAGCGGCCAAAATACCTCCAGAACCGGGAACAGTAAACGATCCACAAATTGAAACTGGCAATGTCGGACAATTTAAATACAAGGGATCTAGTTCAATGCTTCCTTGTAAATTTTCGGCTGCATGTAAATTGCAAATATCATCAATGTAGGCATACCCAAAATGACCTCCCAAACCGCAACGTGAAGCCATGAATTCAATGGTAAATGGTTCGTTATTTGGAATGGATGAAATATCTAAATACCCTGCTTGCCAATTGTTTGTAAACAATACCACACTGCCCACTACCAAATTTGGTGCCTGGGTAAAAACGCAGTTTTTGGGATCGCCAATTAAACAAAATTCATTGACCACATCACCGTTCATATTTAATATTCTTGCTTTAAAAAAGGGTTGTTCCTCATCGTGATCTGTTCCGTTAATACTTTGTAAAACAGCCTTGTAATTAAATTTCACCCATTTTTCGTTATCTGTTTTAACTCTCAGCGCTTGAGCAGTGGCCAAGCCAATTCCAAATTGGTGTTTGTAATTGATTTTCAGTGCATATTGATCGTAAGCTTGGATGTTTCCGATGTATTCGTCTTGGTAATTTGCAGGAACCGTAGTTGCATCTAAGTCCGGATTGCTTGGATTGTATTCAGGGATTAGGTTTGTCTGCGGATTATTGGAAGGAACACACTGAACAGGATTGTCGGGAGTGTCTGAAAAACAAGTATAATCAATCAGTTTTTGGCTGTTGTCAAATGTTTCAAAATTGCCGTTTTCACAAAGTGGAACAGGATTTTGTAAGGTTGATTTTTGCTGATTGGTTTTATTTCTAGCAGTTGCCAATTCAATGCTGCGTTGCGCGTATATTTTTTGCAATACAGCATGATCTGTAATGCGATTGCCAAATTTGTCTTCAGCTTTAAATGATTCTTTATATTGACGTACAGGTTGATGTTGGGCTTGCAAATACATGCCCCAAATCAAGAAAAGATATAAAATAGAAGGTCGCAGCATAGAAGGCATCAATCAATCATTTACAGTTACAAAGATTACAAATCAATTTCACATATTTGATAAAAAAAGTTATAATTCGTACATTTTTTTTAAGTTGAAAGTTGAAAGTTGGAAAGTCGAAAGTCCAAAGTTGGAAAGTCGAAAGTCAAAAGTCCAAAGTCGAAAGTCCAAAGTCGGAACTTGAAACCTGACCCGAGACCCGAAGGGGCGAACGGAGCATATGATATATAGAGGAGGACTGCCAATGGCAGTCAGGTACGCAAGCTTCAGCTTGACAAAAATTAAACTTGAAACCTGAAACCTGAAACTTGAAACATGAAACATGAAACATGAAACTTGAAACCTGAAACCTGAAACCTGAAACTTGAACTGAAACTTGAAACCTGAAACTTGAAACAAAATAATCGATGGCCTCATTTTCAAATTCATAAACAATGAAATCGTTTTCGTAACTTTGCCACTAGCACAAAACCCAATCCTATGGACCTTACGTTTAACAAAAACGAAGATTTTAACAAACTCGCTCTTTCTGAACTCAAACAACGCTTGGTAAAAGTAAAACTTGGCGGCGGAATCAAACGCATCGAGAAGTTGCATGCCGAAGGCAAAATGACTGCTCGTGAGCGCATCGATTACTTGTTAGACGAAAACAAGCCTGCCATTGAAATTGGCGCTTTTGCTGGCGAAGGCATGTATGCCGAGCACGGCGGCTGTCCGTCGGGTGGGGTAGTGGTAAAAATCGGATACATTCAAGGTAAACAATGTATTGTAGTGGCCAATGACGCCACCGTGAAGGCAGGTGCTTGGTTTCCAATTACAGGTAAAAAGAATTTGCGTGCCCAAGAAATTGCGCTCGAAAACCGCTTGCCAATCATATATTTAGTGGATAGTGCAGGGGTGTATTTGCCATTGCAAGATGAAATATTTCCGGACAAAGAACATTTTGGCCGTATTTTCAGAAACAACGCCCAAATGAGCAGCTTAGGCATTACGCAAATTGCTTGTGTCATGGGGAGTTGTGTGGCTGGTGGGGCCTATTTGCCCATCATGAGCGATGAAGCTTTAATTGTGGATAAGACGGGAAGTATCTTTTTGGCTGGAAGCTATTTGGTAAAAGCGGCCATAGGCGAAAACATCGATAATGAAACCTTAGGCGGTGCTACCACGCATTGTGAAGTTTCTGGTGTAACCGATTACAAAGCCAAAGACGACAAGGATGCGTTGGAGCGGATCAAACGCATTGTAGGTAAAATAGGTGATTATGACAAAGCAGGGTACAACCGAATAGCCGCTGAAGCACCACAAAGTGACCCTGCAGAAATTTATGGCATTTTACCCAAAGCCCGAACCGAACCTTACGACATGAAACAAATCATTGCGCGTTTGGTTGATCAATCGGAATTTGACGAATACAAAGCCGGTTATGGGCAGTCGATTATTACAGGCTATGCACGCATAGATGGCTGGGCGGTTGGCATTGTAGCCAATCAGCGCTTGGTGTCAAAAACCAAAAAAGGAGAAATTCAATTTGGCGGGGTCATTTATTCAGATAGTGCCGATAAGGCCACACGTTTTATTGCCAATTGCAACCAAAAGAAAATTCCATTGGTTTTTTTACAAGATGTTACCGGATTTATGGTGGGTTCAAAAAGTGAACATGGCGGCATTATTAAAGATGGCGCCAAAATGGTAAATGCCGTGAGTAATTCGGTGGTGCCGAAATTTACCATAGTTATTGGTAATTCGTATGGAGCCGGAAATTATGCCATGTGTGGCAAAGCATACGATCCGAGGCTCATTGTGGCTTGGCCAAGTGCCGAATTGGCCGTGATGGGCGGTTCACAAGCGGCCAAAGTACTTATGCAAATTGAAGCGTCCTCACTTAAAGCCAAAGGCGAAGAGGTAGATGCCCAAAAAGAACAAGAGTTATTCGATAAAATCAAAGCCAAATATGACGCGCAAGTGTCACCGTATTATGCCGCAGCCCGATTGTGGACTGATGGCATCATTGATCCACTTGATACGCGTACTTGGATTAGTATGGGGATTGAAGCGGCCAATCATGCACCGATTGCAAGGCCTTTTAATATGGGGGTTTTACAAGTGTAGTTGAGAGGAAAGTGGAAAGAGGAAAGGGAAAAGATTGAAGGATTTGAGATTTGAGATTTGAAATTGAAAGATTGAAGGATTGACCCGAGACCCATTAGAACAAATGGGTCGAACATTTGAGATTAAGAGGAGGAAGTCCAGTGGACTTCCGGAAAGCGAACTTTAGTTCGCAAATCAAAAAAATATCTATTCCGATCAAGCTTTAGCTTGCCTCAACAAACCTGAAACCTGAAACTTGAAACCTGAAACTTGACCCGAGACCCGAAGGGGCGAACGGAGCGAAGCTAAACCTGAAACCTGAAACTTTAAACCTGACCCGAGGCCAAAGGGCGAACGGTGCGAAGCTAAACCTGAAACCTGAAACTTTAAACCTGACCCGAGGCCAAAGGGCGAACGGTGCATTTGAAATTAAAAGGAGGAAGCCCGGTGGGCTTCAGGTACGCGAGCTTTAGCTCGCCTTAACAAAACCTGAAACCTGAAACCTGAAACCTGACCCGAGGCCAAAGGCCGAACGGTGCGAAGCAAAACCTGACCCTAGACCGAAGGTCGAACTGTATGGAGCATATGATATATAGAGGAGGACTGCCAGTGGCAGTCAGGTACACAAGCTTTAGCTTGTGCATACAAACAGATAAGACTTTTTGATTAAGCCCAGTTGGCTTCAGATTTGATATTAAGAGGAGGAAGTCCAGTGGACTTCCGGAAAGCGAACTTCAGTTCGCAAATCAAAAAACAATTAATCCGATCGAGCTTTAGCTCGCCAATTTTTTCAACCTTAAACAAAAGACTTTTAACTTTCGACTTTTGACTTTCGACTAAAATAAAAAACCGTAAACACCTAATAATTAGACTGTTTACGGTTAATACTTGTACTCAAGGCGGGACTTGAACCCGCACGAACATTACTGTTCACTGGATTTTAAGTCCAGCGTGTCTACCAATTCCACCACTCAAGCCTTGGTATTCGAGCGAAAAACGGGATTCGAACCCGCGACCTCGACCTTGGCAAGGTCGCGCTCTACCAACTGAGCTATTTTCGCCTATACAACTTCGGAGCATATAACCCCTTGGTTGCGGATGCAAATGTATGACAAAATTTAAAACTGCCAAATAAAATTTATCAAATTTTTGAATAAATTCTGCTCATTGCCCCCTAAAACAAAGGGATTCGGAGCTACTGAACTGAAAATCAGCTTCGATTTGAACAATCAAATCATAGTGAAATATTATTTTCCACTAAAAAAAATAGTTGAGATTGTGACTTTACAAGAAGTTTGATCAATTACACCAATAAAATAGCCTTTAATTAGGCTTTTCTAAAAACCGACCCCTGATGCGGCTGCATGCAATGGCCGACGCCAAGGCACCTAATACCACAATGGTTGCCAATACCACAAAAGCATTTTCATAATGCCATTCAATCGGGTAGGGGAGCGATTCGGTAATCATAATCCAATGAAAGTGTGCTTGTCCTAGTACCAAGCCCATTCCTAAAATCAGGCCGATCAACCCGCCATAAACACTTAGTAAAGTGCCTTGAAACCAAAATATCGCACGCAAGCCCGAAACCGTCATTCCGAGTGCCGAAAGGGTTTGTAAATGGTGTTGTTTTTCTATAATTACCATGAGTAGGGCGCCGACCAAATTGAACAAAGCAATAATGAGCACTAAGGTAAAAATCAAGTACACCGCCAAATTTTCGGTGTTCAACATGCGGGTAAGGGTTTCGTTGAGCTCTTGTCGGGTTTGCACTTTGCATTTGCTGCCCAATTTGTTTTGAAGCTGTTGTTGCACTGCCAACACATCGGCGCCCTCTTTTACGCTGATTTCAACATGCGAAAACTGTTTTGAACCATAACCCATCAATGATTGGGCCTGTACCAAATCGCAAAAAACATACTTTCCGTCTAATTCTTCGTTAATGGCATAAACACCGATTGGGAGTAGCACTTGGCTCCTGAAAGCTTCTGATTCCGATTCAATGAGACCTTCGCCTGGTTTGGGGACAAATACTTCAAACGGGTGTTGAAAATCGAGCACACCCAACGATAATTTATTGGAGATGCCATAACCGGCCACACATTGGCTTGTACCGGGCTCCAACCATTGGCCTGTGAACATCCGTTTGTTGATGCCATTGACACGGACATAATTGGCATCGACCCCTTTTAAATAGGCCACCGCTTCTTTGCTATCGTAACAAAACAACACGCGTTCTTCAACAACTTGCGACCAACAAGCAATATCTGGATTACTCTTTAATAATTGGTCTAAATCATTTGACCATGGGAGGATTTTTCCAGCTTTAGCAGAAATTTTTAAGTCTGGATCAAAGTCTTGTACAAACGACAAACTAAAACCACGAAGCCCGCTAAAGACGGACAATACCACAAAAAGAGACATGCTGCCGGCAATGATTCCCAAGGCAGTAATAGCAGTAATGATATTGATGGCGGTAGAACGGTTCCAATGAAACAAATACCGTTGTGCGATGTACCAAGACAGGTTCACTACTAGGCTTTTTTGCGTTTAATAAGCAAAGACGGATCGGCAATCGGGTTTTCGGTTCCTTTTAGGGCGTTATCAATGGTTTCAAGGTAATCCAAACTGTCATCGATAAAAAAATGCAATTGAGGCACTTTGCGCAATTGGTGGCGCACCCGTTGTGCCAAGTCATGACGGATCATGATGGTATTTGCTTGGATTCCCTTTAACAAAGGCAAAGCCTCAGACGACGGGAAAATACTCAAATACACTTTGGCAATGGACAAATCGGATGTGACATTTACTTTTGAAACGGTGATTACTAAGTTAGTAATGCCGTTTTTGCGAATTTCACCTTGCAATATATCAACAATATCTTGTTGCAATACTTGTCCGATTTTCTTTTGTCTATTGGTTTCCATGCGGCAAAGGTAGTTTTTTTTAAAAAGAAGTGGTTTAGACTTTTTTGATTGAAGCGAAAAATGTGGATTTTTGTTCCAGATTGTCACTTTTTTGCACTGCATAGCAGCGCTACGGAGTAATAAAAAGAGGCAATATGGGGCGAAAAGACCATTTTGCAGCCAATTGAAAAAAGTTTAAACCACTTCAATAATAAAAAGCTGAAATATGGGGCGAAAAGACCATTTTGCAGCCAATTGAAAAAAGTTTAAATCACTTCATAGTAAAAAACGACAATGAAGGGAGGTTACTTTTCACGATGAAGCCCCAATACATCTTTCATGCTGAAAACCCCTTTTTTGCCCGCCATCCATTCGGCTGCCAAAACGGCGCCCAACGCAAAACCCTCGCGGCTGTGTGCGGTGTGCGTAAACGACATCGAATCAATGGCCGAACGATAAAACAAGGTATGGGTGCCCGGCACCTCGGGTTCGCGCAGTGCCCGAATGGGGATTTTACCCGCTTGTGGTTTTCCCAAAACCCAGCCGTCGATATCATCAGTTTGTGATGCTACAATCTCTGCCATGGTAATGGCGGTACCGCTTGGCGCGTCTTTTTTTTGGGTATGGTGAATTTCATCAATCGAAACATGGTACTCGGGTCGGTTGTTCATTAATTGGGCAACATATTGCGTAACCTCAAAAAACAAATTCACCCCCAAGCTAAAATTGGACGCATACAACAAAGCCGCATCTGCTTTGTGGCACCGATCAACCATTTTTTCGTAGTCATGCAACCAGCCTGTAGTGCCGCAAACCACTGGAATGCGCTGATCAATGGCCCATTCTAGGTTTGTCACTGCCGCTTCTGGGGTGCTAAATTCGATGGCTACATCGGCCAAATCGGCCGCTTCAAAAGGCGTAGTACTTGTTTTGCGGGCAACAATTTCGTGGCCTCGGCGTTGCGCAATGTCTTCAATGGCTCGGCCCATTTTACCATAACCCAATAAAGCAATTTTCATGTTGTAAAACAATTAGTGATGATTTGCAAGCTTTCAGAAATACGTTATTTGAATTAATAGTTTGATTTTCAGTGGCATTTCACGCAAGCAATCCATCCTGGTTGGTTGGTTGATTCTTTGCTCAAATATAAATGAATTAATGATTCTTTTTCCTATTTTGATTCTGTTCCATTTTAACGGTCAATTTTGGTTTGATTTTGCCATTTTATTTGAATCGATTCGCCATGATGTCAAGCAAATCGCAAAGGCAATATTAAGCGTGAAATTGACGAAAGTTACAGTATATTTGGTAAAATTCTACAAGATGAAAATGATCTTTAAAACTACCCCCAACCATTTTTTAGTCTTATTATTACTCTTCATCATTGGCGGGTTGAAGGCCCAGACTTTTACCGACAGCAATTTACCCATAGTCCTTATTACGACTGACACTGATCCGGGAACCAGCCAACCGTATGAAATTGTCGATAGCGGCGTGGTGTTGGGTGCCATGAAAATCATTTACCACACAGATGGTTCCAGAAACTATGTGACTGACCAGAACACCACTACTTATTTAAATTATAATGGCCGTTTCAGCATCCAAATTAGGGGTTCTTCGTCGCAAGCGGCACCCAAAAAAGGCTATGGTTTTACCACGCTTTTATCGGATAATGTGAGCAACAACAATGTGAAATTACTTGGGATGCCGTCTGAAAATGATTGGATTTTAAATGGTTTGGCCTTTGATCCGTCTTTGATTCGCGACTATTTGGCCTACTACATGTCACGTGAAATGGGCAATTACGCATCCCGGACGCAATATTGCGAGGTGGTGGTTAACGGTGAATACATGGGGCTTTATGTGCTGCAAGAAAAAATAAAAGCAGATTCCAATCGGGTGAATATTCTTAAAATTACAACTGCTGATACAAGCGGCGAGAATTTGACTGGGGGCTACATTACAAAAGCCGACAAAACGACGGGCGGTGATCCTATTGCTTGGTCTACAGTTCCTTATGTAGGAAGCACGGTGAATTTTATCCATGAGTTGCCAAAGCCTGTCGATGTCACAACCGAACAAGGCTCCTATATATATGGGCAATTTACCAGTTTGCAAACCGCCGCAACAGCCAATAACACGAGCTTGTTGAATGGCTACACCACGGTCATTGATGTGCCTTCTTTTGTCGATTTTATGCTGTCGAACGAATTTGCTGCCAATGTAGATGGCTACCAATTTAGCACCTTTTTTCATAAAGATAGAAATGGCAAATTGAGAGCAGGCCCCATTTGGGATTTTAATTTAACCCTTGGCAATGATTTGTTTTCTTGGGGATTTGACAGAAGTAAAACCTATAATTGGCAATTTTCGAATTACGACAACGAAGGATCCAAATTTTGGACCGATTTGTTCAATAATTCAACCTTTAAATGTTATTTGTCAAAGCGTTTTCACGAATTGACACAAGCTGGAAAGCCCATGAATGCGGCTTTTTTAAACACTTTTATTGACAATACCATTACTTTGATTAGCGAAGCAATGGTTCGTGAAAATCAAAAATGGGGCACCATTCAGAATAACCCATTGGAAATTGCCAACCTTAAAACGTTTATTACCAATCGCATTGCTTGGATGACCCCGCAATTAGGAAGCTACAATGCCTGTTATAACATCACTGTTCCGCCGTTGGTTATCACTAAAATTAATTACAACCCTGCTACTTCAGTGTCTTTTCCAGTGAGTAATGACCAAGAATTTATTGAAATAACCAATACCGGTGCCGCAACAGTGGATCTTTCAGGGATTTATTTTAAAGAACTTGGCCTCACCTATCAATTCCCATATAATTCAACCATTTCTGGAAATTCAAGTTTGTATTTATGTGCGAATTCCAGCATTTTTCAAACCCAAAATGGCATCACCCCTTTTGGACAATATACCAGAAATTTATCAAACAAATCACAAAAAATAGTGCTGGCAGATGCCTTTGGCAACACCATTGATGAAGTGACGTATTTTGATTCGGCACCGTGGCCCACCGCGCCTGATGGAAATGGCAGTTATTTGCAGCTCACAAGCACCAATTTAGACAACAACATCGCTTCCAGTTGGGTGGCAAGCACCACTTCATTGGCTGTACAAGAACCTGTTTATAATGATTCGTCGGTTGTCATTTATCCAAATCCGGCCAAACAGCAATTGACCATTACCTCAGCAAAAACTATTGATGCTATTGAATTAATGGATGTGTACGGCAAAAAGTTAGTAGCCACTCAGGTTCATGCTTCCGAAACAAATTTGGACGTTTCATCGTTGTCAGTTGGCATTTACTTCGTGAAAGTGTACAGTGAATTGGGCGTGAAAATTGAAAAACTGGTGAAGGAATAGTTTGAGTCGAAAGTCAAAAGTCAAAAGTCGAAAGTCTTTGAAACTCTTCGAAACTCTTCAATCAAATAGAGGCAATAGGCAATAGCCACAAGGCAATAGTTTTTTTGTTTGAAGTTATTTTTATCACTCAATTTTATATCTCAAATCTTTCAATCTTTAAATCCTTCAATCTTTAAATCACTAAATTTGCTCCATGAAAACAATCATCCACACCCCCAACGCCCCTGAGCCCATTGGTCCATACAGTCAGGCTGTCATGGCTTACGGCGTTTTATACACTTCAGGTCAAATTGCTATTGACCCGAGCACTGGCCATTTGAACATGCCAAACATTGAGGCAGAAACGACCCAAGTGATGCACAACCTGCAAGCGGTTTTAGAAGCGGCAGGCATGGGGTTTGAGCATGTGGTGAAAACCACCATTTTTTTGAATGACATGGCCGATTTTGCTAAAGTGAATGCCGTTTACGCTACTTACTTTGATCCTGCAATGGCACCAGCTCGTGAAACCGTTGCTGTGAAAACTTTGCCCCGCGAAGTGAATGTTGAAATTTCCATGATTGCCACCAAATAAGCATGTTTTCACCGAAATTGAAAAAGCGGATTTTTAAGGCGTTGGCCCAAGTAAACAAAAAGATGTTACCCAGTTTGACCGTGCAGCGTTTGGATCCAATCCAAATGAACAAGACACAAAAAATACTGTTGGCTTGGCGCTACTACGTCACTTGTAGGGCTTTAGATTAGTAGGTAATTCCTGAAAAGACGGGCACTTCTGGAAAACGTTGGGCAGCTTGTAAAAAGCCCAATTCAATAATCACATGAACCGCCACGGTGGAAGCCGAAGCCTGCTTGATGAGTTGTTGGGCAGCCAAAGCCGTTCCTCCGGTGGCCAACACATCGTCGTGAACCAACACGCGTTGGTTGGGTTTTAAAGCATCTTGGTGCATTTCGAGCACATCGGTGCCGTATTCCAACGCATATTCCACTTGGTACACTGCAGCAGGTAGTTTCCCTTTTTTGCGAATAGGTACAAAAGGACATTGCAAAGCTTGCGCCAATAACATGCCAAACAGAAATCCCCTGCTTTCAATTCCTGCTACTGCTTCAATCTGCAATGGCCGTAAAATGTCCGCTTGGTCTTGCACCCATTGGCTGCAAAAAGCAGCATCTTGCAACAAAGGCGTAATGTCTTTAAATTGGATGCCTGGCTTTGGAAAGTCAGAAATAGTGCGAATTAATTCATCAATGGAACGCATGAGATTCAGGGAGTTAAGAACACAAAGATAATTTTTTAAATCAAACTTTAAAATTTTACTTGTATAGCATAAAAAAATCCATATATTTGCACCCGCAAAAAGGCTTCGTAGCTCAATTGAATAGAGCATCAGATTACGGCTCTGAAGGTTATAGGTTTGAATCCTATCGAGGTCACAGATTCATGCAAAAAGCAGTACCGAAGGTGCTGCTTTTGTTTTTTAAAAAAGCGTCAAAAGCTTGCTTTTGTAAGCGTTTAAAAAACAAAAGCAACAAACCCCCTTGGGGTTTTGTTGCTTTTTGCATGTTCAGAATGGAGCTGTATAGGATCACGCAAGCGAAGCGCCGCGTAATCCTATTCGTTTTCACTATTGTTCCTTAGTGTATTAGTGAAAAGCTTGCTTTTGTAAGTGGCTAAAAAATATATGATATATAGAGGAGGAAGTCCAGTGGACTTCCGGAAAGCGAACTTTAGTTCGCAAAAAACCCAAGGGGTTTTGTTGCTTTTAGCATATTCAGAATATATGATATATAGAGGAGGAAGTCCAGTGGGCTTCCGGAAAGCGAACTTTAGTTCGCAAAAACCCAAGGGGTTTTGTTGCTTTTAGCATGTTCAGAATATATGATATATAGAGGAGGACTGCCAGTGGCAGTCAGGTACGCAAGCTTTAGCTTGCCAACTAAAACCTTGATGCCCGTTTGAAATGCAGGTACACAAGCTTTAGCTTGTGCAAACAAACAGATAAGACTTTCTAATTAAGCCCAGTGGGCTTCAGTTACGCGAACTTTAGCTTGCTCTATTAGTTATAAAGTTGAATGTTGCAAGTTGGAAAGTTGCTCTCCTGCTACAACTTCTTCATTTGCTTGCACAAAGAAATCTGAAAACTTCTTAGATTTATGTCCTGAAAATCGGCTGTGGCTGTTGCCGTAAAGTCTGCCGACTTTGCACAAATGGTTCTACATATTCAGAAAATAGACCTCAACTCCAGTTCCAAATATATAATGGGAAAAATACTAATCCTTAACAAAAAATTCATGAAAAAACTGAATTTATACCTAGTTAATGTAATAATGCTGTTTGTCTGCAATTGCGGCATTGCGCAAATTAATTCTTCGGAGAAAAAAGCAACAGAAATGTTGTTAGCATATTATTTAAAACACTTCAAGATTTGGGAAACGACCTCATTGAATTATAGTTCACGATTTAGGAAATTAGATTCCCTTATGGAAAAAAAATGTACTGTATTGCTTCGAAATAAAGCCACAGAAACATACAGAAATGTTGGAATCGATTTTTTGACTGATGACTCTATTGGAAATTTAAATGAAAACCTAAAAGTTGAAAAGGATCCAAACATTAAAAATGGTTATATAGTATCTTTTATATCAGATATTCAAACTTACGCAGACACACCAGGTGTTATAACAAAAAAACAAATTAAACTGCTAGTAATACTAATTAAGCAAGCGGTTAACTATAAAATAGCTGAAGTGAAAAGATTGTCAATGACCCAAATCTAATGATTTCAAGGGTAATGTTTAACGTTAATGATTACCTGTTTTTTTAAATCCGAAATGAGGTGATGTTCCAAAGTTAGTGATGATATAATTTTCCCACCCAACCACCTGAAAACCAATAAAAAAAAGCAGTTTTGATTGTTATCACTTGTCTTTTCGAGCATTGACAAGCTCATAAACACCATGAAATTAGGGATTTAGAATACCCTGCGGGAACTAGGTGCCTGGTTTTAATAGGTGCTGTTCGTAAAAAAACTTTAAACTTTAAACTTTTCAACTTTAAACTAAAATCGCGTGAGGGATGGCAGTGGCATCCTCCGCCTTGGCGGAGATATAACGGACAGCCCGACCCGTTCCTGAACTAAACCTTCTGTTATTGGAAAAAGTAGTGGAACGGGGCACGCCCAAAGCTGAGTTGGAAAGTTGAATGTTGCAAGTTGGAAAGTTGCTCTCCTGCTTAAACTTCTTCATTTTCTTGCACAAAGAAATCTGAAAACTTCTTAGATTTATGTTCTGAAAATTGGATTTGGCTTTGACAGGAAAGTTGGGTGCAATTTGCTATCTGGCTTGTAGAGCAGACACTTGGATTGATGAAAAAATGATGTTAATTGTAACAGAGGTAGGTGATGGAAACATATAGTTATGAAAGTTTAGCAGGTTTGATATTCTTGTTCTTGATTTGTTTTTATTTTTTAAGAGATTTATATTATGAATACAAACGGGAGGGGTTTAAGAATAAATCTATTGTTGGTAAATCAAATTTTATTAGAGGAGTAATGTTATGTTCGACTGGGGTGATAATTTCGACATTACTCATAATGAAATGTGTATTGCATTTAATTAATAATAAGTAATATTTAAAAGCTAATGATGTGGTGGTTTATATGTTCAACAATTGAAAATCATCAATAAAATCAAGTTGGATTCCAAGTGTTTTTTAGTTTTAATCTGCTATTAAATTACAAGAAGTTTGGGCTTTGGATCTTTGCGATTTTTTTATGTATATTTAAATTCTATGTCAAAAATTTCATAAAAGAAGGTATGGATTTCGCAATACTGCAATTAAGCTCGCCAAGGTCTGGAATTTGGATTGATAAAATGGATGATGTTAATAATAATAGAGGTAAATAATGGAAACATATAACTACCAAAGTTTAATTGTGATATTTGTTTTAATATTATATTCAATTGTTGAAATTAGAAGGTTATACATTGAATATAAAAAAGAAGGCTTTAGAGATAGATCAAGTATGGATAAATCAATGTTCATAAGAGGAATTATGTTATCCTCCGCTGGAGTTATAATTTCAATTATACTTTTCATAAGATGGCTTAATCATTTGGCATTGTTTAAAAGTTAGCGACGCCCTATTTTACCAACCCAACCACCTGAAAACCAACAAAAAATTGAATCAGTGACGCGTGTTGTCACTTGTCTTTTCGAGCATTGACAAGCTCATAAACACCATGAAATTAGGGATTTAGAATACCCTGCGGGAACTAAGTGCCTGGTTTTAATAGGTGCTGTTCGTAAAAAAACTTTAAACTTTAAACTTTTCAACTTTAAACTAAAATCGCGTGAGGGATGGCAGTGGCATCCTTTTGCTTTAGCAAAAGATATAACGGACAGCCCGACCCGTTCCTGAACTGAGTTTTCTTTTATTGGAAAAAGTAGTGGAACGGGGCACGCCCAAAGCTGAGTTGGAAAGTTGAATGTTGCAAGTTGGAAAGTTGCTCTCCTGCTTAAACTTCTTCATTTTCTTGCACAAAGAAATCTGAAAACTTCTTAGATTTATGTTCTGAAAATTGGATTTGGCTTTGGCCACAAAGTCGGGCTCCAATAGCCATCAAGCTTGCGGAGCAGGGATATTATCAAAGACAATTTTGGAGCGGGGAATTTCAATATTACTGGATACATCGCTATGGACCATTTTTAACATAGAAATTAAAATAAAGTTTATGCCTCAAGAATTTAAAGCCCCATTAGGATTAAAAGTATTTTTAGTAGTTGTTGTTATTGTATTGTTTTTTTATAATTTTTATTATGTAGGATATAGACAAAACAAAAACAAGAGTGAGTTTTTTAAGAGAGCTTTCACTACAAAGGTTATAAGTTCAGATTCGTATGAAGGTCGAACTATTGAATATCAACTTGAAAATGGATTGAAAATATATTTTCTACTGCCAATTGATAGCAAAATCGAATTACAAGATCTTGTCCAAAAAAGCAAAGAAACTTACCTATACAATGTGTACAGAAAAAACAATGAAAATGAATATAAATATTATACGACATATAACTTTGGTAAAATGCAATAAAAGGGTATTGTTTCAAATTTCGTGATGATGTAATTCTACCCACCCAACCACCTGAAAACCAATAAAAAAAGTAGTTACGAATGTTATCACTTCTCTTTTCTGGCGTTGATCTGCTCTTAAATGCAATGAAATATTGGCTTTAAACCAGCTTTCGGGAATAGAACACCTTGCTTTAGAAGCAGGTATTCGAAAAAAAACTTTCAACATTCAACATTACAAACTTGAAACAAAATCCCGCGTGAGGGATGGCAGTGGCATCCTTTTGCTTTAGCAAAAGATATAACGGACAGCCCGACCCGTTCCTGAACTGAGTTTTCTTTTATTGGAAAAAGTAGTGGAACGGGGCACGCCCAAAACTAAGTTGAAAGTTGTAATGTCAAAAGTTGTAAAGTTGCGCGCTCAGTCAATCTTATTTTTTATTTTACGCAACTTAGTCTGGAGACTACAAAACATTACATCCTGAAAAACAGCAGTCACTATTGTTGCAAAGTCATGGATTGCGGCGTGTTTACATCCCCCATCACCCCCCACCTAATCTCACTTTCGCAGACTAATTTTTTTGCTCAAAGCCGAAAAATCTTGTCGAATTCCCTGTAGCACATCTTTTACGTTAATCGCGCCCAGATCGTCTTGTTCAAATTCTTGGGTGGCAATGCTACACGCGTACCGCCAGATTTCCAATACTTCTGAAGTGTTCACCTCATATGGGTCATAAATCGGATTGTCCGATTTGGCCAATAACACATTACTGCCTTTTTTTACCAGCCGTTTGTAGGCAATGCCATTCGTTTTGGTCACCAAGACATAGGTTTTGTTGTCCACCACGTCGGCCAAGCGTTCAATATATTCCCCAATGACAAACGAGCCTTCTTTGTGAGGAGGCATCGAGTCGCCGGTAACTGGAAACGCCCGGTATTTCCCATTTCTCAAAAACGGCAGTGAAATATGCTGCAAGGCCTCAATAAATTCAGGATCGCTGTAGCCCATCAGATAACCCGCCTGCGCTTTTTCGGGCACCAATTCAATCTTGTTTTCGCCCGCGCTGTCAACGGTAATGGGCAGCAAAATGCGATTTTCCTCCAACTGAATCAAATTTTCATAAGGCACCCGCCTGATATCAAAAGACAACAGCAAATCAATGCTGACATGAAAGTACCGTGAAATCTTTTGCAGGCAGTCGAGCGGCGGGTCGGTAGTGCCTTCATACTTGGCGTAACGCTCGCGCGGGATGAGCAATACATCCGCTAACTTTTGCTGTGTCATGCCACTTTTGACACGCAGGTACCTCAGATTATCAGAAAATATGGACATGTGTTAATGTGAATTTAATTCACAACAAATATAAAAATCTTTGGGAATATGGTTCTAGTTTTGTGAAATAATTTTTCACCTCAAAATATAAAAGCACGATGTCACGGGCAATTGTACACATGGATTTAGACACGTTTTTCGTGTCTTGCGTCAGGCTTGAAAACCCGCAACTCACTGGTATTCCACTCATTGTAGGAGGTGGCGAACGGGGCGTTGTCGCTTCTTGTTCCTATGAAGCGCGGTACTTCGGGGTGCGTTCCGCGATGCCCATACGCATGGCCATGCAACTTTGTCCGCAGGCTAAAATTGTCAAAGGAGACATGGAATTGTTTTCGAAAAAATCGCATGAAGTAACCGAAATTATTGAGGAATATGCGCCCATCGTGGAGAAGGCAAGTATTGACGAATTTTATCTAGACATTACGGGGATGGACAAATTTTACGGTTGCTATAAATGGACCAACGAACTGATACAAACCATTACAAAAGAAACGGGACTGCCCATCAGTTTTGCTTTGTCGGTGAACAAAACGGTGTCCAAAATTGCCACAGGCGAAGGCAAGCCCAAAGGCAATCTGGAAATTCCACAAAATAGGGTCAGGCCGTTCTTAAATCCGTTGTCGATCCGTAAAATCCCCATGGTAGGCGAAGTGACTTTCAACCTGCTTTCGCGGCTCGGCATCCGCAACATCGAAAAATTATCGGAAACACCGGCCGAAGTGCTCCAAAGTATGATTGGCAAAAACGGATTGGAATTATGGAAAAAAGCCAACGGCATCGACAACAACCCGGTGGAACCGTACACCGAAAGAAAATCCCTTTCCACGGAACACACCTATTTACAGGATACCATTGACCTCAAAAAAGTAGAATCATTGATTTTGGGGATGGTTGAAAAACTCTGTTACCAGGCTAGGTCCGAACAGTGGCTGGTGTCGACGGTTGCGGTAAAAATCAGGTATGCCAATTTTGACACCGAAAATGTGCAAAGAAAGGTGGCTTATACCTCTTACGACCACATACTCGGAAAATTGGCCTTGGAATTATTCCGCAAATTATACAACCGGCGCATGCGCATCCGACTGGTCGGGGTGTCGTTTATGGGGCTGGTCCGAGGAACCTATCAGATCAATATGTTTGAAGACACCGAAGAACTGTTGGCGTTGTATCAGGCCTTAGACAAAATGAAAACCCGCTACGGCTTCCACGCGGTGGGTCGGGCCGATGCCATGTTAAAAGCAAAGAGCATTCCCACAAAAGGCGAAAACCCTAATTCCTAATTCCAAATTCTTTATTTTTCCGATGTACCTCAACTGCCATTCCTTTCATTCGCTCCGCTTTGGCACCATTCCTTTAGACGATTTGGTGGCCCAAGCCGTTGGTTATGGGGTCACAGCCATGGCATTGACCGATCTGAATACCGTAACGGGCATCTACGATTTTATAAAGGCATGCAAGAAAGTAGGCATTAAACCACTCGTCGGAATCGACTTCCGGAACAACGGCAAGCAACTGTATATTGGGCTGGCCAAAAACAGGGCCGGACTCGCAGAAATGAACCGTTTGGTGACCAAGCACCATTTTGAAAACACCCTGCTGCCTGAAGTAGCGCCCCCTTTTGACCACGTGTTTGTGATTTATCCGTTTAATAACGTCCCCGACGAACTGAAAGAACATGAATTTATAGGCATCGGGGCCGACCAATTGCCCAAGTTGTATAACTACGTTTGGAAAAGAAGAATTTCCAAGATGGTCATTTTGCATTCGGTGACTTATCGGACCAAGAAGGAGTTTAACCTACATAAAATACTAAGGGCCATTGACTTAAACATCATCGGATCTAAATTGACCGAAGCGGATTACTGCAAAGTATCGGAAGTCATGATTCCGATAGATCAACTTTTACAGCGATTCAATGATTTTCCGCAAATCATTCAAAACACGGAGGCCATCATAGCAGGCTGCCATTTTGAATACGATTTTTATACGCCAAAAAACAAAAAACACTTTACCGGGAATTCACAAGACGACATGGAATTGCTGACAAAACTGGCTTATGAAGGCATGATTCGCCGTTATGGCGCCGAGCATGCCGAAGCCAAAGCCAGGGTGGAAAAGGAATTGAAAGTCATTCATGAGTTGGCATTTAGCGGGTATTTTCTGATTACGTGGGATATTATTCAATACAGCCTGAACAAAGGTTTTTTACACATTGGTCGGGGCAGCGGCGCCAATAGTATTATTGCCTATTGTTTAGATATCACAAACATTTGCCCTTTGGAACTCGACTTGTATTTTGAGCGCTTTTTGAACGTCAATCGAAAAACGCCGCCCGATTTTGACATCGATTGGTCATGGCGTGAACGGGACACCATTTTAACCTACATTTTCGATAAATATGGTCAAGATCATGTGGCGTTCTGTGGCACCAATGTCGAATTTAAATACCGTTCCATTTTCCGTGAAGTGGGCAAAGTGTTTGGTTTGCCCAAAGAGGAACTCGATGAATTGGCAAAAAAACCCATGAAAAAGCACCATAAAAACAACGTCGTGATGATGGTGCAAGATTATGGAATGATGCTCGAAAAATACCCGAATCAGAGAAGTATGCACTCTTGTGGCATTATCATTTCAGAAGAACCAATCACCCATTTTACGGCTTTGGAAATGCCGCCAAAAGGGTTTCCGATTGTCCAATTTGACATGCACGTGGCCGAAGATATTGGCTTTGACAAATTCGATATTTTGAGCCAACGAGGCATTGGCCACATCGATGACACCGTCAAATTAATCAGGGAAAACCAAGGAATCGAAGTCGATATTCGCGACACGTCGATTTCCAAAGATGAACCAACCTGCAACGAGCTGCTAAGCCAAGGAAAAACCATTGGGTGTTTTTACATTGAAAGCCCCGCCATGCGCGGCTTGCTCCGACGACTGAAGTGTGACAATTACAAAGTGCTGGTAGCCGCTTCGTCCATTATCCGTCCGGGCGTGGCCCAATCGGGCATGATGAAAGAATATATTTTCAGGCACAACCACCCCGACCGTTTCGAGTATTTTCATGAGGTGTTCAAAGAGCAATTGGGCGAAACATACGGCATTATGGTGTATCAGGAAGATGTCATCAAAATTGCTTTGCATTACGGTGGCCTTCCTGCCGCCGATGGCGACATCTTGCGTCGGGCCATGAGTGGCAAAGGGCGGTCAAAAGCTGCGCTGCAAAAGGTAAAAGACGACTTTTTTACTTCCTGTGCAAAACAGGGGCACCCACTCGCATTAAGTCAGGAAATTTACCGCCAAATAGAATCCTTTGCGGGCTACTCCTTTTGCAAAGCGCATTCGGCCTCCTATGCGGTGGAGAGTTACCAAAGCCTGTACTTGAAAACGTATTACCCGATTGAGTTTATGACCGCGGTGATCAACAATTTCGGGGGTTTTTACCGCACGGAAGTGTACATCCATGAAGCGCGCATGTCAGGCGCCAAAATCAATTCCCCCTGTGTAAACAAGAGCGATTATCAGACAAAGGTGTATGGCAAAAACATCTATTTGGGCTTTCAGCATCTGAAAAGTTTGGAATCAAAAACAGCGGAACTGATCACCAAGGAACGAGCAGAAAATGGCCCTTTCAATTCCCTAGAAGATTTTATCAACCGCATTCCCATCGGCATTGAAGCGATCCAAATCCTCATTTTCATCGGTGCTTTTCGGTTCACCCGCAAGCCCAAAAACGAATTACTGATCATCGCCCGGCTGATTCTCATTAATTTCAGGCCCGAAAACCGCGACCTCCTGCTGCTGCAAGAACCGGTGAAGGAATATCAATTACCCGTTTTGGAGCGCTCGCCCTTTGAAGATGCTTTCGACGAAATTGAACTGCTCGATTTTCCGGTGTCGGTGACCCCTTTCAACTTGTTGCAAACACGCTACAGGGGCGATGTCATGGCGAAGGATTTAACCAAACACCACAAGAAAACCGTGAAAATGCTGGCTTATTTGATTTCCAGAAAACACGTGCCCACCAAAAGAGGCGACATGTTTTTTGGCACCTGGATTGATGCGGAAGGCGCATTTTTCGACACCGCACATTTTACCGACAGCCTGCAAAAATACCCCTTCAAAGGCGGCGGCTGTTATTTGTTACTAGGCCAAGTGGAAGTCGATTACCACTTTCCAACCGTTACCATTTCAAAAATGGAGAAAATGCCCTTTATCCCAGACCCCCGTTATTCCGCTACCGATGAAAAACGGTTTCAAACCCAACAACAAATCCGCGAAGATGTCAGCCTAACCCACCGCGCCCCCTATCCGCAGGAACACGAAATTGGGCTGCCGAGGCAGAAGATGAAGCCGTGAAGCGAGAAGTGGGGGTGTAATGGTTTCAAAAACAGCTTTTTTTACCAATGCTTTGGGCGTGCCCCGCCTGCCTAAGGCGAGGCGGGTCGGGCTGTCCGTTATATCTCCGCCAAGGCGGAGGATGCCACTGCCATCCCTCACGCGGGATTTTTGTTTCAGGTTTTCCTTCGGACCGTTCGCCCCTGAGGGTCTCGGGTCAAGTTTAGCTTCGCTCCGTTCGGCCTTTGGCCTCGGGTCAGGTTTCAGGTTTGTTTTTTAAGAACACTACCAACTTAAACCAGACACCTAGTTCCGCGGGGCGGCTCGCACAATCTAATTTCATAGCGTGTACGAGCAGATCAAAACTAAAAAAGACAAGTAATAGCACTGGTCTATTATTGTGAAATTTATTTTTTACTGATTTTCAACTGGTTAACTTTTTAAAACACGGAATCATTAACTTTGAAAGTAACGAATGCTAAAGTTGAAAAGCGACAAGGTACTTTTTAAATAAAACTAGTTTATCGTGAAATGACCACATCTAAAATTTCTCTAAAAACATTTAAAAGGTTTATCATACCAAGAAGCGAAATAACACTAAGATAGATGAATCCGAAACCTGCTATATAACCTTTAAGATCTGTACTTGACAATCGAGATGGTTTTTTATAGGTGTCAAAAACAAAATAAAAACCAACTAAAAATAGTAGTAAACTAAATATCAAATTCATTATCACAGGGTGAAATTATTTTTAAGCAAAAAATATTGTTTAGGTATTGACAACATTATGAATTTCAGTATTTTGAAACCAAAAGATAAACCAACACCCATGTCAAATATAGCGAAAAATATTACCGCATTTACGTCGTTTTACATTCTTTGTTAGGAGCATAGCGAATCGACGAGGCAATTACAACAACAAACAACTTGTTACAGTTGGTTTGTTGTGCTTAGATGGGTGAGGGTATAGAATTAGAGGGGCAATTACTTCGACACATTACGTTTTATTCTTTTGCTAACAATTCATTTGAATACCACAACTGCCATTTTAGTGGTTTGATATTATCAATCAACAAATAATCATATTTGCAGTCAATCAAAATATCTAATCTTTTGTATGAATCTAGAATTACTAAAAGATGCTTTTGTTCTTTTTTATTAAAAACACAACTAATCGAAAAATTAGTACAACCACTAGATTCCTCGATTCTAAGATGTGTTTTTGCTACCATTTTATCATCAATATAAATAACAGCGTTATTATCAAATCCCGTTTCAAAAAAAATCTTTAGAGTATCTCTATTCGACTTATTCTTAACACTGTTGTCAAAACGCGTTTCAACTTTAACCAAAACAGCTAGTATGATATCAAAATTCATCAACGTAACAGTAAAAAGTAGTACAATTAATCCCCACTTAATTACTGGTGTTTTTTTCATAGTTAAAATTTAAGAGTCAGCAAGATAAGATAAATTTTATGAAGTTCCAATTTCAACGCTTTCAGACACCTTCCAAACTTCCAACATTAATCAAGCCAAAAAAACAAAATATAGGGAAGCTCGCAATAGCTCCCTACAAATTCTATTTAATACACATTTCAATTCTTAAACCTTAAACCTTAAACCTTAAACCTTAAACTTTAAACTTTCGACTTTCGACTTTCCAACTGAACCCCGACTGGCATCAAAAAATAGCTTAAATTTGCCAATCATATTTCCAAAAATGAGTTTGAAAAAATATTTGACTAGTAAGGTGTTTATTGCGCAGTCCATTGCGGCTTTGGGCATTGTTGGCGCGTTGTCCTTTGCTTTTTTTAGTTGGATCACTTTTGCCACGCGGCATGGCGAAGAAATCCCAGTTCCCGACCTGACTAAATTGTCGGTGGAGCAAGCCGAAGAAAAATTGGACGCGCTCAATTTAGATTATAAAATTCTAGATACCGTTGATTTTCGGCCCGATATCCCAAAATTGGGTGTCGTAGAACAAGATCCCAGACCGGGCAGCAAAGTCAAAGAAGGCCGTAAAATTTACCTTAAACTCAATTCGTCTACTTACACCATGGTGAAAGTGCCTGAGTTGATTGAAAAAACATACCGCCAAGCCGTTCCAACCCTTGAAGCTATTGGGCTTAAAGAAGGGACCATTACTTATAAACCATACATTGGCAAAGACATGGTGCTTGAAATGCTTCAAAATGGCAAAAAATTGAAAGCAGGCGACAAAGTGCTCAAAGCCTCCAAAATTGATTTGGTGCTGGGCGATGGCAAACAATCATTTGAAGAAACACAAGTTGACAGCACCGCTGTTGACTCTATTCAGCCCGAACCTTAATGGAAACCATACATGATGGGTTTGAACCCGAAGAAGAACTCTTTGAACATCACCGTTTTACGGTTACCAAAGGACAATCATTGCTGCGCATTGATAAATTTTTGATGCAATTGATTGAAAATGCCACGCGCAACAAAATTCAACAAGCGGCCGCCACCGGAAATATTTGGGTGAATGACTTGCCTGTGAAATCAAATTATAAGGTAAAACCCTTTGATGTCATTCGGGTGATGCTATCCCATCCGCCTTACGAACATTTATTGGTGCCTGAAAATATTCCTCTTGACATCGTCTATGAAGATGAGGCGCTGCTGGTAATCAACAAGCCAGCGGGCATGGTGGTTCACCCGGGCCATGGCAATTATTCAGGTACTTTGGTCAATGCATTGGCTTATCATTTTGAGCATTTACCTATGAATTCGAGTAATCGACCAGGACTTGTGCATCGGATTGACAAAAATACTTCTGGACTTTTAGTGGTGGCCAAAACTGACTGGGCCATGGCGCAATTGGCCAAACAGTTTGAAGAAAAAACCTCGGAGCGCGAATACATTGCCTTGGTTTGGGGAAGCGTAACCGAAGAGTCGGGCACCATTACGGGCCATATTGGACGCCACCCAAGAGAACGCATGCAAATGACTGTTTTTCCAGATGGTGAACAAGGCAAACATGCCGTTACGCATTACAAAGTGCTTGAACAATTGGGCTATGTCACTTTGGTTTCATGCCAATTAGAAACAGGGCGCACCCACCAGATTCGGGCGCATATGAAATATTTGGGACACACCCTATTTAATGATGAGCGCTACGGAGGTGATCGAGTACTAAAGGGCACTACTTTTACCAAATACAAACAATTTGTAGAAAATTGCTTTCAAATTTTACCCCGACAGGCTTTGCATGCAAAAACCTTGGGCTTCGTTCATCCGATTACAGGCGAAAAGTTGCAATTTAACACCGAATTGCCGCAAGACATGGTGAGTTGCATTGAAAAATGGCGTAACTATGCACATGCCTCGATTCAAACCGAGGTATAATATCTATTAAAACGACTGTTTATGACTAGATTGCGCATAGTCGGAGTTCCCGAACATTTTAACACCCCTTGGTACGACGCCATTAAACAAAATCATTTTACCCAAAATGGCATTGATTTGCAATGGTCTGATGTGCCAGAAGGGACGGGTAGAATTTGCCAAATGCTGCGTGATGGTTCCACAGACGTGGCCGTTTTACTTACCGAAGGTATTGTCCGAGATATTGCATTAGGCAATCCAGCTAAGATTGTGCAGGTATATGTTCAAAGCCCACTATTATGGGGGATCCATGTGGCGGCGAAATCCAATTACACGCAAATTGATCAGATAAAAAATGGACGTGCTGCCATTTCTCGATTTGGCTCTGGTTCGCATTTAATGACCTACGTGTTGGCCGAACAACAAGGCTGGCCTCTGGATCAACTGCATTTTGAATGTGTTCATACTTTAGAAGGGGCGAAGCAAGCATTGCCTTTTGACGAGGCCGATTATTTTTTATGGGAACAATTTATGACCCAACCCGTTGTGGACGAAGGGATCTTCAGAAGGTTGGATATTTGTCCAACGCCTTGGCCTTCTTTTGTCATTGCAGTCCGAAACGATGTGCTGCAACAAAACCAAGAAGCCATTGACACCATGTTGCGTGTGATCAATGAGTATACCGCTGGTTTTAAAAACCAATTGAATGCGTTGCAATTATTGAAATCTACTTTTCCAAAACAACATAAAGTATTGGCTGAATGGTTAACCCATACAGCGTGGTCACAAGAAAAGCCAACCAAAGAAATGATTTCAATGGTGCAAGATTGGTTGCTAAAAATGGCCCTCATTCCCAAAAAAGTAGATGCACAACAGTTGGCTATTTTTGCAGAATAACCAGTTCAATTCATGGTATCGGAATCCAATCAGACAACTAAAAAGTGGCATCAGTACGTAACGGTTCCAAAGCCTTGGGATGAATTGATTTTATTGGTTATTTCCATATTATTGACGGTCCCCACTTTTTTAATTGTTCACCGAAACCTACCCGATTTCCAATGGCGGCTCTACGCCCAAGAAGTGGTCACCGCGCTATTGATTATTTGTTTTTACTTGTATGTTTTACAGCGGTTTCGGAAAGTGGTGCTCATTTGTTTAATGCTTTATTTTCTAATCTTAATATATGGCACGCTGCTAGGTGGTTATGGCTTTCGGCGGGTAACCAATGATTATGCCTCCTTGCTGTATTCATTAAACGACAGCCCTTTTCCGCAAGATGTTTTGCTCGATCGGGTGATGCCATTCCCAAACAAATCGGAAGTGTTAGCGGCCATTGATTACCAGAATCCAGTGGTTCGCGATTTTGCAGTGATGGCTGCGCGTGAGTATGGGCAAGATATAAAAGGATATGAATCGTTTTACCGCATTGTGCAATGCTTTGCCGTTTTTAAAAAAATCAATGCCAATTGGTTTTATGTGAGCGACCCAAAAGGACAAGAATATTTTGCATCAGCCAGCGAGTCGGTGCATTTGCTTTCGGGCGATTGTGACGACCATGCCATTTTGATGGCCGCCGCCACCCGTGCCATTGGCGGAACCCCAAGGCTGATTCATACCAATGGACATTTGTACCCCGAATTGCTCATCGGAAATAAACACGATTTAGAAACCATCAATTTCCTGATAAAAACCAAATTATTTCCCATAGAATCAAAACATAAAAAAGTACACTATCACATTGATGAACGAGGTCAAATTTGGCTCAATTTAGATTATACTGCGCATTATCCTGGCGGGCCATTTATGGAAAAACCCATTTTAGGAGAATTGTATATTCAGTGATTTTAAAATGATTAATTTTATGGTTAAAGTTATTAAAAAATAATTTTTACCTGTTTAAAAAAATAGTTGAATTATGAATTTTCTATTAGACCAGCCAGTTACAGCCAATATCGAAACCACACTTTACAAAGTAACCATTCAATGGCGCAATGGCATTTTAATTGCCGATGAGCCTGCAACGGTAGGCGGTCAAGACTTGGGACCCGATCCGTACACGTTGTTTTTGTCTTCGTTGGCTGCTTGCACATTATCTACTTTGCGCATGTACATTGACCGAAAAGGGTGGGAGATCCCTTCCATTTCCATAAATTTAAACATGTATCAGACCGTTGATGGTACCGTAACCACCCACATCGTCCGAAACCTGCAATTTGATCAGACCATCACGGAGGAACAAAAAGAGCGGTTGTTGCTAATCGCCAAAAAATGTCCCATTTCAAAAATATTGGAAAATAATATAATCATAAATACCGCTATATAAATGGATATTTTGCATCAAGATGACTCAAAAAAAGGCATGTTTTACGTGGTTAAAGACGATAAAACTTTAGCCGAGATGACGTATGTTTGGGCTGGAACCAATCAAATTATTATTGACCATACTGCGGTTGATTCATCCCTTTCAGGAAAAGGGGTGGGCAAACAATTGGTGGTCAAAGCAGTTGACTTTGCCCGATCAAAAGGGATTAAAATCATCCCTTTATGCCCTTTTGCTAAAAGTGTTTTTCAAAAAATAACCGAATTTAACGACGTACTTTAATTATTTTACCATGGATAAAAACAACCTCACCAAAGAATACACAAACGGGGAAACCACCGTTGTCTGGCAATCGGGCAAATGCATACATTCAGCCAACTGTGTGCGCAATTTAAGCGCAGTGTTTAACCCAAAAGAACAGCCTTGGATCAAGATGGATCAAGCCTCCACTGCTGAAATAATAGCTACTGTGGGCAAATGTCCTTCTGGGGCGTTAAGCATCAAGGAATAATAAGTATCTCCGCAGCTCATTGCACAATTGCTCGACTTTTGAATTGTTAGAAAAAAAAAATGGCTGCCTTTTGGGCAGCCATTTTCTATTTATGGAATAAATCCTTAGCGTTTGATTACACGCACTACGCGGTTTTCATCGGCTTGTTGAATAAATACATTGTAAACACCCGCTGGCAATTCAGCACCAAAATTGGTTTGTGCTAAATCGGCTGGGTTGTACGAACCTTGAACTACTACTTTGCCTAACATATCGTAAACCAAGATAGAAACTGGCTCTGCTGATGGCGTGTCAAGTGCCAAAGTAAAGCTACCTTCAAATGGGTTTGGATAAGCATAAGCGGAGAAGTCGTTGTTGTAAACTACTTGTTGTTTGTGTGAACCAGTTGTTACCGTACATGGCGTGCCATAAGTTCCAGTTCCTGAGCTAAATATAGGCGCAACTTGTATGGTGTAAGTAGTTCCTGCAGAAGCACCGCCTGGCAACAACATCAAGTTGAAGTTGTTGGTTGAACGGGTAATGGTTGCAGAATTTGAAACACCCCAAGTTACCAAGAAACTATAACCGGTTGCACCAGCTATTTGTCCACTGTACAAAGTAGTCCAGAATGATGACAATGAAACCCCACACTGACTTGGGTTAAGTGCAGTGGTTGGTGTTGCTTGCGCTGGCGTAGTAAAGGTACAAGCTGCACCATACGATTGTAAAGTCCCATTGTAAACTACGGCTACACGCACACTGTAAGTGGTGTTGTAAGCAGCACCACCTGAAAGTTGCATCAAGTTAAACGCGTTAGTTGACGCATCAAAAGTGCGGACATTGCTACCAACAGTTACTTCAAATCGGTATCCGCTGATGTAATTTAACGAACCTGCGTAAATAGTGGTGTACAATGACGCAAGCGTTGAACCACAAGTTGGAGCTGCAATGGCTGTAACCGGTGCTGGAGTTGTTACCACACATGCAGAACCAAATCCAGTCCAAGAACCATTTGCAAATGCATTTACCCGAACAGAATAAGATGTGCTATAAGCAGCTCCACTTGTTAATTGGGTTAAATTAAATGCACTGGTTGAACTTGTAACCGAAGAAGTTGCGTTTGTTGTATTGTTGGTTACTTCAAACTCATAACTAGTAGCTGTATCAACAGCAGTACAATATAAACTGGTTTCAATACTTGCTAAAGTAGTTCCACACACAGAAGTAAGTAAACTAGTAGTAGGTATTTGACGAATGGTAACGGTACAACTAGCACCATACTGATAAACTACGCCACTATAAATAGGCGCAACACGCACAGCATAAGCGGTACCATACGAAGCACCACCGCCATTTAAGTTTGACAAACTAAATGAGTTACTAGAAGAATCGTACGTACGAACGGTTGAACCGTTTGTTACTTGGAAACGATAGCCAGAAGCACCTGTAACAGGATTAGCAAACAATGGCGATGAAGGTTGTAAAATGGTTGCACCACAATAAGATGACTGAAGTGAGGTGGTTGGTGATGTTACGGTACAAGTGTTGCCATAATAACCTTGCCAAACACCTTGGAATTTAATAGCTACGCGAACTGTGTAAAGCGCTGCAAATTTAACCCCAGAAATATACGACAGGTTGAAATAGTTGGTAGTACTATCGTAAGTAGCCGTAGTTGTTCCATCAGACACTTCAAAACGATATGCTTGCGCTACTGAAACAGCATCAGCATAAATTGGTGTAGTTAAAGAAGAAACAGTAGTACCACATTGGGCTGTTTGAACTTGTGTAGAACAAACCTCATCAATGCGACCATCGCAGTTGTCATCGATACCATTACCACAAATTTCAGTGGCACCAGGGTAAACAGCACTTCTTGTATCGTCACAATCGGTGTTATTGGCTACATAGCCCGATGGCGTTCCAAAACAAGAAACTTGCGTGGTTGTAGCGTCACCATACGTATCAAAATCATTGTCTCTGTAGTACGTTACATTGGCGTTAACACCAACATAAGAAGAACCTGAAAGTCCACCAGTAGCCACTGCCAAACCGTAAGCATCTGTCACCGATGACAAAGTATAAGTAGTGGAGGTAGTTGGAGAAACAGCAAAAGGATACGTGCTCGTATAATTAGTAACTGGCGCTATAGTTGTAGTGCCGTTTGATAATACTACGGTATATGGAGCCGTTCCACCTGTAATATTCACCGCAAGGTTCGTTGATGATCCATTACAAATGGTGTTAGTACCACTTAATGCTGCAGCAGTTGGCGCGGTAACTACCAAGCCATAAATAGTGAAATCGTCTAAACGGAAAGTACCCGTTGCAGAGGCAGTACCTCCAGCTAAGTCGGCACGTTGTGTACCATAAGGATATACTCTAAAAGTAACGGTTCCAGCAATTGGGGTTGTAAAATCGGTAAAATCCCAGTTTGCAACTGCCAATGTAGTGGTTGTTAATGGCGCAGCACCCCACGATGTAGATGTTGCGAAGTTGTCAGTGCTGTAACGTACTTCTACTTGGTTTGGCGCTGTGTTACTTCCACTGCGACCAAAAGAAATAGATGAAATACGCATCGCATAACCAGCAGCAGCAGCAGCTGAAAACTCAATGTATGACGTATTGCTCACAGTACCGGTGTTGTTTAATGTGGTTGAATTCATTAAATTGGCAGTAGTTGAGCAAGTGATGGTGCTTCTAGAAGCAGCAGCTCCCGTTACATTGGTTGCGGCAACGGGTGTGTTTCCTTGCGTTGGGCATGCCGCAGTACCAGTAAATTGGTTCAAGTACAAAGCTCTTGCAACGGTTAATACTTGTGTGGCAGAAGTGAAAGAGTAATTTTGACTTTCCGCTTGAACAGCTGTAATGGTTGTAGTTCCGATACCTTCAATATGAATTAATCCACCAGTAGCAATAGAAGCAACGCTTGTATCTGAACTGGTAAAATAGATCGCATTAGTAGCCGAAGTGGCTGAGGTTGCAGTTGGTGCAAAATCAGGATCTAATAAGGTTTTTGTAGTAAAGGCTGTAAAACTGATAGTCTGTGATGCCTTTACAATGTCACCTGTAATGGTTGGCTGTTGCAAAGTATATTTACCTGCATTGGCCCCACCTAAAGTAAATGAAGTTGTAATGGCAATGCCAGTTGCAGCATTGACATCATTGTAAATACCACCTCCTGAAAGAGTCACTACATCTGAACCAACAATTCCTGACAAAGAAGCTCCAGTAATGTTAGCAATATTGGTACCGTCATATGCTTTGATCGCAACTGTAGCACCTGTAACTGTCAATTGTTTTTTGTTTACAGTTAAGATCTGAGTCACGTTAGCAGCTGGATTGTATTGTGCATTTCCAGATTGGAAAGAGGTAATGGTAGAAGTACCAGGACCAACAATCGTTACAGTGTTTCCGTTGATTGTAGCCACCGAAGTGTTTGAGCTGATGTAAGAAATAGCCAAACCTGAAGTAGAAGTAGCTCCTAAGTTAAAAGTGTCATCACCATAACTCACAGCCGACAATGCATCAAAAGTAATGGTTTGGTCTGTTTTCGAACTATCAATTACGTTTAACGGTTGCGTAACATCAGAAGCAGCAAAATAATTGTCATTACCCGCTTGTGAAGCAGTAATTACAGTAGTTCCAGTACCAACTAAGGTAACAGTTGAGCCAACAATAGTAGCCACATCCGTATTTGAACTGGTATAAGTAATGGTGTTAACTGCAGAAGTAGCAGAAGTAGCTGCTAAATTGAAAGTAGTTACTTGGCTAATGTCTTTGGTTGAAATAGTACCGAAAGTAATAGACTGATTCGCTTTAGCAATTGAAATAGCTAATGTTTTTGTACTATCGCTTCCAGCTGAATTTGAAGATGTAAGTGTCACATTAAAATCGCCCGCTACTGTTGGCGTACCTGAAATAACACCAGTCGTGGCGTTAATGGTTAAACCTGCTGGTAAGCCTGTTGCACCGAAGATATCTGGGGCATTATCTGCAGTAACCGTATATGAAGTAAAAGATGCATCAACAGTGCCGGTTGCAGTAAGCGTTGAATTGGTTACCACTGGTGCAATCAATTTTGGTGCAAATGCCAAACCTCTGTAAACACTTCCTGAAGCTACCGTTTTCAGAGTTGAAATGGTACCTGTCATGGTCGCATTGTAAGCGGCTGTGTCTGTTAATTTGATAATCGTAGTTGAAGTGGTAGCATATACATCTACATTGCTGCCATTTACTTGTGCTACAATACCAATAATTCCAGCTGTATGTGTTACAGAACCACGAGCTGTCCAAGTATCTCCACCGTCGGTTGAAGAAAATTTATAAATACCGGCATTTGTTCCGTATGCTACATAACAGTTCCAATTTGAACCACCTCTATTTACCATATAAAACCCGTAAGGATCTGGCGATGGCGTGGTACCTGTCATGGCAGCAGTTGACGAAGAAACAGTGCTTGTTGGCAAACTTGTACCAGGTATCCGGTAAATACCAGTTGGACTAGACCCTGTACCATAGTACAATTTATTATTATAGATACCTACTGATCTTAAGTTAGTTGTACCTGTAAAAGCAAAAGCTGGTGTTACAGCAGTCGTATTACCCGCATGTTGAATATACCCGACACCACTTGTACTTCCAGAAGTATAATAGGCTTTTCCATTGGCCGTCGCAACTGAACGTAGCACAGTATGTGTCGCTGAACTAAATGAAGTAGTAGCTACATTTCCTTTGTAATCGACACGGGCAATAACACGGTTACCACCAGCAGTTCCGCCAGCAGCTACATCGTATCCACCAAAGGTCAAATACTGTCCATCAGCAGAAAGCAACAATTGGCCTTCTGTAGCAGAACCGCCACTGATCGTAACACGGTTGATGTTTCCTGAGGTAGTAACTGGCAATGTATAAGTAGTTCCAGTTGCGCCAGAAGTTGAATATTCATCAAAGCTAATAGCTGCCGTAGTTGTCGAGGTTGAAGCTACACGAGCAACCACCAAACGACCGTCAGTGTAAGGAGCAGCAGTTACCGTTAAAGTTTGATTAACAGAAGTAGCTGCATTATAATTGGTGTCACCAGCCTGCGAAGCTGTGATGGTAGAAGTACCAGCCCCAACAATCGTAATGTTTGAACCTGAAACGGTTGCAACGGCAGTATTTGAGCTCACATAAGTAACTGTTAAACCAGAAGAAGCAGTAGCACCTGGGTTAAAGGCTGCATCCGAAGTATTTTTGGAAGCTATAGCATTAAAAGTAATTGTTTGATTTCCTTTAGTAACTGTACCAGTTAAAGCTGTTGGTTGTAAAACAGCATAGTTCGTTGCATCAGCACCAGCTATATCATAGCCACTCACAGTTACCGCTTTATCAGTTCCTACAGCAGCCGTAGTAAAGACCGCAACAGGTGTACCAGCGACAGTTACTGTATCACCAGAAACAATGCCATTTAAAACAGCCGTACCTTGAATGGTAGCTGCGGTAGTTCCGTCATAGCTTTTAGAAGCAATACTAATACCGCTAATCGTTAAAGGAGCTGCAGTAATAGATCCAGTAACTGTTGGCAATGAACTGTTATTAATTGAATAGTTTCCAGCATCGGCACCACTTAAGCTTAATGAGTAAGAAACAGCTAAACTACTTCCGACTGCTGTTTGAGAGAAAGTTCCTGACCCAGAAACTGTTACTACATCAGGAGAAATAACACCAGTAAGTGACGTACCTGTAATAGTAACGTTTGCATTTCCGTCATACACTTTAGTAGCGGTCATTGAAGAGGGCGTAAGTGTCTTTTTGTTGATCAATGCACTTAAACCAGTTGGTTGTGTTGTGAAAGAATAGTTAGCTGCTTTTGTCCCTGTAAGGCTAATTGAAGCAGTTACGCCGATAGCACTCGTTGAAGCATTTACACTAGCAAAAGAACCAGAACCTACAAATGACACATCGTCTGAACCAACCACACCAGTTAATGTACCAGTAATGGTTGCGGCGTTTGTGCGGTCATATTCTTTAGCTTGTGCAGTTGCCCCATTTAACGTAAGTGATTTTGCATTTACCGTTAAATTCTGAGTAACATTCACGGCTGCATTGTAAGTAAATGGGTCAGCTACACCACCCGCTTGTGAAGCGGTAATGGTGGTGCTTCCAGCGCCTACGATCGTTACGGTGTTTCCACTAATGGTCGCTACCGCTGTATTTGAACTGTTGTAAGAAACAGTTAAACCAGAAGAAGCAGTTGCTGTTAAATTAAATGAACTGTCACCATAAGTAACGGCTGACAAAGAACCAAAAGTAATCGTTTGGCTAACTGCCGCAGGTGAATTGATATTTGCTGTTAAACCAGTTGGCTGCGTCAAAGAATAGTTCCCTGCATCAGCACCACCTAAAGTAGCGGTTGAAGTGATCGCTACATTGTTAGCTACTGCCTCACTAGCAAAAGTACCTGTTCCATTTAAAGTAACTACATCTGGCGAAATAATCCCCGATAAAGTACCTGTAAATGTAGCATCGGTAGTGCCGTCATATGTTTTGTCAACGCCGGCCGCACCTGTTACGGTTAAAGCTTTGGCGGTAATGTTGGCAGATAAACCTGTAGGCTGCGTTAATGAGTAGTTACCTAAATCGGCACCACCTAAAGTAGCAGTAGAAGTAATTCCAATTCCGTTGGCTACATTGGCAGAAGCAAAAGTACCTGTTGCACTTAAAGTAACTACGTCAGGCGAAATAATACCTGATAAAGAACCTGTAAAAGTGGCAGCATTGTTGCGGTTGTACACTTTATTTACGCCTGCTGGGCTAGAAACAGTTAAAGCTTTTTGTGAAATATTGGCACTTAAACCAGCTGGCTGAGCCGATAAGGTATAGTTAGCGGCATTAGCTCCGCCTAGGGCAAAACCTGTAGCGGTAACAGCAATGCCATTGGCAACGCCCGTACTTGCAAAAGTAGCAGTACCAGCAGTAACGGTTACTACATCACTTCCAACTACGCCAGAAACAGCAGCAGATCCTGTGTTTAAGGATGCAGTGTTAGTACGATCATATATTTTATTACTAGCAGTTACGCCGGTAATTGTTACTGATTTTGCAGAAACAGTATTTCCTGTTGAAGGAGTGGTGATTGTTTTATCTGTACCACTAGTTGTTGAAAAAGTAATGGCTTTTGAATTGTATGAACCTGGTGTGGCTGAAGCCGCCAAACGCGCATAAAAATTACTTGAACTTAGCGTACCAGAAGTTGGTGCGTACGATAACGTAGTACTAAAAGTTGAATTGTCTTTAGAGAATTCAAAACCAGCCAAAGCACCAACGGTTACGTTAGCTGATAAATTCGTGCCAGATACCGTAAATGATTGTGAAGTAGAAGCCGTACCATAAGTAGTGGTTAAAGCAGTAGTTGCAGTAGCACTCAAAGTAATGGTCGGTACAGAAGCTGAGGCAGTCACACTAGCCCAAGTTGTACCAATGCGGATGGCATCAAGGGTACCAACTGGTGTTGAAGATCCTTGACGGATTGTAACCCCTGTAATTGAAGTTGGATCTGTTCCGGTAGTAGGTGCAGATAAAGTGGCAGAACCAGGTTCAGAACCACCTAATGCAGGCTCAATGAATAAACCAACAGTATCATTGGTTGTCCCCGCAACAATAGTATATTTAATAACAATTAAATAAGTAGTACCAAAAGCACGAGCAGTCCCTTCATAACTAGGTGATGTACCAGATTTCTCAATACCTAGCATATAACCTGTCCCACTTGACTTGGCATACAAACGAGAGGAGAATGTGGTTGTACCTCCAGATAATGTGAAGAAATAATCACCAGTTCCAGCTGATGTAATGTTGATAAGTGCAGACATATATACAGTGCCCGAAGTCACCGCCGTAAATGTCTTTTGGTTGTCATCGCCAGTGGTGGAAATACCCACTGCTTTTCCGACACCAGAACCTGGGTGGCCGGTGTAGGTTAAACCTGAACTGGATACTGTCAAGTTGTTGGTACCTGTACCACTGACAGAGGTCCAACCATTGACTGCAAGCGTCTGGCCGCTAGTGTAGCTAAAATCTTCGGTCAATGGCAGCGCCTGCGCAGATCCCGAAAAAGTAGCCAACAAAAAAATCGCTAAGATTCCCAGAAGGCTCTTCACGAAATGTAGTTGTGTTTTCATAAAAAATGAGGTTTATAATTCGGTTCCAAAATTACTAAGCCTATACCAATTAAGAATATTTTAAGATTATGTAATTGTTAACAAAACGAATGTATTTTTAGGCAATTGTTAATAAGCCCAGTTGAATGGACTCAGCTAGTACGAATACTATTTTTACTTGATGTATATTTGAAAACGCATAAATGAGTTAAAAATGAAAGTCTCTTTGTTGATTTTAAGTGCATGCTTGACACTTTTTACCCCTGCTAAACCCCATAAATATTATGTGGGCCATTGTCAAATAGAAACCAACAGCTCCAAAAAAAGACTCGAAATCACCATTCGCTTATTTGACGATGATGTGGAAAAGGCCTTTGAAAAAAATGGCAGAACATTGCAATTTATCAACCGCCAACCCGACCGCCATTCCTTTACTTTATTGCAAGATTATTTAACCACTCAATTTAAAATATACATCAACCAAAAACCAACTTTATATAAGTTGCATAGCGTTACAAACGAAGACCAAGTGATCGTGTTTTATTTATCTGTTTCAAATTGCACCCAATTTGTTCCATTGCAAATTAGGAACACCCTATTGACAGAAACATTTCCAGATCAACAACACTTGATCGTTTTTAAAAACGGAAACACTTCTCAATCGGAAACATTAAACCGCGATCAGGTTGAATGTACCTTTTTGTAAATTAGTTGAATGTTGGAATGTTGAATGTTGGAATGTTGAATGTTGAATGTTGGAATGTTGACAAGGTTATAGTTTAGTAAAAAGTCATTTTTCTTTTCTCTTTCTTCTTTTCTCTTTCCTCTGAACTTGGGCCAGCAAAGAAAATGAACAAAATGCCCTATCAATAGAAATACGTCTGGCAGAAAACAATAGGCCGTATGAATAGAATTCTAAAATATTCAATCAATGTGTAATGTTCTGCGAAGCTTAGCAGGTGCCGGCCCGCATTTATCGAAGTGCCCTATACTTTCTGCTATTGGTTGTAAAATGGGCTATTGCCCCAAGTCATTTCTATAATTCTGATAAATGCAGGAAAGTATAGGCCACTTCGTTGTCATAGGTTTTCAAGCCGGCAAAATTTCTGAAACCTATGATATATAGAGGAGGACTTCCAGTGGAAGTCCGGGACTATACTTCTTTTAAAATGCATAGTTGAAATTTTAGAAAGTAGTTTTTAGTAAAAGGGATTTTCGGCTTGAAAGGAAAGAACAAAGATATCTTTTCTCTTTCTTCTTTCCTCTTTCTTCTGAACTTGGGCCAGCAATGAAAATGAACAATGTTGTTTCAACAGAAATACGCCTGGCAGAAACCAATAGGTCTTATGAATAGAATTCTAAAATATTCAATCAATGTTAAGTTTTGTGCGAAGTCACGTAAGTGCCGGCCCGCATATGTAGTCATAGGTTTCGCTAGCCGCATAAAATCCTGAAGCCTTGGAGGGATTTTCGGCCAAGCGAAACTGGTTTTGCCGCAGGCAAAAATGACCTTTTATGCGGGCCAAAAGGGCCCTTTCTTTTGGTTCGTTTTCTTTGGGCCAGCAAAGAAAATGAACAAAATCGTGAATCAACAGCAATAGGTCATGTAGAAACCAAAACATCTTATGAAAAGCATTATAAAAACAATGAACCAATTGTTCTAGGCAACAGCGGGCAAAAACGTATTTGCGACCTCTTTCTTCTTTCCTCTTTTCTCTAAAAGAAAAAACCACCCCAGTTTCCCGAGGTGGTTTTCAATTTAAAAGATGTTATTGAAATGGAGCTTTGTCAAAATGTTGAACCTTGACAAGGTACTTAAAATGCAACATTACAAACATGTCACATTACAAACATTCCAACATATTAAAAAAAACTATTTCTTAATAATCCGAACAACCTGTTGGTCGTCACCTTGCGAAATCATGACATTATAGATGCCACTTGTATAATTGGTGCCTAAACTGCGGTTTTCAAGCTCATTAGCTTCTACGCTGAATTGCTCCACTTGTTTGCCAAGCATGTCATACACAGCAACTTGAACTGGGGTTTGATTCCCACCTTGTGCCATTAAAACGTATTCGGTTTCAAATGGGTTTGGAACGGCTTTAACAGTTAATGAAACCGTTTCTCCTGCATTTTGACGAGCAAAAGTTGCTGGCGAAGTGATATTACAAGCAGTTCCATAAGCTTGCCATGTACCACCAAACTGAACGGCCACACGTACTGAATAAATAGTGTTTAAAGCCCAGCCTGTAAAGTTACCCAATTGCATGTTTGAAGTCGTTGAGTTGAATGTAAGAACGGTTCCGCCGTTAGTCCACTCAAAACGGTAAGCGGTAGCTCCGGTCACTGCGGCGCAGTACACAACATTCCATTTGCTTGCTAAAACAGTACCGCACTGATTGGTTCTAATTTGGGTGCTGGCAGCAGGTGTGGTCACGGTACATGCCGTTCCAAAAGCTTGCCATGAACCGGCCACTTGTGCAGCCACTCGTACTGAATAAGCAGTGCCAAAGGCTGGGCCACCAGCTAAGTTGCTTATTTGAACACTATTGGTTGTGTTGTCAAGAGTGCGTGAAACACCTCCAGTTGTAAATTCAAAACGGTAAGCCTGAGCGCCAACAATTTGACCGCTGT
>NKJD01000069.1 GCA_002256385.1 Flavobacterium sp. BFFFF2
AAGCTAATCCAGTATTACTTCAAAAACCAACAGCAGGCTGTTTGGGTTATTTTTTGAGGCACGTAGGTCCAAAGTTTTGGATCAGCGAAGCTAATCCAGTATTTCTTCAAAAACCAACAGCTAGCTGTTGGGGTTATTTTTTGAGGCACGTAGGTCCAAAGTTTTGGATCAGCGAAGCTAATCCAGTATTTCTTCAAAAACCAACAGCTAGCTGTTGGGGTTATTTTTTGAGGCACGTAGGCCAATTCCATATTTCATTTCAATTGCGCATCTTCATTTTTGATTCTAAAATTATGTCAAGGTTTTCAAGTGCCATCGTAAAACCTTCTTTGAAGCCCATTTCAATAACCATTTCAAGCATATCAAGGCTTTCATATGTTGAAGTGATTGTTACAATCGTTTTATCGCTGGCTTCGCTAAACCTGTTATCAAATAGCGTTTTTGGAAGTGTCTCATTGACGTCGCCAAAGTCATCGCAAAAAGCATCTATGCCAGAAAAACTAGTTAGTGGAACAATTTTTTGATATTCTTGCCTACCCCAATGTGTTTCATTTTCTGGACCAACCATAGCATACAACCAAAAACCACCTTCTCTAAAATCCATTGATTTTGTTTCTGCACGCCAAGGTTTTGGTGCCCACCATTGGTCAATAATTTCAGGATTGGTCCAGGCATCCCAAACCAATTCAAGACTGGCAGCAAACTCACGTTTCACGTGAACCGTGTTGGTTTCTTTGTTTACTGTAAATTCAAATAAAGGAGTTGATTTCATTATTTTATATTTTTAATTGTTAACAATACTTCATCCAATTGATTGAATCGAGATTCCCAAATGGCACGAAATTGATTCAGCCAGTTGTCAATCTCTTTCATTTTGTTTACTTCTAATTGATAATAAATTTCACGGCCTTGTTGATTTTGTGTGATTAAGCCACATTCTGTTAGAATGCGCAAATGCTTCGACACAGCTTGTCGTGTAGAATCAAAATGTTTGGCAATCCCATTGGGGGTCATCGCTTGCAATGCAACAAGTGTAATAATAGCCCTTCTGGTCGGATCGGCTATTGCTTGAAAAATATCTCTTCGAACTTCCATTGCGCAACTATTTGGTTGCAAATATATGCGAAATCACTTAGTTGCACAAATTACAAACTACCAAAACTGAACATTTTAAAAATAATCTTAGTTGTGTGATTTCATGGCTACCTCTCGGCACATAAATAGTTCCCGGATCAAAGCTTAAACTCACTATTTTTCGAGTAATTAATGGCTCACATTCTGTATGTAAGAATGACGAAAATTTGACATTTTTCCCATTAGCAATAATCACCAAAGCAAAAAATCTACAAAAAAGTCAAAACCGAGATTCAGGCAAAAAGAAGTTCACTCTCCTATTCTGGACATTTTCGCCAAAAAAAAAACCAGCTAACATAGCTGGTTTGATCGTGTAAATAAAAAATTAGTTTTTCAAAAATCATTAATAATTTAACATGACGGGCATCACAAGCATCGTGATTGATTCGCCTTCGTCTAGTCCATCAACAGGCGTCAAAATACCTGCGCGGTTTGGCATCGACATTTCCAATTGAATATCATCAGACTGTAGGTTGGATAACATTTCACTTAAAAAGCGTGAATTGAAACCAATTTGAATATCATCTCCTTGGTAATCACAAGTTAACCGCTCCTCTGCCTTGTTTGAATAGTCAATATCTTCTGCTGATATATTCAATTCGGCTCCGGCAATCTTTAGGCGGATTTGGTGTGTGGTTTTATTTGAAAAAATAGCCACCCTTCGTACCGAATTCTGAAATAAAACGCGGTTAATGAGCAACTTATTTGGGTTTTCTTTTGGAATTACCGCCTCATAATTTGGGTATTTCCCATCAATCAGACGACAAGTTAAATGAAATTGATCAAACGAAAAAGTAGCATTTGATTCATTGTATTCAATAGAAACGTCGCCATCAACGGTGCCTAATATGCCTTTTAAAATGGTCAACGGTTTTTTGGGCATAATGAATTCTGACACTTGATTGGCCAAAATATCTGTTCTCGAATATTTTACCAATTTATGGGCATCAGTGGCAACGAAAGTCAGCCCATCGGTTCCAAATTGAAAAAACACACCCGACATGATCGGACGCAAATCATCATTACCGGCCGCAAAAATGGTTTTACTTATAGCCGTGGCCAACACCTCAGAAGGAATGAGTGTTTTTGATGGATCATCCAATACAACGGGACGTGGAAATTCTTCTCCTGCTGCGTACGCCAAGGCATACTTTCCAGAATTGGAACTGATTTCGACCGTATGGTTTGGGTCAATGGTAAATGTAAGTGGTTGTTCTGGAAACGTTTTTAAAATATCCAATAACAAACGGGCTGGAACTGCCACACTCCCCTGACTTGCCGAATCTATTTCGAGAATGGCCGACATGGTAGTTTCTAAATCAGAAGCCGAAACTTTTAATTGTGTATTGTCTAATTCAAACAGAAAATTATCTAAAATAGGGAGTGTATTACTGCTATTTATAACACTTCCAAGCACCTGTAGTTGCTTTAGTAAATAAGAGCTTGATATAATAAAATTCATAATGAAATGTTTCTGTTTAAGCCACAAATATATCTTTAAAGTGAGAGATAAAAAAATAAAATGCAGCTAGCTTTTAGTTTGAACTTATAGGTAACTTCTTTTCTTTCTCAAATACAAAAGGATCCCTCCTATTGCACCTAAAATAAGCAATGGCATGCCGACAGCCCACATTTGTGAAAGGTAATACTGTGACGACACACTTTGGGGGTCGAGCTGCGCTAAGGCAACTTCTTTATTACGCAAAGCCAACAACTTAGTATCACCTAATAAATAATTGACACAATTCATCAAAAATTCTTTATTACCATATAATGTATTGGTCCATTTGTCAAAGCCCAATTCCAATGGCCTATACTCCTTATCAAATTGATTTTTTATCACATCGCCATCTGAAATAACAATGAGTTTTCCTTGATCTCCCTGTTTTGAAAATTGCTTGTCATCAAAAGGCAGAATGCGGTTTTCATACACCGAATGAAACGTTCCCTCTAATAGTACGGCCAAAGGCATGTTGCCACTGTTTTTGAAATCAGCCTGATTGGGACGCTCGTTGACCATCGATAATTCTACTTGACAGGGCGTTCCCAATGACCTGGATAAAGGCGATGATCTTAAAAGCACCGTTTTTTGCAGTCCGTTATTTAGCACCTCAATAGGGCTGCAAAACTCCATACGAACGCCATCTAAATGACTCACAATTGGATGATTAACAGTTGAGTCGGGGAACACCAAGGGAGAAAACATCCACGGAAATTGCTGGTATTGTGTTTGACTTCCTTGCTGACCTACCGCCAATACCAAAGGGGTTACGCTTAGGTCTTGCACAATTCTTGGTGCCAAGCGAATGCCATATTTAAATAGCAAATCGTCGAGTTGTAGATTTTGTGACAAAGCAAAATGGCTAGTTCTGGTGTTATATAGGCTATCTAAATCCATTTTTACCCGATCAAACATCCACAGTCCTTTTCCGCCGTGTAAGATATATTGATCTAGCACCTGTTTTTCTTCATCTGTAAATGCTTCGGTCGGTTTCACCATGACCGCCAAATCGTACTTTTGCAAAACACGGCGCGTTTCAATTGGTTTTTTTGCCACTGAATCCAAAGTAAAAGTGCCAATAAAATACGACTCACGGACCGTTTTAATAAAATCGGCCATATACGGATCTGCCATTTCACCATTGCCTTTCAGCACGGCTACTTTTTGTTTTTTAGTTCGAATTAAAGTCGACAAAGTGGAGGCAAAGACATATTCTAAATGTTGCACCGAGCTATTGATTTTTTCTGAAGTAGGCGCGCCCATCACGTTTTTGAGCAAGGGAATTTTCAGCGTCCGGTCTTTGTAGGTTGCCAAAGCCCAAGGAAATACTACTTCTTGGGTCTTTTGCCCCTTTTGATTGATGGTGAGCGTCACTGGCAACATCCCATTTTGAATTTGCTTTTGCCAAAATGGATTTTTGGCTTCCTTTTCATCCATCGGATTCACCAATTCAATTTGAATGGCACTGTTTTGCGCCTTCATTTCGTCTAACAATTGAATGGTTTCCGTTTTAAGTTTACCAAATTCACCTGTTAAATTTCCGTCTAATAAGACTTGAACCACCAACGGTTGGTCCACTTTTTTCAAAAGCTCAATAGTAACTGCTGACAAGGTATACCGTTTGTCTGATGTGGCATCAAACCTAATGGCAAACATCGAACTCAGCCAATAACACCCGATCAAAAATAGGGAGGTAAGGAGAAATCGCTTATGAAAATTTATTTTTTTAGTCTGTTTCATAACTTAAGAATATTGCGTAGAAACACGCTGTAATTGCGTGCGGGTACCGTACCAAAAAATGTAGCCGATGACAAGAAAATAGAGTAAATCTGCCAAACTTATCACGCCCCGCGCCAAACTATGAAAATGGGTACTCATACCCAAGGGTGCAAAAAAATCGACTGCTGGAAACTGACTGGCGGTGGCTTCTGGCAAATAGTATAAGCAAAAGGACAAAACCGCAGCACCTAAAAACGCAACAATTTGATTGGAAGTCAGCGATGAACAAAATATCCCGATGCTGCAAAAACTAGCGGCAACCACCACCAATCCAATATATGACCCAAAAATAGCCCCCCAATCAAGTTCACTGTTTGGCAGGGTTAAACCATTCAACACCCAAACATACGCCAAGGTGGGTATGAGTGCAATCATAACAACGGCCAATGAACCCAGGTTTTTCCCAAGCGCCAACTCGCCTCTACTGATCGGTTTGGTTAACAACACTTCTAATGTACCCGACCGAATTTCTTCCGATAAACTCCGCATGGTAATGGCAGGAATAAATACCAAAAAAATCCAAGGTGTTAAACTAAAAAAAGCAGTGAGGTCGGCAAACCCACTTAGTAATACATTATACGGATTATCCAACACCCAAATAAAGAGGCCATTTAGAATTAAATAAATGCTGACTATGAGGTAGCCCATCGGACTTCCAAAAAAAGTGAGCAGTTCTTTTCTGATGATTGCTTTCATACTTATTAATCCAATTTTTCCAATCTGTGAACACTCCATGCAAAAGGTTTATCCGAAAACATGGTTTTTGTATAAGTCCAAACATTTATAAACAAATCGGACTGTCGGTAACTATCAAGCGCCGCTTCATGATCCCAATAACTATAAGTAAAGAAACAAGTAGGATCAGTGAGGTCTTGATATAATTCCAAACGTTGGTTGCCAGGAAAGGCCCTTATCTGTGCTTTGTGTGCATGAAAATTTTCTAAAAAGTCAGACACAAAGTGTTCGTGAAACTTCAATTTTACAATTCGTATTAACATGGTATCTAATTGTCAGTGAAACGGATATAAACCGTGTCCCTGTAGTTTAAACCTAAAAGAGAATGGGCTGAGCCTAATGTGTTTGGATTGCTTCTAAACAAGGCGATTTCTAAGTAACCGGCTTCATTAAATATGGCCAATTTTTCACCTTCATAATTTTTAAGTGGAAATTTAACATTGGTTGCCACTTCACTGTATTTTTGAACCAAACGCGCTAATTTTTGATTCCTGAATTCAATGCTATAAGCTCTTCCATTGTGTAGGCTTTCAAATTGTGCTAAGGTAATGCTTGTGACCACATTTCCATAATGATCAATATAAATAACATGTCCTTTTATGACCCGGTCATCCATGATATTAGACATCAATTCAGACAGTTGCTTTATGGACGCAGCAGGCTGACACCATTCATTTAAAGCTATATTTTCACTAATAAATGAAGCAGCTTTAACAAGGGTGCGCATGCCCTTATTCTGATCGGACAATGTCCATTGCGCTAGAGAATAACAATTTGACATTGAAATATTTGGAAAAACCAAACTAAATAACCCATTATCCGCCGCCAAAAAATGATGTCCATCGTAATGCGCATACATGGGTTGGTTTTGGGCGCACCACTCTGCATCTAAACCTATAATATGAATGCTGTTGGTTGGAAAGGATTGATAGGCACTGCGCAAAATGTAAGCCGCCTCTAACACATTGAAGGGATCCACCTCATGCGACAAATCGATGATGGTGCATTGTGGAACTTGTTGAATGAGCAAACCTTTTAGGGCACCCACAAAATAATCTTTGCTGCCAAAATCAGTAAGAAGGGTGACTACATTCATGAATTTTTTATGTTCGTTTTAAATATTACGCCAAACATTTGCGTACATTTGACTGCAAAGCTACTAATTCAAAATCGAATTCCGTTAACCAAATCTACCCACATTTGAACGAACGTATTATTGAACTCCGAGATATAGCTCCTAAAGAATTTTGGGGCGCACAAGACACTCATCTTGAGACAATTAAGAAGTATTATCCCCGACTCAAAATAATAGCTCGAGACACTACTTTAAAAGTCTTTGGTGAAAAAACTGAGTTAGACGAATTTGAAACCCGATTTAATCGTTTAATGAGTTATTTTACGAGGTATAATTCCATTGACAATCATGTAATTGACCGAGTCATTTTGGACGGATCTAAGGGAGAACAGACTTTGCCAAACCAAGACCTCATTTTGGTGCATGGCATAGGAGGCAAAATTATAAAGGCCATTACCCCCAACCAACAAAAAATGGTTGATTACATGCAAAAAAACGACATGCTATTTGCTGTTGGACCAGCAGGGACAGGGAAAACATATACGGGCGTAGCCATGGCGGTTCGAGCCTTAAAAGAAAAGCAAGTCAAGCGCATCGTATTGACGCGACCAGCCGTTGAAGCTGGTGAAAATCTAGGTTTTTTGCCTGGAGACATGAAAGAAAAACTAGATCCGTACATGCAGCCATTGTACGATGCCTTGCGCGACATGCTTCCACCCCAAACACTGGAAGACTACATTTTTAAAGGCATTATTCAGATTGCTCCACTCGCATTTATGCGTGGCCGGACCCTAGACAACGCGTTTGTGATCTTAGACGAAGCGCAAAACACGACGCATTCACAGATGAAAATGTTTTTAACCCGCATGGGCAAAAACGCCAAATTCATCATCACCGGCGATCCGGGCCAGGTTGACTTGCCAGCGCGCACCCTTTCAGGGCTCAAAGAAGCCTTGCTCATTTTAAAAGATGTTGATGGTATCGGCATTATCTACCTCGACGACAAAGACATCGTGCGCCACCGCTTGGTCAAAAAAATCATAGACGCCTACAAAAGCATCGAAAATACAGATTAGGATCAAATAGTTTTAGGGAACTGTCATTTTTTATTTAAAAGGACTGCTCATTTTTTGGGCGTGCCCCGTTCCACTACTTTTTCCAATAACAGAAAGTTCAGTATAGGAATGGGTCGAGCTGTCCGTTATATCTTTTGCTAAAGCAAAAGGATGCCACTGCCATCCCTCACGCAACATTTTTGTTTCAAGTTTCAAGTTTCAAGTTTTTTTACGAACAGCACCTACTAAAACCAGACACTTTGTTCCCGCAAGTCAGCAACAAGGTCCATTTTTTCAGCATTTAAGAATTGATCAAAACTAAAAAAAAGACAAGTAATACCACCTGACTTTTTTTAGAAAAAACATATGCTTTTGTTGATTTTCAAATGGTTGCGTTGGTAAAACTGCATCGTCACTAACTTTGATACATTAACCAATTATCTTAGTAAATTGTATCGCATAAATAATTTCGTGGCAAAAATTGAATTTCATTTTTAACACCAATATAAAATAATAATTCTTCTTTATTTGAATTGTAATACAGTGGAAATAATTTTTTTGAATTATTGTAAGTCTCATATATAAATCCTTTTGGGAATTTATGTGAAGTTTGTGCCCTCTTCGCAGTATATCTTTTATCAGATATAAACACCACAGAATCTACATTAAAACATTGGATCTTTTTAAGTAGGACTCTGTCATTTACTAATAAATAAATATTATCAAAACTATCTGTTACCTTTAATCGATAATCATTTACTACTATGCTGTCTTTTTTAGAATAATACAAAAATTTACCAGTATTATTTTCATTACATGAAACAAAAAGAATAAACAAGATAAAAAGTATTGTTATATTACAATAACCAAGATTAGATTTAATAAAAAATACATTAAGTATCTTCTTTCTTTTTCTTAATTGGATCATATTTATAGCATCTGACTTCATTAGTATTTGTCATATACATCGCTATAGGTATATTCATTGCACTTGTTGTTTGCACGTCATTAAAATTCCCAAGCGGATATACCACTGTTTTAGAACTGTTTCTTCTTTTGAATTTACGTAAGCTGTTCGATAGTTAACTCTCTAATGCGGTAACATATAATGCTTCTTTTTAGAATTTTCTAAGGTAAAAAAAACAGCACTTTTACCATATTCCAACTCATCAAACGACTTAACCTGAGTAAAGTAATCATTAAAAATAGCTGTGTTAATATTTCCAATTTCTATGCCCAATGAACCTGTAATGACAGACTCCTGGCACATATAAGAATCTACTGGATCAAAATCAGGTTTTTTCCTTTTTATTTGAGTTTCTTCCGCAGTTGTTCCTTTAGATCTATGAATTGACCTAGTCATGTTATTATTGAGTTTAACTCTTGAACCTACCTTAAACACGTGATCTTTAGTTATGTTTATTCCAGTTTTAGTATCCTTAAATCTTTTCAATACATCATCTACCGAGGTATGTAAATACTTTGCTAATGTTTCAACATTAGCACCTTTTTCTGCTATTAAATCACCGTTTCTCGTGGGTTTCCATACAGGAGCCTCTCCATCTGGATCAATTAAATTAATTGGATTATTAAAACAATAATTATAAGTTGAAATGCCAGGGAAACCATTTTCCTTTGGATCATCGCAAACCACCTTCCAATCCTCGAATCATACATCCGAGCGCCGTAATCAAGGCTGTTTCCTTCGCCTCTTACTTCATCATCCTTCTCTTTCCCATTAAACCCATACCGATAATAACATACCGACCCGCGTCGCTTGGTGACTAAGGAACCAAATGGTTCATAATCGTTCCAACTCACCATATCGTGGATAAACAAAGTTACAGAATCATTTCTATTGCTGGGCAACAAATTCAATTGTCTGAATTAAATCATAGACGTCTGTTTGTCGTAACAATATAACAAATCAGTGTCTATTCCACTAAAAAAGAGCGGCGGCACGATCCGCCAAGGCGAGGGACTGCGCCGCTCCGATAAAAAAAAAAGAACCCTTCAAGTTTTGCTTCGCCAGTTCGCTTCGCTCGTGTCCTTGAAGGGTTCCAATAAAAAAAGGCGGTGACCCGAACCCCGATGTTATCGGGGTGAACAGAACGATACCAAAAAAAAAAACAGCCGAAGGCTGCACTATAAATTATCGTTAATCGACCGTAGGGTATGATATATAGAGGAGGACTGCCAGTGGCAGTAAGGTACGCAAGCTTTAGCTTGCAAAATAAATACAAAAAAAAGAACCCCAGCTTTTTCAAGCTGGGGTTCCAATAAAAAAAGGCGGCGACCCGAACCCCGATGTTATCGGGGTGAACAGAACGATACCAAAAAAAAACAGCCGAAGGCTGCACTATAAATTATCGTTAATCGACCGTAGGGACACGCCGCACCTATAAAAAAAGAAAGCCTGACCGTTTGGTCAGGCTTTCCACTAAAAAAGGCGGCGGCACGAGCTTGCGACTGCGCCGCACCTATAAAAAAAAAGAACCCTTCAAGTTTACCTTGAAGGGTTCCACTAAAAAAGGCGGCGACATACTCTCCCACAAATTGCAGTACCATCTGCGCAGGCGGGCTTAACTTCTCTGTTCGGGATGGGAAGAGGTGAGCCCCGCCGCAATAACCACCTTAAGTCGTTTTGCAAGGGTAATCAGTTTACACTGACTAACAATACATAATATCTTAACATACTGAGATAAAAAAGAATCGTACAACAAAGTGGTTCCTCCCCACTTTTTTCTCCCCCTCTTTTGGAGGGGGCTGGGGGGAGGAAATTGTTTACATAAGCTAACGGGTTAT
>NKJD01000007.1 GCA_002256385.1 Flavobacterium sp. BFFFF2
TTTAAACCCAATGATTCCGGATAACGCTTGGATCCTCCGTATTACCGCGGCTGCTGGCACGGAGTTAGCCGATCCTTATTCTTACGGTACCGTCAAGCCGGTTCACGAACCGGTGTTTCTTCCCGTATAAAAGCAGTTTACAACCCATAGGGCCGTCTTCCTGCACGCGGCATGGCTGGTTCAGACTTGCGTCCATTGACCAATATTCCTCACTGCTGCCTCCCGTAGGAGTCTGGTCCGTGTCTCAGTACCAGTGTGGGGGATCTCCCTCTCAGGACCCCTACCTATCGTCGCCTTGGTGTGCCGTTACCACACCAACTAGCTAATAGGACGCATGCTCATCTTGTACCGTTGGAACTTTAGTAATTAAGTGATGCCACTCAATTACGCCATGAGGTATTAATCCAAATTTCTCTGGGCTATCCCTCTGTACAAGGTAGATTGCATACGCGTTACGCACCCGTGCGCCGGTCTCAAAGGAGCAAGCTCCTTCTACCCCTCGACTTGCATGTGTTAGGCCTGCCGCTAGCGTTCATCCTGAGCCAGGATCAAACTCTTCATCGTATGTTATTATAATTTTTTGACAAGGGAATCATATTTCTTAAAACAAAAAATAGCGACTCTTACTCTCTTATTTATGCTGTCAATCCAATATGTCTATGAACGTGTCTTTTCTCTATTTCGCTTCATTCTCAAAGCGGGTGCAAAAGTACAAAAATTTTAATACCAAACAAGAAAAAGGAAAAAAATTTTAAATCTTTTTTTAAACCCCGATTTCTCTATGAACGTACCAACAAAATCTATCCCTTTTTGCGGACTGCAAATGTACAACCATTTATATTCTCACCAAACTTTTTCTAATAAAAATATACACTTTTTTTTAAACATCTAACAATCAGTCGAATGTTCAAATGTTGAATGTTGGAATGTTACATTCCGAACAAATATTACTTGAAATAGACACTTTGCTACCGCTAAACCACTCCGAGCCCACCCTTAGAGCAAAGGTATTCTTCTCTTATATAAGGTGTGATTCATTTTGTTATAAAATGAGGTTTCAAGTTTCAGGTTTCAAGTTTCAGGTTTCAAGTTTCAGGTTTCAGGTTTCAAGTTTTCCTTCGTACCGTTCGACCTTTGGCCTCAGGTCAGGTTTCAAGTTATTTCCCGAACACAAATTACTTGATCCAGACCATCAGCTCCCGCTAGACCACTCCGTGCCCACCCTTAACGCAAAGGTATTCTTCTCATATATAAGGTGTGATTCCTTTTGTTATAAAATGGCGTTGGAAGTCCAAAGTCGAAAGCCGAAAGTCTTTCCCCAAACAAATAATACTAGAACCAAACACCTTGTTCCCGCAAGACCACTCCGTGCCCTCCCCTATGGCAAAGGTATGCTCCCCATATATAAGTAGCGATTCCCTTTGTTATAAAAGAAAGTTGAAAGTTGGAAAATTTGTTTCGCGATTCAACTTAAAAAATTCATCATTCAAAATTCATCATTCAACCCTGATAGCCATCGAGGCAAAATTTCACAAAAAGTCCCCCAAGGAAAAGATATTCTTACTCTACATAGGAGGTGATTCCTTCTGTTATCAATTACAAGTAAGAGGTAGCTAATTGACTATTGCCTAATGGCTTTTGGCTGTTGCCTACTTTTGACTTTTGACTTTCGGCTTTAGACTAATTTTTAAACTACTTTTGCATCCTGATTAAATAACATCGAAATGAAACGTGTCGTAGTAGGACTTTCTGGCGGGGTTGATTCAAGTGTGGCAGCCTATTTGTTGCAACAGCAAGGCTATGAAGTAATTGGATTGTTCATGAAAAATTGGCATGATGAATCAGTGACATTATCCAATGAATGTCCTTGGCTCGAAGACAGTAATGATGCATTATTAGTTGCCGAAAAATTAGGCATTCCCTTTCAAACCGTTGACCTCAGCGAAACTTATCAAGAACGGATTGTCGATTATATGTTCCGCGAATATGAACAAGGTCGCACGCCCAATCCGGATGTGCTGTGCAATCGGGAAATTAAATTTGATGTATTTTTAAAAATTGCTCTTGATTTAGGGGCAGATTTTGTTGCAACTGGGCATTATTGCCAAAAAACGAGTATCGAAGTTGAAGGAAACAGCATCTATCAATTACGAGCTGGTGCCGATGGAAATAAAGACCAATCTTATTTTTTATGTCAATTGTCGCAATCCCAATTAAGCAAAGCTTTATTCCCAATCGGTCACCTGACCAAACCACAAGTACGAGACATTGCGGAATCGCTTGACCTCATTACCGCCACAAAAAAAGATTCGCAAGGGTTGTGTTTTATTGGCAAAGTCAGTTTGCCCGATTTTTTGCAACAAAAATTAAAACCCAAAGAAGGGAATTTATTTGAAATTCAAGCTGATCAGGAAGTATTTAAACAAATAAACAAGCAGGTAGCTAATTTTGAAAATCAACTCCATCATCAAGCTACTCCATTTAAGTATAAACCTGAAATGGGCCGATTGGCAGGCAAACACCAAGGCGCACATTATTATACCATAGGGCAACGAAAAGGCCTGAATATTGGAGGGACACCAGAACCTCTGTTTGTCATCGGATTGCGGGTTGATACCAATGAAATATATACTGGTCAAGGCGCCAATCATCCAGGATTGTTCCGTAAAACTTTGCAAGTAAAACCCAACGAAGTGCATTGGATTAGGACAGATTTAGCCTTGAAAAGCGGTGAAACTATGCATGTAATGGCTCGCATCCGGTATCGCCAAGCGCTACAACCAGCCTTTTTGTATGCATTTGACAATGCTTTTTATGTTGATTTTGACACCCCCCAATCCGCCATTACTGCTGGACAATTTGTGGCTTGGTATGTTGAAGATGAACTGTTGGGATCTGGGATAATATCCGAATAATTCAAAGTTATTATTCTTCCATCATTTCGAGTATGGCTTGATATACTTTTTGCGTTGGCAAACCTACGACATTTGTATAAGAACCTTCAATCGATTCAATCCCAACAAAACCACTCCACTCTTGAATGCCATAAGCACCTGCCTTGTCTAAAGGTTGAAACTGATCAACATAAAATGCAATCATACTAGGTGATAATTCTGTAAAGCGAACTTTTGTTATATCGTGAATGAACTGTGTCTTTTCTGCTGTTTTAAGACATACTGACGTGATCACTTCATGGGTCGAACCACTTAATTCTCCCAACATCTGAATGGCTTCTGACCGATCCTTTGGTTTGCCTAATGCTTTCTGTTGGTGCCAAACAATGGTGTCACTGGTAATCAACAATTCATTTTCAGCAAGATCATGATGCGCATTCGCCTTTAATTCAGATAAATATTGGGTAATTTCAACTCCAAATAGTTCCGGTGAAAATGTTTCTTCAACCTCACGAATCCGTAACTCAAAAGGGAGTCCCATGTCACGGAAAAATTGTTGCCGGCGGGGTGATCCTGAAGCCAAAACAAGTGTAAATGGAAATTGATCTTGATTAAACATGGTTTGAAATGGAATAAGTAATCACGTAGAGAGCTGCCAAACCTAAAACCAACATGATTTTGAGCAACATGCTGAGCATGGCAAATTCTTTCTTCTCCGTTGCCTTTATTATTTTAAAAACAAAGAAAACCAAAGGCGCTATCACTACTATTAACAGGTAAATTACAGCCAAATAATGTTGATTAACCATTAAATTGCTATAAGTATAATATACTAAATAGAGCACCAATAAGCTACTCAAAGAAGCAAGCACAATTGCCGTTTTTCTCAAACCAATAACCAAAGGCAAGGTATTATGACCTTGTTGTGCATCGCCTTTTATATCTTCCATATCTTTTACCATTTCACGAAACAACGTAAGTATAAAAGCATATACAGCCATATCCGTTAATATCAAGAACAAAGTCGCCATTTGCGATTTGGTTTCAGGAAAAATTACTGGTATCAAATCAAAAATCGGGACCATTAGCTGCGACAAAGCGACCATAAAGGCAATCAGAATATTGCCAACAAGTAATGACCCTTTAAAACTGGTAGCATATAAATATAAGGTAGCAGCGGACAATACAAAAAGCCCGAAAAAAATGGGTTTGTCAATATAATTTGACAACCAATATCCAAGGCCTACGCCGCCAACTGTTAAGACAAAATAAGCGTTGTAAGCAGCTGTTTCAGAAATAGACTTGCCCACTGGATTTTTATCGGTACCATTAACAGCATCAACTGATTGGTCTTGAATGTTGTTGATGATGTAACCGCCTGCCGCTATGAAAACAGTTGACAAAACAAGTGCCCAAATGTAGCCGTCACCTAAAGCAGTAGGGATAAAATTCCCCTTTAAAAATACATAATGCAATAACAATTGAGCTATTGCTAATAAAAAAAGGTTCGGAAAACGAACCAATTTGAAAATTTCTTTTATCATAAAAAATTGGTCAAATTACCTCTTCGGTTTGTTGAACAAAATCAGGAAAACGATCTGGATGTAAATCAGCTAAAACTTGAGTAATGGCTTTTTGAAAAGCCTGTAGTTCATTTTTTTGGGCTTCATTAAATCGGTATTTAAAATTAATACCGCCTCTGCAATGAACCACTAAGGTATAATGATAGTATTTACCAAAAAAAGCATAAAAGAAACCAACAATAACCGATAAAAACAGGGAAATACTTAACAATTCAGACAACGTATTCAATTTGACTAAATAGTAAATGAGTATCAAGAAACTAATCGCATAAATAAGAATGTTTTTACGAAGGCTACTCCTTTTGTACAGGCCCAATCGTTTAATATCCGAGGTCGGGACCGTTTTTTTAAACATAAAACGGCGAATGGTTATTTCTTCCTTGTCCACCCATCCGATTTCATTAGCAAAAGGTAATTCAATCTTCTCCATGTAGGTGCATTTATTTGGGGTTGCTAACAGCAGCGAAAGTAAGGAATAGGCTGGTCATTTTTGTTAAAAAATCTTAAAACTATCTTAAAAATATTATTAACAAATAGTGGTAATTTACATCATTACAACGAAATACGCTCTAAAGCAAATGCAATTAAAGCATCTATAGCCTTGTAAGGATCAGTGCTAAAAGTACCAGTTGCTCTGTTTGCTATAATGGCATTTAATGACAAACAATGGTGCCCTAGCAACCGACCAAGTCCATAAATGGCCGCTGTTTCCATCTCTAAATTGGTCATTCGCAAGCCATTGTAATTAAATTGATCCATTTTATTATTGAGCATTGGATCTTGGATATCAAGACGAACTACGCGCCCTTGTGGGCCATAAAATCCGCCCGCAGTGCCTGTGAATCCTTCAAAAAGCAATTCCGATTTGAATTTATGGAGTAGCATTTCACTTGCTGCAACTACATAAGGCCTACCTTTACGCAAGTCCCAATCGGTTTGCGCAATAAAGGCCTCTTCAATTGCTGTATCGGTAATATGGTCAATTAAATAAGACCGAAGCATATTATCAAGGCCCAATCCATGGGTTGAAGCCACAAAATGATCAACGGGAATATCTGCTTGTAAAGAACCAGATGTCCCTACACGAACAATGGACAATTGCGTTAATTGATCCTTGGGCTTACGCGTTTCAAAATCTACATTGACCAAGGCATCCAACTCATTCATGACAATATCAATATTATCAGGACCTATCCCAGTTGATAGCACCGTGATTCTCTTGCCTTTATATGAGCCCGTCTGCGTTTTGAACTCCCGCTTTTGTTGGGTAAATTCTATGGAGTCAAAATGCTGGGTTATTTTATCAACTCGGTTTTGGTCACCAACAAAAATAAGGTCGTTGGCAATTTGACCTGGCTTTAAATTGAGGTGATAAACACTTCCGTCGGGGTTTAGTATTAATTCAGATGCTGCAATCATATTTATTATCCTCCTACTCTTTTTACTTGAAATCCTTTTTGTTTTAAAAATGCCATAATCTGTTGGCGAAAATCACCTTGAAACAACATTTCGCCTTCTTTAAATGTGCCGCCTACACTCCATTTTACCTTTATTTCTTTGGCCATAGATTTGGCCATCTCATCGGAACCGATAAAGCCTGTAATGCGGGTGACCGGCTTTCCTTTGCGTTTTTCATAATGACAACACAAAGGCTCTTTTTGTATCGATTCATCTGCCAATTCTTCTATTTCTTCGGAAAGATTGGTATCAGAAACAACATGTTCCGGAAACAAATGACGCAATTGATCTTGTAAATCCATGATAAAAATAAAAAAGTTTGAGAAACTCAAACTTAAATAAGTACTTTATAAAGGGGGCAAATTTAAATCATTTTACCCAATTATTAGCGGCGATTTTTTAACTCTAACAATCTTTTTGCCCGATCGTCAATCATCGCTTTATAGGTAACCTTTTGATTTTTATTTAATAAGGTCATAATGTCTGAGTCCAATTTGGATAAAACAGCCTCAAGTTGAAAGATCTTTTCATCTTGTGAATCACCTTCTTTATCCAAAATGGCATTTTGCTTTTTTAATGATTCACTTAACAACTGGTTGATGGCATATTCTTGTAGTTCATCTAAAGTCAACTCTTTTTTTAGCTTTTCTTTCATTGCTTTCTCCTGACTTTCATGCATTTTAGCCAGATTCGCTTTCATTTGACGTTCACGGTCTTTTTGATTTTGCATGTTATTCATGCTTGAATTGCGCATGCCACCCATACCGCCCCCCATGCCACCATTCATGCCACCATTTGGGTATCCACCGCCATATTGGGCAAAAATCGGCATAGATGTCATCAAAAACAGCATAAAAAACACCACAAATATTTTATTCATAACCATTATATTGAGTTTGAAATAGGTTCGGCATACAAATCAAATTCGGTCGCATCAGTGACACGAACATCCACAAATTCGCCTGTTTTCACATAAAATTGCGCAGCATCAATGAGTACTTCATTATCAACATCTGGGCTGTCAAACTCTGTCCGGCCAATAAAATAATTCCCTTCTTTGCGGTCAATAATGCATTTAAAAGTTTTGCCCACTTTTTCTTGGTTCAATTCCCAAGAAATTTGTGCTTGAATATCCATGATTTGAGCCACCCGATCTTGTTTCACCTCTTCAGGCACATCATCAACCAATTGATAGGCGTGTGTGTTTTCTTCGTGTGAATAGGTAAAACAACCCAAACGGTCAAAACGCATGGCAATCACCCAGTTTTTCAGGCACTCAAAATCGGCTTCCGTTTCACCTGGATACCCCACAATAAGCGTGGTCCTAATGGCCATTCCGGGTACTTTTTCACGAAAATTCTCTAGTAATTTGGTGGTCTTTTCTTGGGTCGTTCCTCGGCGCATCGATTGTAGGATGCTGTCTGAAATGTGCTGCAAAGGAATGTCGATATAGTGGCAAATTTTAGGCTCACGGTTCATTACATCCAATACATCCATCGGAAACCCTGATGGAAAAGCATAATGCAATCGAATCCATTCGATGCCGTCCACCTTAACTAATGCCTCGAGCAATTCTGCTAAATTTCTTTTTTTATAAATATCAAGCCCATAATAGGTTAAATCTTGGGCAATTAAAATAAGTTCTTTTACCCCTTTGGCGGCCAATAATTCAGCTTCGTTTACTAATTTTTCAATGGGCTGAGACACATGTTTGCCGCGCATCAATGGGATGGCACAAAAACTACATGGCCGGTCACACCCTTCCGCAATTTTTAAATAAGCATAATTTTTTGGGGTAGTCGTTAAACGCTCACCCAGCAATTCGTGCCGATAATCGGCTTCTAACACTTTTAATAATTGAGGTAATTCAGTGGTGCCAAAATACTGATCAACTTGTGGGATTTCTTTTTCCAAGTCTGGCTTGTAACGTTCAGACAAACAGCCTGTAACAAACACTTTATCAATTAAGCCTTGTTCCTTTTTTTGAACGTATTCTAAAATGGTATTAATTGATTCCTCTTTGGCATTGTTAATAAAACCGCAGGTGTTAATGACGACTATGTTCCCTTCATCGGCGCCCGTAGCTTCATGAGTCACCTCTTTGCCACTGGCTTTTAATTGGCCCATGAGCACTTCGCTGTCGTACACGTTTTTGGAACACCCCAAAGTGATCACATTGATCTTATTATTTTTAACCGATTTTGTTCTCATCACATGAATTTCGACGGCAAAAATACATCTTTAGTATCAAAAAAATAGGCGTTCGCTCCTTAAGGATGAAACAAAATTGTCTGAAGCCTTTTTACAGTCGCCGCTTTGTCTATTTTTGCAACATGAAGCCAAAAAAAGATAACCGCATATTTTTAGAACACATCACTGTTACTGATGCAGCTGCCAAAGGCGTTTCTGTTGCCAAAGCACCCGATGGAAAAGTTATTTTTATTCCGAACGTCATTCCGGGTGATGTCATTGATGTAACCATTTACAAAAAAAAGAAAGCCTATTATGAAGGGGTAGCCACCCGAATTATTACGCCTTCCGCAGACCGTATTGAGCCTATTTGCGCTCATTTTGGATCGTGTGGTGGGTGTAAATGGCAAAATATGACCTACGACAAACAATTGTTTTACAAATCGCAAGAAGTTTGGAATCATTTAAGTCGGATTGGTAAAATACCATTGCCCGAACCCGAACCTATTTTAGGGGCTAACCCGCAGTTTGGTTACCGCAATAAAATGGAATTTGGGTTTTCAAACAGCAGTTGGTTAACCCCCGACGAAATTGCCTCAGGATTTGTACCTGCTTCACGCAATGCTTTGGGTTTTCACATCCCTCGCATGTGGGATAAAATTTTAAATATAAATTATTGCCATTTGCAAGAAGGCGACTCCAATGCCATTCGGAATTTTGTACGTGAAGAAGCAGAACGCAAAGGCTTGACTTTCTTTGACGCACGCCAACAAACGGGGTTATTACGCACGCTCATGATCCGACAAACGTCAACGGGTGAAATTATGGTATTGATTCAATTTTTCGAACCCGATCAATTGGCAATAAATGATTTTCTAGCTTCAATCCAACATCAATTTAGTCACCTGACTTCCTTGTTATATGTCATTAACCAAAAAGCCAATGACACCATATACGACCAAGAAATTCACACTTTTTACGGCCGCGACTACATTGAAGAAGAAATGGAAGGATTAAGATTTCGCATTACAGCCAAATCATTTTACCAAACCAATTCGTCCCAAGCTTATGAATTGTACAAAATTACCCGCGAAATGGCTGGACTTACTGGCAACGAACTGGTATTTGATTTGTACACTGGCACAGGTACCATTGCACAGTTTGTGTCAAAATCGGCCAAAAAAGTGATTGGTATTGAAGCGGTTCCTGAGGCGATCGCCGATGCAAAAATCAATGCCCAACACAACCAAATTACCAATTGTGACTTTTTGGTGGGTGACATGAAAAATGTGTTTAATGATGATTTTTTGGCCAAATATGGACAACCAGATGTCATCATTACCGATCCACCACGCGATGGCATGCATGCCGCAGTTGTAGAACAATTACTGAAAGTAAAAGCAGTAAAAATTGTTTATGTGAGTTGCAATTCAGCAACCCAAGCGCGCGACTTGGCTTTATTAGATACCTTATATGAAGTCAAACGAACCAGAGCTGTTGATATGTTTCCACAAACACATCATGTAGAAAATGTAGTACTTTTGGAATTGAAAAATGCAAACTAAGAAGCACCTATTTTTCGGATTGACAGCTGCGTTTTCGCTACTCTTGATGGGCTGCGAAAAAGACGATATCTGCGATCCGACTCAATCAACCACACCCCGCATTGTCTTGGAATTTCATGACGTTACGAACCCAAATTCACTTAAAAATGTAGCTAATTTAAAAGTGATCGGAATCGATGAAAGTACAGAGATCGGCACATACAACGGGGTCAGTAAAATAAAATTACCTCTGAAAATTACAGCTGATCAAACCACGTATAAATTGATTTCAAATTCAACTGATAATACTTTTACCAATACAGACATCCTTCAATTTTCTTATACCCGTCAAACACTGTACGTGTCGCGTGCTTGTGGCTATAAAATGGTTTACACAATGAATGCCAATCAGGCCATTGCTCAAACTGACAATACACCAACTGATGGCTATTGGATGCAACAAATTATTTTGAATAATTCATCGATACAAACTGAAAATGAAACGCACGTTATCATCTATTTTTAGCCTACTCAGTTTGATTTTGGTGATTCCCGCTTTGGGGCAAACCAAAGTAAAAGCTAAAGACAGTGTTCCTCAACGCATTGACCGTTATGGTTTTAGGATTGGCGTGGACGCATACCGCCTTGGCATGGGGATTTGGGATAAAAACTACAAAGGATTGGAAATCACGGCCGATTACAGACTCACACGGACCTATTATGCAGTAAGTGAATTGGGTGTAGAAGAAAAAAATACCGCTGACGACCGACTTAATTTTACGGCCAAAGGACAGTACCTCAAGCTCGGATTCGATTATAATTTATATGACAACTGGCTCACCATGGACAACATGATGTACATTGGTATGCGCTATGGCATCAGTCGGTTTTCAAACACGGTCAATTCGTATAAAATCTATTATCCTTACCCCTATTTTGGCGAAAACAACCAAATTCCAGGCGGGGAAAGTTTTTCGAATGTGCAAGCCCATTGGCTTGAAGTGGTTGCTGGGATTAAAGCCGAGGTGTTACCGAGAATTTACATGGGCTTTAGTGCCCGTTTGAATTATTTGGTATATCAACAAAACCCAGATGGATTTGAAAATTTATACATTCCTGGATTTAACCGAACCTACGGAGGAAAATTTGGTGCTGGGTTCACTTATACCCTTTCATACTTGATCCCTTTGTATACCAAAAAAGGAAATCACATTATAAAACATGCCAATTCGAAAAAATCAAAATAATGAAGTCATTTAAACTTTTTTCAATTGGCTGCAAAATGGTCTTTTCGCCCCATATTTCAGCTTTTTATTATTCCGTAGCGCTGCTATGCAATGCAAAAAAGTTTAAACCACTTCAATATCCTTGTTAGCATGAAACAAACCATTGCCGTTATTTGTTTGTTTGGGTTTTCCTTTTTTTGTCAAGGGCAAGAAGACGCTTGGGTGTATTTTACCGACAAGCCAATGGCACAAAGTTTTTTAGATAATCCAACGAGCATGTTGTCAACCCGGTCATTAAATCGGCGCAATCAACACCAAATTACACTTGACATTCATGATGTTCCTGTTGACAGCAATTATAAATCGGCCATCGCCAATAGCCCAGGAATTATTGTCAAAGCGCAATCAAAATGGCTCAATGCACTGCACATACGCGGCGCCATTTCGAACATCCAAGCACTCACACAACTTCCTTGTGTAAGTAAGGTCCGATTTGCCAATCACAGCCTCAATCCGACCAATAAGACAGGGAATGTAATCTCCCATTCAAAAGCTGCAAAGCCTACTGCTGTGGCAAAAACTTCCCTCACCAATTTTAGTTCCTTGCCCTATGGCAACGCGGCCGCCCAAATTCAATTGGAACAAGGTCAAGCGCTTCACGAAGTGGGCTATACCGGTCAAAACACCTGGATCGCCGTGTTGGATAATGGATTTACAGGCGTGGATACACACCCTGCTTTTCAGCGTTTTTTAAATCAAAATCAGTGGTTGGGAGGTTATGATTTTGTCAATCGAACCAGTCAGGTTTTTCATGAGGGTGGGCATGGTACCATGGTGTTGTCATCAATGGTAGGCTATGTTGAAAATCAACTGATTGGTACGGCCCCCGATGCCTCCTATTTTTTGTGCGTCACTGAAGACATTTCTACCGAAAATCCGCTTGAAGAAAGCCTTTGGGTGGAAGCAGCAGAAAAAGCAGATAGCTTGGGCGTTGATATTATCAATACTTCGTTGGGGTATTTTACCTATATCAATGATTCATATAGCTACACCTACGCAAATATGGATGGGCAAACCAGTTTTATTGCACGAGGTTTAGAAGTAGCATTTAGCCGTGGCATATTGTGTGTAACAGCCGGTGGAAACTCAGCACAAACCAGCAATCCCTATATTAGCACGCCGGCCGATGCGCCACATTCATTGACAATTGGCGCGGTTGATGCAGCAGGAAATTATGCCAGTTTTAGTTCAATTGGCCCTACTGCCGATGGCCGTATAAAGCCCGATGCGGCTGCTTTTGGTTTTCAGGCATATGTGGCCAATGCTGCTGGAAGTTATTCGTATGTGAATGGTACTTCTTTGGCCGCACCCATAGTAACTGGCTTGGCCGCCTGCTTGTGGCAAGCAAATCCTGCACTTACCCATGAGCAAATGAGACAAACCATTATTGAATCAAGTCATTTGTTTCAAAATCCGACCATGCTTTTAGGACATGGCATTCCAAATTTTAGCCAGGCACTCACGCAGTTGACATCTGTAAAATCGAATGTCGCAAATGATTTACTGGTGTATCCAAATCCAGTTTTAAATGATACTTGGATTAGGATGGACAGCCCGGAAGCTGCACAAGCTTTTCTATATACAATAGACGGCAGATTGCTGTGGTCTGAAAACCGTACTACTTGGGAACACCCGATCAACATGAGTTTTTTGGCCACTGGGAGTTATTTGTTGGTCATTCAAGCAGCACAAAAAAAATGGCAACAGTTAATTATTAAAAAATAAAACGGAACACAGTTCAATACAAATTGAATCAATGAACAATCGAATTACCAGCCTTTTTGGCATACAATATCCTATTATTCAGGGTGGAATGATTTGGAATAGCGGTTATAAATTAGCCAGTGCGGTCAGTAATGCGGGTGGATTGGGACTTATCGGCGCTGGATCGATGTACCCAGATGTATTGCGGGAGCATATCCGTCAATGTAAACAAGCCACCACTAAGCCATTTGGCGTGAATGTCCCCATGCTCTATCCGAACGTAGAAGAAATCATGCAACTTTTGGTTGATGAAGGGGTCAAAATCGTTTTTACCTCGGCTGGTAATCCAAAAACATGGACCTCCTTTTTAAAAGGACATGGCATCACAGTAGTTCACGTGGTGAGCAGCAGCAAATTTGCGCTTAAAGCACAAGAAGCGGGGGTTGATGCCGTAGTAGCCGAAGGTTTTGAAGCAGGCGGACACAATGGCCGTGAAGAAACCACTACGTTTACATTAATTCCAATGGTTCGGCGGGCAATGAACATTCCGCTGATTGCCGCGGGTGGAATTGCCACGGGGCGTGGTATGTTGGCAGCCATGGTTTTGGGTGCCGAAGGGGTTCAAATGGGCAGTCGGTTTGCAGCCTCCGTTGAAAGTTCGGCACATGCTTTATTTAAAGAACAAATTATTGCTTGTGCTGAAGGCGACACCCAATTAACACTCAAAGAATTAGCCCCAGTTCGTTTAATCAAAAATCCGTTTTTTTATGAATTGCAAGAACTGTATAAAAAAGGGCCAAGCATTGAAGATCTGAAAACGTTACTTGGGAGAGCCCGTGCCAAAAGAGGCATGTTTGAAGGCGACATGGAACAAGGTGAATTGGAAATTGGTCAAATTGCCGGTCTTATTGATGATATTCTACCTGTTTCAACCATTTTTGAGCAAGTCATCGCAGAATTTGACTTAGCTAAAAAAGAAATGGCTACCCTGTAAGTAGCCATTTTTTATATTGACCCGAGTGCCGAAGACACGAACGGAGCGAAGCGAATTTTGAAACGATTAATTTTTGATCGTTTTGCTGAATTTAACCGGCAAATGGTGGTGTTTTTTATGCTTCACCAAATGATTTTTAATCAAATTTGACTTCAACGGCTGTACCTCATTTATAGATGCTTGTTCTACAATTGCTTGGTCATCTGCCATTTTGTCCCAAATCGTGTAATCAATACGCAATGGTGCTGCTGATTCTTCTGCTGATTCGGTAATTTGACGGTCAATCAGGATTTGGTCAATTGTTTCTTGTTCTGCAGTACACGTAGCTTTTGGATTGTCTCCTTTTTCTACTAATACAGAAGTGATTGAGCTATTAGTTTTGTCGACTTGCTGCCTATTTGTGTGTGCGTAAAATGGTACGCTCATTAATAAACTGATTCCTAAAATAATTGTTTTCATTGTAATTGGATTTTATGGTACAAAAGTAATACTGTTTTTGCTAGTATGTATTACAAAGTACCTTCTTTAACTTAGTTTTAACACGGGTTGTAAAAAAAGCACCATTTGGTGCTTTTAGCTTAATTTTTTTGAAGAAATAAAATGGCTTCTTTAGCTTGTGATCTTTCGGCGTATTCTAAGACAGAAACCCCTTGGTTGTCTTTGGCACCTTTTCTAGCGCCATTGCTTACTAAAAGTTGCATCATTTCAACACGGTTATAACGGGCAGCTAACATTAAAGGAGTCACGCCTTGTTCGTTTGTTTCGTTGACATCGGCCCCATATTCAATAAATTTTTTAACGGTTTCCACGTCGCCTTTCACAATGGCTAATGAAAGTGGGGGCAATGAAACAGTCGTTTTTTCAATGTGGGTCAGTGGTTGCACCAACTGATTGTTGTGCGCTTGTGTGCCAATTGAACCCAGCAGTACAGCAAGGGTAATGATTGTTGTTTTCATGATCGTTTTTGATTGATGATTGATACACATAAGACGAACCACACCCAAAACTGTTACATGAAACAGCAGCTCTAACATAATTTTAACTATTGGCCAAATAAACTTTAACGTATAAGCACCATAGTATTCCGAACTCTCGCAATTATAATCTATTAAAAAACAAATGCTTATAAATTATTATACACTAATAATAAAATATAAGCAAGTGTTAAATGAAAGTTTGAATCAACGGCTAAACAAATTATTTCAAATCACAAATCGCTAAAACATTACGAAAACATATCTTTCACTTTCTCAAAAAATGATTTCTCATTTTTTTCGGGTTGCGGAATAAAATTTGGGTCATTCAAGTTTTTTTCAAAAAACTGCCGTTGATCTTTGGTCAGTGTTTTGGGCGTCCAAACATTGATGTGTACCAACAAATCACCCGTTCCATAACTATTAATGCTAGGTACACCTTTCCCTTTTAATCGCAGAATTTTACCCGATTGAATACCTTCCTCTAACTTGATCCGCACTTTACCTCCTACTGCATCAATTTCTTTACTGGCTCCTAACGAAGCTTCAGCTACGCTAATGTACAAATCCATGTGTAAATTATCGCCTTCCCGCTTTAGAATTGGGTGCTCTATTTCTTCAATAGCCACAATTAAATCGCCAGGAATACCATTCCCAGGGGCATCGTTGCCTTTGCCGCTTACTTTGAGCTGCATGCCATCTACCACACCTGCTGGAATTTTAATTGACACCGTTTCATCTTCTTGAATCATCCCTTGCGCATTGGCATTGGCTGGTCTTTGGTCAATCATTTGTCCTGCACCGCCACATACATGACAAGTAGTTGCCGATTGCATGCGTCCTAAAATGGTATTGGTCACCCGAAGTACTTGTCCACTTCCATTGCAAGTTGTACAGGTTTTATAAGTAACGCCAGTTGCTTGCACATGGCGTTTTACTTTGATCTTTTTTTCAACACCTTGAACAATTTCCTCTAACGAGAGCTTTACTTTTATGCGCAAATTGCTGCCTTTAACACGTCGTTGTCCGCCACCGCCGCCAAAACCGCCGCCGCCAAATGCATTTCCGAAAATGTCGCCAAATTGACTGAAAATGTCATCCATATTCATGTGATGACCGCCGCCAAATCCGCCGCCTCCAGCTTCAAAAGCAGCATGGCCATATTGGTCATATTTGGCTTTTTTGTCCGGATCGCTTAAAATTTCATAGGCTTCGGCACATTTCTTAAACTGCTCTTCAGCCTGTTTGTCACCTGGGTTTTTGTCAGGGTGAAATTCAATGGCTTTTTTGCGGTATGCTTTTTTAATTTCTTCGGGAGTTGCTCCTTTAGATATGCCCAATATGTCGTAAAAATCGTTTTTCATGTAAAAAGATGAGTTAATCTAAATTCCTGGAAATTAATTCCCTACTATTACTTTTGGAAAGCGAATGATTTTATCGCCCAATTTGTAGCCTTTCTCAATTACATCAACTACCTTTCCTTTTAGTTCAGGAGTTGGTGCTGGTATTTGTGTAATGGCTTCTGCCGTATCGGCCGAAAAGTCTGCGCCTGCAGTGAGTTCTACTTCTTCAAGTCCTTTTGAAACAAGGGTCGATTTCAATTTGTCATGAATCAGGGTGACTCCTTTAAAAAAAGTGTCATCTTCTGATTTAGCCATTTGTACCAATGCCCGTTCAAAATCATCTAAAACAGGTAATAACGCCAGCAAAACCTCTTGGTTGGCCGTTCTAAATAATTCGATGCGTTCTTTCGTTGTTCGCTTTTTGAAATTTTCAAATTCGGCAAACAACCTTAAAAATTTGTCTTTTTCTTTAGCCAAATCTTCTTGAAGTTGTGCCTCTGGGCTTAAAACCTCGGCTGTTTCAACCGAATCAATCGGAGTGGCTTGTGTTTGTTCGTTTACGAGTGGGTCTTTTTCTGTCGCTTCCATGTGGTCCAAAACTTTGTTTTTGGGATTGCAAAAGTATGGCCAAAAAAAACAAAATGCCAAATTGTCATGGAAATGAATCTACAATTCGATTATTGAACTAAAAATGAAGCGTAAAATGAAATTTGAATGATATTGAATGATTGAAAAATTGAAGAATTGAAGAATTGAAGAATTGAAATACTTTCAATTTTCGACTTTTGACTTTCAACTTTCAACTTTCAACTTTCGACTTTCGACTTTTGACTTTCGACTTTTAACTTTTGACTTTCAACTTTCAACTTTCAACTTTCGACTTTCGACTTTCAACTTTCGACTTTCGACTTTTGACTTTCAACTTTCAACTTTCGATTGAAAATCAAAAAATTCATTGAAATAAAAAAAATGAACTTATTAAAATTAAAATATCTTTGCTGATAAAGGAATAGGTAACTCACAAAAGAAGTATGAATTTTTTTCTAATATGGCAATCCAAAACAGCTCAATTAGATTGGATCTTATTTGGCTTGTTGGCTTTGTACTTTTTTTCTGTATTCCTTATTGGTTTTTTTGGCAAAAATGATTTGCTACTTCAAAATAAAGCGGAACGAGACACCTCTTTAGAAATCACGCACAATTCAGAACAATACCCGCTCTATTTATTGTTTTTGGGGATTACGTTACCCATTGTTGAATGCATTTACTATTCATTTAACATTCGTTCGCTTAAGGCAATCGCCTTTTATATTTTGGTAGGCTCTGTGCTTATTGGCTTTTACACCTTAAGCCGACTGTATACTTGGTTTGCAAACCGAATTTACATGTTTACTGTGATTTTTTTCCTGCTTTATACTATTATCATTGTATTTCGTTTATCGGTCAAGCCATTTCACTTGGTCAATTTTCCTGGGTTATTTGTAGCTTATATGCTATCTTATCATGCATTCCGAAAACTACGTTTTTATTTGGTTTTTGTGGGCGTATTCCAACTAAGTTTGGTAGCTTTATACTTTGGAGCCGGTGCCGAATTGCATGTTATATTGGTTTCTTATTGCACATCACTTTTAATTACCGCTGTGCATTTGTCAAGGCATTATTCGTTGTTGAGCGTACAGAACAAAATTTATTTTGCCAATGAAATTGTCAACAAAGGAATTTCACTCATTGTAACCACCAACCAGCAGGGAGAACTATTATTTTGTAGTCAGTCCATTGAAAAAATACTTGGCTACCAACCCGATGAAGTGCTTGGGTTGAAATTTTGGCAATTAACCGAAGATGCAGAGTTTATTGGCGAAGCATATCATAAACAATATACGGACGAGCGAATTTATATTCGCAAATTACGCACCAAATGGGGCGACTACAGGTACATTCAATGGAAAGACAAGAAATACTCCGATTCCATGTTTATTGGCATTGGCCAAGACGTTACTGAACAAGTAACGATTCAAAATCAATACCAAAGTCTGATTGAAAATGCCACTGATATCATCTATGAAGTGAATGAAATAGGCCACATAATATTCATCAATAGCTATACCGAAAAAGTACTCGGCTATGCTCGTGAAAAGTTTCTCCACAACCACTATATACAGTTCGTTAGGGAAGATTTCAGAGAAAAAGTGCGTGAATTCTATCTGGGAGATCAACAATACTATAAAGAATACCCCTCTTTTACAGTTCCTTTAATTAAAAGTGATGGTTCTGATTTGTGGATTTCACAAAAAGTAAGCATTCAGCGCGATAATGCTGGTAAGATCACTGGATACTCCATCATTGGACGCGATATGACCCGATTAAGAATATTGGAGATTGAGAAAGAAAAGAGAGAACGCAAGCACAAAAAATACAATGACACTTTAAAAGAAATTACTGCCAGAAGTTATTCCAATTCTGACGATTTTTCATTGCATATCAATGAAATTCTTCGCATTTCAGCCGAATGCATGATGGTGTCAAAAGCCAGTTTTTGGGAAGCAAATGAGCAAGGTGTTACCTGCAGAAACCGGTATATTTCGCCCATGGTTTCATTTGTGGCTACCAACCATTTAAGTCGTGAAAAATATCCGATTTATTTTGATTCCATCAAAAACGACAAGCAGCTTATTGCCCGTGATGTAGAAAAAAGCAGCAAATTAGCCGAGTTTAGGTCAGACTATTTTAAAGTAAATGACATACGCTCTTTGCTGCATACGCCTATTTTTATCAACAGTGAATTTAAAGGTATTGTTCGATTTGAACACATTGAAACCTACAGGTATTGGGACAATGAAGACATTTCATTTGCCAAATCGATTTCTGATTTGATAGCCATCGCCATTGAATCTAAAATGAGGCTTAAGGCCGAAGCTAAAATTGAGTATAAATCGGCCATTCTCAATGAAATTGCTCGGTCAACGGAGCAGTTCCTGAAAAGTAAAAACAACGATGAAATTTTTGAAGGGGTTTTAGATGCCATTGGAAAAGTGACAGGTGTTAATCGATTAAACTTTTTTGAAAATCATGCAGAATTAGGCTACTTAGAGCAAAAGCACAGGTGGACTTCAAAAACCAATTCACTAGCCGAAGTCAATCCGCTGTTGGTTCACGTGCCTTATCGTGAAATACCCGAGGTATTTGATGCCATCATGAACAGAAAATCATTTTACACCATTTCTGATCAGGTGCAAAACAGCACGCTGCGGCAGTTTTTAAACCAATTTGACACCAAATCATTTTTGGTGATTCCCGTTTTTGTAAAAGATGCCTTTTATGGTGCTTTGGTGTTTGATGATGCCGACAAAAGCCGACATTGGAGCACCGATGAAATCAATGCCCTTGAAACATTGGCCAGAAACATTGGTTTTACCATAGAGCGGAACATCAACGAAGCCATCATTCAAGAGAATGAGCAGAAATTCAGGTTGTTGGCCAATAATATTCCGGGCACTGTTTATATGTCAAAAGTCGATGCCAATTGGAGTAAAATTTATTTGAATAATGAAATTGAGAACTTGACTGGTTATCCAAAAGAACTCTTTTTAGATGACTCAATCAGGTACATTGATTTATTGCACCCAGATGATAAGGACTGGGTATTGAATTCGCTGCAGTTGGCCATTGACCAAATGACGCCTTATCATGCCTCTTACCGCATTATTCACAAAAAGGGCCACATTGTGTGGGTGGAAGAATTTGGCGAAGGCATACAAACCGATGGTAAAATTGAAGCGGTTGAAGGCATTTTTATTGACATTACCGAACGCATCAAAGCCGACGAAGCCATCAAAGACAAAGAATATGCCGAGGCAGCGAACAGGGCCAAATCAGAATTTCTAGCCAATATGAGTCATGAAATACGGACCCCACTTAATGGCATTATTGGCTTTACAGATTTGTTGATTAATACTGATTTAAACTTAGTGCAAAGCAGTTATATGCGCACTATCAATCAGTCGGCGCAAACTTTAATGGAAGTCATTAACAACATCCTCGATTTTTCTAAAATTGAATCGGGCAAATTGGAATTGTCTATTGAAAAAAATGATTTGTTTGATTTAATAAAACAAGTTATTGATTTAACACGCTATGAGTCAGATGCTCGCAACATTGAATTGAAAGTGGTCATAGATCCAAAATTGGCCAAATGCGTGTATTCTGATTATGTGCGATTGAAACAAATTTTAGTAAATTTATTGAGTAATGCCATTAAATTCACCCATGCTGGTCAAGTCACTTTACAGGTTGACCTTCTTGAACAAATTGACCAAGACAACCAACATATTCGTTTTTCAGTCATTGACACGGGCATTGGCATTAAGGAAGAAAACCAACGTAAAATTTTTGAAGCCTTTTCGCAAGAGGACAGTTCTACCACCAAAAAATTTGGCGGAACAGGATTGGGGCTTACCATTTCAAATCAGCTGCTGCAATTGATGGAGAGTCAAATGCAACTGAAAAGTGAATTTGGCCAAGGAAGTACCTTTTACTTTGACATCACATTTAAAACATGCAACGACCAAATATCTGAGGCTAAACTAGTACTTGTAAAGCCTTTAGAAGACGAAGCACGGAAACGTTTGCATGAACTCGAAAAGGTGAAAATTGCTATTATTGAGGATAACAAAATCAACATGTTACTTGCAAAAACACTGATCAAACGCATGGTTCCTAAATGTGAATTATTTGAATTTGAAAATGGCCAAGAAATAACTTCCGCATTTGAATTTGTATTACCCGATTTGTTGTTTATGGATATTCAAATGCCCATTATGAATGGATATGAGGCAACAGCCAGTATTCGAAATCTTCCGAATGGCTTACAGGTGCCCATTGTAGCGTTAACTGCCGCTGCCATCGTAGGTGAAAAAGAAAAATGCCTTGCCACCGGATTCAGCGATTATATGACCAAGCCTATTGATCGGGAAACCATTGAAAAAATGCTTTATAAATGGCTTATATTGTCTGAGTAATTGCTTCTTTACAAATTTATTTTATGGGACATTGACTCCATGCTGAAATTGGCGTTTGTAAAATATTGTGTCCCTTGAAAAACGCCGCTTTTTTATTAAATTCAAAAAAATACCTGCTTTAAAATAGCAGTTTCTCAAAAATATTTTCATTCGCCAAATATGTTAGCGAAACTGCAAATGGCTGCTTATTTTTGAAGAAAAAATAGACTATGGCCACCCCACTAGTTGGCATTCATGCCTTTGGATATGCACTTCCACACCTCATTTTACCCATAGAAACACTAGCGCTACATCGGGGCATTGATGTGAAAAAATTGCAAAACGGTTTGGGACTTCGTTCTATAAGTTTGCCCGATGGCTACCAAGATGCCGTAACCTTTGCTACCGAAGCAGTGGCTCGATTAGTTGAAGAGCAAAAAGTGGACCTTTCACTCATTGATCGGATCTATGTTGGAACGGAAAGTCAGGTAGATAGTGCCAAACCCATCGGCAGTTTTGTGGTTGGACTCATTGAAAACCAATTTGGTGCAGATTGCCTACAACATTGCGATGTGGTCGATCTAAATTTTGCCTGTATTGGTGCCGTCGATGCACTAGAAAACTGCTTGGATTATGTGCGGCTTCACCCCGATAAAATGGCCATTGTACTGGCAACTGATGTAGCTCGTTATGATTTGGAATCGGGTGGCGAATATACCCAGGGAGCTGGTGCCATTGCACTACTCATCAAATCGAACCCAGATTTAATTGCCTTTGGGAGTAAAAGGGGGGTGTCAATTGCACATGAATTTGATTTCTTTAAACCGCGTCGTCCCCTACCCGCGGCATTACTTTCAGAAGAATTACAGCGTACCTATCCCGAAAAAGAATGGCTTGTTTTTAGAGATCAACCCGTTTTTGATGGGCACTACAGCCAAACCTGCTACAAGAACAGGATGGTTGCGGCTTACAAGCATTTTTGCAGCCAAAAACCTGCCGATTTCACCGATTGGCGTACTTGGGATGGCATCATTATGCACCTCCCCTACGCATATCAGGCCAGACGTACTTTTTTTGAATTAATTTGGGAAGAACAATTTGCCGAAACATATACTGACGCGGCCTTAGCAGCACAAGCTAAGAAAGAATTTATAGCCTCCGAAGCCTATCAATCGGTGGTTGCCCGTTGCATTGCACCCACTGAACTTGGCTCGTCTATTTGGGGCAATTTATATACCGGGTCCCTATTTTTAGGACTGATTTCATATTTCAATGAATATGCTGAGACTAGCCAAGATTGTGCAGGTCAAAAACTCGGTTTCTTGGCTTATGGAAGCGGTTCAAAAGCCAAAGTATTCCAGGGAATTGTTCAACCCAATTGGCACAATAAGGTTACTACAAGACGGCTAAAATCGGTTGAACAACTGCTGCAAAAACTTGACTTTGAAACCTATTTGGCATTATATCGTGGTGATGCAAAAAAAGTGTCCAATCCGCCAAAAGGAAGTTGGGCGTTAACAGATATTGAAACGAAAAATCCAGTACAACTATGGGCTAGAAGGTATAAAATGATAGAATAAGATAGCGCCACAGCCATGCAGCATTCCAAAATATTTTAATTTAATAATGTAAACCTGATCCGCATTGCGATTGAGGTACAAGTACAATTGGGTTGAACAGACTGAAACAAAATGATTATCATTTAGTGCCATTGTCACTTTGCGCTCTTTCTCAATTTATTGCGACTTTGCTTGTATCATTGCAGCACCTTCAAATAGGTTTCGGGTCAATCTATCAATCTTTCCAAAATCAAAAAAGTACTATTGCCTATTGACTAAAAAAATGTATTTTAGTGACCTTTAATTTAAATTTAAAAAAATGAAAAATTGGCTCATTATTTTTACATTAATGCTTGGGTTTACATCTCATGCACAAGATTTTAAAAGCCCCGTCGAGTACATGTCGTACATTGGAAATGAACAACTTGATGTAAGTAAAAATGCGTGGAAATACACTTTGGCTGTAGCGCATTCAAAAAGAGCGCGTAAAATTGAAAATTTGCGACAAAAAGTAATCAGTTCCATGGAGTCATCTCTTGAAAAAATAAACAAATTAAGCAATGGCTACCAAGGCGATAAAACGCTACATGAGGCTTATGTGAATTATTTTCAAATGGCCTTGCACAACATGCGTGAAGAATACGGCCAAATCATTGATTTACAAGAAGTGGCAGAACAATCATACGATGCCATGGAGGCTTACTTGATGGCAAAAGATCGGGTTGATAAAAAACTGGAAGAAGGACAGACCAATTTATCAAAAGCGCAACGCGAATTTGCTGCCAGACAGCACATTACTCTTACTGAATCGGGCAGTGCTCTGGGCGAAAAGATAAAAATATCGTCAGAAGTATTTGACTATGAAAAAAAATTATACCTCCTGTTTTTCAAAAGTTATGTCAGTCAAAAAAATTTAATGAAAAGTATATCTGAACAAAATTTGACAGACATTAAACAACAGTCGGACGCGTTGCATCAGTTTGCTGAAGAGGGCAAGCAAAATTTAAAACTCATTCAACCATTTAAAGGTGATAAACATTTAATTGAGGCCACTCAAAAAGCACTTATCTCGTTTGATGACCTCACAATAAAACATGTTCCTGTTTTTTTAAAGTACTATTTATTAAAGGATCAACTGACGCAGGCTCAAAAAATGCTGGAAGCCAAATCAAGTCAAGACCGCACACAAGATGATATTAAACAATACAACGACTTGGTTGCCAAAACCAATGAAGCGTCTGCGACTTTCAACAAAAGCATGGGTATGGCTACTCAAGATTTGAATGCACAAATCGACCATTGGAATGAAGCACAAAGCTTTTTCTTAGATTCACACATTCCTGCAGAATAAGGTGTTGGATTGCGGATTAAAATCATGTAATTTTGCATCCAAATTTGTAAAATAAATCGGAAATGGGAAGAGCCTTTGAATTTAGAAAAGCCCGAAAAATGAAGCGTTGGTCAGCCATGGCCAAAACCTTTACTCGCATAGGAAAAGACATTGTGATCGCCGTTAAAGAAGGAGGTCCAAACCCTGAAGCTAATGCTCGTTTGCGTGCCGTCATGCAAAATGCCAAGGCAGCAAACATGCCTAAGGAGAATATTGAACGAGCAATTAAAAAGGCATCTGACAAAGACACAGCCAATTATAAAGAAGTATTATTTGAAGGATATGCCCCTCATGGCATTGCGCTTCTCATTGAAACAGCCACCGATAACAACAACCGAACAGTAGCCAATATCCGCAGTTATTTTAATAAATGTAATGGTACTATGGGCAACCAAGGCTCCGTGGAGTTTATGTTTGATCACACTTGCAATTTCAGAATTGCCAACGGAGGCCAAGATATTGAAGAGTTGGAATTGGAAATGATTGATTTTGGTGTCGAAGAAATATTTGCCGATGAAGATGGCATTTTGTTGTATGCCCCTTTCAATTGTTTTGGTGCATTACAAAAAGAGCTGGAAAACAGAGGATTTGACATTCTCTCCTCCGGATTTGAGCGCATACCACAAGTTACCAAAGAATTGACAGAAGCGCAAGTGGCAGATGTTGAAAAACTGCTCGAAAAAATAGAAGAAGATGACGACGTCATGAACGTGTATCACACCATGCAAGAATAACCAAATCACATCACTTCGGGTTAAAGCCCGAAGTTTTTGTTTATACAAACCCTCCCACAAATAGAAATTGGTATATTTGTGTAAAGTCAAATAAATATGTTAAAAATAGGCGTGTTGGGAGCTGGCCACTTGGGCAAGATCCATTTAAAATTGCTTCAGCAATCACAAAAATACGAACTGGTTGGTTTTTATGATGAAAACCCAGCATATGCAGAAAAAATTGCCGCAGAATTTGGTTACACCCGTTTCGATACTATTGCCAGATTAATACATGCTGTTGATGTCATCGACATTGTGACGCCTACCCTTTCACATTATAAATGTGCCAAAGTAGCCATCAAATCGGGCAAGCATGTTTTTATCGAAAAACCCATTGCAACCACCGTTTTGGAGGCTGAAGAAATCATTGCATTAGCAAAAGACCATCACGTTTTAGGACAGGTTGGTCATGTGGAACGTTTTAATCCAGCTTTTATGGCTGTGAAAGACATGATTCACCAGCCCATGTTCATTGAAACCCACCGCTTGGCCGAATTCAATCCACGTGGCACGGATGTGCCGGTAGTATTGGATTTGATGATTCATGATATTGATGCCATACTGAGTGTGGTACAATCAGAAGTGGTGGCTGTTCATGCCAGTGGCGTCGCAGTAATTAGCGACTCGCCTGACATTGCCAATGCCCGCTTAGAGTTTGAAAATGGCTGTGTAGCCAACATCACCGCAAGCCGCATTTCTATGAAAAATATGCGTAAATCGCGCTTTTTTCAAAAAGACGCCTATATTTCAGTTGATTACCTAGATAAAACCTGCGAAGTGGTTCGAATGAAAGAGGCGCCAGAAGTACCTGGTGATTTTGACATGATTTTGCAAAATGCAGAAGGCATCCGGAAACAGATATTTTTTGACAACCCGAGCGTGATGCCAAACAATGCCATTTTAAATGAATTGGAAACTTTTGCCGACGCTATTGAACAAAAAACAACACCTGTAGTGACACTTGAAGATGGCACTGCTGCCCTAAAAGTGGCCTATCGCATTATAGAAAATATGAAAATTACTTCTAGTTCTTTCCAGCAAATACAAACATTTTAAGAAAACAAACAAACAAACAAACAAACAAACTAATATATATGAATCAAATTGCAGTGATCGGAGCGGGTACCATGGGAAATGGCATTGCCCATACATTTGCTCAAAAAGGTTTTACAGTTAAACTCATTGACGTTTCAGAAGCAGCCATCGAAAAAGGGATTAAAACCATCGTTTCTAATTTAGATCGGATGGTGGCCAAAGGCACGATTTCGGAAGCTGAAAAAATATCAACTTTAAACAATATCATTACTTATACCGATGTAAAAGACGGGGTAACTGGTTGTGATTTGGTAGTAGAAGCAGCGACTGAAAACAGCGCCTTGAAATTTCAAATCTTTAAACAATTGAGCGAAGTTTGTAGTCACAATACTATTTTAGCCTCCAATACTTCCTCGATTTCCATTACACAAATTGCAGCACAAGTTATTCATCCAGAGCGTGTTATCGGTATGCACTTTATGAATCCAGTACCCATTATGAAACTTGTTGAAGTTATTCGCGGTTATTCAACTTCTGACGAAGTGACTCAGAAAATAATGGAGTTATCGGTTCAATTGGGCAAAGTACCAACTGAAGTGAATGATTACCCGGGCTTTGTGGCCAATCGGATTTTGATGCCAATGATTAATGAAGCCATTGAAACCTTGTTTCACGGCGTGGCAGGTGTCGAAGAAATTGACACAGTAATGAAATTGGGAATGGCGCACCCTATGGGGCCATTGCAACTGGCCGATTTTATTGGGTTAGATGTGTGTCTTTCCATTATGAATGTACTTTTTGACGGCTTTAAAAACCCCAAATATGCCCCATGCCCATTACTAGTTAATATGGTAATGGCCAAAAAATTAGGTGTTAAATCGGGTGAAGGTTTTTACGATTATTCGGTCAATAAAAAGGCAGAAATAGTATCGAGCCAGTTTACTAAATAGGCAGTAATCTTTTATGAGCCTTATTGTTCCTTTTCAAGCATCTCGGCCTGTAGCCGACAAAGTGTCATTGGTGAGTTGTCGGAATTACGACGATTACAGCCCCGCTGAATTAACGGCTTGGTTAAATTTTAATCCGTACACTTTTTTACATGTATTGCATCCGGCTTATGCCTTTTCGCATAAAATCGGCATTGAAAAAAGATTTAAGGGTGTGGCACATAAATACGCGGATTTTAAAGAAGACGGCATTTTTTGTAAAGAATCAGTACCCGCCTTTTATTTATATGAAATTCAAAGAAAATCAAAGGTATTTACTGGTTTGGTCGCCGGCATCTCCATTGATGAATACCGACAAGGAAACATCAAAAAGCACGAGGACACCTTGGCCTACCGCGTTGATATTTTAAAAGAATATTTAAACCAGACCCAATTTAATGCCGAACCCGTTTTAATCACTTATCCTGAAATTCCGGCCATTGACCAATTGTGGAATCAGTTGAAATATACGGTTCCCCTTTATCAATTTAGCACCACCAACAAAGAATTCCATCGAATTTGGGCAGTAACAGACCCAACTATTATTGAAAGCATTCAAGCTCATTTTGAATCTTTATCAGCCCTCTATATAGCCGATGGCCATCACCGCATGGCCTCGTCCGAAAAATATTGGGCCGATCAAGAAAGTGCTCATGCTGCACCGCCGTTTTGCATGGGCTTTTTAATTGAAGACCATCATGTTGACATATTTGAATTTAACCGATTAATCAGAGATTTAAACGGCCATTCAATTGATTCGCTGATTGAGGCCTTAGAAAAGCATTTTGTGGTGAAACCCAAAGACCAAGACATTTGGAAACCACAATCAAAATATGAATTTGGTTTGTATGCCAACAACCAAGCATATGCGCTCTATTACAAGCACCACCAGCATCATACCAACGATCCTTTATCAAGCTTAGATGCACAAATTTTGTATCAAACGGTTTTAGAACCGCTTTTGGGGATCAAAGATTTGCGCAATGACGACCGCATCGAATATATGCCCGGCATTGAAAGTTTAAACACACTCAAAGAATTGGTGGATGATGGCGAATATAAATTGGCCTTGCTGCTGTATCCGGCCACTATTGAAGAAATAAAAGCCATTGCTGACGCTGGCCAAATTATGCCACCAAAAAGCACCTACATTGAACCTAAATTCAGAAATGGCCTTTTAATTCATGAGTTTTAAATAGATCAACGCTTGTAGATAAATTGTACTAATCTAAGTGTAGTTTACACAAATAGTACATCAAAATGTTATATTTGCTTTTTATTTTTTTTCATTGAACGCTCGTCTGCCCCTATCAATACTGATTATTACGCTTAACGAAGAAGCACACTTGCGTGAGTTGCTGCCAGAATTGGATTTTGCCGACGAAATCATCATTGTTGATTCTTTAAGTACTGACAAAACGGAGCAAGTGGCCAAGTCATTTGCAAAAGTGACATTTATTAGCCATCCATTTGAAAATTTTACGGCGCAACGAAATTTTGCCATTTCCAAAGCAAACAACGATTGGATCTTGTTTTTGGATGCAGATGAACGGTTAACGCCCCCACTGCAAGATGAAATATTAGATGTTTTAGCGCATCCATGTCCAAAAGCGGCCTATTTATTTCCTCGTAAATTTATGTTTAAACAAGAAGAACTCAATTTTACAGGCTGGAAAACGGATAAAATTTATCGGTTGTTTAACCGCAAATACGCCAAGTATACCGAAGAAAGATTGGTTCATGAAAAATTAACAGTGAATGGAAAAATAGGCAAATTAAACAATAAACTGATCCATTTCTCTTATGCCAATTTTGAGTCATATCGACTAAAAATGGAAAATTATGGGCGATTAAAGGCCCAAGAAAAATGCGCCAAAGGATTCCAATGGACCCAATGGAAAGCTTGGTTGCATCCAAATTATACTTTCGTTTATCATTACCTCATTCGATTTGGTTTTTTAGATGGCCAGAAAGGCTACATCATCAGCCGCCTAAACGCCTACAGTGTCAACATTCGTTATCGTGAGCTGAAGAAAATGCAACAAGTTTAAATCGACATGGTGATTTAGTGGTACCTGCTAAACAAAGGTGTGGCTTGGTCAAAGCAAGCATTAAATTTTAGTCTGTTAATACCTGTTTCAACTCGGTTTGCCTCAAAAAAATCGAGCATTTTTTCGGTGGGCATGTTGCCTGTTAATTCATCTTTAGCCATGGGGCAGCCACCAAAACCTTGAATGGCACCATCAAAACGAACGCAACCCGCTTGCCAAGCCGCTTCAACTTTTTCATACCATTGCAATGGTGAAGTGTGCAAATGGGCTCCAAATTCAACATGTGGATACGCTGGAATTAAATGCGAAAACAAATAAGAAATAACCTCAGGCGTTGAACTTCCGATGGTGTCCGAAAGGGATAAAATGGTAACCCCCATCGCCGATAATTTTTCCGTCCATTCCCCCACAATGTCAACATTCCAAGGGTCGCCATAAGGGTTGCCAAAACCCATTGACAAATAAGCCACCACTTCTTTGTTGTGCTTATTTGCTAAGTCCAAAATTCCAGCTAGTGTAGTTAAACTTTCAGCTATGGTTTTATGGGTATTGCGCATTTGAAAATTCTCAGAAATAGAAAACGGAAAACCCAAATACCTGATGGGCTCATGCAAAACAGCTTGTTCTGCGCCTTTCAAATTAGCAATGATGGCCAATAATTTTGTGTTGGTTTGCACAGCCGATAATTGTTCTAAAACGTCAACTGTGTCTTGCATTTGTGGGATAGCCTTAGGCGAAACAAAACTACCAAAATCCAAACTGTCAAAGCCAACTTCTAACAAGGAACTCATATAAGCTACCTTTTCAGCAGTAGGAATAAAATCGCGGATGCCTTGCATGGCGTCGCGTGGACATTCTATAATTTTGACCGATTTCATACCGCACAAATATACAAATTAGGCAAACGAAATCGATTTCTTACGTCAGCTTTACCGATTTATTTTCTTCTTCAAAAAGCAATTTGATATTTTCATAAGAATTGGTCAGAGCCGCTGGTATGTCAGATGGCTTAAGCCAAGCCACTTTTTCAATGCCCTCTTCCAATTGCCCACATAAAGGCCCATCATAGCTTGTTTCCATTTGAAACCAATGGGTTATCTTTAATTTAAATCGGCCATTTCGCTTAAAAACATGATAGGTTTTAACCAACTTTTTGGTAATAACCAACCCTGAAACGCCTGTTTCTTCTTCTACCTCTCGCAAAGCAGTATACTCAATTTCTTCTTCTTTTTCAACACCTCCTTTGGGCAAATCCCACTTGCCATCTCTAAAAATAAACAAGACTTCACCTCGTTGGTTATAAACCAATCCGCCGCCTGCCTTTTGAACCGGAATTTTGTCTTTCAGCTTTTTCATGATCGTTTTTTCATTTGGATCATACAAATAAGCCTTTTGAATTTTATTTTCAAAGTAATGAACAATAAGCTGTTCAATATCGACACTATCTAAAAGAAAGAGTTGAAAATCGGTTTCTTTTTGCGGCGTATTTGTTAAAAATAGCGGCTTCTCGTTGACAAAAACTTTATACATTTGTGGGTGCCTAAACAGGTTCAGATGGCTGGTTCAATGCAACAAAATAACACAATTAGTTTCTACCTAAAAAATATTTTTTAACCGAATATGTCATGAAGTGCTTCAAACAGCTGTTTTTAAAATGAAAACAGTTTGGCATTCTTAAAGTTACATTTCTGAATGATCCACAATGACCTATAAAACTTGCTGCGTTTTAACGTTTTAATTCAAATTTCACCCAATTAACAACAAATATCATGAATTTAGAAAGTAATATTACATCAATAAACAAGCCCACATCTTATATTTTTAATGCGTTAACACAAGTGCATGAATACCAAAAACTCATGCCCGATTCCATTGCGAAATTTGAGGTGATTGATACCCAAACGTTTGTTTTTGCTTTAAAAGGCATGCCAGAAATCAAATTGCGAATGCAATCGCAAACCCCGAATTCAGAAGTGGTTTTGGGTGCTGCCAGCGACAAAATCCCATTTAATTTGAAAGCAGAAATAAATGAAGTGGATGCGGAAAATTGTACGGTCCAATTGCATTTTCATGGCGAATTTAATGCCATGATGGCCATGATGGTAAAAGGTCCTATCTCTAATTTTATTCAAACTTTGGCCTCAAACATGACGCAGCTGTAGTCACATTTATTATATCAAGAATTGCATTGAATTTACTTGCTGTCATTCAACAGAAATTGTATTTTTGAGCTCAAATTTAAATATGCTATGGCTACTGTAACTTTAGGAGGAAATCCTGTTCACACATTGGGCGAATTGCCAACGATTGGAAGTGAACTTCCCAATTTTGAATTGACTGCAACTGATTTATCTGTCAAAACGAACGCAGATTTTAAAGGGCAGCGGCTTATTTTGTCTATTTTCCCAAGTATTGACACCCCAACATGTGCCACTTCGGTACGCGCTTTTAATGCAAAAGCAGCCCAATTGCCAAATACCAAAGTGCTCTGTATTTCAAAAGATTTGCCTTTTGCTCAAAAAAGATTTTGTGGCGCTGAAGGTTTAGACAATGTAATTTGTTTAGCAGATTTTAAAAATGCAGATTTTGGCACCCAATTTGGACTCACTTTTACAGATGGCCCATTAACTGGATTGCTATCGAGAGCCGTCATTGTTGCCGATGAAAATGGCCGCATTTGCTATGAAGAACAAGTAGCAGAAATTGCTCATGAACCCAATTATGAAGCCGCTTTAGCTTCGCTGGCATGATTGAACAATTTGAAAAAGACCAAAGATTCATAAGCGGTCGATTTAAAAGTATTGGATTTGCACTCAAAGGTGCCTGGCAACTGATGAGCACAGAACACAGTGTTATGGTTCAAAGTACGCTGGGATTGGTGCTGGTTGCTGCTGGATTTTACCTTAATATAAGCCGGGTTGAATGGATGATGCAATGTTTTGCATTTGGTCTGGTACTCAGTGTAGAAGGGCTAAATACAGCGGTTGAAAAATTGGCCGATTTTGTACATCCAGGCTATCACGAAAAAATAGGTTTCATTAAAGACATTGCAGCTGGCGCTGTGTTTTTTGCGGCACTTACTGCTTTAACTGTGATCGCACTAATCTATTTACCTTATTTACTTCCCTAATTTTTTCTATGGCGAAAAGTAACGCACCCAAAACAGCCAAAACACCTGAATCAAAAGAAGTTGTCAAAGGCATTAGCAAACAAAACAAGCTGCTGATTGGTAGCTCTTTGGTGCTTTTTTCATTGGCTTTAATGGTCGCATTTGTCTCCTATTTTGTAACGGGACAAGCAGATCAAAGTGTGTATGACATTGTTACAGATCGCCAAATACCCGTTGAAAATTGGATGGGGAAAATTGGGGCCTATTTGGCCCAGTTGCTCATTTATAATGGCTTTGGCATTGCCTCCTTTTTGATTGTTAAAATTTTGTTTTTAACAGGCATTTATTTTATCCTTCAACAGCCTATTCAACGGTTGAAATCCGTTTGGTTTTGGGATTTGTACGCCTTAATTATTCTATCAGTTTTATTTGGATTTTTCACCGAATCGGTTCCAGAATTGGGCGGGGTGGTTGGTTACGAAATGAATCAATTGGCCCAAGAATACATGGGAAAAATAGGAACCATTTTGGTGATTACCCTATTTATCATTGTATTTCTCATTTTTAAAGTTCAAATATCGCCCGACGCCATTCGCAGTTTTTTTCATCAGAAAAAGAAGGAATGGAACCAGGATATTTCAGATTTGGACACCGCCCCTACTTCTGCAATGGATGCAGGCGGCTACAATTTAGAAGAATATGCTATAACTGACGAAAGCACACCGTTTCATGCCCCTGAATCACATTCTCCTTGGCCCTCGCAAGAAGAACTAAGCGATGAAGAATTAGAACCTGTTTTAATGCCCCCTGCGGCTTCCACTTTTGAAATTGATAAAGAAAAGTTGAAGCCAACCATCAATAATCCTTCTGAGATTCCGTTAAATATTCATCAGAAAACGGAACCACCCAAAATGGAAACAGCGCACGAAGAGGCTTTTGTCATTGAACAAGCCGAAGAAGAAGCCCAGGTGGTTGAAAATCTGGCCGATCGGTTGGTGGCTGATTTTGGCGAATTTGACCCGACCTTAGATTTATCAAACTATAAATTTCCAACGATTGATTTGCTGAAAGAATATGCCAGCGTGGGCATTACTATTAATCAGGAAGAATTGGAAGAAAATAAAAACCGCATTGTTGAAACGCTGCGGCATTATAAAATTGACATTGCCCAAATTAAAGCGACCGTTGGTCCTTCGGTTACTTTATACGAAATTGTACCAGAAGCAGGTATTCGTATTTCAAAAATTAAAAATCTAGAAGACGATATTGCTTTGTCGCTGTCGGCATTGGGGATACGGATTATTGCGCCTATGCCTGGCAAGGGAACCATTGGTATTGAGGTGCCCAACAAGAACCCAACTATGGTACCCATGCGTTCGGTCATAGCCTCTGCCAAATTTCAGGAAGCAGAAATGGAGTTGCCGATTGCTTTAGGTAAAACCATTTCAAACGAAACGTTTGTAGTCGATTTGGCCAAAATGCCGCACTTGCTTATGGCTGGTGCAACTGGTCAAGGTAAGTCGGTAGGACTCAATGCGGTGCTCACTTCGTTGCTCTATAAAAAACACCCTGCTGAAGTGAAATTTGTTTTGGTGGATCCCAAAAAAGTGGAGTTAACCTTATTTAATAAAATTGAACGGCATTATTTGGCCAAGTTGCCAGATACAGAAGATGCCATTATTACTGATAATTCAAAGGTAATCAACACCTTAAATTCGTTGTGTATTGAAATGGACAACCGCTACAACTTGCTGAAAGATGCAATGGTTCGGAACATTAAAGAATACAATGATAAATTTAAAGCACGTAGGTTAAACCCTGAACTGGGACATCGTTTTTTACCTTACATTGTGTTAGTGGTCGATGAATTTGCCGATTTAATCATGACCGCCGGAAAAGAGGTGGAAACGCCCATTGCCCGTTTGGCTCAGTTGGCTCGAGCTATTGGGATTCACTTAATTATTGCTACTCAAAGACCATCTGTAAATGTCATTACAGGGATTATTAAAGCCAATTTCCCAGCGCGAATAGCTTTTCGTGTGACCTCTAAAATTGACTCCCGAACCATTTTAGACACCCAAGGAGCTGACCAATTGATCGGCCGAGGCGATTTGTTGTATACCAATGGGAATGACCTGGTGCGGGTGCAATGTGCCTTTGTGGACACACCCGAAGTGGAAAAAATAGTGTCATTTATTGGCGCGCAAAGAGCCTATCCGAGTGCTTATTTATTGCCTGAATATGTGGGAGAATCTGGCGACAATGTACCCTTAGAATTTGATGCTTCCGAACGCGATCCAATGTTTCGAGAAGCGGCAGAGGTCATCATCATTGCGCAACAAGGTTCTGCCTCATTGCTTCAACGCAAATTAAAACTAGGTTACAATCGCGCAGGTCGCCTCATAGACCAACTAGAGGCCGCAGGCATTGTTGGACCATTTGAAGGCAGTAAGGCCCGCTCTGTTAATTTTTCAGATTTGACCAGTTTAGATCATTATTTAAGCAACGAATCCAATTCATGAAAAGCAACAATTCACTCTTAAAGTCCCTTTTACTCTTCTTTTTGGTTGCATTCAGCGCTTTTGGACAAAACAAAGCAACCCTTTTTCTGAATAAAGCAGCAGCTCATTTTAAAGCCCAAAAAAATTGTTCGATTCAGTTTACTTACCACATTCAAAATCTGAAAACCAATCAGGATGTTGAAAACGAAGGGAATCTGTTGATGGAAGGAAATAAATATGTCTTGAATTTCATGGGTATTACCAAACTTTTTGATGGAAAAAAAATATACGCGATCAATGCAGAAGATGAAGAGGTCGTTATTTCTACTCCGAAAAGAAATAAGCTAGACCTTGTGAATCCGCAGCAGTTGTTTGCCCAATTTTCAAATTCCTTTATTCCAAACTGGGACATTCAACAAAAGCTTGGAAAACAAGTCATTCAGTACATTAAGTTAACCCCAAAAGACCCAACTGATGAGCGCAAAGAAGTGCTTTTAGGAATCAATGCTAAAACATACCAACTATATACAGTCATTGAGGTAAACCGCAAAGGAGGCCGAAATACACTCACCATTAAAACGTGGAAAAATAACTTAAACCTGCCCAAAAATCAGTTTACTTTTGTATCGAATCAGTACAAAGGATATTACATCAACCAATTGGATCGTCCTTGAAACTAATAGACCGTTATATTCTCCGTCTTTTTTTGACCAGTTTTTTAACTGTATTTGTCATCTTGTTTTTCATTTTTGCTTTGCAAACCATTTGGTTGTTTATTGCTGAATTGGCTGGAAAAGATTTGGATGCTTTTCTGATTCTTAAATTTTTATCAATGGCCATGCCGCGCACCATTCCATTGGTTCTTCCACTTTCGGTATTATTGGCTTCCATTATGTTATTTGGTAGTTTAGCCGAAAACTATGAATTTGCTGCTATGAAATCGTCAGGTATTTCATTGCAACGCGCCATGCGAAGCCTCATTGTTTTTATTGTTGGTTTGAGTTTAGTTACCTTTTATTTTGCCAACAATGTCATTCCATATTCTGAATTTCAGTTTATTAACTTTAGGCGATATATAGCCAATTCAAAACCTTCCATGGCCATTGCAGCGGGTCAATTCAGTAAGATTGGCGATAATTTCAGCATTAAAGTAGAAAAGAAAAAAGGGGAAGAAGGCACCTTTTTAGAAGACATCACCATCCATGAATGTTCGTCAAACGGATTGGGGAATTTAAAAGTAATCAAGGCAAATACAGGTGAAATTGTTTCACAGCCAATGAACAACTCGCTCAAGTTAATACTCAAAGATGGATTTTATTATGAAGATGTAGTTAAGAACGCATATAGTTATAATAACATCACTTATCCATTTGCCAAAAGCCACTTTAAACAATATGCCATCAATATTGATTTGTCAAAATTAAACAAAGTAGATGAAAATCAATATGTTGCAGGAACCAATACGATGTTAAAATTAGATGATCTTGAATATACTTTAGATTCATTGAATGTCAATTTGAAAAAAGATTTGATGTCACAAAATGACAATTTGTATTTGCGATCTGGCATGAATTCGAATATTTCATTTGCACAAATCAATTCAGCAGAGGTTGCGCCAAAGGCAAATGACCAAGATATGATGAGCACCCTAAATGCAACCCAGAAAACAACTACTTTGAATATCGCTCGCGGTAATATTGACAGCATGTTGTTCACCTTAGAAAGTAATGCCGCTAATTTACTCGGAAAACTCAAAAATATTTGTGCTTTTAAAGTAGCCATACACGAAAAATTTGTCATTGCTTTTTCGTGTATACTCATGTTTTTTTTAGGCGCCCCATTAGGTGCCATTATCCGAAAAGGTGGGCTAGGCTTACCTATTGTTTTTGCCATTCTGATTTTCATTAGCTATCACTTCATCAACACCTTTGGCAAAAGACTGGCTGAAGAAAACGGCATTGAACCGTTTATTGGCATGTGGTTAGCCACCTTCATCTTATCACCTTTAGCGGTACTGTTAACCTATAGAGCAACCAATGACATTGGGTTAATCCAATTTGATCAAATAGGTGATTTCTTTGCAAATATATTTTCTGTTCTTAAAAACTTAGCAACAAAAAAAAGTGAATCAAACTGAAAAACACCCTTTTCACAGCATTGAAGAGGCCATTGAAGATATCCGTCAAGGTAAAATCATTATTGTTGTTGACGATGAAGACCGTGAAAATGAAGGTGATTTTTTGGCAGCTGCCGAAAAAGTGACCCCCGAGATGATCAATTTCATGGCAACCCATGGCAGAGGCCTCATCTGTGCCCCTCTGACCGAAAAACGATGCAAAGAGCTTGATTTAGGAGCAATGGTAGCCAATAATACCGATCACATGGAAACGGCTTTTACCGTTTCTGTTGATCTAAAAGGGCATGGTGTCACAACTGGCATTTCCGCTTCAGATCGTTCCAAAACAATCCAAGCATTAATTGATGAGGACATCCGTCCGCACCAATTGGCCCGTCCGGGTCATGTTTTCCCATTAATAGCCAAGCAAGGTGGGGTTTTGCGCAGAACTGGTCATACAGAAGCCGCCATAGATTTTGCCCGTTTGGCAGGCTTAAAACCAGCTGGTGTGATCGTTGAAATCATGAACGAAGATGGCAGCATGGCCCGACTTCCTCAACTCATTGAAGTGGCACAAAAATTTGATTTAAAGTTGGTTTCCATTGAAGCTTTGGTCGCATACCGAATGAAACACGACAGTTTGATTGCCAAAAGAGATGATTTTCAACTACAAACCAAATATGGTAATTTTAGGTTGCGGGTTTTTGAACAAATCACCAATCACCAAATTCATTTGGCTTTAACCAAAGGAAATTGGGATGAAAAAGAGGCCGTTCTAACTCGGATCCAATCGTCACTCACCTATTACGATGTATTAGGTGCTTTAATGGGAAATCCAAACCAAGGTCTGGATTTGTTATTTGAAAAAATGAACCAATCGGCAAGTGGTTGTATTTTATTTCTTCAACAAGAACAGCGAACCGAAGATTTTATTAGCCGCATACAACACATCAAAAAGATGCAAGAAATCGGTCAATTTGAGATTCCAAAGATAAAAATGGACCAAAAAGATTTTGGCATCGGTGCGCAAATTTTACATGACTTGGGCATTCGAAAAATGAAGTTATTGACCAACAGTCCTCAAACCAAAAGAGTAGGTATGATTGGTTATGGCTTGGAAATTGAATCGTGCGAAGGGTATTAATTAACTGATTAATATTGGATTATTCACCTTGATTTGGCATTTGTTGCAAGCGAACCATGTTTGCAAAAAAAGCTGATTTAGCTTGTAATTCGGTGAAAGTTCCTTCGGCCTCAATATTTCCCTGATTCAGCACATATATGTTGTCGGCATGTTGGATGGTTGAAAATCGGTGTGCAATGACAATTAAAGTAACATGACCTTTCAACTGTTCTAAGTGGCTTTGTATATGCCGTTCTGTTTGGGCATCTAGTGAAGACGTTGCTTCGTCTAAAATTAAAATTTCCTTGTTTAAATACAGTTCTCGGGCTATGGCCAATCGCTGTTTTTGCCCGCCTGATAGTACTTCGCCTTGGTCACCTAAGGGTGTGAACTCTTTTTGGGGTTGACTTTGCATCCACTCCATTAAATCTGCTTGCGCCACTACTTCCAAAAAACGTACCTCCTCATTGTCGGTCATCGGTAAACCCATCGTAATATTGTACTTGAAAGTATCATTAAATACGACCGTTTCTTGCGGTATTAGCCCAATTTTGGCTCGTAATGATTGTAACTGATTGAACTCAATTTGGTGTTCATCCCAATAAACACAGCCCGATTGAGGAATAAAAAGCCCCATTAATAAATTGGTAATGGTGGTTTTTCCTGAACCACTAGAACCAACCAAGGCGGTTGTTTTGTTTTTGGGAATCCGCATTGAAATGGCATGCAAAACGGCTACTTCAGGTTGATAGGCAAACTGAATCGATTCAAAGCGAATGGCATTTTGTAACATTGGTAAAGCAACGACCGCTTCTGATTCTCTATTTTTCTCAAAGTTCTTAAGCATCCTATCAAATTGTGAAATAGATCCCGAGAATTTATAAACCGCCAAAACGGCCAATTGCAAAGTCATAAAACTGCCAAAAGTTCGGTAATTAAAGAGCAAAGCCGGAATCACATCCGCTAATGAACCTTGTACAAATTGAACGTGAATAAACAAAGAAAACATGATAAAACCAATAATGACTGGTTCTCGAACCGACAATATGTAAGCCGCATTTTTCGCAATTTGCAATTCTTTATTTTTAATTTCGGCCATTTGATGTTGAATCTTTACAAGGAACGTATCCATTAAATATGTTGCTTTCAAATACTTATAAAAATTCAACAATTCACTGGTAAAGCCAGTATATGCGTTAATATGCGTCGTTAATTGAAGGGAAGCTTCTTGCGTATGACGGTTGTATTTTCTGAATAAAATTTGTGCCAAGCCACTAAATACAATTAATATTAAAGTAAATCTCCAATTAACAAGTAATGAAACACTTAAATATACACCAATAAAAATACCACTTTGAAAAATCGTCACAAAATGTAAATAAGCATAATTTATATCTTGAATGTCTTGGGTAGCAGTCGCTTGTAAGGTGCCAAAATCATGTTGAAGGTAAAAGGGAAATTGTATTCTTTTTAACCCATCAAAATATAAAACACGTAAGTGATGCTGCAAAAAAGTATTGGTCTTTGCCCTGTACAACACATCAAAATACCTAAACAGTGCTTTAATTAAAAACACGATCATCAGGGTAACCAATAATTTTACAAGAGAAAACCCAATATGCGCTTCAAAAACAGGGTTATGTATGTGCCAAATATAAGGTTGAGCAGCATGGTCAGTTTGCCATTGAGCCAACTGATAAAAAGGGACAAATAATGACAAGCCTACCACGTCCATCAAACTATAAAACGAACTGATTACAAGAATGATGGCTAACTTACCTTTAAGTTGTTTCGTGAAAAACAATAAACTATGCCAAAATGGTTTATTTCTAATTCTGCTATTCATAATTCCATTTCATAACTGCTAATTTGGGTTTATTGCGTTAATTTGCAAAAAAAATAAAGATGTTTTTCTTATCAAAAAAAAAAATAATTCTTAAAGACTTGATCCCCACAGGGTTCAAAGATATCCATTCACATATCCTTCCTGGCATCGATGATGGATCACCCGACATCCAAACTTCTATTGGACTTATGCGACAGATGCAGGAATTTGGCATTGAACATTTTACTGGAACACCACATATATATGAGCATGTTTGGGATAATACTTCGCAAATAATCCAACATACCTTATCAGAAAGCAATCCAACATTTCAATCAGAATTGGGCGTTCAGGCACATGCAGCTGCTGAATACATGATGGATGATCATTTGGCTAAATTGGTTAAGAACCGTGATATTTTAACTTTAAAAGATTCTTATATTCTCATTGAGATGTCCTATTTAGCGCCCCCAATACATTGGGAACAAATATTGTTTGATGTTCAACTTGCTGGATACCAACCTGTACTGGCCCATCCAGAGCGATATATATATTGGCGAACTGATTTTGCAGCATTTAACAAATTCAAAGACAGAGGCTGTTTGTTTCAAATGAACGCCTTGTCACCTACTGGTTATTATGGGTGGGAAGTGTTGGAAAGTGCTGAAAAATTACTTAAAGAAAATTTCATTGATTGTGTAGGCACCGACATCCACCACCAAAGGCATATAGATGCTTTTAAACAACCGTTACAAATTAAAAGTATCAAAGAATTTGAGCAAGCATTTGACCATTCACTAAATAAATTGTAAAAAAAAAGAGGCCTAAGCCTCTTTTTTTATTTCTTTAAACCAAGTAGTTTCATTATTTTCTTAACAAAAGGTACTTTTTCAATGGCCTTTTCAGCTCCATAGCCGTAGCCGTAGCCATAATTATAACGATATCCATAACTGTAACCGTATTTGTATCCATATCCATAAGATTTCTGCAATCCGACATTGTTGAATACATAAGCCATGTTATTCATTTTGTCGTCATGTTTCAATTCCATGGTGTAATATAATAACTTTTTATCAGTATAATCAGCACGAATCACATATAAAGTCACATCGGCCAATTTAGAGATGATTAAGGTATCAGTAACAAGAATGGTAGGTGCTGTATCAACAATTACATAATCATACATTTCTTTCAGCATGTTCAATAATGCCTCAAAACGCCCATTTGACAACAACTCAGCTGGATTTGGTGGAATTGGACCGGCAAATATCATATCAAGGAATTTGCTGTCTAACTGATTCTTCACCAAAACACTTTCTAAGTCTACCCGTGGGTCATGCAAATAATTTGACAAACCAGCATTGTCCTTACTGTATCCTAAATAAGTATGCAGCTGTGGATTACGCATATCTGAACCAATAATGATGACTTTCTTCTTCATCGATGCCAATGCCAAAGCCAAATTTAAGGAAGTAAACGTTTTACCTTCACCCTTAATCGTTGAAGTAACATAAATGACAGGGGCCTTTTCTAAATTTGCTGGCAGCAGATAATGTAAATTGGTCCGCAGTATCCTAAATGATTCAGCCAAAATTGAGCGGTCGTTAATGGACATCAATTTTAAATCACTTTCAATATATGGTATTTCCGCAATCACCGGAACGTGATTGATAAATTCAGTAATATCTGCTCTTGTGTGGATCTTAGTATCTAACGAAAACAATACGTACAAAATTAAGAACGGAACAATGATTCCTAACGCAAAAGAAACAATGTAAACAATTGATTTATTGGGAGAAACAGGATTTGAACCTGCTATAGCAAAATCAACTACTTTAATAGAAGGCGCCGTAATCGCTTTGTTTATTAACGCTTCTTCTCTTTTTTGAAGCAACAATAAATAAAGTGTTTCTTTAAGTCCTTGTTGACGTTCAATAGAACGAATCCGTTTTTCTTTAGTAGGAATGCTACTAAACATCGTGTTATTTTGAGATTTTAACTTCTCTAAATTCCGTTTGGTAATCTCTAATTTGCTTTTGTAAACATTCAATGTGTTTTGAATGTTTGCCCGCATCTCCGTAATTCTACTTGAAAAAACGGCCAACAATGGACTGTTTGATAAGGCAGACACCAATATTTTGTCGCGTTCTAAGATTAACTTATTATGCTGTTCAACCAATCCGTTAACCGTTTCATTATTAAGACCAATATCTTCTGGTAATAATGTGTTCTTTTTGTCTGCCTCAAGTGTTTCTCTTAAGAACTTCGCCAACTCAATTTGCGTTAACAAATCATTGTAATCTAAATCTGTCTTCGTTTTATTTGACAAGGTAACCTCTGTATCACTTTGCAAAAATGTGAGTTCATTATTTGTTTTATAAACTACCTTGTCTGTTTCAATGGAATCCAATTCTGAGGTAAGATACACCAACCGATCATTCACGAAGTCAATAGTTCTTTGTGAAATTAATTGTCTGTCATCGATCCCATCTAAATTAAATTGTTGCACAATTTCATTAAGAATGTCTTCTGATTTTTTCCTGTTTTCAGATAAGAAAGTTAAAATCAAAATTTCACTTTGTTTACCTACGTTTTCGATTTTTAATGACCGTTTGATGGTACTCACCAAACCAGATTTAGGCATCAAAATAACAGTAAATGATTGGTCAATTGCTTTTTTGAAATACTGTATTGAATCTGGAACGACCATAAAAGGAATCATCAAATTCTTATTGGGCGTATTAAAGGGATACACTTTAGGTTTAATATTTTTACCATCATAAACCTGATAGCCATTCTCTTTAAGCTTTAATTTAAATGAAAATCCTTTACTCGCTATGGAATCAGAGTTCATTAGCCAATTGACCTTAAATGGCTTTTTCTCCCAAATTTCACTCTTTTTAAAATAACCTTCTGTAATGTATTTGGTGTTTAAGTCTAACCCATCAACTACTCTTTCGATAATTCGGCGTGAACTAAATACTTCTACCTCATTTTCTAAATTAATTTTGGAACGCGCAAACAATGAAATGCCTTCAGTAGGCATTTTAAATGTATTGGTTGAATTGTCTAAAATTTTTACTTCTGCAGATGCTTGGTAAATAATGGTTGCATATCGCAAATAAAAGAATGAACAGATATAACAAGCAATTAATGCTCCTAAAAACCAAGGCCAATAAGGAAGATATCGAAAGAATTCTTCTTTAATATCAATGGGTTTTTCTTCAATCGATTTCCAAAAATCTTTATCCATGGTAACGGTTTATCGGATTAAAACATATAATGTTAAGAAGGTAGCCACAACTGAAAGCAAGTTTGCAACATTGCCTAAATATCCAGCTGTGGCCACTTTGGCACCATTTGGATTTACTATAATAACATCATTCTGTTTGATGAAATAATAAGGACTGTTAAACCAATCCGTTTTTGTCATATCAATTTTCTTATATGTTCGATTTCCGTCTTCATCTCGAATAATTAACACGTTTTTACGCTCGCCAGAAATATTCATATCACCAGCGATTCCTAAAGCTTGAGGGAGTGTAATAGATTGTTCTATATAACTATAAGTTCCAGGATTTCGCACTTCACCCAACACAGAAAACTTGGCATTTAAAATACGTACTGCAACTACTGGATTCTTCACGTATCCTTCATCGACTAGCCTGCCAATGATATAATCTTCAATTTGTCGCGTGGTTTTGCCTTTGGCCATCATTCGGCCAATCACTGGAAAAGTAATGGTTCCATCCGCTGAAACCAAATACCCGTACAATTTTAAAATATCTGTACTGAAAGCCATGTTGGTAGTACTTGTTTCCAAACTATTATTCATAGAATTGAAAACAGCTACCGACTCAGGTACCAGAGCAGTTACTTTTATGTTTAAAATATCGTTTACTTGAATATTGGGTAATGTATAATTGATGGGCGTTGAGCCATTTGGTTGTACATCTTGAAAATAAACAACATCTTTCTTAAAAACGCAAGAAGTTGTAAATAGACTGATTATAGATAATAAGAATAAGGTTTTTAATTTACTGCTCATAATTAGTTTTCAGGTTGGTGATATTCGGGCACTAAAATTTTGATGAGTTCAATGGTCTCCTCGATTTTTGATTGTCGAACCAAATCAATCAGGTTATCTATTTTCTGTTGTATTTCAATAAAATCATAAATTTCTTCTTTTGCAATCATAATTTTATGATGATGCGTAGGTTGATTTACTGAAGCCTCTGTCAAGAGTTCTTCATATAATTTTTCACCAGGACGCAAACCTACAAACTTAATTCCAATATCTGTATAAGGTCGGTATCCAGAAAGCTGAATCATTTTTTGAGCCAAATCTAAAATTTTGATTGGTTTACCCATATCAAATAAAAACACTTCTCCCCCATTCCCCATGGCTCCTGCCTCAAGGACCAATTGACATGCTTCTGGAATGGTCATAAAATACCGTGTCACTTCTGGGTGTGTCAAAGTTAATGGACCTCCTTCTTCTATTTGCTTGGTAAACAAACGAACAACCGAACCATTTGACCCAAGTACATTGCCAAAACGAGTGGTAATAAATTTTGTGATGTTTTGGTCTGTTTTCAGCTTGTTAAAGTACAAAGCTTGTGTATATATTTCTGAAATGCGCTTGGTTGCCCCCATAATATTAGTGGGATTAACGGCCTTATCAGTAGAAATAAATACAAATTTTTGAACCTTATATTTTATGGATAAACTGGCAATGATTTTTGGTCCCATCACATTTACCAAAACGGATTGCGTTGGGTTTTTCTCCATCATTGGCACATGCTTATAAGCAGCAGCATGATAGACAAAATCTGGTCGGTGTTTTTCAAAAATCATCTCCATTTCAATAGCATCTGTAATGTCCGCGATGTGCGTTACAAAATCTAAATTTGGAAATTTAGCTCGTAATTCAAGCTCCAAATCGTTTAACGGCGTTTCAGCTTGATCCACAATTACAATGCGTTTTGGCTGATGGGTGGCCAATTGAAAAACAATTTCACTACCAATTGATCCGGCACCACCCGTTACTAATGGCGTTTTATTTTTTATAGAACTAAAAACATTGGAATGATCGAGGTGAATTGGATCTCTTTGCAATAAATCTTCAATTTTGAATCCACGCACTTGGCTGCCAATTGAATTTTCAGAATCCCAATCAGAAACCAAAGGACCAGTAAACACTTTTAAATCAGCATTTAAACAAGTTTCAACCAAATTATACTTCTCATCTTTTGACAATTTTTTATCAACCATAATGGCTGCCTTCACTTCCATACCTAACAACAATTCCTCTAACTTCTCATTAGGATTTAGTATCGGAATATTAAAAATTCGCTTGTTGTTGTAACGTACGTCTTGATCCATAAAAGCCACCACGTCAAAACGGGCAGGTTTTTCTTCGCGCAAGGCATTTGCAATGGCAATGGCATTTACATCTGTACCAAAAACGATGGTCCGCATTACTTTCGCTTTATTTTGCGAAGGGTAAATACGTTCAAACAGGGTTTTAATCGCAATCCTAAATAACAACAACAACAAATAAACCAGCAAAAAGCTAAATACCAGCGAAGTGGTGACATAAATCTTTTTTCCCGTAATTAAAAATTGTAAATAATCAGTCGAAATGATAAACAAGTGCGCCGATCCGACGGCCAAGAACAATTTGATGGCGTCTAAAAAGTTGGAATGTCGTATTAGTCCCGCATAAGTTCTGAAAAACATGAAAAATGCCATGTTGATAAAAACATAAATCGGAAAACGAATGATGATTGGAAGTGTTTGGAAAAAATCGATATCAATAGACATCATTAACCCCAAATTGACTAATCCACCAATGACTACTAAAACCGAATCAATGATAAAAATGAACCACCTCGGCATGTAACTCAAGTTCTGCAGGTTCAATTTATCCGTTTGAAATCTTCGGAAAAAAATATACAGTTCTCGAATGCGTCTATTAAACATGATTTTTTTAAGATTAGTGACTTATTCAGCGAACCAAAGTGCAAATTTAATCAATGTAGTTAGCTACACAAGAAAAAAATGCAATTGGACAGGCCAATTTTTACGATTCAAAAATAGATTTTATTTTGCTGACAATTCGATTTAAATCTAATTCTGTTAAATTACTTCCACTAGGCAAGCATAAACCGTCTCTGAACAGCGTTTCAGCTACATCAGTTCCATAATAGGGTGCATTTTCAAAAATTGGTTGCAAATGCATTGGTTTCCAGAGCGGTCTGGTTTCAATATTGTCTTTTTCCAAGTCCAGGCGAATGGTTTCTCTTGTAATATTTTTTGCATTTTCACCTACTAAAATAGCACTTAACCACCGATTGCAAAAGATGCCATCTTGTTCATCAAGAAAACTAATTCCCGGCAAATCGCTTAAATGTTTCCGGTAATGCGAAAAATTGGCACGTCTATTTTCAATATGCCGATCTAATACTTCCATTTGACCGCGGCCAATACCTGCGCAAATATTGCTTAACCGGTAATTATAACCAATGTGAGAATGTTGATAATGCGGGGCATTATCACGAGCTTGAGTGGCTAAAAATACAGCATGATTTTTAACCTCAAGGGTATGGGCCACCAAAGCACCACCGCCCGAAGTGGTAATTATTTTGTTTCCGTTAAATGATAAAATACCAATATCGCCAAATGTGCCACATTTTTGTCCGTGATAGGTAGATCCTAATGCCTCAGCGCTGTCCTCTAAAACTGGGATATCATATTTTTGAGCTACCTGATTTATTTCAGTCACTTTGTATGGAAATCCATATAGGTGAACTGCGACTATGGCTTTGGGCTTGTTGCCCAACTTTATTCGATCAACGATGGCTTCTTCCAATGCAATTGGACACAAATTCCAAGTGTCTTTTTCACTATCTACAAAAATCGGTTTAGCACCTAAATAAGCAATCGGGTTGGCCGAAGCTGAAAATGTCATACTTTGACAAATCACTTCATCGCCCGCTTGAACACCCAATTGAATTAATCCGAGGTGCAAGGCAGCTGTTCCTGAACTTAGGCCAGCAACATGGCTATTGGCGCCCAAATATTGTTCCAAATCTTGCTCAAATCCGGTAACGTTTGGCCCTAATGGAGCCACCCAGTTAGAATCAAATGCTTCTTTCACAAATTGCTGCTCGTTGCCTCCCATGTGGGGCGAAGACAACCATATTTTATCATGTGCCATACCTAATTTTTTTTATTAAAATGAACGCTGTTTGTCCTATAATTTTTAAATCGGTCCAAGCCGATTGCACTTTTAAATAGTCTTTATTTATTTGAATTTTATCTGGAAAAATGACTTCGTCATTGTATTCCTCTGCATTTGATACTTTTTTGAGCAATTGTTCTTCATCCCAATATTTAATACTTGCGGCTGACGTTAATCCTGGTTTCAATTGCAACAATATTTGGTCTTCTTTTGGCAAACAGTCATAGTATCCCGCTACATCGGGCCGCGGACCTACCACGCTCATTTCGCCAACTAAAATATTCCAAAGCTGCGGCCATTCATCCAATTTATATCGCCTAATCCACTCAACTGCAGCAGGAACTATTTGTGTACTACCTGTTTTTCGGTATGTGCGAAACTTTACAATCTGAAATAATTTGCCATTTTTACCAACCCGCTCTTGCATAAAAATACCAGACGATTGGGTTAAAATTGCTACATAGATCCAAATAAAAAAGGCTGGAATCAATAATACAAAACCAATTCCGATGGCAAAAAAAAGATCAAAAAGCCGCTTGGTAACCAATCATTTTACAATTTAGACATCAACTCTGATTCTTTCATTAAAATGGGCAAATTATCCACATCGCGCAAGAAAATCAAATCTTTTTCAAACTCATACATGCGGTAGTTAAAATCAAAGTCAGGGTCATTGCTCAATAAACGCAACGTATCGGACGCAAAATTAGCCCCACCCGCAGCAAAACACTGGGTAAAAGCCACATGTCGTACATTCACTTCTGTAATATATGGGGTGCCATCTTCGTCCTCTTTGAAATCGACGGTGAAAAAACCGTGTTTGGCAGCACCTGTGTAGTCAAATAAATGATCCATGGCTTTGATGGAGAGATCCACCAATTTTGGTTCATTTAACAAACGGCCAAAAGAAGTGTTTCCGGTAATGCCAGACGGTGCCACTTTTGCCATAATGTAATTAACCCGCTCAGCGCAAGCTGTTCTCAATAATTTTCCATTGTAATACAACATTTTACAAGCCAAATTACGGCCTGGTAAAAATTTGCTGGCAATGAATTCGGTTACATTCGGATTAATTTGAATCCAGTTGCGAAGCGAATATTCATCTTCTACTTTCAAAGATCCCAAACCACTGGTTCCGCTGGTACTTCTGACCCAAAAATTACCCGACAACACATTGAAAATTTCACTGAAATCTTGGATCTCTCTATTAAATGACACCGATGGCGGAACGACTCCCAAATCTTTTAAAATTTCGGTCATTTTTGATTTATCTACCAACAAATCAGCCATAGATGAAGCAGGTAGCAGCACTTTACAAGGCAAAGTACTTACTTCTCCTTTTTTGCTCCATTCCATTACTTCCAATTCAGGTAAAATAACCGCATAGTCAATCCCATTGTCGCTGATTATTTTTTCAATCGCTTGCCAATAATCTGGATGCGTGGCTGGCGGAACAATAAATGTCTTAGAAAATAGTTCGGGCTGATACAAGCCAATAGCCAATGGATTGATATCGGTGCCAAACAATTCAAAGCGCTTGTAAAAAGAATACTTTTTGAGCGCAATGGAAAAACTTCGGGGCGTTGGCCCTCCTACTCCTGTAATTAAAACTTTCATGTATAAAGGTGATTAGGGTATGCTTAATTGGTTCCGTCAAAGGGCAACATCGGTCGGTCATCCGTTTGATTGACGCCCTCTGAAATGATCACTTTTTTACAGGTCATCCAAATGATCTGTAGATCCATCCACAAAGAAACCTGATCGACGTATTCAACATCTAATCTGAATTTCTCGGTCCATGGAATGCTGTTTCTGCCGTTTACTTGTGCCCAGCCTGTAATACCTGGACGCACTTCGTGTCGGCGCAATTGGGTTTCACTGTATAATGGAATGTACTTGTATAATAACGGGCGTGGCCCGACCAAACTCATATCGCCTTTGACCACGTTAATGAGTTGTGGCAGTTCATCTAATGACAATTTACGGATGATGCGGCCCGCAGCTGTAATCCGCAGATTGTCTGGCAACAATTTACCATTGGCATCTTTGGCATCGGTCATAGTTTTGAATTTGATAATATTGAAAGGCTGTTGGTTTTTACCAGGCCGCTCTTGAAAAAAGAAAGCTTTACCCCCATTTTGACGAACCAAAATAAGGTACACAACCACCAATAGTGGCGATGCTATGAGCAGCGTCACCAGTGAAACGATTAAATCAAACAAACGTTTTAGACCGTTCTTATACATGCCAATGTTTTTCTAATCGGTGTTTCAATCCTTGTTGTTCGGGCAATTGCCATAATAATTTACACCAATCGTGATTGCCTTCAATAAAGCCAGGGCCTTTTTCGGTAATCACAATATCCCAACCAATCGAACGGTTTTGTGGATGTGCCAATGCCGCTTTTTTGACCATTTCAATGGTTTCGGGCCAAAATGGCACCTGAAAACCAACAATGGGCACTTTGGTAATGGGATGACTGGTTTCTTGTGGTTTGGTAATATCACTATAAACAGCGGGTCCGTTAATGATGCCCGTTGTTTCATCGATGGGGGCCGCCACATTTCCTGCCGCCATATTATCGACCGACGAGTTGACGGTGATGCGTTGTCTGCAACCCAACAATTCTACCTCGTTGTTTGCGGTAACCTGCGTAAAAATACGCACCGTGTTTACGCCAGAAGGTGACAATTGATTCAGTGTCGGGTGTTGCACAATAAATTCTTCAATGAGGTCTAAGCCGTTGGCATTCATAAAAGCCAATAAGCTATCTGCTGTAAAATCAGCTGTATTTTTAATGTGAACTTGCGCCCCACATTTGCCATCAACGGCTTTGAGTACGATTTTACCCGAAGTCGAAGCTAAAAAATAATCGACCAAAGCGGGATCGGCCAATAGTTCGGCATTTGTTGCCATTTTATGAACAAAATAGGCCCGATATTCATCGTAAAACAAGCGTTTGTTATCAAGAATCGTGCGCGCTTTTGGCGGATTCATGACCAACTGGTATTCGTACATGTAACCGGTACCTGCCCACTTGGCGCGTTCGGCTTTATTTTTTTCGAAGAATCGGAATTGAAAATATTCTAAAATAGAAATGTTATAGGTGTATACTGACGATAAGACATCTGCCCAAATGGCTACTTTTGATTTACCCGTTTTTTGAGCAGTATAATTAAGGAACAAAGACAATTTGTTCCAATCCATTTGTTTGATGTAATAGCCTAAATAAAGGCTTCTTTTAAAAAAACTCATATCATTTGGGTTAATTGTTGGGCCGATACAAATTCGATATCAGGCCATCTGCGCAACATTTCTTGGAGTAATTTTTTTAAGGTTTCCAGCCCTTTTTGGCGGTTTTTTGGGTCAATGTGTCCACAAAAATTCACCCTATGCGAACTGATTACTGCTGGTTTTTTCATTCGGAATGCGGCTTCCATTTGTCGCAAAGTATATTGTACCCAATCAATTCCGCGATCTTCAGTAGGTTCAAAAACGATATTTCGAACCATAATTTGAAGGCCTTCATGGGTGTTTTTCCCCATGTAATTGAGGGATTTTTTGTAAACCCCATTCCCTTGATGTTCGCGGTGCATCAAACCTAGGTCAATGTGAGTCACCCCATTTTGTACCAAAGTGGGGTACAAACTATGGTGGATTGAATAGACAGGCGGGGTAAAATAATGACTTCGTTTGCCATAAACCGCTTCAAATCGGTTGAGACCATCTTGGATTACTTTCTTCATAGGCTCCAATTGATCGGTAGTGGCAAAATCAAAAGCTGCTGTGCTTGAAATGGTTGGGTAGCCTTCTTCCGAAATGCTGGTATAGGAACGGTTTTTTAAAGCCGTTAATAAATCGGGCGATTTTTTGTTTAATTTATCATGAAACAGAATTAAATTCAGGTGTTCACGCCCATGAAACTCTGGCGACATAATGCCTTCAGCCATGCCTTGTTGCCATAATTTCCACGCTCCTTGGTAAGCAGCCGGTTGCAAGGCTTCTAATTTTGAATAGGTGTCGGGTAGATTTTCGTGAAAAAATTGTTGGTAGTCATCAGCCGCCATTTTTTCAAAATCAATGTTGCATGGCAATGCAAAAGGCGTAAAAACGGCATGATTTCCTTTGCTGTCTTTAACTGACCGAAGTACTTCGTACAAGGCTTCTAAATCAGCGGCCGTTTCAAGCGTGTCGAGTGCATCAAACCTTGAATAACAGGGCATGCCTGCTGCATCCATGTTCGTTCTGGCTTGCGGGGAATCAAGACGGACGTTGCCATAATCGTCTACCGAAAAAACAACTAGTTTTTTGGAAGTACGTTTACCTCCTAGATTTTTTAAGTGCCAAAAAGCAGTTTCTTTAATTTGATGAATCATGTCCTTTTTTTATCAGTGATTCGATGTCATTTAAAGCCCGGGCATAAACCGATTTAGAATCGCCCGATGCGACTGTTAATGCACGTGCATTGTTTTTCATTTTATGCATTAGTACCTCATCTTCGGCACATTGAACAATATATTGAGCCAAAGCTTGCGCATCACCCGGATTATTGTGAAAACCCACTTCGTGATCCAAAATGATGTTCTTCATTTCACTTTCCAATGAATTGATAATGGGCAAACCAGCGCCCAACAAATCAAACAATTTATAAGTGACTGATTGGGTTGCCCCTTTAATATGCTGCGTTAAACCAATGGATGACTTAAAATATTCTTCCATTAATTTGTCTTTGGACAAACGGCCGTGATACACCAAATTGTCGTGCTTCTGAACATATTGTTCCACCAATTCTTTTTGAGGTCCATCACCTGCAATGGCAAAAATAACCTTCGGATGGGTTTTCTCTAATAATTCGGCCGCCTTTAAAATAGTGGGGATGTCATAGGAAAATCCTAAGCTACCTGCATAAATTACTTGAAATGCAGTTGGTTTCTGTACACTTTGCGCCGCTAATTGCAATTGTCGGTCCATTTCATCCAATTGAATCGCTGGATAATAACAGGCAGTTTTTGAAATAGGAGCGTACGTTTTCGCCCAATTCAAGTATTGATTTGAAATGGCTGTAACCATCGAGGCTTGTTGAAAAACCTGCTGCGTTCTCATTCGAAGTGGCGATAAAAAAGCATTGATTACCTTCTTTTTGAGTCCATGGCTGTGCTCAGTAAAAGCATCGGGCCAAGGATCAATGATATCGATAACCACTGGAATCTTATTTTTTTTGGCCCATTGAATGGCATAAAAAGCCGTGGAAATGGGCGGAAATGCCACCACCAACACCGCGGGCTTTTCGGCTTGTTCATCAAAGGCTTCGATCATTTGTTTTCCTAATGACAAATGTGAAAACAAGCGCTGTGGCGAAATGTTGTTTTGGTACGCTTTGGCCGGCACAAATTGCACTTCAACTTGATCGTTGATTTGCTCTACATGATAGCCATCGTAGCGTTGTTTTTTAACATTATGCCGAAAGGTCGATGCCCAATATACCACCTGATGGCCGCGTCGTGTAGCTTCTTCAACCAACGAGTTGTATCGGGTGTTTTTATTGTCGTCGAGCGGCGTGTTTTCAAATATGGAAAGGAACCAAATTTTCATCGATTATTGCTCATTTCTGGTTATCCAAGCTGCATAAATTTCCTCGAAAGTCGTTTGCAGTGATTTGGTAATATCCCAATTTGGATAATGTTCTTTCATTTTACGCAAATCGCTATAATAGCAAATGTGATCACCAATACGGTTGGTTTCATCATACTTGTATTTCATCGGCTTCCCGCTGATTTTTGAAATAATATCAAAGGCTTCAAGTACTGAACAAGTATTGTCTTTGCCACCGCCTAAGTTGTACACTTCGGCCACTCTTGGCGCATTGATAAATTCTTCGATAAAACGAGCCACATCGTATGAGTGGATGTTGTCGCGCACTTGCTTGCCTTTATAGCCAAACACCGTGTACTCACGTTCTTCTAAGTTGCATTTTACCAAATAACTTAAAAATCCATGCAATTCAACGCCAGAATGACTTGGTCCGGTTAAACAACCACCACGCAAAACACAACTTGGCATGTTAAAATAACGGCCATATTCTTGCACCGAAATATCGGCAGAAACTTTTGAGGCGCCAAATAATGAATGTTTGCATTGATCGATGCGGAAATGCTCAGGAATACCATGCGCATACGTATCATCGGCATAGTCCCAACGTGTGGGCAATTCAACCATTTCTATTTCATTTGGTGCATCGCCATATACTTTGTTGGTTGACATGTGCACAAAGGGAATGTCTGTTCGGTATCGTCTGGTGGCTTCTAACATATTAAAAGTACCCACTGCATTGGTGTCAAAATCGTCAAAAGGAATGGCAGCAGCGCGGTCATGACTTGGCTGCGCAGCCGTATGTACAATGGCATCCGGTTTTACCTCTTGAATCAGGTCTAAAACGCCTTGGCGGTCGCGAATATCCACTTCGTGGTGCACAAAATGTGGCAAAGTGGTTGCCAACCGATTCTGGTTCCATCGCGTATCGCCGCTTGGTCCAAAGAAATTGGCGCGTTGGTTGTTATCTACCCCATGTATTTCCCAACCTAATTTGGAGAAATGCACACAAACTTCAGATCCGATCAATCCGGATGATCCGGTTACTAATAAACGTTTCATTTTCAATAGATATAATAAGGTTCAAATTAATCAAATAATATATTCTTCAATGTATAGGCTGCTCGCGTAACCCGTTGCTCATAAGGCTCGTAGATTGGCTCAGTAATGGCAGCATAATTGCGGGCTACAAGTTCTTCAGCCAATTCACGGTAATTGTGAGGTGAAAAATAAAACCCTGCCGATTTCAGTTGTTCGACATTCACACATAAATTAGCCGCTATGACTGGTTTCTGAAGCGAAATGGCGTCTTCATTAACCGTGCTCCATCCTTCAAATAAACTTGGTTGCAAAATAGCATCGGCATGCCACATCACGGCCAACTGCGCATCGCGTGGAATGACACCTAAAAAGTGAACTTGGTTGTCCAATGCATTGGTTGCAATCAGTTGCTTCAACTCCTGAATGTAGGCCGATTGGTTGTCATCAGGCAATTTACCCGTCATTACTAAGTGAACTGTTTTGCCCTGCTTTTTTAAATGAGCAATCGCTTTTAGCGCCACTTTATGGTTTTTATGTTTGTGAAATTGGTTGCAAATCACAAAATAATTTTCAGGTAATTTAAATTGGGCACACACTTCTTTTTTAGAAGCCGTTGGAAAAGTATCTACAATAGATACAAAGTGGTATACGTGAAATTTTACATGCGCTGGAATGTCAAAAAAGGCATAAAAATCATTTTTAACATCATAGCTAGAAACGACCAAGTCACGCGTATTTTTAAGGATAAATTGCACGCGAAGCCAACGCTCTAAACGCTTTAACTTTGAAAAGAATTGTGGGTAGTGCATGTGCTGCAAATCGGCATACCACGAAATCAATTTGGCTTTTGATTTGGACTTAACCGGATAATCATGCAAAGGATAAACGGCATCCAATTGATATTGTTCAATCAAGGGCTCAACAAATTGGTTTTTACCTGTAAAAAGCGACTTTAAAAATGTTTTATAAACCGATGGGTAAGGATGTTCAATGGCGTGCAAATGCGGATAATCAATTTCATTGACAAAACGTTGCAAGTTCGGATTATAGAACAAATACACCTCGGGCTGTTCTTCTTCTTTCAAAAAGGACAACACCTTCACCACATTCAGCACATAGATTACCCCGCCCATCCATTTTGGACTGAAGTTGTATATGATACCTACTTTTTTGCGTTTGATTTCCATCTTACTTCTTCCAATTATCAATTAAGTTTTTCACGCCTTCTTCAATGCCCCATTTAGGTTCCCAACCTGTGGCATTTTTAAGTTTTGACACGTCGGCCAATAAGTGCATGCGCTCTACTTTACGCACCCTGGCTGGATCTACTTCAATGGTGATTTTTTCGCCAAGCAATTTTTCAAATGTTTCCACGATTTCGGTCACCGCATATTCAATTCCACGACCTAAATTGAAGACGTCGTAGCCATGAATGTCGCTAAAAATGAGTTTGGTCATGGCTTCAGCCATGTCGTGTGTATGGATGAAATCGCGTTTGGGTGTTAAATTACCTAATGAAATGGTACGTTGCCCTTCGCGCAATTGGTTTTCAATTTCTGGAATCAAATGCGGATTGGTTTCATTGGGGCCAAATGCGTTAAAAAAGCGGCATACAATGGTGTCAATGTGGGTTTCCAAATGAAAACGTTGACACAAATGTTCGCCAGCTAATTTACTTAAACCATAAATATCTAATGGACGAACTTCATGGTTTTCGGCTGTGGCTGCTTCTGAAATGGGATAAACCGCTGCAGTAGAAGCAAAAACAATTTTCCGGAGTGCTTTTGACGATTTGGCAGCTTGCAACACATTAATGGTGCCGCGTATATTGATATCGGATGATTCAAATGGATGTTGGTTGCAATACGGAATAAAGTGAACAGCTGCCAAGTGTACAATTACATCAGGTTGAATTTTTGAAATGATCGCTTCAACCCCATCAAAATCCAAAATATCCACTTTAAAAAAGTGTGAATCTGGAATGGACAAAAAGTCGCGATTTCCAAAACTTAAATTGTCAATTACAAACAATTCGCAACCTTCTTTTTCAAGTCTTGGAACAATGGCCGAACCAATAAAACCTGCTCCTCCTGTGATGAGTACTTTCATGTGTAACTATTTTTTGTTATAATTAAATTTCTATGAATGCTTTATTTTAATTCCTTCAATTAACAATTGTTTAAGCTAAACGAACGGTCAATTGATTTGATATTTCTTTTTTTTAACGCCTCACTTTAATTTGCATGCAAAGCTACTTGTTATCAATTAAAAAACGGTCGTATTGCTGGCAAATCATTTCTAATTCAAAAGCCTTTATCAATTCTTTTGATTGGATGCCTTGCTGTTCCCTTAGTTCCGTTTGATTGACCAATAATTGCAATTTCTCTAAAAACAATGACTCATCTTGCAGTGGAATGAGGTACCCATTCTGCTCATTGGTCACCAAATCGCTTGGGCCAGCAATGCAATCGTAAGCTACTATGGGCAAACCGGCTGACATAGCCTCCCCTACTACATTAGGGAATCCCTCTGAAATAGAGGTATAAGCAAAGATGGAGGCTGTTAAATAAAATTGTTCCACATCACTTTGCTTTCCTGCAAATATTACACGGTCTGCCACCCCCAATTTTTTGGCCAACTGTTCCCAGTTTTTTTGGTTTTCTTGCTGCAAATGATCGTATCCGACCAAAACCAATTTCCAATCGGGTGCGTCTAATTTTGAGAATATATCAATAAGTCGGTTTTGGTTTTTTGATTGAATCAGTCGGCCCACCATTAAAATCACTTTCTCGCGTGGCAATCCCCTATCAGCTATTTTTCGAATCGGGTTTCCTATGATTTTAAAATTGGAATGGCCATACATTTTACTAAAAATGGCCAAGGCTTTCTCTGTTTGTACAATGATTCCTTTGGCTTTTGGATACAACCATTTTCGGAGCGTATCATCTTTGGTGCCTAAGGGTTTGTTTGGTTGTGCACGGTCAGACACATAAATGGGCAATGAAAGCCCCAAAGTGCTTAATAAAACCAAATTATTCCAGCGTTCCCCAAATGACAAGATGCTGTGTGCTCCGCTTTTTTTCAATGTTTTTCGCAAAAAAAACAAGGTTTTAATAGTGCTCCACAGCCGTGCTTTGTTATTGAATGCAAAGCTTGGTCGGTGAATAGTAATGTTGCTTGGAATCTGGTAAAACACATCGCGTTTGATGCCGTACAACACCAAATGCACTTCGTAGTTTGTTTGGGCAGCAAAATAGCAAATTAATTCAGACATCACCCGTTCCATGCCACCGGCCTGAAGCGAATGAATGACAAAATAAAGCTGCTTTTTAGTCATTTTTCAAGGAAGATAAATCAATTCTTTCACCTAGAGCATAATCCCATTCAATGGGGCGAATTTGGTCAAAACCACCGCCGTGAAACTGGGTGATTTCACCAAAATATATTTTGCCATCCACATCATAAAAATCGACGCGGACGTACGGAAACATGGCAGCTACCTTTTCAGCCATTTGGACCATTTCGGCATAACTGGCCGGTGGATCAATTTCGGCACCGCGTTGCTTGTCGGCATTTTTCTCTTTGGCCGCCCAGGTAAATGACAATGGCTTCCATTGGGCATCGTAAATGTTGCGTTTGTTGGTTCCTTCTCGGTCAACAGACACATAAACAAAGGCTACTTTGCCATGAATGCAATGAATTTTATAATCGTTGGGTATTTTTCCTGCTTTGGTTTCCAACAAGCGTTCCACCACAATCCGAGGCACAATGTTTTTGTAACACCACTCGCGTTCAAACCCAAAATAATTGATCGACAACCACCAACGGCAATTTGCTTGCATCTTTTTCCAGTCCACTTTTGTCTTATCCCGAACAATTTTAAAACTGCCTGAATCGTGGTTTGCCTTGACAATAAAATGTCCATCAGGCATGTTTTCGGGGCGAATGTCACGGTAATCGGTGGTGGAATACAGCAATGGAATTAAATATTCTTCGCCAAAAAAATCTTTTACGAACTCGCGGGCAGCAAATTTGTCGGCCAACTGCGTATACAAAGGTTTGCGGTCGTTTATTTTGAGCCATTGAATTTTTTCATTCAACGATTTCGGATTGTCCAAATTCAAATCATAGCCTTGTCGAATCTTGAAAATTCGTTTTAAATGCGTGGCGTCATCTACCCAATCATAACGCAAAGCCCGGTACAAGCGGTACAGGGAGTTATATATGGTGAAAACTAAATTTCCTTTGTAACGTAATTGACTAAATGACATAGCTATTGATGAATGATTTCTTTAAATTGTAGTTTTTGTGCCCAGGCCTGGCTCTTTTTGTTGGAAACAACAACAGGCTCGTCCACCCAGACAAAAAGCGGCATGTCAGTGGCGCTGTCACTGTAAACAACTGAGGAAGAATAATTGGTTTTTTGTTTGAGCAGCCAATCGTTTAACCGAATTACTTTTTCGTCTTTTAAACAATCGGCACCGTCAAATGTGCCTGTTAACTTCCCTTTATTTGCTTTCATTTTGGTACCCATGACAACCGAAATCCCTTCTTGTTGGGCAAAATAATTCAAATAGGGTTCGTACCCGCCTGAAATGATGATGATGTGATCGCCCGCTGCTTGGTGAAGTCTTAATTGTTCCATGAGTTCAGGAATCAATTGAGATCGGATCTGGGTTTGCTCGAATTCTTGTGCACATCGTTCCATTTCTGTTTCTGAAACCCCACGCAATTGCCACAATGTCAAGCGTTTTGAGGGGTTAAATGCAGGAAAAAATGTATTGATCAGCGCTATGACCTTGATTTTAAATAAAAAGGCACCCAGCAACCGAAGAAACTTGCTTTCTTTTTTATTCAATTTTTGCATGACAAAATGAACAAAGGCATCGGCGGTTTGGAACCGAACCAATGTTTCACAAAAATCAAAAATAACTAGCTTCATGGGGATATGGCTTTCGATACTTTGAAGTGCTTCAAACTTTTAATACTAAATCAAGTACTGATGGGCACTTAAGTAGCACTATTGTTCCTTATTTAAATAGATTGAATCACTTTTAACACGCGTTCCATTTGTGCTTTGGTGCCAATGGTGATGCGCAATGTATTGGTAAGCAATTTGTTGTGCATTAAGTTTCGAACAAAAATATTTGCATCGCTTAAGGCATTAAACACGATCATTTTGGTGTCAAAGTCAATAAATTCAATTAATAGAAAGTTTCCTTGACTTGGAAATACCTGTTTGACCAAAGCCAACTTGTCCATTTCAGTGGCAAAATAGGCACGGGTTTGCACCACCTCTTTGACATAGTTTTGCATGTGTTGCACATCGGACAAAACGGCTATTACTGCCTCTTGGGTAAAAGTGGTGAAATTCTTTGGATTTCGAATTTTTGAAATTTGGGCGATATTTTCCGCATCAGAAATTAAATAACCTGCTCTAAAATTGGCCAAACCAAAGGCTTTTGAAAAAGTTCTGGTTACGAAAAGATTTTGATGGATCAGCACAAAATTGCTCATGGAATGCCCATAAAACTCGTAGTATGCTTCGTCTATTAAGAAAATCGTATCTGGAAAAGAGGTTAATAGATCAACGATGTATTCTTTTTCAATGACATTACCTGAAGGATTGTTTGGCGTACATATATAAACCAACGACGGGCTCATAGCCTCAATCGTTTTGCGGAACCCATCGCCATCAAAGGAGAAATCGGGTTCATAATCGTGGTAAAAAATCTGTGCGCCTTGCGACTCGCAAGTCAACCTGAAATTATCGTACGAAGGCGATAAAATGAGTATCGGATCCCCTACCCCCACAAACATGCGCACCAAATACTCATGCAATGAATCGGAACTGGCAAAGTACTGCACATTTTCTTCAGGCAAAGCGCAATAGTCGGCCAGCAAGGCCATCAATTTTTTATTGTTCGTTGATGGGTATAAAAAATAAATATCGTCTTGTGTCACCAATTCTTGCAAGCGCTCTTTTACTAAGGGCGACGGTGGAATGGTGGCTTCGTTCCAATCTAATTTTAAAATTTGTTGGCGTTCAGGTGCCGAAACATCCCAAATTTTGTGTGAAGCTACTTTGTATGGCGCTAGGTTGCGCAAATATTTATTGATAAATCTCATGGGGTGTTTGTTTGATATCGATCTATAAGTTGTTCAGCGGTCAAAAATACAATTTCAGGCCATCTTTTTAACATTTTTGCCAACAATTCGTCCAACAACATCAAGTTCACGTCGCGGTTTTGGGTGTTTAGTTGGCTTGAAAAATTAAGGCGGTGTATGGATATCACCGCTGGTTTACGCCATAAAAAGGCATTGGAAAGCTGCATGAGGCATTGATCAACCAAATGGTTTCTTTGGTCAATGGCATAAAAAGAAGGTTCAAAAACAGTATTGCGAACCGTTTGAATGAGTCCACCGCGGTTTTGGCCATTCCAGCGGCGGCTCATGGTTCTAGAAGCCGTAAGCGTTTCTTTGGGTAACAATTGAAACTTCATCCCTTGGACACCCGTAAAACCATTTTCAATTAAAATGTCATTGTACGCATCAGTCCAGATATAATTGGTGGGTATAAATGTTTTTGGTTTAAAGCCGAACAAGGTGTCAAATTGTGCAACGCCTTCTTGAATAGAATTTGCAATAAACGCCTTGTTTTCAGCAATGGGTCCATCAAACGCAGCTTGAATATTCGTTTTTAATTTTGGATACATTTCGGGAGTAATTCCCCAAAATCCCAAATCAAAAGCAGCAGTAAATAATGGGTCTTTTTGTTTTAATAATTTTAACCAAGTAGCCACATGTACGTGTTCGCGGCCGTGAAATTGTGGGTAAAACAAGGACTCAGCAATTCCTTGTTTCCAAACAGCTAGCGGATTTTCACTTGGGGTAAAAAGTTGCTCAAAAGTTTGTTGGATGGGCTGTGCCCGGTATTCTTGGAATTGATTATTTCGAATAAAGTCAAAATCTGGATTCGATGTATTGACATTCGCTGTCAAAATGGGATGTTGCCCTAACTGATTGGTATGCCGTTTCAATACGTCCAATAAAGCGACAACATCTTGCGCGCTTGCGGGGTGGTCAAATGACAAATAGGGGCTTTTTTGCCACTTAATACCAAACTTTTCAAGCAATTCATGGGCACCCTTTCGAGGTGTTCTGATACTTCCCCAATCGTCACTTTCAATGACCACTACTTTTCCAGAAAGGCCTTTCCCTTTGAAATTAGTAGCAGATTGACGTAAAAATGAAGTAATGGAAGACATAAGTTTGATGGGAAGATCAATTTAAAATTGACTTGATTTCTATTGCTTTAAAATATGATCAAAAAAATACTTTGTGAATTTTTCACCCCCATGGACATTCAGGTGGTTTTCTGAAAGCCAATCGGTTTGATCATCTATAAATGTGGCCGATTCCGTTGAGGCATTGGCATTAAACACCGTATAATTTGTACCAGCAAGTGAGATGTTATATTGAGCAGGCAAATGATTTCTTTTGGAAACCCCTGCCGGCATTTCAACCAATATGGGTTCAATGTGATGGGTTTTACAACTTGCTAAAAATGGCAGCAATTGTTGCACGTAATAACGAGGCAAAACCACATGGGAACCCGCAATCCCTTGGTCCGGAATGCATTTTTGTGTACGCCATTGTCCCAATTCAATGGTGGCCTCGCGGTGTTCTTTTGAAATGACAATTTTTAAAGCATCAATGAACAACCATTGTAAATTTAGTAGTGGTGGATTGGATACCCATTCTTTTGGCCCATCGTGATATACAAACTCCATTTCAGGATTTGGATAGGGTATTTTGTTCAAATAAGAATTACCTATAGCGCCAGAAAGAGCCAATACTGCATACTTTGGTGCTTTATTGTGTTGCAAATAATGTTCCATTTGCATGGTTGATGAGCTAATGTGGCAGCCGCCAACCGCCATGTTATAGGAGGGAATACCCTGTTTTGTTAACCATTGGGCATCAAAACCATCCAAAGCCATGCTGTTTCCAAAAATAAGTAAATCAACATTTTTGTCTTTTAAATCACGGGCGTCATCCACTTTTTGATAAGTGGGGCTCATGGCTTTCAAAAAGATAACATACCCCAGATTTAAACCCGCTGCAATTACAAAGAACAAAAGACATTTAAATAAAAAACGATTCATATCTGTTGCTTAGGTTAAAATTGAAAATAGATAAATGTCCCTTGTTTGCCGCCAAACAATAAAATTAACAAGACCACAATAGAATAAATGCTCCATCTAAGTACTCGGTTTTTAGCACCATAGCTGCTAAATTGCAAAGCATGGTGTTTGCTCCTTTGTACCCATTCTGCGCCAAATAAGATGCCGATCATCAGCACATGGATAAGTACATAGATAGGGTCTTTGATACCGACCAACTGCGGTTTGGTAAACAAAGTGGGTGAAAAAATGTTGCCAATAATATCGAAAGCCTGCCCAATACTATCCGATCTGAAGAAAATCCATGCAAACACGGTGAGCAAAAAGGTGACCATAATTTGAAAAAACGTTCTTAGTGAGGGGAAAATATTTTGATCGGACACGGTATCAATATTAACCCGATTGCGGTTTAAAAGCAATAGGGGTAAAAAATAAACAGCATTTAAAAAGCCCCAAAAAATAAAGGTCCAATTGGCACCGTGCCAAAACCCACTTACAATGAATATAATGAATGTGTTTCTGACCTTCATCCAGGTTCCACCAGCGCTGCCTCCGAGCGGAATGTATAAATAATCTCGGAACCAAGAAGACAATGATATATGCCAACGCCGCCAAAATTCGGCGATGTCCCTTGAAAAATAAGGAAAGGCGAAGTTGCGCATCAATTCAATACCAAACAATCGGGAACAGCCCAAAGCAATGTCTGAGTAACCAGAAAAGTCGCCGTAAATCTGGACCGTGAAAAACAACGCACCAACAAAAAGGGTACTTCCACTGGCATGATCTGATTGAGAAAATATTTGATTGGCATAAAATGCACAATTGTCTGCAATAACTATTTTTTTGAATAAACCCCACAACATTTGGCGCAAGCCGTTGACTGCATCTTGGGTATTAAACGTTCTTTTTTGTTGAAATTGCGGTAACAAGTGAGTAGCTCGCTCAATTGGACCTGCCACTAAAAGCGGAAAATAACAAACAAACACCGCATAATCAACAAAATCAGCAATGGCTTCTGTTTTCTTTTTATAAATATCTATGATATATGAAAGACCGTGAAAGGTATAAAATGATATCCCAACTGGCAGAATAATTTTTAATGTCCAAGGATGGACCACAAACCCGATGCCTTGTAAAAGTGTCGAAAATTCGGTGATGAAGAAATTGTAGTATTTAAAAAAACCTAAAAACCCTAAGTTGACTGCTATACTTAATATCAACCAAATTTTACTTTCGCGTTCAGAACTTGCTTGTTGGATTTTTAAGCCCGCATAATAATCTAAGAAGGTTGAAAAAAAGAGCAACGACAGAAAGCTCCAATCCCACCAGCCATAAAAGATATAACTTACAAATAATAATAATCCATTTTGAAGTTTGTAATTCTTACTAAATAGAAACCAGTGCAATAAAAACACCAATGGCAAAAAGAGGGCAAATGTTAATGAATTAAATAACATAATTGTTACACCGTATATTGAAGATATCTACCATTTTTTGTTTTTAAAAAGGATAAAATCACTTCGGTTTTTAAATGGTTATGAATATTATTTTAAGAAAGAGATGAGTGGAATGGTTACATTTCCAAAAAACATCATGATCGGGTTCATTACAACTGAACCGACTGTTAGCGAATCAAAACATACACGTACAGAGATAATCACAAAAAACACCAATAATGGGATAAATGCTTTTGTGAACTTTTTTATTTCCCTGTTAGCATATTTGGCATAAAATGCAAAAATAAAAGCAATCGCAAACATTTGTCCGATGTACAAGAAACGGCCACCAGAAGGAATCAATGCCACTATGTTCGCTACAGATATATAAAACATTGAAAATGAGAACAAAGTGACCATGCGGTCATTTTTTTCCATTTTTTTGTAATGTTTAAAAAATATAAATGTAATTAATACAAACAAAAACCAGTTAATGGAAGTTCTGTAAAATTGCATATACCATACATAACTAGAAGCTCCCTCTGAATATGATTCAGCATATTCATCTGACACATAAGTACTTACCTTTGGCGCAATAAATTCAGGCATATAGGTCTTAACCAAATTTTGAACAAAACCCAAATTAATTTGCGTTACAAAGAAGCTTCCCAAGTACGCGTAATACAGGTATTTACGAACAAACCGTACGACGTAAAAACCTAAAAATAAACCAATGGGAAGTACAAACGAAAAATGGACTAAACAAGTTAAAAATATGGTGATGACATGCCACTTTTTTCCACGGATATAAAACTGATAAGCACCATAGAAAAACATGTGGGCGGCGGTCCACATCCGAACCCCATCAAGAGTCCAAAAACCCAATACACTTAAAAAGGTAAGCAATAAAAGCCATAAATTCCGGTCTAGTTTGTCTTTGAGTTCATCAAAGAGAAACCAAATATTTCGAGAATAGAAAAATCCGAAAAATAACCCAAAAACAGCAAACAAAATATCTCCATTTTCAGTAAAGAGAGATACCACATAGGTCAACAAAGGCTGGTAAATATCTATTTGTCCCGATTCTTCATCAAACAAAGTAAGCTGAAACAACTCAAAGGACTGTGGGCTGTTGTGCAAATAAACCAAACGGTCAACATACCGACTCGAATCTTTTTCGTGCGGTTTATCCATGGTGTATCCAAAAAACACCACGTACATCCAAACAATGTTTTTTGACCACTTATATCCATAATTTCTCACTGCATTAATAAATGCAAAAAATGGATTAAAGAAAAAGAGATAAGCGATGTTTTTCAATGAAAGTCTATTTGATTAATGCAAGAAATTGCTCCGTCACTTTTTCAATACGATATTGATCGACTGGAGGTGTTTGCAAACTATAGGTGTAGTTTCCAGCAAAAAAATCATCGACCACTTGGGTGTTTAATTGACCAAATTTTACGGATAAAATAGGTTTATTAATGATGGCATAATCAATCAACTTACTCGGTGTTTGCGTGGAGCCTTCGTTTTCAAAATTCACCACAAAGTGCATCCCTGACAGATTGTAAAGCAAAGTTTCTCTGTTTACAATTGGCATTAGTTTGATACGCCCCTTTGACGCTTCAATAAATGGCTGAACAAATTGAGGGGTATTGGTATAAATTTGGAACTCGAAGTTGATGGACGCGTCTAAACTATTTAAATAATTTAAAAATTCAGATGGATCTCTTTTTCCTGGTATGAACATTCCACCATAGCCAAAGGTAACTTTGTCTCTCGGTAATTCACCTTGAAATGTTTTTACATCACTGAACTTAAATCCTTGTGGAATAATATGAATTTTTGAACGGAATTCCGGATAATAACCTAGTACGGCTTTTTCGGTTGGAACCGTAATAAAATCGGCTTTTTTACAGAACCATTTTTCGATCCAGCCAAAATAAAAGGCAGGCTTAAAGGTGTCATTTTCTTGGCCCATGTAGGGGTCGCCGCAATCGGCTATCCATTTTTTGGCTATTTTTTTAGACCAAATGGAAGCAACTCCCCAATGAGTCGGATACGGAACTGCTACTGAAATAAGCGCGTCATAGCTCGTTTCGTTTTTAAGTGCTCTTTTGGTTAACCCCCACAATTGAATCATCGGGAATTCGAACAACATCAAGCCTAGTCTATTGGCCAAACGTGCCGCCAATTGGGCCACTCGATTGGTTGGCAACTTGAATTGCTTCCAAGTTAAATCGCCTAAATTTTTATAAGTAATGCCATGTTGTTGGCAGAATGCTTCCACATCGCCCCGCAAATGAGTCACCACCGTTACTTGATGACCTTGGCGAACCAACTCTTTGGCCAATTCGGTTGCCCGGAATGACCTTGGTGAAATATCTGGATAAAAGCCGTTGGAGGTGATGAGAATTTTATAAGAATCCATTAATTTGATTTTGTAGTGAGATATTGACCTAATTGCTTTGAAAAGTAAATGGCCCCATTATTTTTCAAATGCGTTTCATCATAAAAATAATGAAAATCTGAATAAGATTTGTCCTCTTCGTCAAAATGATACAACTCGGCCCTGCCTTTAATGATTTCTTTCATTCGATTAAAAAATACTTGGTCTGCATTTCCTTGATAAATGGGAGGTATGACACAAACCAAACGAATTTTTTTCAAATTACAAATATCAATTATTTTTTCAAATGCTCGAACACGGACCGAATCTTCTTTTGCTCTGTCATATACAGGTTGTTCCACCTTCTTCCAATTGACATCTTCTTTTTGAAAAGAAACAGGCAATGACCCATCAGCCAAAATGGTATCCATGGCACTAAAATGCTTTTGACGCAAATCAAAAGAACTTTTACCGATGCGGTGTAAATAAAAACAGGCAGCCATCCATTTGTTTTTTTCGCCTTGTGCCACCAATTCATCTAAAATGATGGGGTATTTTACCAGCGGATATAACCGATCTAACCGAAAAGTAAGCAATGGATCGTTTGCCAATTGAATGGGGTTATCAAGCACGAGCAAAACGGTTTTGGGCGCTGAATGACTGGCAATGAGTGATCTTAAAATAAACTCCTGAAAGGCAACGTTTGAACCAGGATACGCTAAACTATAAGTAGCCGTTTTTGTTTGCTCTTGAATCGTTTTAGCCGAAATATCGCGGGCTGCTCTGGACGATCCTAAAATAATGGTTTGGGCATGAATATTTCCCTGAACCACTTGTTCTAAACGTTGATCCACTTCCTTGCTTGGCGCTATAAAAGTGAGTAGTATAAACAACTTATCAAATAGAAAAAAGGCCAATAAAAAACCCGAAATTTTAAATAAGAAGCTTTTCATCGTTAAAATTTAAAATAGATAAATTGTTGCTCTTGACCAGAAAAAACAAAAATGGCAAATAATAACAAGAAATAAAAGCCATAACGCCAAATGGGTTTCGCTTTTACTAAAAAGGTCGAAATGCCGTATTCCTCATATCTATTAAACCATTCAACGCCAAACATCAAAACTAAAAAGGGATACACCAAGGCGTTTAATGAAAGGGGAATCGAGATAATTTCCAGTGAAAAAATACGTTTGTAAATGGTAAATGCCTGATGAATATCTGTTGAAAGAAACAAAATAAAGGTGAGTGATACAATGGTAAAAGTGGACAATATACCTCTTAACTCTTTCAAAGTAGGTAGATTTGAATTTGATTTTTTGGCTTTTTTGTTCATTGAACCATTTAAAATGGAAGGAATAAAATACAACCCATGAAATAAACCAAATAGCACATACGTCCAATTATCACCATGCCAAATGCCGCAAATTACAAAATTGATGACAATGGCAGCAATTAAACCCCATTTGTCATAATCGCGAAAGGTGATGCTCAACGGCGTAAACACGTATTCCGTAAGCCAAACCGTTAATGACATGTGCCATTTTCGCCAATAATCGGGAATACTTTGTGCAAAAAAGGGAAAATCAAAGTTTTTGGCTATTCTAATGCCAAATATTTTTGAGACCCCAATAGCCATGTCTGAATAGCCAGAAAAGTCGGCATAGGTTTGAAAAGCGTATACAAAACAACCCACAAATAGTGAACTGGCAGTTACATGTTCGTAATCAGCATAAACCATGTTGGTGTACATGGCGCAGTTATTGGCGACTACTAATTTTTTAAACAATCCCCACAAAAATTGTCGGCAGCCATCAATGGCCAACGATTCATCAAATTGGCGGTTGTTATTGATTTGGGGCGCGAAATTCTTAAATTTATCAATTGGACCTGATAAAATCGAAGGGAAATAACTCACGTATAAAGCGTAATTTAATAAACTTTTCTCGGCGGTTACTTTGCCTTTATCCACATCCAACACATAACTGATGATTCTAAAGGTGTAAAAACTGATTCCTAATGGAACAATGATTGATAAAGTAGGCAATGACGACTTAACGGAAATGGATTGAAACAATTCATTCATTGATACAATGATGAAATTCAAGTATTTAAAATACATCAGTGTGCCAAGGGAGGCAAGGATATTCAAATAAAACAATAATTTTCGCTTCAATCCAGGTGCTGTAGTCTGCATTTGCAAACTGAAATAGTAGGTACTTAAAATGGTACACCCAATGAGGATTAAAAAATGCCAGCTGACGTACCCATAAAAAACCAAACTTCCGGCCAATAAAATGGCATTTTTCCATTTTACACTGTTTTTGAACAAAAACCAATATAAAACGAAGAGAGAAACAAATAAAATTAAAAACGGAAATGAATTAAAAATCATAGGATATTATTTGATTTACAATAGGTTAGCAGACCAAATTTGTAAATCTACTTTATTTGGATAAATGTTTTTCTTGGTTCGTAATTGGTTGCATCCAAATGCCAAACCGATTCGTGGGCGGTAAAACCTAAAGACTCATAGTGCCCCGCAACCATCTGATTTTTAGCTGTTGGAATGTATTCTCCCACAACAGTATCAAATCCATTTTCTTTGGCAAATGTCATAATGGTGTTTAATACAAAGTTCTCCATGCCTCGTTTCAGCACGCGACAACTCATAAACCAAGTGTCAATGAAAACTTCTTGATCACTTTTCTTTTCCAAAATGATGACGCAAATTAAGCCATTGTCGCCAAATTTATCTTCTAAGCCAAACGAGAACGTATAATGACCTTCTTGGTTTGACATGCGCTCGATATCTTCTTCGGTGTAGCGAACCGTTCTTAAATTAAATTGATTGGAACGTTGCGACAGTTGCGAAACCCTTGGCCGGTTGAACTTATTGAATGGTTCCACAGCCGACACCATTTCTAAACTCGACAAAAAGTCGTCTTCGTTGGTGAATTTCATTTGGACAGATGCGCGCTGCGCCTCCACCTGATAGAGCTTGGTGCGTTCTTTGTCTTCGTTTGAAAACGACAGGGTTTCAAATAAATTTAATGAATAAATGTATTCCAAATATTCTGATGGGTCTTCGGGTAGTTCAGGTACACATACTTGCGGTAAATTCTGTCGAACCAAATTGCGCTCAAATGGGTTGTCATCTAAAAATACCATTGAATCGAATCCGATGTTCAAAATCGCTTGAATTTGTCGGATGTTATCGGCTTTGTTTTCCCAATTGGCCACAAATACTGAAATATCATCTAATCGAATCACCATATCAGGGTGTTTTTCAAACGGCTCCTTCGCAACAGACTCGGTGTTTTTGCTGCAAATGGCTAAGATAATGCCCCGTTCCTTCAATTTTTTGGCCCAATATTGCAATTCCGTAAAAGCTTTGCCAATTCCTAAAGAACCGATTTGTATATTTTCGATGCCATCATCGCCAATGATTCCGCCCCACGTGGTATTGTCTAAATCCAAAATAAGGCATTTGTTCATTCGGCCTGTAAATGCCAATAGAATATCTAAGGTTCGTGCAGCTACATAAGGTAGTGATTCCAAACTCAATACCATTTCGGTATTGATATAAACCGACGGCTGAAACATATTGGATTTCCCCAACAAATTTTGCACACTTGACAAATCAGCAATAAATAAATTTGGATTGGTGCTGGCGTAATCCATCAACAGGTAATTGAGCTTACGCAATTGATACAAATAGCTCCATTCCAACTTATTGGCAAAATTTCCAAAAACAGTGTCGTCTATTTCAGCATAATTATACACCACCACTTTAGCTTGCGTGTGCGAAGCCAAATTGGACAAATAATGCTGTAATTTTTCCAATTCAATATTGGCCAAATTAGCCCGTTTTTCTTCTTTTGATTTATTATAGCGTTGCAACAATTTGTGCGACGACTGATAAATAATAACCACCTCGGGCTCAAATTCATACAACTCAGAAGTTGGGTCTGAAATTTGCAAATCAATTTGGTCAAAATCGGCTTCCCACACATCCAAATGCAGGCTTTTTTCAAAGGCAAAACCGCGTAAGGCCACATTCAAAAACTGGGTGGATGTGTCGCCCAACAAGGCAACTTTGGTCGTTTTAAAGGAGGAAAAATCTTTTTTAAGATTCTTTTTTAATTGATTGAAAGAGGTCATAAACGGCAACTAAATGTGATTATTTTTTGTGAAGCGTCGTGGTATTATTTTACCAACACGCCGGCAGTAATTGGCAGGTCAATCCCGTTAAATTGAGGGGAAACTTTTGTTAAAAACGCAACGGCTTCGGCCACTTCTTCGGCGGGTAATAACTTTTTTAATGGATGGTTTTGCACCAGTTGTTCAATGATGCGTTCATCGGTCGACTGGGTCATATTGGTCATCATAAATGAGGGGGAAACCGCATTGGAACTGATGTTGAACTTGTTATTCTCTGAAGCCCAAACCGTTACCAATGCCTTTAAATACGCTTTATTGGCCACATAAATGGACAAACCCAAAGGGGGCGTATTCAGCAAATAGGAAGTAAGTACCGTTACGATGTTTCCTTTTTTCTTTTTCCGGAAAATGCCAATGGCCTTTTGTGTTATTTGCACTGTAGACAACACATTGTGCTGAAAATCGGCTAAAATTTCATCCGGATTAATCTTGTAAAAATGTGTTTTGACAGGGTCGCCACCAGAATAAGCATTGTTCACTAACCCGTCCAAATCCATGTTGTCCATTTGCACAAACAACTCCTGCAAGCTTTCGGTTGAACACAAATCAACTTGCAAAGCTTTGGTATTTGACAGTTCTTGTTCAATTTGTGCTGCTTTACTTTTTGAATGACAATAAGTGAAATAAACCATATTGCTTGAATCACTTGCCAATTTTCTGGTAATGGCTTCACCCAAACCTGAGGAGCCACCTGTAACTAAAATATTCATTCTATAATTCCGATTTGAATTTTTCCTTTGGCAACTATTTTTTTTGCATTATTTTTAAAAGTAAATTTAAAAACACATGCTTTAACCGACTCATAATATTCTGAAAGCTCGGCATTAAAATCCAATTCGTCATTTAAAAACACAGGATTTTTAAACTGAATTTCTTGCGAATGGATAATCACATCTTTGGTGGGTAAACCTTCGCCAATAAAGTGCGATAAAAAGGCATTCAATATATTGCCGTGCATCACTTTAGATGGAAATCCTTTTTGCTGCGCAAAAGCATCATCGACATGCAAAGGATTGTGGTCATTTGACAAGGCAATAAAATGCATGTAAGCCTCTTCAGATACCGTATATTTTAATTGGTAAAGGGTTCCTACTTCCATACAATTAGGCTTTTTCAACGATGGAATCCATCATCTCTCCTACATTATTCCATTTTTGAATTTCGGCAGAGGTAAAACGAATACCAAATTTTTTCTCAATACCCACCACCAATTGGATGTGCGTCAATGAATCCCATTCTTCCACATCAGCTGCGGTCGTTTCTTCAGTAATTACTAATTCTTCATTGTCTAACACGTCAACAAATACTTCATTGATTTTACTTAGTATTTCACTTCTTTCCATGATCTGTTTATTTAGTTTGTTATTATTCCTATTAAAGTTTAATTAATTCAGCCACAATCCGTTCAGCTGCTTTTCCATCCCATTTTTCGGGAATGCTTCCTTTTTTCCACTGTCCTTGCACTAATTTTTCCAAATAAGGCGGCAAAGCATTTGGGTTGGTGCCAATGAGTTCATTAGTACCCACAGCAATGGTTTCGGGCCGTTCGGTATTGTCGCGCAAGGTAATACAAGGAACCCCCATGACGGTGGTTTCCTCGGTAATTCCGCCCGAATCGGTCACTACGCCCATGGAATGCTCCACCAAATAATTAAATTCGTGGTAGCCCAACGGATCCACGATGTACATATTAGGCACGTCTAATGCCAAGGAATGGAACACTTTAGCAGTTCGGGGATGCATCGGGAAAATAATCGGAAAATCAGCCACTCCCCTACTGATGGTTTGCACCAATTCGCGCAGCTTTTCGGGCTGATCCACATTAGCTGGGCGGTGCAAGGTAACCACCAGGTATTTTTTATCTTGTAATGCATAGGTTTCCCAAAAAGAGGGCTTTACAAACCGTGCCCTGTTGGCCAATAAGGTGTCAATCATTACATTACCCACAAAAAAGATCGATTCGGCCGTAGCCCCACTTTTAAGTAAGTTTTCACCAGCCCAAGTAGTCGTCGTAAAAAAATAATCGGTGATGCTATCGGTCACTAGTCGGTTGATTTCTTCGGGCATCGTCATATCAAATGATCGAATACCAGCCTCCACATGGGCCACTTTCACATTGAGCTTTTTGGCCACAATGCTGCAAGCCATGGTACTGGTCACATCGCCCACCACCAACACCAAATCGGCTGGATTACTGATGAGCTCTTTTTCAAAGGCAACCATAATCGCGGCCGTTTGTTCGGCTTGTGAACCTCCACCACAACTTAAATTCACATGAGGTTCAGGAATATTAAGTTGTTTGAAAAAAGTGTCACTCATTTTTTCGTCAAAATGCTGGCCTGTGTGAATCAGTCGGTATTGAATGGAAGCCGAAGCCAAGGCATCAATGGCATGAATGATCGGCGCGATTTTCATAAAGTTGGGTCGTGCCCCGGCAATGATTGCTAATGTCAACATAATGAGTATAAATGTTAATTTCGTATATTTTCGACAATTGTGCTTACCGCAGTTTTTCCTAAATGGGTAAACATTTGTTGTCTTAATTCGTTTAAATACAACGCCGTATCAAGCGTTTCCAGGTGCAGGATGCCTGCATCAAAATTTGAAAAATCAAATACGTGGGTAAAATCATTGGATGTAGCCAACAGATCATACACTTGTAAAGGCGTTTCGCTGGCGCGCAAAAACAACGGATAACAGCCGTGGGCAATGCTTTCGGTGGAAAGCGTCGATGAAATACTTACGCAATATTTGGCTTTTTCAAAACTTTGAGTCAAAGTAAAAGCCCTATAATTATGCCACACCAAATTTTTCGGATTGGCCGAATTATTCAAATAGCTTTCAGGAATATTAAAATCAGGATGACTGCGAATAATCACTTCAAAATCAGGGTGGTTTTGCGCAAATTGGATGGCAAAATCCAAGAAACGGTAAATATCCGCTTCGGTGATGTGGTCGCCCATTACTTTTTGCACGCCAAATAAAATGGATTTGTTTTTTACCAATTCGTTGGCAAAACTCAACGTTGGGTGACCAACGGGCAAACAAGACAATTGCGGGTTGTATGCTGAAAAGGCTTTTTTGTAAAAGGTTCCCCACACTAAAAACTGATCAAATGGCATATTTCGCCAACCTGCTTGCGTTACCGTTTTGGCAAAAAATCCCCATTGAATACAAACATTGGGTATGGTTAATTTTCGGCTAACCAATGCAACAATGTGTTCAGCCAACACACAGCCTTCGACCAATATGATTTTTTTGGTTTGGTTTTTAAGATGATAACCCAACACCCGATCAACCAACAAGGAATAATTTCTAAACCGACTGTAATCGCGTGTCCAAACAGCAGGAAATGCCATAGCAGGCAGCGCATACAATGCATTGTCAACCAACGACTGGTCTTTGCGCTCCCAAATCAGATAGGCGGCTTGCTTAGCCGTTTGTTTTTCCAGTTCCAATTTGATGTCGGCAGTAAATTTGAGGAACTTATTGTTGGTGATAAAAAAATAATAATCAGCTGCTTGCGGTTTTCCGGCCCTCAATGAAGCCACATAGCGAAGTACATCACTGGCAGCTAATTGAATCCGTTTAAGCAAACTAATTTTAGGCGCAAAGCCATTCACATATTTTGCAATGAATCGGTGCCACTCGGCTTCGTTTTGGATGGATTCAATTTCTTTAAAAAATGAAAATGAGTTGATGAATTCATTCAAATAAAATTGAATCGCAGTTGGTAATAAATCGATGTCTTTGTACCTATAGTTCAATTCCTTGGCGGCTACTGCAGCAGTCACCTCCAAATAAAATTGTTCAATACGTTCAGACAATCCGTTCTTCATTATCCGTTAATTGGAATAAATCCGGTGTTATATTGGTCTAAATCGGGGGCATTACAAGCCATAAAATCGATGCCATTGTGTTGTGCGGCATCAAAATCGTTGTGCGCGTCGCCAATTAAAATACATTGGCTGCGGTCGTAGCCGTATTGATCTAACAAATCGCCCACCCATTGTTTTTTGGGCGTTGGCGAACCATGTATGCTCTTAAAATAAGCTGCCAAACCTAAACTGCTGCACAATTCGCGCAATTCGGTCTGATCAGATCCTGACACGATGTGCATCGTATAATTTTGGTAATTCCTTTGGATAAAATCAACCGTTTCTTCAATGAGTAAACTGGGATCTTTGAGCAATTGCAGCATGATCTCCGAAAATTTACCCGTATAGTGGGCCAATAATTCATCGGTCAATTCTTCACCACGAATGGTTTCAAAAAAGTGTCTGAATTTCACATACCGTGAAAGACCGCCATTTTTTCGATGAAAATCAAGGAGTTGCGCCACTTGATAGACTGGAAAATCGGCTAAAACGCGTTCAAATCCTAAATCACGAATGGCATTTGACTCGAGAATGACCCCATCAAAATCCCAAAATATTACCTGGTAATTTTTACTCATGACTGACTGATTTTGCCCATTCTACCATATTTTTCATGCCTTCATTAAAAGGCATGGTTGCTTTCCAATTCAATTCATTTTGGGCCCGCCAACTGGAACCGAAAATACCAAATTGATCGCCTGGCGTTCCTTGTATTTCAACGACTGGAATGTCTTGTTCAAAATTTTTGCGCAAGGCCTCCACGACCTGACCCACTGTATGGTGTATGCCACTGCTTACATTAAATAGGCCAAAAGCATGTGATTGGCTGTAGTCGTAAGCGTTTACAAATGCCTGAACCACATCGTCAATATATACAAAATCGCGGAAACGATCCATCGATCCTTTTACGGTAATGGTTCCTAGATTAAGGGCTTGTGCCAAATAAATACTGACCATCCCTTGTTTCATATTTGTTAAATTTTGCCCTGGGCCATACACGTTAAACAAGCGCAAGGCAACGGAATGAACGCCCAATTGACTGTAAATGCGCAGGTATTGCTCGCTGGCTAATTTGCCGCAGGCATAAAATGAAACTGGAACGGCTTCGGTTTCTTCGGTAACCGGCAAATAGTCTTGGTTGCCATACACCGACATGGTACTGGCATAAATAAAATGCTTGATGCCTCTTTCTTTGGCTAATTTCAACAACAACAACGTTGATTCCGTGTTGCTTTGCAGATCATAAGACGGATTTTCGAAACTGATTTCGCCAGAACTTTGACCAGCAATATGAAAAATGGCTTCGATATCGTAGGCACGCAATTGGTCAACTAACGCCGCATCACCTAGATTTCCCTGAATAAAAACCACGCCTGCTGGAATGGCTTCAACGGTACCTGTCGATAAATTGTCAATGGTAATTACCTTTTTGCCTGCATTGACCCAATATTGGGCCACTTTTGAACCAATAAATCCGGCGGCACCTGTTACTAAAAAATAGTTATCCATGTTGCGTTAATCGGTGTATCACTTTGTGAATGTCTTCTGGGGTGTCAACAGCGATGGAATCGTTGGACATCGGGAGCATCTTCACCGTAAAATCCAACTCTAAAAAGCGAAGGACTTCAATGTCTTCTTCGTTTTCGAGCGGTGTTTTTTCAGTTACCGACACAAAGGCTTCTAAGGCCGATTTTGGGAATCCATAAATACAAACCTGTCGCCACGATTTCTGAAATTCATTTTTTTTATTGCCAGGAATAGGCGAACGAGACATATATAGTAAATCGCCATTGGGCTTGAAAACCACTTTTGGAATGGTCAAACTGCGGTAATCTTCTTCAGAATCAATGGCTGTGTAGCCATTTAAAATGCAATCTGGGTATTGAACAGCGGCTTGAATCATGTCCCGGATGTCATCTGGATTAATGACGGGCTCGTCACCTTGCACATTGATATAATAATTTGCTTCAATTTGCTGCGCTACTTCTGCCACCCGATCGGTGCCAGTTAAACAGTCCGTTGAAGTCATGATGACTGGAATCCCGCGTTCTTCGCAATGGTTGCTGATTTTTAAATCATCTGTTGCTACAACGATATATTCCTTTGGGCTGGCCAATAAACATTGTTCAAAAGTGCGTTGCAACAATGATTTTCCTAAAATGTCCACCAACGGTTTTTCGGGCAATCGGGTCGATGCCAACCGAGCGGGAATGACGATTAAATATGGTTTCATCAATTATACGTGTGCAAAAAGTGATTCTTGACCTAGTTGGGTATATGAGGTGGGTGTTAAACTGATGCAGGCTAGGTCTGATAATTTGGCTTGCGCAAACAGAAATTCATTTTCCATAAACAACTCTTGTTCTTTTTCGCTAATCGCATTGCCGATATACCCATCATAACCTACAAAATAAGCAGTGGTTGCGCCTAATTTAATGGCCGTTTGCAAAGCCAAAGACGAGTGCGAATCAATGAAGGTCGGGGTAAAATCAACCACGTCCAATTCAAAACAATGGTCTTTGAAACTACTTGGCACATAGGTACCCATTTTACGTGGATACGGAGGCAAAATACATTGACCGCCGGCCACATAAGCCCCTTGAAACACGTCTTCTAGGCGATGGCCTTCATTACCCACCAAGCAATAAAAATGATCGCGGTTGTTGTGTTCCAAGCAAAAAGCGTTTTTAGAACTGGCGTGAATGATGGTTAAATCAGGATGCGATTGAATAAATTGATTGATGGCTTTGGCATGATGCACCACCGAATTTCCGCCGCCAACAATAAGTACCGTTTCGTGTGTTTTATCTTTTGAAAAATCATACACAGGCAACTGGAAATTGTCTTCAATTCCTTTTGATTGATTGTCTAGTGCGCGAATGATGCTGTTGAATGAATAATAGCGTTTGCCCACCCATTCCATCACATCTTTTTGGGGCAATGAATTGGCGCCAGAAACCATATAAGGTAAATTGGTTCCCCATTCGTGCTGCAATTGCAATTCTGAAAAAACATCAACCACTTTGGACAACGGATTAAAGTCAAAGTCCAATAAGCCTTTGGCATTTAAGGACGTCAATAACAATTCAGTTTTTAAATTTCCTGCGCCGCGGCCCATGCCTGTTATCGTCACATCGACAATATCGGCTCCACAGTCAATGGCTGTTAATGTATTGATTAAGCCCAATTCCATGTTGTTGTGGCCATGAAAACCAATTTTCACATTGGTTTTACTACGCACTAAATCATAGGTCGCACGCACGTCTTCTGGGTATACGCCTCCAAACGAATCCACCATATAAAAATAGTCGGTGATGTCGTTGATGAGGGGCAATTCGTTGATAAACCCGCGTTGCTCGGCCCAAGTAGACATGTACATGACATTAAAGCCTACTTCGAAGCCCATTTTTTTGACCGCTTCGGCCAAACCAATAGCGCGTTTTAAATTTTGCGGATCAATGGCCAAACGAACCATGGTAATAATACCCACACAAGGACGTAACAAAGGCTCGATATCTTGAACCCGCACATCTTTTTCATTCAAAATAATAACCAGTTTTTTATTTGACTGGTTTTTTACTTGTTCCAATACATATTCGGGACAGTAAAAATACTCGCCCAAATACCCTTTTAATTTTGGAGAACGGTAGCCAATTTCCAAATATTCAACAGGCAGCTGATTGAATGCATCAAAATAAGTATCAACTGTTTGAGCATCAAAATCCCAATTGGTGTAGTACCCGCCATCGCGTAAGGTACAATCTAAAATTTTTACCATTTTTTATTTTTTAAAACGTCTAAACAAAAAGAAAAACCACAATACAAAAATAGAAAGATTGTAATAACGAACATAATTAGTATACGTGCCTCGGACGCCCTCGGAAGGTAACTTTTCAAATTCGGTATTACGCATTAGTTGTTGAACAAAACGAACCCTTGACCATTTTTTAGTAGTAAATGCTATCAAAAATGGGGTGAGTATATATTTGGCTGTAATGTGATTAAAAAAGTGCGCTTGCTTGCCGGACACGGGCGATAATGTTGATTCAAATTGACGCAAATCGCGGGCAGCTAATAAAAAACCACGCATGGCTTTGTCATTGTAGCGGGTAGTTGAATTGATGGCAGAATTGTCGCGCATTGTTCTGCGGTAAAAAGTGCCCGTATAAAACTGGATTTTTTGTGCTACCGAAAAACATTTTGCCACAAACTCGCCATCTTCGAGGATGGGAACATCTTTTGGGTAGCCAATTTGATGCGCATTGATGAGGGTGCGTTTGTAAGCAATGGCCCATGAACGATCTGGGTCAATCATCGATAGTCCGCGACAGGCATAGTAGCCATCAATGCCGTCAAAATCTTGGTTGGCCAACGCAGTGAAATCTGATTTCCATGTGCATTTTCCTTGCGCATTGTACACTTCAAAAGGCAAATAGGCGATATCAGGCTGACATGCTTGTAAAAATTGGACCACGCCGGTTAACGAATCGGCAATTAAGGCATCATCAGCATCAATGGGAATAATATATTGACCAGCCGCGGCCGCAATGGCATGATTACGTGCCATGGAAACGCCCTGGTTTTCTTGATTAATGAGCTTTAGGTTGGTATATTTTTGCTGTAAACCTTCCACTATCGATTGACAAGAATCCGGAGATCCATCGTTGGTCACCACCACTTCAATCAAACTCGCATCAACAGGCTGATGCAGTATGCTTAGTAAGCACTTTTCAAGATAATCTTCTACTTTATAAGCAGGTATAATGAAACTAATGAGCATGTTAACTGTATAGGGTGTTTTTTGAGAAATAGGGAATTCTTCTCTTAATACTGACCAAAATTGAAAATGGATTCAAATAATGGGTGAGCAATTTATAAGCCCACTGATTCAGCGGCTTATTATGATTCCAATCATTGCTTTTAAACCACTTCGAAACCAAATAAATGACTTCTTCTTCACAGCGCAAATCTAGTGGATAATGTGGAAATACATAGACTTTTCTAATGGCATGCGAATACAATAAAGCCGGCTTGAAAATGGCGTTATTACTTACATTATTTGATGCTTTTTCGTGTACGCGATAGCCAACTGTTATTTGGTGAAAATAATGCAATCGAATCCCTAACTTGGTTAACTTGAGCCACATCGGATAATCTTCCACCATAGGGAATTGTTCGTCAAACAAACCTACTTTGCGCAAAGTGGCTACCTTAAAAAAAGCAGATGGCGTATAATGAATCCGGTCAGATACTAATAATTGTTGGTATTGTTCTTGGGCATCTACTTTTGTCCCAAAAAAGTTTTCAGGGAAATTCAGCGGAGTTACCCGCACAAAATGATTGGATTGGTAATTGGTATGAAACACTTGAACTTGACTAAAAACAACTTCAGTAGTAGGGTTGTTTTTAATGTATTCGAGGTTGTCTTTCACTGTGTCTTTTAAAACCACATCGTCGCCTGCTAGCACAATAATCCAATCAGCTGTTGCCGCTTGTACACAACGATTGCAATTGGGTGAAACTCCCGTATTGGCCTCGACCCTCAATTTTTTAATCGTGGTAAATCGCTGCTGTACACGCTCTTGTTGCAGCCAATTTTCGACCAATTGCCAAGTGTTGTCTTTGGAAGCATCATCAGAAATGATGAGCTCAACTGCTTCATGATTTACATGGAATACACTTTCTAAGGTTTCAATAATGAAATCGGCAGAATTGTAACAAACAACAGCAATGGTAACTGGTATCATTTTTTGAATTTTGCTAAAACCGTTGAAAATGTTTCGGTCAAATTAATTTTTTTATGCAATTCCCAGCCTAAATATAGAGAGCCTAACATGGCGGTACCTAATTTGATCCATATGCCAAAAGCTGGGTTTTGAAGATGTACCAACATAATCCCTGCCATAAAGACAAAAATAACCAACAATAACTTGTAAACATCCCAACTCAATGAAAAATTAAAATATCTTTTCAGAACAATAACCATCATTAATTGAGCCGAAATATAAGATATGACCATAGAAATACCCAATCCAGTTAGGCCCAGCCACGAGTAGAACACTAAGTTTAATATCAACATCGTGGCGTTGGAAATAATTTCGGTTGTTAAAAATATTTTATTTTCTCCTTTGGCAATCAAAACAAAGCCTTGCACCCACACAATTCCTTTTAACGGCAGAGCAAAAACACTCCACATGATGTAATCGGCTGAGGTTAAAAACTCATCACTCAATAATACTTTAATGAGAATTTGAACGGATACCATTAAAATAAGGACCACTACCCCTAAAATAATTAACACCAATTCACCTTGTTGTTGCACCAAGCCTTTCCACTTGCTTTCATCATGCACCAAACCAGCCAAACGAGGGTAATAATCGGTGCCGATGGCTGTAAAAACCATCCCCACATACCCTGTGATAATGGTGACCCCGGCATTGTACAATCCCAAATCACTTAAATTGCCTTTCTGAACAATAAAAGCACTCAAAACATAAGTAACTAAAAAACCCAACAAAGTGCTCATGGACAAGTTCAGCCCAAGTAAAACCATGGGTTTTCCTAAATCGAAGGTCTGTTTAAAAGTTAGTTTTGCTTTGGGAATCTGTACCTTACGGGCGAAGTATAGTGAAATTAAATAAGTAGTTGCTGCGGATACCACAATTGACGGAACCACCCCTTCTTTTCCTAACCAGTAAAACAAAGGAATCGATGTGAGCAATCCAAAAAATGAACCCAACACCGTGGCTTTGGCCAAATGTTTAATTTGTCGGGTTCCTCGCAAATAGGTATAAACGCCTCCTGTGAGTGCGGTAAACACAAAATTGATGGAAAGCCAGCGGAAGGCAGTCGTTTGAGAATCATCGCCAAAGGCCGAAATACTTAAGGTGGAGGCAAAAATGAGCGTAATCACCAATCCAAGGCACGCGGTGAACCAAATCCAATTTCTAAAAACGGAGAAGGTTTGCGCCATTTTTTGTTCATCTCCACTTGAGTAGGCTACTGAAAGTTCTTTGACCGCACTTTCGGGTATGCCCAATGAGGTTAATGATTTTATGAGGTTGATGCCTGACATAAACAAACCATTCAAGCCCATGCCCGCTGTACCCAATAGAATGGCCACAAATTTTCCACGAATGATGGTAATGAGTATAGAAAATACTTGCACACCCCCAAATATGGAGGTCGCTTTTAAAATGGAATGATAGGTACCTTTTTTATGATCCAATGGGAGGAAATTGATTGATCAGATGAATCACTTGGTTACATTCTTCAATAGTGGTAACTGGACTAATCGGCAAACTTAATACCTGATCGTGAATAAGATTGGTTATCTCATAATCAAGGGCATTCATTTCTTTATAAGCGCCTTGTTTGTTCGGCGGAATCGGATAATGGATGAGTGTTTGCACGCCATTATCGGCCAAATATTGCTGCAATGCATCGCGGTTTGGATGCCGAATGACAAACAAATGCCACACGTGTTCCAGGTTTTGATCGGCAGCAACTGTCGTATTTACTGGTGTTGGCAAAATAACATCTGGGTGTGAAATCCCTTGTAGGTATTGGTGGGCCAACTGCCTACGCCATTGGTTTTCAGCCTCAATAAAATTGATTTTTACCCCCAAAAAGGCTGCTTGAATTTCATCCAATCGGCTGTTGAGCCCCATAAATTCATTGACATATTTTTTCTTTGACCCATAATTACCCAAAGCACGAATGTGTTCGGCCAAAGCAGCATCTTTTGTGGTGGCTGCCCCTGAATCGCCTAGAGCCCCCAAATTTTTACCTGGATAAAAACTAAAACCTGCGGCATCGCCCAAATTCCCAGTTTTAATGCCATTCCACGATGCGCCAATGGCTTGCGCATTGTCTTCAATAATTTTGAGTTGGTGTTTCTGAGCCAACGCTTCCAATTCTTTTGACCAGCACACTTGACCATACAAATGAACCACCATAATGGCCTTGGTACGTGAAGTAATTTGGGCCTCAATTTTGGCAATATCTATATTGTAACTTTGTAACTCTGGCTCCACCAAAACAGGTACCAACCGGTTATCAGAAATGGCCAACAAAGAAGCAATATAGGTGTTGGCAGGCACAATGACTTCGTCGCCTTCTTGCATGACCCCCATGTCGATGTATGACTTTAAAATAATGCGGAGTGCATCCAATCCATTGGCCAAACCAATGGCATGTGGCGCACCTGTCAATGTTTTTAATTGGTTTTCAAACTGTTCTAATTTTGAACCCATCAAAAACCAACCTGAATCAATCACTTCAGTGGCTTGTTGAATCAATGCGTCGCGGTATTGCGCATTGATTTTTTGTAAATCAAGAAATTTGATCATGATATATTATTGATTAGCAATAAATTGAGATATTTGAAAAACGATGTATGCCACATCGTCTAAGCTTAAGTGTTGGTGGCAAGGAATAAAAAAAGCATCATCGCCATAAAAAACACTGCATTGAATACCTTGTCGGTATAAATAGTCTTTTAAATCAGGTAAATCTTGCACAATGCCTTGGTTTGAAAATAGGAAAACCGACGGCACAGTGCCTTCTTTTGCAGCAATGCGAGGCACGAAACCCAGCGTTTTCATTTGTTCTTGCATGGCGTCAAATGCCTTTGCTCGGTTGGCTAGTAAATACGGCGCTTGTGCCAATTCATGTCCCACCACTTTGTGCATATATGTGGCTGATTCTTCGCTGATCGTTTGTACATTTTCAAACGAAAAATCGGTTTGGTTTTTAACTAAAATACCACCAATTTGGATCGGGAAAAACTTTGGAAAACTATAGACCGTAAAATCGCCATAAGTACCCAATTTGCCTGCTTCATCTTGGCTGAAAAAAGTAGTGCAACTGTCTTCAATAATAGGAATGCCCAATTGGCTTAAAGCGGCCATTTCTGGATGCGGATACCCAAATTCGTGATTGATAAACAACAATTTGGTTTCGGGAACAATGGTCCGGTTCCAACGGCAAAACAGGTCAATGGTTTTGGTCACACATCCACTAATGTAAAAGTTTTCTGTGGTGGTTAAAATGGTCACCACATCGGTACTCTTTAAATGATAATATGTCAAAGCGGCACTGATCGCTGATCGGCCATTTTGGGTAAGCAACCAATTACCAGCCCCAAATCGTTGGTCACAATAGGACGTCAAAAATGTCGTTTCAGGCAAATGCAGATTTCGACCAACAAAATCAGTTTTAAATGGACTGATTCGGTAGTCGGGCAATAAATGGATATCTGGATTGCTAAAAAACATAATTACAGTGCGTACTGATAAATTTCATAATTCACCCCGCGTCCACCAAAACCTTCTTTTTGGAATATTAAATTTTCGTTTAAGAAGTGGCCTTGTTGTTCGGTTGACTGGCCGAAATCAAAAAATAAATGGCCCGAGTGGGCATATTTTTCATGAATTAAATAATCAAATAGCAAATCCAACGCGCCTAAATTTTTGCCCTCTAAATTGGCAGAAATATATTGAACATGAACCACTTGATCCATTATGAATATTACCGTTCCTCCTAAAATTTGGTCTTCATTTTTCACTACAAAGCAGCTGATCTGTTTAGGAAAACGACTGTGCAACAGCGCCATTTCTTGGGCAGTATGCACCGGTTTTGCGCCATGAGTATGTTTTAAATTGTCTTCTAAAACAGTCCAAAACGAATCAAATTCGGTGGTTTCTTCAAAAGTTAAGGCATTGGCTTTCGCTTTCCGAAGGCCACTTTTGCGTGATTCAATAAATGGAATTTGCCTTTTTAAATCGATGGTCGATGACAAATTACATGCAATTCGTTGTGCACCTAAGCGAAACAAAGCATAGCGGTCTTCTTCGGCAAAATACTTGTGATAAATAAAAGGTATTGATTTGTAAATAACTTGTGTGATTCCCTGTTCCTTTAAATAAGCATTCATAGCCTCAAAATAAAGCAATACATCAGTTGCCGCTGTATTTTTTGACAAAATAATGCCCCCATACGTTAAACCTTGATGCGTAAAAAACTGGTCATCCTTTTTGTTTGCTGGAACAATGGCGTCTAATTTCCCTTTGCGATAAATGAGGAGGGAAGCATCTTCAAAACGATCTGAATGATACTCCATAAAATCGCGGTTCAATAAAAAACTATCAATTCGAGAATTACTTAAAAATTGATTCCAATTGCTTTTAAAATCGGCAGTAAAGGGCCTTATTTCGATATAATCTGACATAATAAAGGGGGGACCAGATTTAATTAAACTTTTTGCAAAATGTATATTTTTCAGAAAGCTTACATCCAATACTTTCTTTAAAATCACCTAAGCCAATATTGAGCTTTCCATGTTCGGTTGAAGGGCCAATATCAAGAAGATGAATACCTTGTACTGAAAAATAGTCAAACAACTTAAAAGACAAAAAATTCATCGGTTTAAATTGGGAAAACTCAAGTAAATCGCCCCAATAAACCACTTGGTGAATGGTTGGGCTTACTTCAAAAACCAAGGCAGAGGCAATGGGTGTTTGCAAATGACTTACTAGAAAAAAAGAGGCATTTACTACCTGAATGGTTTGTTGAATTTGTTCAAAACTTAAACGTAATGGAAACACACGCTGCGCTCTGTTATTGGCAATGATCTCATAAACCATTTCATAGCGCTCAGAAGATACTTTTTCAAAAAACAAATCTGATGCAAGGGCTCTATTTAAATTTTTACGGGCATTTCGACGCAATGAATCTTGGTATTGTCCTGTTGATTGGAAGGTATTAATGTGGTAATTGATATCAATACATTCAACATCCAATCGTGTTTCACTAAATGCTGCAACTTGTTTTGATATCCAATCATTGCCATAAATAGTCGGTGGTAACGTTATTTTTAACGAGTGAAATCCTTTTTGTATAGTCCAACTTTGCAATAACTGAGTAGCTTCAATAAGTTGTTTTACGTAAACATCTGGTTGTATTGCTTCAAACCCACCAAATGGAGCCGAAAATGGACTTAACACATTTCCGTTTCGAATGCCAACTGAAATACCACAACAAACTTTTTCACTTTTAAATAACAAATAAAAAACTTGGTCACATTTGTCAGAGTTTAATTCCGTAAATTCAACAGAATTGAACACATGTGAGGTAGATTTCAAATAGCTTTTATAAGTTGAGACGTCTACTTCTCGGATTTCCATGCTAAAAATTCGTTGTATTCTCTAAAATAATCCGCTTCTGAATAAGGCTGTGAAGCCAATACCATACAAATACTGCCACTTGAAAAATTATCTAATTCACGCCACAATCCCGCTGGAACATACAATCCCATGTACGGGCGCGACAAAGTAAAAGTTCGTTTCACTTTGCCATCATCCATGATGATATCAAAACTGCCACTCAAGGCCACCACCAATTGTTGCAATTCCAAATGGGCATGTCCTCCCCTACTCAATCCTCCCGGCACATCATACAAATAATAAATTCTTTGGATGTCGAAGGGAACTTCTTCCCGGTTGTTGATAGCCGTTAAATTCCCATTGTCACGGTGATTGATGGGTAAAGTTAACATGGTACAGTCAAAAACAGTCGAAGTTCTCATGATGGATTCATTGATGTAAAAGTGTCTAAATCACGGATATAATCCCTTTCGTCAAAAGGCAAACTTGAAATATGCATGGAAACCGCGTTGGTTGAAAAATTATCCATTTGTCGCCAATGCAATGGCGGAACGTATAATCCGAAATAGGAACGATTTAAACAAAAGGTGAATTTTTCCCCTTTCAAATTAATAATGGTGACATCAAAACTGCCACTCAATGCCAAAATGACCTCCTGCTCACTTTTATAAGCATGACCGCCGCGTTGCATGCCTCCTGGCACATCGTAAATCCAAAAAGTTCTTTTAATTTCAAATGGAACATGATCCATATTCTGAATAAAAGAAAGATTCCCGCGGGCATCCATTATTTTGGGAAACTGAATGATTTGTGGCTGTTCTAGGTTCATTTTTTTTACGGCTTCGCCTGGTCAGTCCCATTGGACAAACTCAGCTTGTTTCGATTAAAATGGAAAACAACTGTTTTCCTATTGCTTGCGGTGTACAATGATTCGCACACCCAATTCTTCTAAAATAATGTGTACCTGTCGTTTTTCAACCCGCTCCAAAATTCCTTCCATGCCCCGAAATGGGCCCGACGGAATGGAAACAATACTTCCAGGTTGCCACTGTACCACTTCTACCTCTACCCCTTCTAAGGAGGTCAATTTTTGTAATTCGGCAATTTCTTCATCTTTGACTTGCGCGGGTTTACCCAGCCAATGCAAATACCTCACCACGCCTGACACTACAAAAACTTTATCTCTTTCTCGCTCATCCAAACATACAAAAACATACGATGGAATTAACGGCACTTCAATCTTTTTTTTGCGGTCTGTCCATTGTTTCACTTCTGTCCGAATCGGACAATAAGCTTCAATGCCAACTGAACGCAACCGTTCTGTTACTTTCTTCTCGTTTCGAGACTTTGTCAAAATAGCAAACCAAGGCATAATTAAAAAAAAAGCTTATTGAATTTGATTCAATAAGCTATTCAATTTTGTTGGGTTCCATAGTAAAACAACAAGCGTCTGTCGAAATTTTTGATAGGTGAAAAAGGGAAACAGGAAATATATATTCCCGCTAAGAAAACGCTTTAAAATGGGCGAAATAATAGATACAACGGGGAGTTTTTGAATCATGTTTTGCCTTTATCAATGTGGTGCAAAGGTATTGGTTTTTTTAACAATTTCAAATTTTAAAACAACCTATATAAGCTTGCTGCTGTAATATTATGAAGTACGCAAATTTAAGCACCCTTTAACAAATGTTTAATCAATAAATCAAATACAGAAAAAAATTATTGATATTGTTTTTCATAATAATTGGCATAATCACCAGAGGTGACATTATGCAACCACACTTCGTTTGTCAAATACCAATCAATGGTTTTTTCCAATCCTTGCTCAAAGGTTACTGACGGTTTCCAGCCCAGCTCCCTGTTGATTTTTGTGGCATCAATGGCATAACGCAAATCGTGTCCTGGGCGGTCTTTTACGTAAGTAATTAACTCAGCAGATTGACCTGGCGTTCTGCCTAATTTTTCGTCCATTCTGTCGCAAAGCAACTTTACCAAATCAATATTTTTCCACTCATTAAAACCACCAATATTGTAGGTTTCATGATTTTTTCCTTCATGGAACACCAAATCAATAGCCACCGCATGGTCTTCCACAAACAACCAATCGCGGGTGTAATTGCCATCACCGTAAACAGGTAAAGGTTTGTTATTGATGATGTTATTGATGAACAACGGAATCAATTTTTCAGGAAAATGATTCGGACCATAATTATTGGAACAATTGGTGAGCACATAAGGCAAACCATAGGTTTCCCCATAGGCCCGCACAAAATGATCAGAAGCTGCTTTGGAAGCAGAATACGGTGAATTCGGATCGTAAGGTGTGGTTTCAGTGAACAAACCCGTTGCACCCAAAGAACCATACACTTCATCGGTGCTGATGTGGTAAAATCGTTTACCTTCCCAGTTTCCAGACCAAATTGATTTGGCTGCGTTGAGCAAATTCATCGTGCCAATCACATTTGTTTTCACAAACGACAATGGATCGGTAATAGATCGATCGACATGCGATTCGGCGGCCAAATGCAACACGCCGTCAAATTGATGGGTGTCAAATAACTGCTGAATAAAATCGGCATCGGTGATGTCGCCTTTTACAAAACTGTAATTTGGGCTGTTTTCAATATCCTTTATATTTTCCAGATTCCCCGCATACGTCAGGGCATCTAAATTAACAATTGAATACTGCGGATATTTGTTAACCATGAGGCGAACCACATGCGAACCGATAAATCCTGCGCCACCTGTAATGAGTATTTTTTTCATAATAGATACTATTTAATTAATAAACGGCCTAGACCATTCATTCTTCTTTGAATAGTGAATAAGTTATTATAAACGCCCGTCGGCTTTGTCTTTAAAAATCCCTTTTACATCATATAACACTGAATTCTCTTTACATAATGCAGGTAAATCAAGCGATAAAAACTCAGTATGTGCCACACCCAAAACAACCGCATCAAAGGAAGTTGTTGGAATGACAGCCGTCGTTTTTAATCCATATTCATGTTCTACCTCAGATGACTTAGCCCACGGATCATAAATGGTAATGTTTACGCCATATTCATTTAAAGCAGCCACGACATCGACAATTTTGGTATTGCGCACGTCTGGACAGTTTTCTTTAAAAGTAATTCCCAACATGAGAATCTCCGCCTTGTTGATGGTGATTCCTTTTTTGATCATCAATTTAATCACCTGCGAGGCCACGTATTCGCCCATGCTGTCATTTAAGCGACGTCCAGCCAAAATAATTTCAGGATGATAGCCTACTTCTTGGGCTTTTTGTGCTAAATAATAGGGATCTACGCCAATACAATGTCCACCAACTAATCCGGGTTTAAAGGGCAAAAAGTTCCATTTGGTACCTGCAGCTTCTAAAACGGCGTGGGTATCAATGCCTAACAAATTAAATATTTTAGCCAATTCATTAACAAAAGCAATATTGATATCTCTTTGAGAATTTTCAATCACTTTGGCCGCTTCTGCCACTCGAATAGTCGGTGCCAAATGGGTACCAGCCGTAATCACAGAACGATACAATTCATTCACTTTAATGCCAATTTCCGGCGTTGAGCCAGAAGTAACCTTCAAGATCTTTTCAACAGTATGCTCTTTATCGCCTGGATTGATGCGTTCTGGCGAGTAACCAGCAAAGAAATCAACGTTAAACTTTAAACCGCTGATTCTTTCCAAAACAGGAATACACTCATCCTCGGTTACCCCAGGATATACGGTTGATTCATAAATAACAATATCTCCTTTTGACAAAACTTTTCCGACGGTTTCACTCGATTTGTAAAGTGGTGTCAAATCGGGGCGGTTGTTTTTGTCAACAGGCGTTGGAACCGTAATTACATAATAGTTGCAATCGCGGATGTCGTCTAAATTAAAGGAACAATACAATCCTTGTTCACTATTTGGACCCTGAACCAGTACTTTTTGAAGTACATCGTCTTCCACTTCTAGGGTGAGGTCTTTACCAGCATTTAACTCGCTGATTCGTTGCTGATTAATATCAAATCCAATGACTGGGAATTTGGTTGCAAATAAGCGAGCCAAAGGCAATCCAACATAACCAAGTCCAATAACGGCAATTTTAGTATTCATAGTAGGGTTGTTTTCTAGTAGTTATTTTCCAATTGAATGACACACAAATCCAATATTTCTTAATGCATCCATGTCTAATACATTTCGGCCATCAAATACAAAAGCTGGTTTGAGCATATTGTCGTAAATGCGTTGCCAATCGTATTGCTTAAATTCGTCCCATTCGGTCAGAACGGCAATGGCGTGGGCGTTCTTACAAGCTTCATAAGGATCTGAAACAGCGTGCAAAAATTTGGCATTTTCTGATTCGTCACGGGTACCCAAATAAGTGATATCACTCAACATTTGCGTTTGCGTAATTTTAGGATCAAAAGCGGTAATATTCGCTTGCTCATTGATTAAATCGTCTGCAATATAAATAGCCGCCGATTCGCGCGAATCGTTGGTGTCTTTTTTGAAAGCCCAACCTAAAAAAGCAATCTTTTTACCTGAAATGGTGTTAAACAAGGTGCTTACCATTTTACGGGAAAAACGGCGCTTTTGGTGGTCATTCATGATCACCACTTGTTCCCAATAATCGGCCACTTCGTGCAAGCCATAACTTTTGGCAATATACACCAAGTTTAAAATGTCTTTTTGGAAACACGATCCACCAAAGCCCACAGAGGCTTTTAAAAATTTAGGTCCAATGCGCGAATCCATCCCAATGGCACGCGCCACTTCTTCGACGTTCGCTTCCGTTTTTTCGCACAATTCAGACATCGCATTAATCGAAGAAACACGTTGTGCCAAAAAGGCATTCGCGGTTAATTTCGATAATTCGGACGACCAAACATTAGTAGTTAGGATGTGGTTGCGTGTTACCCAATGGGCGTAAATGTCAACCAAGGCCTGAATGGCTTGCATGCCTTCTGTGGTGTGATCGCCTCCAATTAATACACGGTCTGGATCTAATAAATCTTCAATGGCAGTTCCTTCAGCCAAAAATTCTGGGTTTGACAAAATCTGGAATTGCACGCCATTGCCTGTATTATTCAATATGCTTTTGATGGCTTCGGCAGTCCGAACAGGCAAAGTCGATTTTTCAACGACAATCTTATCTGTTTTCGCTACGCGGGCAATTTGGCGGGCACACAATTCAATGAATTTCAAATCAGCCGCCATGCCTTTTCCAGTACCATACGTTTTAGTCGGGGTATTTACACAAATAAAAATCATTTGCGCCTCGTCAATGGCTTTGTCTACTTCTGTTGAAAAAAACAAATTGCGGTTGCGTGACTCTGCCACTATTTCACCCAAACCAGGCTCATAAATGGGGATTTTTTGAATATCAGGATCGTTCCAATCGGCAATTCTTTTTTCGTTTAAGTCGACAACATTGACTTTAATATGGGGGCATTTTTGAGCAATAATGGCCATGGTCGGGCCACCTACATATCCTGCTCCAATGCAGCAAATATTCGTAATTTTCATGTGTATTGCTAGATATTAATGAGTTGATAAATTATTCCAATACCAAGTTACCGCTTCTTTCAGTCCTTCTTGAAAGGAGAACTTGGGTGCATAACCTAATTTACTTTTCGCCTTTTCAACGCTGGCCAACGAATGCGGAATGTCACCTGCGCGGTTCGGACCATGAACGATTTCAACATCCTTGATGGCTGGATCAAAATCTGATAAATATTCTTTTAAATAGTGCACCAAATTATTTAAGGTGTTGCGATCGCCATAAGCCGTGTTGTATACGGTATTTACAGCGGTTGCATCTTTGGTGGCCAACGCGCATTCATTCATTTGAATCACATTATCAATGTAGGTGAAATCGCGGGAATGACTGCCATCGCCGTTAATGATGGGGCTTTCATGGCTAATGAGTTGCAACACAAATTTTGGAATCACAGCGGCATAAGCGCCATTGGGATCTTGGCGGCGGCCAAACACATTAAAATAACGAAGTCCGATGGTTTCAAAACCGTAGCAACGGCCAAAAATATCGGCATACATTTCATTTACATATTTGGTGATGGCATAAGGCGAAAGCGGTTTTCCGATCACGTCTTCTACTTTTGGCAAGGATTCAGAATCACCATAAGTAGACGAACTGGCAGCATAGACAAAACGTTTGATGCCCGCATCACGGGCGGCAACCAACATGTTTAAAAATCCAGACACATTCACATCATTGCTGGTAATCGGATCTTTTAACGACCTTGGCACTGAACCCAAAGCCGCCTGATGAAGCACGTATTCCATGCCAGCGACTGCGCGGTGGCAATCATCTAAATTACGGATATCTGCTTCGAGCAACTCAAAATTTGGATGAGATAAAAAGGGTTCCACATTGTACCGGTGACCGGTAGCAAAATTGTCCATACACCGAATGGTATGCCCTTTGCTTAAAAAATACTCACATAAATTGGAACCAATAAAACCGGCTCCACCGGTAATGAGAATGCGAGATTGGGGAAATTCTTGAGCCATTATAAATTGGTTATTTTTTTCCAAATTGTTTTAAAAAATGAAGGTTTCGGCGCTTCCGAATAGCCATCTTTATAGTTGCCGTACCCAGAACTATAGTGATAGGATGTGCCATATTTTGCTTTATTTTCAAAACCGTTCAAAATTATACTAATATTAGATAACTCACCACGTTTATGTCGATTATTCAACACCGTAATCATATCTTTTTTGGTAAAGTTCTGTCTAATGACATATAAAGTGACATCTACAAAGGGCGCCAACTCCAGCGCATCGGCCACCATGCCAACGGGTGGCGTGTCTAAAATAATGTAATCGTACCTGTTTTTCACCTCTTCAAAAAAAGTAGTCATCGACTCCAAAAGTAACAATTCGGACGGATTCGGCGGAATCGGACCCGACGGAACAATGTCGAGACAAGGAATTTGACTCGGTTGAATAATATCATCAACGGAAGCTTGTCCAATTAAATAATCAACCAAGCCTTTTGGGGAGTTTAATACAAAATCTTCTTTGAAGCGTGGTTTACGCAAATCCATGCCCACCAACAAGGTTCGTTTTTCGCTTAATGCAAAAACCGTGGCAATGTTGATGCTGCAAAAAGTTTTGCCTTCGCCACTCGTTGAAGAGGTGACCATCAGCGTTCGGGCACCAGAAATTTGTTGTTTTTTGTATAAAAATTGCAACGAAGTACGCACCGCTCTGAAGGATTCGGCCAAAGCCGATTTGGTTTGTTCAAAAACACTGAGGTTTGACTGCGTATTTTTTACACCCACCACTCCTATAATAGGAAGCTGGGTTAACAACTGCAAATCGTCGATGTTCAAAATGGAATTGTTGATGTAAAAAAGGACGAACAACGACAGCAAAGGGACAAAAATACCCAGCAGCAAGGCCACCAAATAGTTCACGCCTTCTTTGGGGCCAATGAGGCCGCCACCTGTATCTTTGGCTGGATCAATAAATTGCACATCCGACAAATTAGCTGCTTTAACAATTAACGCTTCGCTGCGTTTTTGCAAATAGATGGTGTACAAATTGTCGCTTAAATTGTATTTGCGCAATATTTTGTAAAACTCTTGTTTGGCCACCGGCAATTGATTGATGGTATGCTCTGCATCGGCCAATTTGGCATTGATTTGCCCCAAATCAACTTTAAGTGCTTGTTGGGCCGCTTCGACATTTTTGACCAATACCTTTTTAATGGACAACAATTCGTTGTCCAATTGTTCATAAAAAAGCGGGCTTTTTACCGAATAGCCAATCTCCGATCGACGCACCGCCAAATCAATGAGCTTTGACACATTTCGGACCAAGTTGGGGTCTTCAATGCCCGCCACCGTGGGCGCCGGAAGCTTGGAGAAATCGGCGTTTTTGCGCAAATAGGTCTCTAAGGTTTTATAGTATTCCAACTTGCGTTGGATATCGGTTTTTGAAATATCGAATTTGAAAAAATGCTCTTGCAGTCCTTCGCCTCCCCGTTCAATTTCGACCACATTGTTTTTTTGGCTAAAATTTTTCAAGGCATCGCCTGCATCTTTCAATTCGTTTTCCATCGATTGCAAGGTGGCATCAATAAAGGAAATGGTGTTAATGGCAAATTGGTTTTTTTGGTCCAACTGCCTTAACTTCAAGGTTTCAACGGTGGTATTTAAATAATCGACCAGGCGTTTTTTGTTGGTTCCTTCAAATGACAATTGCAAAATGGACGCTGCTTTTTCATCAATTTTCACCTTGATGCGTTGGTATTTTGCCACGGTGGCATCAAAATCGGCACATTTAAAATAATAGGATTTTCCAATTTGTACGGGCAAGTCCGTGGCCAATAGTGTGACATGCAAAAACGGATGATCGATGGGGACACCAAGCGTTCCTTTTAGGGTGATGGGACCAGAAATGGGAAAACTGGACCGACTGCCCGCTTGGTATTGGATGGTTTCTAAAGTATTGATCGATCCGCCAAAACGAATGTCAAATTGTTTATCTGAAGTGAAATGAACCTCAACGGGGGTTTCAAATGGCTGGTTTTGCGTTGTAGTGAGCGAAACCGTAAAAGGAAATTCGCCATAGCCATCTTTCCAAAAATAGGGTTCTTTGGTGAGGTAGTCGATGTAAAATCCTAATTTGGAAACTACTGCCTCGTTGTGTAATCTGGAAGATAAGGTGGAAGCAATGGTTTGGACTTTGTCAGACGTGCCGCCCCAATTAAATATTAAACTCGTATTGGAGGTAAAAAGCGGGTTGTTTTCTTCGCTCACCGCAATGAGCGCCTGCATTTGATAGATTTTTTGGCTCCGCAAATTCAGTTGATAGGCCCCAAATAAAGCGAGCAAGATCCCTACAACAAACCATTTCCAATAACTTACTGTTTTTAAAACAAAGCCTTTAAAGTCAAAGTCCAGTTGACGCTCAGAAAATGAAAAATCAGATGGAGACAACATGGGCTATTTCTTGAGAAGGATCAGGGTGGTAGTCACTAAAGTGAGCAACGAAAGAATAGTAGTGAGCGATTCGACCCCTGTTCGGCCAGTACCCCAGCTTTTTTGCTTCAAGGGCTTCACATACACATAGTCGTTGGGTTGCAAATAATAATAGGGCGACTTAAGGGCCGTGTCGGCTGTTAAATCAATGTAATGTGTTTCGGCGCCGGCTGGTGTTTGACGCACTATCATCACTTCTCTGCGATTGCCTGTTAAGGTAATATCGCCTGCGTTGGCAAGGGCTTCCAAAATGGTTACTTTGTCCTGATATAAAATACGGGAGCCAGGCATATTCACCTCGCCATTCACCACATATCGAAATCCGTATAATTTGACCGAAACGAAAATGCCAGCTTCTTTCGTAAAATACTCTTGCAATAAACGTTGCTCCACAATGTGTCGAATATCTTCGGTCGTTTTTCCAATCACCTCGATTTCGCCTAAAAGCGGGATCCGAATGCTGCCATGTTCACTTACGGAGTAGCCGTTAAAGTATAAATTTTGATCGCCTGTTAAAAATCGACCGGTTGCTTCTCCATTGCCCGTTCTAAATAATTCAACTAATTTTTCGTCAAATGACTTCAGGTTAATTGATAAAATGTCGTTGATTTGAACCCTATAAGGCTGCTGCACATATTCTTGCAAAGCGGGCGAATTGGCGGAGTTTGTCTTTTGAAGGTAAACTAAATCGGTATGTGACACACAAGATGTCATTAGAAAAATCAAGAAGATACCTACCCCTATTTTAATCATAAACTGTTAAAAGTAACCGGCTGCAAATATACTTTGTTCAAGGTGAAACTAAAAATAAACCCTTATAAATCTGTTGGTTTAATTTCAAGAGAAACCAGAACACTAAATTATATACAAATAAAAACCCGTTGGGTGAAATTGTTTTTAAGTAAAAAATAACGGTCAGATATTGGTCAAGATACTGAAATTCAGTATCTTGAAGTCTCAAAACAAACCAATATCCATGTCAAATATAGTGAAAAATTATTTTAGAGTTTTAGATGTTATACGTTCTTTAGATCTTGATTTTAATGATACATTTAGAGTCGGTAGAAAAGCAAAAATGACTGATATTGAAGTAGTTGCTTTGAGTTTAACAGCTGAATACATGTCTATTGACAGTGAAAATAATTTATTCAAACAGCTGGCTAATACATCGATTCCAAATTTAATTGAAC
>NKJD01000008.1 GCA_002256385.1 Flavobacterium sp. BFFFF2
GAACAAAGCTCGTCCCATGGTAACAATTTTGAAAGAACTACCCAACGATTAGAAGACTTAAGTGTTCGCTCAAAAGGAGTCTCAAATCCAACCAGCGATAACTGATTTACGCTGCAATATTTTGGAGCAGGTGCACGATTTTTTAAACGTTTACTCATATTTCCTTGCACTTAATATCACAAATATAGCCCAAAATCCTTTGTGACAAAGAGATTAAAGTTTTTCAGCAGACCCTATTTAAAAGCATGGCTCATCATTTCCTGTTCTGACCGGGGAATCCTTATCTCTTTGGCTATTGTTCTCCATTGGTTTGTTGCCTGGCGCACTTCCTCTAAGATGTGCTCCATTTGTAATTTGTTGAGTCGAAAATATGCGCCTACGCTTTTGGCCAAATCAAAATCAAGGGCATTGTTGTCAACATCAATATTTAAGGCTAATCCATCTTTGTCGATGGACGGATTTAAGTCATAGGCGGGCGACAAAATCCAGCCTGCATTGGTGAGCAAAAAACCATGGTTTCTTAAATGATCGTCGGTATTCGATATGGCAATATTGAATATGATTCGCCGCCACAATTGATGTAAATTGGCTTCTATATTTGTGCCATGATTACTGATAAACTCAGCGATATCTAAATAACTGGCCTGTTGGTCGCGGATGGTGTCTTCGTTATTTCCAGTCATGGTCATGGCTGATGCAAAGTGGATTCTTTCCCCTTTTATTCGGTCAAATCGTTTGGTGAAAAAAGTGTGGTGATTTCCCATAATGCGATCAATCTTACTTGGTGCCATGTGAACACCTGCTTTTATAGCTAATTGAAAGGCCAAATATTCCCACGCTGCTTTGTCAATGGTATCGGTTTTCGATGGAAATTTGGCGATCCACACATTTTGATCGGCATCTAAAATATTGGCTTTCGGTCTGGCTCCACCCAAAGAAGAACCCGGCGCGATCAGCACACCTAACCACTTGTTTACCTCCTTGCTATCGGTGTCATTCTCAAAAATAGCGGCAGCCTGTTGCAGTTCACGGATTGACGACCATGGCGGGGTTGAAGCGGATGAGTTGTTATCTAAAAAATCACCATTCGGATCTACCTTAAACCGTAATGCACCCATCCGGCTTGGATCGTACACCCCCAACAAAAAATCAATATCGTATAAGGTGGGAGGCTTTTGGTTATGTTCTAATGCCCATTGCGCCGCCCTTCGCTTCATGAGCGTTCGCCCCCAAGTGTCGGGCATACTGTCGAGAAATATCCCGAAGTTTTCTTTTTGGTTCGGATATTGAGGCCCACCATACAATTGAATGTCCGGATCAAGCAAAAACAGTTGCCCTGATTGGAGCCATGTCTGATCATACGCGAAGCTGAAAGCCTTTCGGCCCTTGGCTTGTTGTGCCGTTAGCACACCGATTGGCTTTGGCTCTTGTAAACCTTGCCAGTGGGCGTAAACATAGATGTCGGTTTTACTAGACATGGTATTTTTAAGTTTTTCTAATTTAACCCAGATTATGCATTAGACTTTGTAATGAAGGGGAAAAGGACAAAAAAGCTGGGAGTGCACGGACTTTTTTTACCGCAGATGTAGCAGCGCTACATTGAGGATAAAAAAAGGAGTACATTACCAGATTTACAGTCATTTTTCCATGTAATAAATTTCTAATGCGTAATCTAGGTTTAATTGAAAACATTTGGCCATCTACTGCCAATCTGTGTATTTCCGATTAAATACGGAGGTTCATTTGATTCAATAACAGCTTACAAACTATTTTAACAGCGCCAAATCTTGCAGTTTTCTACCCAAGATATCGTCTGCGGCAAGTTTTAAAAAATCATCTTGAAGCCCCAACACACGAAGCACATTAAAATAGGCACCCATTGCCACACCTGCATTGCCTAGCTCAATTAAATGCAAGGTTGACCTGGCAATATCGGCCCTTTCAGCCACTTGCACCATGGTCAATTTTCGCCTCTTTCGCGCCAATTTGATGTTTTCACCCATTTGTTTGAGCACCTGATCGTATTTTGGAAAAACCGATTGCTTCTTAGTGACTGTCATGGCAAATGCTTGTTATTCCGAACAAAAGTATAATAAATGATTGAAATAACAAACATTGTTAAATAAAGGAACTATGAAATGTATTTCAAAACTGTACAACTTAAGCAGTGGAAAGCTAAGAGTGGTTGTACTATTTAGCAGTTTTGGGGACGTGGTGTGTTGGAAAGTGGAACGTCGTGTCTTAACCAAATAGTCTATAAAAAACGAAGCTACCTATTGTTACTACCAAACCGGCATATAAACAACTTTTGGCACTTTTTTTATCTGTAGCATGGCTGTGTTTAATAATCCCAAAAAGCAACGGCAATGACAGTAAGGCTGTTACGGCAACATCTTCGTACAGCAACCATTTTTCAGCACTCGATGCGGCTCCAGATCCAAAACACAAAAAGAAAATGAATACAAGGGCAAAAAATCCGCCAGCCAGAAAAAGCACTTCAAAAATTAACAGTTGAAAGAATAAGCGGAAGTTCATTATTTATCCCTATTTTAAATTCGTTTTGTTCACTGAGACAAATTGGCTGAAAATGGGTTTTGACACTATGCAGGAAGGCCAAACCGAAAATGCATGGCGGGACTTATCAACCATTCAACTTTTTTAACCAAAAATAGAGCAGACCGATAAAAACCAGTAAAAGTGAAATAAACTTGGATATGGTGAAATAATCAATAACGTAATAAGTTTCTTTAAAGTTGCACACAACCCTGTTCTTTTTATTTATATAGCCAATAATTAAAACAAGTGCTACAACGAAAGCAATCCCAAAAAGTGATCTATATGTTGACATAAATTCAAAAAATCTAAACAGAAACCCAAAAAAACACATTAAAAAAGCAGTGCATTTGTGTGCTAAAATGTCCTTGTCAAAACCAATAATAATTCAGCCTTAACACCCAAAAACACCTTCAAGCGCAGAAATGGCATGGCGCCCAGAGTAAATGTTTGCACTAAAAAAAGAGCAAAGAAAACAAAACCTGTCCTCTTTCCTCTTTCTTCTTTTCTCTTTCCTCTTTATTCTAATGATCCCGATCCGTATCATTAATCGGCCTAATCTTAATCTGCGTAATTTTCACGCCGTCCATGTGGATGACTTCGAGGCGCAATTTGTTCCAGATTAATACATCGCCAACTTTTGGAATGTTGCCCATTTCGGTCATGATTAAACCGCTCACGGTGGTGACATCATATTCGTTAATGAGGTCGTCCATGTCAAAGAAGGTCAAAAAGTCGTGCAGCGAATACAAGCCATCGACGGTCCAGCTGCCGTCTTCGAGCGAGGTAATTTTGTATTCGTCTTCGTCAAAGTCAGAAGCGTCGCCCACCAAGGCTTCTAAGATGTCATTTAAGGTGATAATCCCTTGGAATAAGCCGTGTTCGTCTACGATTAAGGCATAATGCACTTTTGACTGCTTAAACAACTCCAGCGCCTTGTAAGCCGAGGTGTGTTCAATGAGGTATTGGGGTTCGCGGCTGATTTTTTCCAAATCAAAATTGCCCGATTCAAATCCGATAAATAAGTCTTTGAGGAGCACTACGCCGATGATGTCGTCTAAATTTTCGCGGCACACCGGATACACCGAATGCAGCTCTTCCAACACCTTGCTTTTTTGTTCTTGCAAATTGTCTTCTAATGACAAATACACCATCGAAGAACGGTGGGTCATCAAAGAATTGACCTTGCGGTCGCCAATGTGGAACACGCGTTCTAAAATGTCTTGTTCAATTTCTTGCACCTCGCCCACTTCGGTTCCTTCTTTAATAATGGCCTTGATTTCTTCTTCGGTCACTTTGCCGTCGGCAGTTGGTTTGATGTTAAATAATTTGAGCATCGACTCGGTCGACAAAGTCAATAACCAGATGAATGGCGCGGTAATTTGCGACACCAATTTCATGGGAACAGCCACTGCTTTGGCAATGGTTTCCGGGTAATTGAGTCCGATGCGCTTGGGTAATAATTCGCCCAAAACCAGCGAAAAGAAGGTTAAAATCACGACCACGATGCCCACCGCAATAGATTGCGAATAGTGCTGTAACGAGGCGAAGGTGTCAATATACGCTTTAACCTGTACCGTCACATTATCGCCCGAATAAATACCTGTTAAAATACCTATAAGGGTAATGCCAATTTGTACGGTCGATAAAAATTTGTTGGGCGAATTGGCCAAATCAAGCGCGGTCTTGGCGCTTTTGTTGCCTTTTTTGGCCGAGGTTTCCAAGCGGTTTTTACGGGCCGAAATCAACGCGATCTCCGACATTGAGAACAAACCGTTCAATAAAATTAAAAATATAATAATGAGTATTTCCATGTAGAAATGAGGCTGGTTATTCCGTTATAGTCGGTCTATGACGGCACTAAGTCGCTCTGTAATTTCGGCTATGCTTCCAATGCCGTTTACTGCGTGGTATTTGCCTTGTTGGCTGTAAAAAGCCACCAAAGGCGCTGTTTTTTCGTTGTACTCGTTGTAGCGGTTCCTGATTTTGTCTTCGTCTTGGTCATCAGGGCGTCCGGAGGTTTTGCCGCGTTCTAACAAGCGTTGCACCAAAATGTTGTCATCGGCTTCTAAACCAATGGTGGCATCGACCGACTGCTTGTTCGTGGATAAAAAAACATCCAATGCCTCGGCCTGCGCCAAGGTTCGTGGAAAGCCGTCAAACAAAAAACCAGCCGAATCTTGGTTGGCCAACACTTCTTGCTCAAGCATTTGGATGGTGACCGAATCGGGCACCAAGTCGCCTTGGTCCATGAACGTTTTGGCCAATTTGCCCAAATCTGTTTCGTTTTTGATGTTAAAACGAAAGATGTCACCTGTGGACAAATGCGTTAAACGGTATTTTTCTTTTAAAAACTCGGCCTGAGTTCCTTTTCCAGCACCTGGCTTTCCAAAAAGAACAATGTTTTTCATAGCTAATTAATTATTGTATTGAAGGTTGTTGCTCATGAGAATGAATGGTCCCAATTGATTCAAAATAGTTGAAAACGAGGGAATGCTGCGTGATTTTTTACGAAAAAATGTACACACAATGACCCATTTTGATCGCCAAAACAATGGTCTACTACCAAACTTCCATCGTTTGATTTGATTGTTCAAAAAAACAAAAAAAACCGCAAACACACCTTTTAAAAATTCAATGATCGAATTTAAAAAGTGTTGCGGTAAAAATAAGCGTTTATTGGTTTGAAAAAAAGAGAAAAAAAAGGCAAACCTATGTTCGGGATCCATCAGTTCAAATACTTAATTTTCGTCGGCCAATTGGTACATGTGTTGCAAATTTCGGCCCAAACCATTGTAATCGAGGCCATAACCTACAATAAAACGATTCGGAATTCGAATGGCCACGTAGTCAAGTCGGATGTCTTTTTGATAGGCTTCGGGCTTCAAAAACAAGGTGGCAATTTTGAGCTTTTTAATGGGAAGCGCTTTGAATTCTTGTTTCAAATAAGCGATGGTATTGCCTGTATCTACGATATCTTCCACCAAAATCACGCTCTTACCTTCAAGGTTTTGAGGTAAGCCCGACAAGTTGGTGACAGTTCCGCTTGATTCGGTGCCTTGGTACGATTGCACTTGCACAAAAGCCACCTCGCACAGATGCGGGTAGTGTTTCAATAGCTCGGCCATAAACATAAAAGCGCCATTGAGTACCCCAACAAAAACAGGGACTTCGTCAGCAAAATCATCGGCAATTTTTTTGGCCAATTGTTCAACAGCAAAGGCAATCTCTTCTTCGGAGATAAAAAGTTCAAATGTTTTATCGTGTAGTGTAATCATGTCGTGTTGCAAACGGCAAAGGTAATCAAAGCACAATAAGTTTCTATCCGATTTTAAACGGTTTTTTCCGTTTATGTTCGGCTTATTTTTTTTAGATCACCCAATAAAAAGTTATTTTTACCCAAAATTAACGCATGGCAGGGTATATCATATTGGCGGCTGTGGTCGCTTGTGGGATCGGGTTTTGGCTGGGAAAAAAAACAAAAAGCATTGATGGATCGGAGCAATTGCGGTTGTGGGAAGAGAAATGGGCGGGATTACAGCAACAGCTTACGCAAGCTGAAAATCGGATCAATCAAGAGCAACAACGATTTGATAAGCAAACACAATTGTTTAAAGACGAACGCAATTTGTTATTAAATGACAAAGAACAATTAACCATTGGGCTCACACGCAAGCAAGCCGAATGCGAACATGTTACGCAGAAATTAAACGAGCAGCAAGAAGAAATTCGCAACCTGCGCGAAGCTTTTACCAAAGAATTTGAAAACTTAGCCAACAAGATCCTAGAGGAAAAGAGTCAAAAATTTACTGCGCAGAATCAAGAACAGCTTAAAATGGTGTTGGGGCCATTGCAAGAAAAAATCCAGTTGTTTGAAAAGAAAGTCGAAGACACCCACAAAGAAAGCATTGACTACCATGCGTCGCTCCGACAACAAATTATTGGGTTGCGCGACCTGAACGAACAAATGAGCAAAGAGGCGGTCAATTTGACCAAGGCACTCAAAGGCGACAACAAAATTCAGGGCAATTGGGGTGAATTGATTTTGGAACGGGTGCTCGAAAAATCGGGGCTTGAACGCGGCCGCGAATATGAAGTGCAACAAAGTGTCACATTGGCCGATGGCAGCCGCCAACAACCCGACGTGGTGATTGCCTTGCCCGATGGCAAAAAAATGATTGTAGACTCCAAAGTGACGTTAACCGCCTATGAACGTTTCGTGAATGCGGAAGATGACGCACATCGGGAACAGGCCTTAAAGGAGCATGTACTTTCCTTAAAACGGCATATTGAACAACTAAGCGCCAAAAATTATCCTGAATTGTATGCGATGCAATCGCCCGATTTTGTGCTGTTGTTTATTCCCATTGAACCCGCTTTTGCTTTTGCCCTGCGTGAAGATCCGCAATTGTACAACCGTGCTTTTGAAAAGAATATTGTGGTGGTCACGCCGACCACTTTATTGGCCACGCTGCGAACCATTGACAGCATGTGGGCCAATCAGAAACAACAAGAAAATGCGCTCGAAATTGCCCGTCAAGCGGGTGCATTGTATGATAAATTTGAAGGATTGATTACTGATTTGCTGAAGCTGGGCAAAAAAATGGACGATGCGAAGGGCGATTACGTGAATGCAATGAGTAAATTATCTGAAGGCAAGGGCAACTTGATTATCAGTGTAGAGAAATTGAAACGCATGGGGGCTAAAGCCAAGAAATCATTGCCCGAAAACATCTTGAACCGGGCCCAAAGTGCCGAAGAATTGCCGCAAATGACTGCAGAAAATACCCAAAACGAACCTGAATAAACCACCATTATGGAAGATCCATTTAAATCAGTTGCCGACTCAAAAATATCAATCAGCGAATTAATGCTGCCTTCGCACAGCAATTTCAGTGGCAAAATTCATGGGGGCTACATTTTGTCACTGATGGACCAAATTGCCTTTGCCGCCGCCTCGAAGTACTCGGGCTACTATTGTGTCACCGCCTCTGTTGAGACCGTCGATTTTTTGAACCCGATTGAAGTGGGGGAGTTGGTTACGCTAAAAGCCAGTGTCAATTATGTGGGCAATAGCTCGATGATTGTGGGCATACGGGTGGTTTCTGAAAACATACAAACGGGCCAACAAAAGCATTGTAATTCCAGTTATTTTACCATGGTTGCCAAAGGCCCTGATGGCAAAACAACCAAGGTGCCGCGCTTGCTCATTAAAACCCAAGAAGACGTTCGTCGGTATTTTAAATGCCTGAAAATGATTGCCCAGAAAAAAGAAAAAGACTTGCATGAATCGGCCATTAATCCGTATTCAACGGAAGTGATGGAATTGCTACAAGGCCATCGGGTAATTGTTGATTTGGGGGTTTAAACGTCTTTTCTAATTAAGGTAAATGATTTCCCAAACAAGTTGATTTGGTAACTTACCACTCAGATTTGTTAACACAACGGGTTCGATTAAAAATTGTACCTTTACCTTTTTGACTATGATCCTTCAACCCATTTACAGTAAGTAAGTTCATGAAAGCTAAAGCCACCCTAAAACAAATTGCCAAAGAATTAGGCGTATCAGTTTCTACTGTCTCAAAGGCATTAAATGACAGCCCAGAAATCAGCGAGCCAACCAAAATACGAATCCAAGAATACGCTAAACTTAAAAATTACAAACCAAACTCTATTGGACTGACGTTAAAAACCCGTCGAACCAAAACCATTGGTGTGATTATTCCAAATATTTTAAATTCATTTTTTGCCAAAGTTTTCAGTGGCATCGAAAAGGAGGCCGAAGAGCAAGGCTACAAAGTAATAACCTGCATTTCAAATGAATCTTTGGAGCGTGAAAAGGGTGCTTTGGAAATGTTAAGCAACGGAACGGCTGATGGTTTTATTGTATCCATTGCCGAGGAGTCTCAAATGCAACAAGAGTTTGCTCATTTTAAATCCATTTTGGCGGACGATATCCCCATTGTATTATTCGACCGCATCACGGACGACATTCGTTGCGACAAGGTAATTGTCGATGATTTTAATGCTTCTGTAGAGGCGACCCAATATTTACTGAAAACGCAATGCAAAAAAATTGCTTTGCTCTCCACCATTGACAACCTGAGTGTTGGAAAATACCGAGCCAATGGATATATGGAAGCAATGAAACTAGAAGGGGTGGAGGTGCAAGAAAACTTAATACTCAGAACCGATTCACAGGCTGTTTTTGATCAGAAAATAACTGAATTGTTTGATAATGAAACATTTGACGGGGTGTTTTCATTGGATGAATACGCATCTGTTGCCGCACATAAAACGGCATTAAAAAAGGGACTTAGGATTCCAGAAGATATTTCTATCATTGGATTTGCAGATGGTGTCTGGTCTCGACGCTTAACGCCTAGTTTATCGACTGTAAGTCAGCATGGACCAGAAATTGGTCAAGAAGCAGTTCGGTTGCTCATTCAGAAAATAGAGCATCCTTCTGAAGAACCAAGCTACAAAACAAGTGTGATTAAAACCGAACTTCGGAAGCGTGATTCAATAAGGAAAATTTAGAATCCTGTTGAATTGACCGCAGTAAATTGACCAGAAATGGTTTTTGGAAGTGCTAAATCGGCCGAAATTCCTATTAATTTAACTGTGCCATTGAAAGAACCAACAACGGTACCCCCTTTATTATTATCAACACTCGTAATTGATAAGTCAACTTGCGTTCCGTTGGTCGCTCTAAAATATCTGTTTCCAGTCAAATCACGGGTAATTACAGAGAAAATAGGCCCGCCATTGGAATCGCTGGTGCATTTGTAATTTTTAACAAGCACGTCGGGCAAACTGCATGTAATTTCAATAGGTACTAAACCAGACTCAGCATCTACTTCAGTTCGTAAAGTGAGCACATAGCCTTGCGATTTGGCAATTTGACAGCCACCACTCACGCCCGATGCATTGGCCAAACCAGCCCAGTCATAAGGGAATGAATCAAAAATAAGGCTAAAATTATAAGTGTTTGAATTGGAAGGCCCCGGATTTTCAGTTTTAGTACATTGCACTAAAGTTGACATGGAGGCTATTAAAAGAACGACACCAAGTGTTGATTTGAATACCAGTAGGGCTTTTTTCATAAGTAGGTCATGTTTTTTCCTTCCTTTCATTGAATGGATGCCATTCAATAATGAGTATAGGTCGGGCAAAAATAGTTGTTTTTTTTATTTGAAGGGAGTTAAACTATTAACCCCTTCTTAATTTTAATCAAATCTGTCTTTCAATGCCCGAATATTGCGTTGAAGACCACTCCATTTGCTTCTTTTTAACGGGGAGTGTTTAAAAACTTCCACAAATACATCTTCGGTAATTTCTTCCCAATCTTTTTTGGTAAATGTTTTAATGGCGGGTAAAAGTTTAAAATTGGGTTCAGTATGTGGTTTCGAAAATCGGTTCCACGGGCATACATCCTGACATACGTCGCACCCAAACATCCAATCGTCAAATTGCTTGCCCATTCCATCAGGAAATGCCTCCTTGAGTTCAATGGTAAAATAGGATATGCATTTACTGCCATCAACCACGTACGGCGACACAATTGCTTGGGTCGGACAAGCGTCAATGCAAGCCGTGCAAGACCCACAATGATCGGTTGTTGGTGCATCAGGTTCCAAATTGATGTCCAAAATTAATTCGGCAATAAAATAGAAAGAGCCTGTTTTTTTGGTAAGTACATTGCTGTTTTTACCCATCCATCCAAGCCCACTTTTAACCGCCCAGGCCTTGTCCATGACGGGTGCCGAATCAACAAAAGCCCTTCCGTGCACTTCACCATATTGCGACTGAATAAAAAACAACAGCGCCTTGAGCTTATCTTTAATTACACTATGGTAGTCCGTTCCGTAGGCATATTTTGAAATTTTATAACTATCGGGATTTTGACTTTCTTCTGGAAAATAATTGAGCAAAACGGTCACCACTGAATGGGCCCCATCAACCAACAAGCGCGGATCGAGCCTTTTGTCAAAATGGTTTTCCATGTACTGCATGTTGCCATGCTGCCCTTTCTGCAACCATTGTTCGAGGCGAGGGGCCTCTTCTTCTAAAAAAACAGCTTTGGATACCCCACATGACATAAATCCCAAACGGATGGCTTCTTCTTTGATGGCTAATGTTGGGTAAGTGGTCAAAATTATTATGGTAGGAACGAACAAAGAAACAACTCTACTTTTTAAATGTCAAAAAATTTTCAGAAAAATGTTTTTTTAAAGTTTGGCTTTTATAACTTTGCGCCACATAATCTGGGAGGATAGATTTGACTGATTGCAACCTCGGTAAAAAATGCTAAAGCAGCGGGTATTTATACTTTGAGCACTGCTTAGCCACCTTCCCAACAAACAAACTTATAATGTCGTATTTATTTACTTCCGAATCGGTGAGCGAAGGGCATCCTGATAAAATAGCCGATCAAATTTCTGACGCATTAATTGATCACTTTTTGGCCTTTGATCCAGACTCAAAAGTAGCTTGTGAAACCTTAGTTACTACAGGTCAAGTGATTTTGGCAGGAGAGGTCAAATCAAACACTTACTTAGACGTGCAACAAATTGCGCGAAATGTGATTCGCAACATTGGCTATACCAAAAGCGAATATATGTTTGAAGCGAATTCATGTGGTATTTTGTCCGCCTTGCACGAACAATCGGCCGATATCAATCAAGGGGTTGATCGGGCAAGCAAAGAAGAACAAGGCGCTGGCGATCAGGGCATGATGTTTGGATATGCTTCCAATGAAACCCAAGATTACATGCCATTGGCACTTGATTTATCGCACAAATTATTACAAGAATTGGCAGCTTTGCGCCGTGAAAATGAGGCCATTACTTATTTGCGCCCTGATGCAAAATCACAGGTAACGTTATCTTATTCTGACGATAATAAGCCAGAACGCATTGTAGCCATCGTGTTGTCAACACAACATGACGATTTTGCGGCAGACGACATCATGTTGGCTCGAATTGAAAGTGACATTAAAACAATTTTGATTCCACGCATCGTTGCCAAATATCCTCAATACGCACATTTGTTTAATGAGGAAATTGTGTACCACATTAATCCAACTGGAAAATTTGTAATTGGTGGCCCTCATGGTGACACTGGTTTAACAGGAAGAAAAATTATTGTGGACACTTACGGCGGTAAAGGCGCACACGGAGGCGGAGCCTTTTCAGGTAAAGACCCAAGTAAAGTGGATCGCAGCGCGGCTTATGCTACCCGACATATTGCTAAAAATTTAGTGGCTGCTGGTGTAGCTGATGAAATTTTGGTGCAGGTTTCGTACGCCATTGGTGTGGCAAAACCTATGGGCATTTACGTGAACACGTATGGAACCAGCAAAGTAGGTGTTTCAGATGGTGAAATTGCTGAAAAAGTGAGTGAAATATTTGACATGCGCCCTTATTTCATTGAACAACGCCTTAAATTAAGAAACCCTATTTATAGTGAAACGGCTGCTTACGGCCACATGGGGCGTAAAAATGAGGTGGTAACAAAAGCATTTCAATTGCCCGATGGGACTGTGAAAAACATAGAAGTAGAATTGTTTACTTGGGAAAAACTTGATTTTGTTGACCAGGTCAAAAAAGCATTTTCAATATAATTTCAAATTAAAAAAAGCCTCTTTATCGAGGCTTTTTTTATGAATTAATATGGCGGAATATCTTGCGTTTTTCAACGGGAAAACGTATCAACATAGGATAAATGCGCTAGGTTGAGCTTTTCAAGATGCTGCTGTACATCATTTTTTTCTACAAAAACTTTCTAATTTGCATCATGATGCCCAAATGGAGCGCTTCGTGATAGGTGTTAAATTGGATTGCTTCTTCTACCGATTGTAATTGAAATCCGAGCAGCGTGGTGTAAGGTTGGAATTCTTTAAATACTCCTTTTTCTGCGTCTAAGAGCGTTTGTTCGGTGGTGTGTAGCAGCAATTGTTGAATTTGCTGTATGCTGGGCGTATCAATAACAGCCTCTGGACGCGTTCCTTTTTTGTAGGCATCCGTAATTATTGCAGGTACCGTTACGTCCAAACCTGACAACCGATACACCAAAGCTTGTTGGGTCACCAAAACATGCCCAAGATTCCAGATGAGGTTGTTTGAAAATCCGGTGGGGATGTGGTTCAATTGTTCGGGGGTAAATTTTTCAAACCAAACTTGTAATTGGGCGCGGTGCGTCGCCCAAAGTGTTAAACTATTTTTCATGCTATGTTTGTTTATTATGTTAAGAATCTAAGGCAGAAAGAGAGGCAACAATAATCAGTTGAATCATTGATTTCAACCCAGATGTGCAGTCATTTTTCCATGTAATAAATTTCTAATGCGTGATCTGGGTTCAATGGTCAGAACTTCTTTGCCCTTTCTATACAAAGATGAACATTTGATTTAGGTTGGCCAAAAAAAAAGAGGCCGATGATTCGGCCTCTTTAAGTACTTTTTTATACAAAATTTATTTTTTGTCTGCTTCGTGACTAGTTTCTTTGTCTTTGTCAGCGCAGCAGTCCATTTTTTTATCAGATGCAATAAATTTGCCATTTTCGTCATAACGTGACAAACAAGCTTCTTTTTGTTCTGCTGTACAACCCAATGAATCGCACATCTTGGCACATTCGTCTTTGGTCATGGTAGCGCATTTGCTCATGTCGCATTTGCCCATCATGCCTGCTGCATCTCCCTCGCATGATTCCATGCAAGCTTTGTTGTTGATGTCACATTTTTTGTTGTCAGCATGACCTGTACCCAAAATCGGCGCAATCACCAAGCCAATTAAACAAGTTAATTTAATAAGGATGTTCATTGAAGGTCCAGAAGTGTCTTTAAATGGATCACCAACCGTATCACCTGTTACAGCCGCTTTATGCGCATCAGACCCTTTAAAAGTCATTTCACCGTTGATCATTACACCCGCTTCAAATGATTTTTTAGCGTTGTCCCATGCACCACCTGCATTGTTTTGGAAAATAGCCCAAAGCACACCAGACACACAAACACCTGCCATATATCCACCTAAAGCTTCAGCACCCATCACCAATCCAAGAATAATTGGCACTGTAATGGTCATGGCGCCTGGTAACATCATTTCACGTAAAGCCGCTTTGGTTGAAATATCAACGCATTTGCCGTACTCTGGTGTACCAGTACCTTCCAAGATACCTGGAATTTCACGGAACTGTCGACGTACTTCTTGTACCATATCCATGGCCGCTTTTCCAACCGATTGCATAGCCAAAGCTGAGAACACAACAGGAATCATCCCACCAATAAACAAGGCAGCCAATACATCGGCTTTAAAAATATTAATTCCGTCAATGCCTGTAAAAGTAACATAGGCAGCAAACAAAGCCAAAGCAGTTAATGCAGCAGAAGCAATCGCAAAGCCTTTACCAACCGCAGCGGTCGTGTTTCCAACAGAATCCAATACGTCGGTACGTTGACGTACTTCTTTTGGTAATTCGCTCATTTCAGCAATACCACCTGCGTTGTCAGCAATTGGTCCGAATGCATCAATAGCCAACTGCATAGCAGTAGTAGCCATCATGGCCGAAGCAGCAATGGCAACGCCATAAAAACCAGCCAATGTATAAGCACCCCAAATGGCACCAGCAAATAACAATACAGATCCGAAAGTTGATTTCATACCTGTAGCCAAACCAGCAATAATGTTGGTAGCCGCTCCAGTAGATGAGTTTTGAACAATATTTAAAACCGGTTTTTTACCCAAAGCGGTAAAATGTTCCGTAATAGCAGAAATCAATAAACCAACTGTTAAACCTACTAATGTAGCATAAAACACGTTTATTTTGGCAATTGGTTTAATGCCTTCGCCAAAGAAATTCATGTTAATGGTTTCTGGCAACATCATGTCAATTAAAAACCAACAAGTCACTACTGTCAAAATTAATGACACATAGTTTCCAAGGTTTAAAGCCGCTTGCACTTTGTCTTCTTTGGCATCATTGCTGCTGATCTTCACAAAGAAAGTTCCAATGATTGAGCACAAAATACCAAAACCAGCAATGGCTAAAGGCAACACGATCGGGCCCATATTACCAAATGCATCCGCATAAGGAGTACCTGAATTTTCGCTCATATCTTTGATGATATAATTTCCAAGTACCATCGAAGCCAAAACGGTTGCAACATACGAACCAAACAAGTCAGCTCCCATACCAGCCACGTCACCCACATTGTCACCTACGTTATCGGCAATAGTGGCAGGGTTTCTCGGATCATCTTCTGGGATACCAGCCTCTACTTTACCTACTAAATCGGCACCTACGTCGGCTGCTTTGGTATAAATACCGCCACCTACACGGGCAAAAAGGGCAATAGATTCAGCACCTAATGAAAAACCAGCAAGGGTTTCAAGCACCATTGACATTTCTTCATAGAAGTTGCCTGCATCACTAGTCAAAAACATTTTAGTGAAAAGGATGAAAAATAATCCCAATCCTAAAACGGCCAATCCAGCAACACCCAATCCCATTACGGTTCCACCACCAAAAGACACTTTAAGTGCTTGTGGAAGGCTGGTTTTGGCAGCTTGAGTCGTTCGAACGTTGGCTTTGGTAGCAATACGCATCCCTACATTTCCGGCCAATGCTGAAAAAATTGCACCGAAAATAAAAGCGATGACAATCATCCAATGCGATACGCCTGAAATTTGCGACACGGCATATAAAGCGCCTGAGGCAATCACTACGAATACAGCCAGAATGCGGTATTCCGCCGCCAAGAAAGCCAAAGCTCCCTCGTGAATGTTTTTGGCTATGCCTTGCATTTTTTCATCTCCAGCGTCTTGCTTAGTTACCCAAGCAGCTTTGATACCCATAAATACCAACCCCAATAAGGCCATTAGTATAGGTAAATAGATCATTGTGTTTTCCATTGTTATTATGTTTTTTTTACGCCCGCAAAAGTAACAAATCTTTAACAATATCAAAGACATAGAATGAAACTGTATTAGGTTGTTGAAAATGATGTACATACTACATTAAACACAGTTGCTTGTATAGCTTAAGAATTAACCGAAATTTTGCTATTTTTGAATCATGAAAATAAAAAGAATAGGCCTTGCCGTCATTGCCATATTGTTAGCCATTGGCATTTATTTTAGGTTGGAGATTTATCCACAACTTGACTTAATTTCTGGTTTTGCGGCCAAAAGTGTTGCTTCTTGTCATTTTATTGATGGCCGATCGGCGGCTCAGATTCGGGCAGCAGACAACGACATTCCAAAAGTAAATTGGTATTCGGAGCAGGTGGACGATGCAGCAAAAAAAGTAACGGCCGATGTATATGGTTTGAAGCCACGAACGGCCATTTACCGACCCGGATTGGGGGCTACTTTGGTCGAAGATTTGTCACAACCCATTGACCAGACCGTTCCGCAACGTACCCAACCCTCCTTGGCCAACATTGATTTTCCGTATGGCGATCGGAATCCGATTGATAAAACTATAAACGGCGTTGATTATGCCAAACTCCAGCAAGCTGTTGACTGGGCCTTTGACGCTGAAACTGCAAAAGCCAAGAGAAGCCGCGCTGTGTTAGTCATTTATAAAAATAAAGTGATCGCTGAAAAATACGCAGAAGGTTACAATGAAAAATCACGATTTTTGGGTTGGTCCATGACCAAAAGCATCACGGCCACTTATTATGGCATTTTAGCCCAACAAAATAGATTGAGACTTACTGACCGCCTCAATATTCCCAGTTGGCATAACGACCGCAGGCATTGCGTCCAATTGCAACATTTGCTGCAAATGAACTCGGGCTTGGAATGGGAGGAACGCTACGATAAAATTTGCGATGCCACCTTGATGTTGTTTCAAAATCCAAAAATGTCAAATGCGCAAATGAATAAGCCCTTGTTATACAAACCGCAAACACATTGGAATTATTCGTCTGGCACCACCAATTTATTGAGTGCTTATCTTGAAAATTATTTTACCAACCACCAAGACTACATGAATTTTTGGTATTCGGGCTTGTTGGATCGGATTGGCATGTATTCCTCATTAGTTGAAGTGGACCCTTCTGGTCATTTTGTAGGTTCGTCTTATTCTTGGGCAACCGGACGCGATTGGGCCAAATTTGGTTTGTTGTATTTGCACCAAGGCAATTGGAATGGCGATCAAGTTTTTAATCCAGATTGGGTTCGTTTTGTTACCACGCCAACGCCCACTTCAGACGGACGTTATGGGGGACATTTTTGGTTGAACGCCGGCGGTTATTTTCCGGATGTACCCCGCAACATGTATTATTGCAGTGGATTTCAGGGGCAAATGGTAGCCGTTTTTCCATCAGATGATTTGGTTGTGGTCCGTCTTGGCCTTGTTGAAGTGCCGAAATTTGACGGCAATCGGTTTTTTAAACAAATTCTGGAGGCCGTTCATCCAAAATGATGTAAACAGAATAAACTATCTTTATCCCCACTTAACCGGGAAATTTTGTTTAATTCTTGGTTTGTATTACAACCCCTTCATAGATGCGTTACACCGAAAACCGCCCCATTATTCGTTGGTTTATTATTAGCATATCGTTTGGCCTCACGATGGTGATTCTCTGGAACACCTACTTGTTTTTTCAATATTTTAAAGAGGAAGAACGCCATAAAATGGAATACTGGGCTCAGGCTCAAAAAACCATTAATGAGGCTGACATGAACACTGATATTGATTTGCCCTTTAAAATTTTGGAAAATGCCACCATTCCCATTATTTTGGTGCAAGACCGCAAGATTTTAAAAACTGCCAATATTGATGAAGCCGTTACCAACAATCCAGAGGCATTGTACAAATATTGGCAAAAATTAAAGGGGGAAAATGAGCCCATTTCGATTGCGTGGGACGAAGGGAAGTTTCAATATTTGTACTATGGCAACTCGCCGTTAATCAATACATTAAAATACTATCCGATAGCTTTGTTGTTGATCATTTTTTTGTTTGCGGGCTTAATATTTAATTATTACCAAAGCACCAAAATGGCCACACAAAACAAATTGTGGGCGGGGATGGCCAAAGAAACGGCCCATCAGATTGGCACGCCTTTGTCTTCCTTATTGGGGTGGCTCGAATGGATGAAAGCCGACCAATACAACCCTGAAGCGGTGGTTGAAATTGAAAAAGACATTCAACGGCTGCAAACCATTACCGACCGATTTTCAAAAATTGGTTCCGAACCCAAGCTTGACAAACACGATTTAATCTTAGAAACGGAACAGTCTTATGACTATTTAAAACGGCGTTATGCGGGCCAAATTGAGTTCAACTTTTCAGCACCCGACTACCCCGTATTTGTTCAATTAAACAATGTGTTACATAGTTGGACCATTGAAAATTTGGTAAAAAACGCCATTGATGCCATGAAGGGGCGCGGCACGATGAATATCGAAATTATTGACGATCCACTGAAAGCCACTATTTTGGTTCATGATACGGGTAAAGGCATCCCGAAAAAAATGCTTAATAAAATATTTGAACTAGGGTATACTTCCAAAAAAAGGGGCTGGGGATTGGGGCTTTCACTGACGCGCCGCATAGTAGAAGAATACCACAAAGGCCGCATCGAAGTGGCGCACTCTGAATTAAATAAAGGCACTACCTTTCGGTTGGTTTTTCCTAAAATAATTGATACTAGTCTTTTTGAGTAATTCGGGCAGTATAGGTAAAATATAAGCAAACGGCTATGCCATAGATAAAATAGGTGAAGGTGTACGCCTTGAGTGCACCTTGAAGTCCTTGGTTTTCAATGCCAATGTTACTGGTGTACATCCACAGCAAACCTGAAGCGAGTTCAAAAACCAAAAATGATTTCCAGCGTTTTTCGGCAAAGAATAAATACCCCCAAATTAAGGAGGCTGCCCGCAACCCATCGCCTGCAAATTGCCATGTCATGGCCGATTCAATGGGGTCAAAAGCATCGGAGAAAAGAAATGGCACCCATAATGAGCGGCCCAACCACAAAATGACCAAACCAGCCAAAAACAAAGGAAACAATCGAAAATAAAACCGCCGAAAGGCAATGTTGCGCTCCCGATTGCTTTTTCCCCGAACCAACAAGGGCAAAAAATAATAGGTAGTGACTGATCCAACAAATAAAAACAAAAACGACGAAATTCGGCTCAGTGCTTCCCAATACCCAGCCACTTCCAGTCCTTGAAAAATCATGAGTTGATCGCGGATATACCATTGAATGATCGGGTTCCAAATGGCAGCCAAAATACTCATGGCACTCACAGTGAGGAGCGGTTTCAACGATGTTAATTCGATCGATTGAAATGTAAAAAACCGAAACGCATGCATCTTTTTTAATACATACAGATACCAAGTCAGTAAAAAAACAGGGTAGGCGATGAGCGAAAGCATGGCCCCCGAAAGGCCAAATCGGCTCACCAAAACATAAGTGAGCATTAAATTGATGATACTTCCCCAACTGGCGGCTTTAAAATAGGAAATAGTTTGGCCAAGGCCATTTAAGACCATGCCCAGATAAAGTTGCGCCCAATAAAAAGGCAGCAAGCTCAAACAACAAATCCAGAAATAGGTGTTTACGGGTGCATTATGTAGTACCGCTGATTCCATCCAATGCCATCCCAGCGCGCTGCCAGCCAGCACCAAAACACCCGTTGCACCAATTAATGCCAAGCAAGTTGACAATAAACGCGACCGATCGTGGTCTGTTAATTCGGGTTTTGATAGACTTTGAATCAGGCTGTTTTCGAGTCCAAGCGTAACTAGAACCTCCCATTCGGCAAGTAAGTTTCTAAAATTGCCCAAATGAGCCATACCCATTGGGCCCAAAAAAAGCGCATACCATTTGGCCGCGCAAAAAGCCGAAAAGGTTTTAGCAAGCACATGCACCGCGTTCCAACGGGTAATCCGTCGAAGCAATTGTGATGAAAATGCCTTTTTGGGCTGCATAATAGTAATTTGGACAAAGAAAATGAATTTAGGGCAAACTTTGGGTAAGTCTAAAGTCTAAAGCCGAAAGTCTAAAGTCTTTTTTTAGTTGAAAGTGGGAAAGTTGAAAGTGGGAAAGGAGGCACTAGGCACTAGGCTTTTTTTTGTTTCAGGTTTAGCTTCGCTCCGTTCGGCCCTGTGGGCCTCGGGTCAGGTTTTGTTGAGGCAAGCTAAAGCTCGCGTACCTGAAGCCCACTGGGCTTCCTCCTTTTAATTTCAAATGCTCCGTTCGGCCCTGTGGGCCTCGGGTCAAGTTTTGTTGAGGCAAGCTAAAGCTTGATCGGATTAAATGTTTTTTTATTTGCGAACTAAAGTTCGCTTTCCGGAAGTCCACTGGACATCAAAAGAACTTTCGTCTTAGTATTTTCACAAGCTAAAGCTTGTGTACCTGAAGCCCACCGGGCTTCCTCCTCTTAATCTCAAATTCTTAATATCAAATCTGAAGCCCGCTGGGCTTCCTCCTTTATATATCATATATTTAAAGTTTCCCAATTCATCATTCCCAATTCATCATTCAAAATTTAACAAAGACACCTCCGAAGCCCGAATTAGTCCAAAAGTCGAAAGTCGAAAGTCAAAAGTCTTTTCCCTAGCATCATCTACTAAAACCAGACTTTTAGTTCCTGCAAGGCTTTTTTTAAAGTTTCCCAATTCAAAATTAGCTTCGCTCCGTTCGTGCCTTCGGCCCTCGGGTCAAAATTCATCATTCAAAATTTAAAAAAAGACACCTCCGAAGCCCACCCCTGAAGCAAAGGTATGCGTCTGGTTGATAGGTTTTGATTCCTAAAGTTATAAAATGGCGGCACGTAGCTAAAAAGATTCATTTCCAAATTACCTCATTTCCAAATTAACAACAACAAATGTTAAATTTTATAATTATTTTCTTTTATTTATATTGTGTATTAAAAAAATTAATACGTTTGTTAAGATTCCCCCAACCGTTCATATTGTAACTTTTAAACCTAAATACGATGAGAAAATCAGTATTTTCGTGGGGGGGGGTATTTCTTCTCTTGCTTTTTTTAACGGGTTGTACCAAGGATTTGTATGATGATACCGTCCGTGAAGAGCAACTCAAACACTACGTTGCAAAGCTGAGCGACTTGCCCATGGTTCAGCAACACGTACAACGCCAAAAAATGAAGCGCGCAGCCAACCGCGATGCGGGCATTGATTATTGGAGCCTGATTAATTTGGACAAAGTCATTGTCCTCGAAGACAAGGAGGGGTTACAATCCTTTACTTTCTATGTGAATTTGCCCGACACAAATAAGCTTACCAACTTGGTAGTCAAAGAGAAAATTGACGGCAGTTATGAAGAGTACTTATTCGAGTACATTTCCAATGATTTGCAACAATGGTTGCAAGACAATCGGGAATAGTGCTCTCAAGTGTGGTTCCAAATATACTGGTATCTGATATGATTACAAATAAAGGGCTATGTGGACGTTGGGTACGCATTAAAGTGTGTCCTTCAGGGCAACATAGCTCCGAAAACCCAGATAACACCTGTCTATTTCACCCATTTATGTGGCATTTTGACTTGATTTATACTACCGAAGCCTGCTATCCTTCAACTGAACTTCCCCGTGATGAAGGAACAGGTGGTGGTCCTGATTCATCATTGCCTTCGGTAGGCGGCCCTCCGAATTCAAATTCTCCTTCGACGCCTAACAGCCCCCCGCCCAATAGCCCAAGTTCGTCTGGTAGTCCCAGGGGTTCATCGGCGGTGACTACCAGTCCGAATGACCCAGACAACAGAACAGAGCCTTGTAAAGATGTGAAAAAGAACACCTTTAATAATGCAGCTAATAAAAACGCCATTTCAAGTCTTCGGAACTCTGGTAATTTGGATCTGGATTATGAAAAAGGTTTATTAATGGATCAAAATTCACCTGAGCCAACAAACATTGACGGCCCACCAAATTATGGCGGCATGGACATTCAGATTAGTTCGGCTGGCACAGCTTATGGTATAGCACATGTTCATTATAATGGACCAAATATGATGCCTGCTTTTTCGTTTGAAGATTTAGAAACTTTATATAAAATATACAAAGCAAGAAAAGACAATAACAAACCCGTAAAAGAAATATTTTTTACGGTGTACACAAGAGCGGGTCAATTTGCCATGCAAATTGAAGACTTTTCGTTTTTTGAACAACAAGGTGCCAATTTCCAAAATAATGACTTGACCTCGCTTAGGAAGGAATTCCATAAAAATATATATAGTTTAGATGCACCATTTGACAACGATAATGTAACTCAAATCTCTGCTTCTTTGGCAAAATTCGGGGTGGGTTTATATAAAGCAAGCAATTCAAGTTTGGCAAGCTGGAGCAAAGTAACAGATAGAATTGACCCAATTACCAATTTACCAAGCTTAATCCCTTGCAATTAAATTTTTTGAATTATGAAAACAATATTTATCAAAAATAAACAGCGATATATGAAATCCATATTTCTAACATTAATTATCATTTGCGGCTATTTTTCAAACGCCCAACCGCCCACCTACACCCTAAAACAAGACACGCCACGTGTCATTCCTAACGGTGCCTATCTTCAAGACAATTTACATATTCTCGATAAATTTGTAGGCACTTGGAAATGCCAACAAAACGGCACAGAACTTAAGGTAGTCTTGTATCAATTTCCTCACTATTTAATTGTAGACTACTATTGTGACGAACTTTTTGGATATTACGTATATACTGTGAATGGTGTTGAGGTGGTTAATACTTTTAGCTACACAGGGGATGAAGCAAAAATTCAAATGGTTTGGTGGGGCCGAAGCAATGATACTAAATTGGTGCTTGAATTTTATGACCCAGCAAGACCAATGATCAGCACTACTTTTTTGACACTCGATTACAGTAATGTAGCTGGCACCGAAAAGCTCCATTGGAATTTGTTTATTGGAGGATTTCGTCCTCGTTTAGACACCGATCCTACGCCGATTTTAACCCATCGGGTGCCAATGAATTGCGACTTAATTAGATAAAAAACTAACCCCCACAAGCAAGTTGTTTTGTTTGTGGGGGGTTTGTTTTATCTTTCGGTTAATATGGGTAACATGTTTTATTTCATTGTTTTCTCCAATAATTCCAAGCCGCAGGGATCAAACTCTTTAAAGCCAGCAATGACAACCTTGACAACTGGAGCGAATTAACCATTGAAAACAACGTAGTAAAACCAAACCCATGTTAAAACCAACCATCATGAAAAAAATAATAGTTCATTGTATATTAATATTTGGATTGAGTAATAGTTTCGGACAAAGCCCTTTTTATGACATAACCGATTTAGATCACCAAGCGCCATACGAGCCAAACAGCTATATAAAAGACACCCATGGTTATCTTAACCTATTTGAAGGAACCTATATTGGTTCTCAAACCGATAATGGCAATACTTATACGGTAAAATTGGTACTACAAAAAAAGGAACTCAATTATGACTATGATCGTTTTGAAGATTTACTTATTGGAGAATATGAGGTACAGAAAAATGGTTCTGTTGTATATTCATCACTAAATAAACTGCAAATAAATTATCCAAATCAAAATTCTCACTCCTTTTCTTCGAACAGTGTTTTCATCGGCAAATGGAGATGCCATCAATGTGGCCCTAACGAATTGCATATTAATGGTGGCTTGGTTGAGAGTGTTAGCGAATCATCATCAATTGTATTAATTCGATTGATTCAAATCAACAACCAACCAGGCATTGAATTTGAATTGGTTTGGCGAATGCGCGGGCATGTAGAAGGTGATCCACCGTTGCCACTTCCTAGTTTTCCGGGTGGTACTTATTTAATGGTCAAACAGTAAATTACTATTTCCCCCACAAGCAAGTTGTTTTGTTTGTGGGGGTTTTGTTTTACTTTCAGTTAATATGGGTAACATGTTTTATTTCATTGTTTTCTTGAACAATTTCCTGCCGCAGGGATCAAACTCTTTAAAGCCAGCAATGACAACCTTATTGAAAGTGGTCAACACTAATCAGGGATTTACAATTTACAAATTTCAAACCTCAAACCTCAAACCTCAAATTTCAAATCTTTCTTCTTGCTTCTTTCCTCTTCAGAAATCTGCCATCCCAAATTATTTTAAAACGAATAAGCGGTATCTGGCTGTAAAGTGTGTCTTCATTGGGAAAAAAACGCTACTTTCACGCCCGTTATTTTGCCTATGGAACCGTTTAATTGGAAGCAGCTTTTTAACCCCGAATTCTACATACTGATGCAAATCAGTGGGGTCAATATTGGATTATATGTAGTGTTGTTCATCATCTTTGCCGAAACGGGTTTGTTTGCCGGTTTCTTTTTGCCTGGCGACAGCTTGTTGTTTTTGGCGGGTATTTATAGTGATTTACTGATGCAACAACTTATAAATACCAATGGGTTTTTAAGTGTTTTTATGTTGAGTTTACTGGTGGCAGGTGCTGGCATTGTGGGCAATATGGTCGGGTACTGGTTTGGGTCAAAAAGCGGTTATTACCTCTACAAAAAAGAAGATAGTTTTTGGTTTAAGAAAAAATATTTATTTCAGTCCAAAGAATTTTTTGAGCGCTATGGCGGCAAAGCGATTGTCTTTGCGCGGTTTTTGCCCATTTTCAGAACCTTTGCTCCGATCATTGCGGGCATCGTGAATATGGATAAAAAGAAATTTATGTTTTACAATGTAGTAAGTTCAATGGTATGGGCTTTCTCTTTAATTAGTGCAGGTCATTACTTGGCTAGTTTTGTGCTACAACAATGGGATATTGACCTGAAACACCACATTGAAAAAATAGTCATCGTGATTGTATTGGTAACAACGGCGCCAGTCTTGTTTAAAATGTTGCGAAAACCAAAGTCAAACGATTCGGTTTAACCTTTCCTAGTTTACATTTCTTTTCAATGGTTACTTCTTGATAGATCGGATGCTTTAGTGGCTCCGATTTGTCTGCTTGTGCCATATTGTGTGAGGGCGACAGCGGAGCTCCTGCGCTTTGGGCACCGAAGCGCAGAGCGGGAGTGAAAGACCGACCCGCGGCCCTGCAAGGCCGGGGGGCACACCCACCACAAAAAACTAAGGCAAGTAAATCTGTCCAGAACTGTGTTCGTGGCTGGCGCCGGTCACGCTGGCCAACACATTGATTTGGTTTTGCCAACGCAGCAGTCCTAAGAAGGCAAAAATCAACGCTTCTTTAAATTCTAATAATTGGTTGTCAGGAACATGCAACTTGGTATTGGGCGCATGCGCTTGCATGCGTTCCATTAAATACTGGTGATAAGCCCCACCACCTGTGACCAAAACGCATTTAGCATCGATAGGAAAGGTAGCCGCAATTTGCTGGGCAATGTGCTCCACCACCGTGGCCAATTGGTCGGGGATCGACAACAAAAAACGCGCTAAAATCGGATAAAATGCCTGATTCAGCCATTCGACACCCAATGATTTGGGCGCCCCTTGTTGGTAATAGGGCAACTGATTTAATGCAGTTAGCAAATCGGCATGAACTTTACCTTGTCGGGCTACATTGCCGCCGTTGTCATACGGCAGTCCGAGGGGGGCAATAAGAGTGTTGAGCACCGTATTTACGGGCGAACAATCAAAGGCCAAGCGCCGTTTTTGCGCATTTTGGTTCGTTTCAAAGGAAATATTGGAAAATCCGCCCAAGTTCAAACAGGCATCATAAGTACCAAACAACAGCCGATCGCCGATCGGGACCAAAGGCGCTCCCTGTCCGCCGAATGCGACATCTTGTACCCGAAAGTCGCAGACCACGGGCAATTGCAGCCTTCCAGCCAACAAAGGGCGGTTGCCAATTTGCAGGGTATAGCCCTCTTGCGGACGGTGTTTCAGGGTGTGCCCATGAGAAGAGACGAAATCAACGTTGCTCAGTTCAAATTGGGCAATAAAAGCCTGAATGCGTTCGGCAACCAACAGTGAAAAATCAAGATCAAGTGTGTCTAACTCATGCCCTTCGGTGTGCAAGCCATTGCGCAGTCGCTCCACCCACTGGGTGGAATAAGGCTGGGAATCAGCCGCTTCAATGGCAAATTGCCACCTGTCATTTTGTTGCCAGAACCGCACGCATGCCAAGTCCATCCCGTCTAGGGAAGTGCCCGACATCATGCCTATGACCCGAATGGAAGGCGCCATTTATCCGACCAGATTAATGATTTTACCTGGCACAATGATGACCTTATTGGGCGTTCGGCCCTGCAGTTGCTGCTGGGTACGCTCGTCGGCCATCACCTGCGCTTCAATTTCTTCCACGCTTAAGTCGAGGGGTAAATTGAGGGTAAAACGCATTTTGCCGTTAAATGAAACGGGGTATTCTTTGTTGCTTTCCACCAAATATTGGGCGTCATAAATCGGAAACGGCACGCGTTCAATCGATTCTTGGTGGCCCAAAGCCTGCCACAATTCCTCGGCTATATGCGGCGCATAAGGCGAAACCAGCACGGCCAATGGCTCCAAAATGGCCCGGTGGTGGCATTTGAGTTGGGTGAGTTCATTTACGCAAATCATAAACTGCGACACCGAGGTATTAAACGAAAACTGCTCGATGTCTTCGGTTACTTTTTTGATGGTTTTGTGCAAACTTTTAAACATGTCAGCAGTGGGCTTGTCGTCAATTACTTGGCAGCCTTCGTCGGTAAAATACAATCGCCACAGTTTTTTCAAAAAGCCATAAACGCCACTGATGCCGCCTGTACTCCAAGGTTTTGATTGCTCCAAAGGACCTAAAAACATTTCGTACAAACGCAAGGTGTCGGCACCGTATTCGTGGCAAATGTCGTCGGGACTAACAACATTTAACCAGCTTTTTGACATTTTCCCAACTTCAGTAGTAGCAAAAATGCGATCATTTCCTGTTTTTATTGCAAATGAAAACATTGTATCCTGTCTCATTTTTTCTACATCAATTTCTAAAGTAACTGGGTCAATTGACCGATATGGAATTCTTTTAGGATTTAAATCATAATTTGGTTCCATAACCTCTACATTAAAAAATTCATCTGAAATTTCATAAATCTCATTATTATTGTACTGCTCTTTTAGGTACTTTTTATATATGGGACGTATTTGACTGGATATTTCATTTCTATCAATTTGAGGAATTTCAGGAAAAATACTATCTAAGGTTCCATCATTTATTTTTTCAGTAACTCGCGTAAACACTAAAACATTTAAATCTGCATTAATATAGTTAGCTTTCTTTGAATCTAGATATTTGATGTCAATTGAAATTTTAACAGTACAGAAGAAAAATGGATAATATGCGCCAGTCCCCAATATCATCCCCTGATTAATCAACTTTTTAAAGGGCTCTTCGGTGGGGGCAAAACCACGGTCTTTCAAGAATTTATTCCAAAAACGGGCATACAACAAATGGCCAGTGGCATGTTCGCTGCCGCCAATGTACAAGTCCACGTTTTGCCAGTACTCGAGGGCTTCTTCAGTACAAAATTGGGTGGCATTGTGCGCATCCATATACCGCATCCAATACCACGAACTGCCTGCCCAACCGGGCATGGTGTTTAATTCCAACGGAAACACCGTTTGGTGGTCAATGAGTTCGTTGGCCACCACTTGGTGGGTTTGTGTATTCCAAGCCCACACGCTGGCGTTGCCCAAAGGCGGTTGGCCGTCGTCGGTCGGTAAATATTTTTCCACTTCTGGCAATACGACAGGTAAGTGTTGTGGTTCAATAATTTGTGGCAAGCCATCGACATAATACACCGGAAAAGGCTCACCCCAATAGCGTTGGCGCGAAAACACGGCATCGCGCAAACGGTAATTGACTTTGGCCTGACCAGCGCCTCCTTCTTCCAAGGCGGCTAACACTTTTTGCGTAGCTGTTTTGTAAGTCAATCCGTTTAAAAAATCGGACTGGATATAGGTGAAACTTTCGTCTTTTAGGGTGAAGGCTTCTGTAACCTCACCCCCCGGCCCCCTCTCCCAAGGAGAGGGGGAGTTTTCACTTTTCAAAGTAAAATCGGGTCTTTCGGATAATATAGATTTAATTTTTTCAAGTACTTGCCTTTTCTCTCTTAACACTTCTTCATTAGAAAATCGAGTAATTTCAAAACCAAGCTCTTGAAGCATTTCTGTTCGTGCTAAATCATATTCTTTTTGAAATTCATGAATTGATCCATCTAATTCAATGACAAGCTGTCTGCTTAAACAAACAAAATCAACAATAAACGGACCAATATAATGTTGCCTCCTAATTTTGTATCCAAGTGCTGCGCTTCTGAGAGATTGCCACATCAGATCTTCAGCTTCTGTCGCACTTTTTCTATTTTCTTTAGCAAATGCCACTAATCTTTTAGCAAGATCAGGTTTTGCAGAAAAGTATGGGAATTTATTGAAATACTCGATGTTGTTAACATCGGTTTCAGTTAAGCCCCTCTCCTTGGGAGAGGGGTTTGGGGTGAGGTCCCTATTAAAGATATTCTTAATCGCCGGCATTCCATGTTGTCCCGCAAAATGTGACGCGAAAGCAAAATCGCGGTCATCGCCGCAAGGAACAGCCATGACAGCGCCCGTTCCATAACCAGCCAACACATAATCGCCGATCCAGATGGGGATGGCTTCGTTGGTAAACGGATGCATGGCATAAGCGCCTGTAAATACCCCCGAAATGGTCTTGACATCGGCCATGCGTTCGCGCTCTGAGCGTTTGGCGGTGGCATCAATATAGGCATCTACCGCGGCTTTTTGCTCGGGCGTTGTAATCTGACTAACCAAATCGTGTTCGGGCGCCAAGGTCATAAAGGTGACGCCAAACAAGGTGTCGGGGCGGGTGGTAAATACTTCTATGAAAGTCCCCTCCCCAGCCCTCCCCGAAGGGGAGGGAGTTGGGTTTGGTGTTGATTTTCCGTTATTTAAATGCTCCTTTATTTTATTGATAACAAAACTTATCTTCGTATTAACATCATCATTTGTAAATCGAAGTACTTTAAATTGGTGCTTTTTCTCTAACTCTAGCGTTCTTTCAGCATCCAGATTTTGTTGTTCTGGGCTGTTGTGATACTCGCCATCAACTTCGATAATTAATCGTCTTTCTAAACATACAAAATCAACAATGTATTGTCCGATCAAATGTTGTCTTCGAAAACGAACATCTAAGTTCTCTCTTCGTAAGGTATCCCAAAGTATTGATTCTGATAATGTTGGAGCTTTACGATTTTCTTTAGCGAATTCCAATAATTTACTAGCAATAATAGGATCACCAGTTAAATATTTTGGACCAGATTTTAATTTCGCAACGTCACCCCCTCCTTCGGAGGGGGCTGGGGGGAGGATTTTAAACTTGACGCTAGCCCCCACCGATTTTCCGATCCAATTTCGTTGGCTTTCTTTGATCGATTCGCTCCAATCAATATCGTTTAATCCTTGTAATAACCGCTCGGCATAAGCTGAAATCCGCATCGACCATTGGGTCATTTTTTTGCGGATAACCGCATGGCCACCTCGTTCAGAAACCCCGTTGACTATTTCATCATTGGCTAACACCGTACCTAAGCCCGGGCACCAATTGACTTCGGTTTCGGCCAAATAAGTCAACCGATAATGCAACATCAGACGATGCTGTTCCTGGTCGGTAAAAGCCTGCCATTGGGCCGCCGTAAACGCAGGCGTGTCTTCATCGCAAACAGCCTGAACAGCTTGGTTTCCGTCTTTTTCAAATATTTCTTTTAATGCTGAGATTGGCTTAGCTTGCTGGCTTTCAAGGCAGTAATAACTATTAAATAATTCACTAAAAATCCATTGGGTATGCTTGTAATAATCGGGGTTGGAGGTACGCACTTCCCGATCCCAATCAAACGAAAACCCCATTCGGTCCAATTGCTCGCGGTAACGGGCAATGTTTTCGCGGGTGGTTTTTTCGGGGTGTTGCCCCGTTTGAATGGCGTATTGTTCGGCGGGTAAACCGAACGAATCATAGCCCATCGGATGCAACACATTAAACCCTTTGTGGCGTTTGTAGCGCGACACAATATCCGAGGCAATATACCCCAGCGGATGCCCCACATGGAGTCCCGCACCCGACGGGTACGGAAACATGTCTAAGACATAATACTTGGGCAATTGGCTATTGTTTTCGGCAGCAAAAGTGCGGTGTTCGCGCCAGTATTGTTGCCATTTGGATTCGATGTGGTCGTGAAAATATTTCATGGTCGTCATTTCAAAATAAAGGCCCCGTTTGGAGCGCCGCAAAGGTAGGGTTCTTTTGGGATAAAATAGATAGGAGCAATGGGTTGCCTCTAATTGAATTGATTTAAACTTTTTTGATTGCAGCCAATTGAACTACGTTTCAATCACTTCAATTGATTATATAGCCGAACTTCTTTGGTTTACTAAAAAAATCTTGCTGTAAGTAGGCAAGAATAGGGGAGTAGAAAGACTGCTCTTTTTGTGTAAATGGAATGAAGTATTTGCTATTTTTGTGTATGACATTCATTCAAAAATACGCTTCCACATTCAGGCGATAGCAAGGCAATAATTGCTGTATTTTGCATTTGTTTTGGCGTGGCTGAATGACACAGCAAAGCAAGTTTTTCAATTTCCGTTCATTTGCCAACTTGCAGCTGTTTTTTTAGGCTTCCTGAAGTTGATGTTTTACCAGATCTGATTTGATGATTTGCAATTATTTATAATAATTTACCATGATCCACTTAAAAAAAAAAGGAGCATTTGTCCTTTTGGTAGTATTGTTATTTTGTATCGGATACACAATAAATAACCTCATTAAAAACGATGCTACCACCGATAAAATAGGTCAATATTTATTGCTGTTCTCCTCTACGATATCATCATATATCATGTTTAGAATTGTGTACAAATCCAAAGTGTGATTTTACAAAAAGATGACATTTAAATGGTAGTCTTTGTTTATTTCATCCAATTTATAGATTATTTACTTTATAATTTATTGTAAAAGAAAGAATTAATGCCCAATGAAAACTCCTGCCCTAATTAGCATTTTCCTGATTCAAATGGTGTTCGGGCAAAAACCACAAGTGGTAGATCGTGCCACCCACAAAGCGATTGAATATGCCACCTTAGTTTTTTATCAAAAAGGCAAAATAATTGGAGGGCAATATACTGACGCAGCTGGGTATTTTACCGCACCAAGTCAATTTGATCAGTTGGTGGTGTCATGTATGGGGTATGTAACCCAAACTTTAGTTGACAAAGACCGACTATTCATATCTTTAGAACCAAGCACATTTCAACTCGATGAAGTGATTGTTAAGCCAAATAGGACATTTGAGGCTGGAACAATTTACCAGAAAAAGTTCAAATGGGTCGGGTTGAACAATGGGCTTGAACTAGGGGTCTACATTAAAAATGAAAGTGGTAGACGGGGTAAAATTCAAAAAGTACAATTTAAAGTGGGCAAAGTAAGTGAAGACATTACCTACCGCATCCATTTTTATACCTACACCACCAAGCCATTAACCCCAGGAACGGAGTTGACCCATTCTAATGCATTAAGGATATTGAGCAAAGGGACCACAGGCCTAGTAGAAGCAGATGTGGAGGATGAAAATGTTATTTTTCCTTTAGAAGGAGTTTATGCAACAGTTGAATGTATTAGCGGAACACCGATTTCAGATTATTCGGGCTATTTAGTTGGGAAAAAAGCCATGTTTTGCTTAGAGTCCCATCGTTCAAGTTTGTTCGATTTTCTTTCAATTAATAAATTAAATGGCGTGGGCTGGGTCAATGTCAATGAATGGTGGCCAATAAACTATGAAATGACATTTAACAAAGAGCTGGATAGAAAACAGCAGTTTGTGCCCACGTTTGGTTTGCTGGTCAAGGAAGTTGATTGATTGTAACTACTCAAAATGGGCAATGCAATTGCATGCTACGTGGCGCGATTTTTTTTCAACTACTTTTGCCCCATGAAACTATTCTTCCTCCTTTTCATTTCCTTTTCATTTGCGCAAAACCAGCCATTTATCCCGATGGATGAAGACACCCATGAGTTTATCGAGGAGGTAAATTACACGCTTTTTTTTAATAAGAAACCCATTAATTTGGGAATAACAAGCAAAGACAGCGTAACCCGTTTGCCTACTCGGGTAGCCTTTGATTCCATCGCTTTTAGCAAAATGCAGTACCTACCAACGGGATTGTTGGCATCGCAATTAATGAATGTGGTAAAGCTTAAGAAAACCGTTTTTGAGCTGAATGAAGTAGTCATATACAATACTAAACAAAAGGAATTTGCCATTGGTGAAAAAGGTAGGTTTGTTAAACGACGGTCAGGAAACATACAAACAGATCCCAATTATGGATTACTTATCAGACAAGCTGAGTTGGCTAACAAAACTATCACCCGACTGGAATTTTTTGTTGAAAAAGTAAAATATAAAACGACCTACAAGGTCAAATTTTATGCAGCCCGCGAAAAAGGCAATCCGAACCAATCGCAAACAGTAGCATTGGATGCGGTATTGTTTGAAGGCCCAACAGATACGCTGGAGGTAGGTACCAAAGGCAAAGTAGCGCTGAATCTTGATGAATATGCAATAGCAACCAATAACAAAGATGTTTTTGTATGCCTTGAGCTACAGTCATATTATGACGAAAACAACCAGGTAATTCAGCCCGAGTTTAAAGATACCACCAAGCTCAAATTTCAATTGTCCAATAGGATGAATTATTATGCAAGGGGAATGAATCCAACGAGCAAAAAATTAACACCCGAAGCCATCAATATAAATTTAATGATCAACCGGGATTTTGCTTTCATGTTTTTCAAGAAACCACACAAAAGTGAATTGGTGGCGCCAGCTATTGTGCTTTATGCAAAAAAATCTTAGTACCTAGAAACAACTTCAAAAATTTTCTTTCCAAACAATTTCAGGATATTCGTCAGTAACGAACAATTATTCATTAAAAGTAAGAATTATTGTAGCAAAGGCTTCGTTTAATTTTTAGATAAATAATTTGCTCGCTATGGTGTTTTTGTTGATTCAAAACGGCAGCAAAGACCTTCTGTAAGTACAGCGACGGCGTTTAATGTTCGGGTTAAAGTGTCTCCATACATTTTCAATGGCGATGTTTTCTTCCAGTTCTGGCGTACGTACAAATCGTTTAACCCCTAGTTTGAGCATTGTTTTGTAATATTCATCAAAAATAACGGCTGTAATGCCCTTGTTTTGATAAGCTGGTGCAATGCCAATTAAGTATAAAAGAACTTCGTCAATCGATTTTTTGGCTTTCCAGAAATGAATCCAACCAAATGGCCATAGTTTTCCGCCCGACCGTTGTAGCGCCTCGGTAAATGAAGGCATCACAATGCCGAATGCTATCATTTTATCCTGTTCATCAAACACAAATTTAATAAGTTCAGGATTGATTAATGGAATGTATTTTTCTTTAAAATAGTTTTTCAATGCGGCTGTAACTGGCACAAATGAAGGCAACACCGCATAACTTTCATTGAATAAATCAAACATTTCATCCACATAAGGCAAAATCTCTGAAGTTGACTTAAATGACAGTGCTTTTACTTTAAACCGTTGTCGAATCAATGCTTGTCCGCGCTGAAAAGTTTCCTGTTTTATGTCAGACAATTCAAAGGAACTTTCGCGGTATCTTTTTTCTACTTCAAACCCCAAAGCTTCTAAATGTGTCACATAATAAGGCTTGTTATACCAAGTAATCATCGACCCCTCAAAATCGTATCCTTCAGTGATCACCCCCACTTTGTCGAGGTTCGAAAAGCCCATGGGGCCTTCCATGTAGGTTAAGCCTTTTTCGGCGCCCCAAGCCCTCACCTTTTCTATTAAAGCGCGGGTCACTGCCACATCGTCAATGACATCCCACCAGCCAAAACGGATTTTTGGAATCCCTTGGTTTTTAACCTCTGGCCAGTTGATCATTGCGGCAACGCGGCCTACGGGTTTTCCATTTTGGAAAGCCATAAAAAAGCGTGCTTCAGCCTCTAAAAAAACAGGGTTTTTGGCTGGGTCAAAATGTTGTAATTCATCGGATATTAACGTGGGCACCCAAAAAGGGTCGTTTTTATAAAGCTGAAATGGAAAACAAACAAATTGTTTGAGTTCTTTTTGGCCAAAAAGTTCTTTAACGGTAATCATTGTTAATCAGTTGGTTTTTAAGGTGATGTTGGCTTGTCAGCTTTGGATTCTTTTTTGTCCTTGCTTTTTTTGTCCTTGCCCTTTTTGTCTTTATCTTTCTTTTTACTTTTCCCTTTTTTGTCTTCTATTTTGTCTTTTTTAGGCTTGTCAACGCGCGTCCAATGAATGCCCAAATTGCCGTCAAAACGCCACGACAATCCAACGCCTCCATACATGAGCTCAGGGGTCGATTTAAGACTGCGGTTAAAGTTTGCATCTATTTGTAAGTCGTCGTGAACCAAATAAGCAGCCCCAACACGCAAAATGTTGTCATTGTAAAAATCCCCTATATATGATTGCCATTCAATCATGCCCGACCAATTGTCATTGAATCCGCGGGTCAGCGTCATGATGCCGCCAAAACTCGGGAAGTTGGTAGCTATTTTATCGGCAAAAACATTGGTAATCAGTACATAACTGGATCCAAGATGGTGCTGCATGACGGCCACCAACTTCGGACTAAAGCTTTTGTCTTTTGGAAAAGTATAAGGATTGTTTCCAAATGAGAGGTTAAAGCCAGCATAAATGCTTACTGCCGGAATGATTTCTTTCCAGCTTCGTTTGTGGTTCTTGGTCCAACTGAGTAAATTAGGTTTCTTCTTTGAGAATTTTTTAAACGGGTCGTACACCAAATATTTGGCACCAAAAGTAGATTGTTTCAGGCCGCTACGTTCATTAAAGGTCAGAGGTGTAACTTCATGGTCTTTTTGGTATTGCAGGTCAATGTCAAACTCGAGTTCTTCAAAAAATTGGCCAAACCTGATGTTGATGTCGTACAATCGGCCTGTGCTGCTGTAATCTGTCGGTTTGTCGCGCAATGACCAAATGTTATAACCTGCCTCTAATTGATAGACCGCTTTGCCCACCGAAAACGCCGACACCGATTTGCCCGGTCGGTTCGAGTTAATTTGATCGGTGTATTGGGCGTGCAGGTTGCTTCCTACAAACAGCGTTAAAACGAGGGTTGAAAGTAAATTTTTCACAGCGAATGCCAATTTAATAGACTTCAAAAGTAATGGATTATTTATGATTTTCATCACATTCAGCGATTGTGAAAACCATACATTTGCATAAAATTTGTTTCCATGGTTATTGCTTCATTTCAGGGACTCATTAAAACCCTTTTTTGGATACTCTTTATTTATTATGGCGTTCGATTTTTAGCCAGGTTGTTTTTGCCATTATTGGCTAAAAAAGTAGTCGAAAAGGCGCAAGAACAATTTCAGCAACAACACAACCAATACCAATCTTCACAACAAGCAGCCCAGCAGCCTGCGTCGGAACCCAAAAAAAAGGAATCGGTTGTTGGTGAGTATATTGACTTTGAGGAAGTAGAGTAGGTTTGCTGCGGGTGGCAATAACTTATTTGTCGGCAATTTTTTTTTTTGTTTAATGTGTTGATGCTTATATGGATAAGATTGCTGTTTTCAAAGGTCAAAATCATTTGCGCATTTTACTCATTCTGCTTTTAACGTTACTTCTCTTTTTTGGAATCTACATTTTTCCGCACACTATTTTTTCTTCGATAAGCCTTATTTTGGTCTGCCTCGGCAGTATGCTTTGTGTTCAATTTCCAGAAATTACGGTGTACAATGACCGTTTCAACGTTCAATGGCGAGGGATGATTACAAAATTTAGCAGCGTGGATTCGTTTTATTTTACTGAAATCGAACAGGTTACGTTCCGAAAGGGATATTCAGGTTTAACCCAGTCAATGACCATTTCACTGCTTTTCGGAGGTGGTCCCTATGGCAGTATCAGTGAACCTGATCTATTTGTCGTAGTTAAAAAAGACGGTTCTAGGTTTCTACTGAAGCGGATAGGTAAAGAAAAAGACTTTATTCAATTAATTCAACTATTACAGCAGTTGATAGCTCAAGCGCAAGAAGTACATTGATTTTTAGGCAAAATGAGACTACTTGAAATCAATTAATTTTAAAAATTATGCATAATAAGTGTAGGTTGTTTTTTGGTGCGGTAATGTTATTGCTGCTAAGCGGTTGCAATAAAAAGGTAGAATCTACAGTTGATGCCAATTATAAAGATAAAGCAGACACTTCTATAAAGTACTATTCTACAGATGTAAAGGACAACTTTGTCATTTCTGTTAGTTTGCCCGATGGCTACAAGGCAAACAATAAAGAAGCCTATCCGGTAGTTTACCTTTTAGATGCCAACTTATATTTTGATATGGTGGCAGCAACCTGTCATAAGTACACTGAAATTGGTTTAATTCCCTCCGTAATCCTTGTAGGTATTGGCTACAAGGACTTACAAACAATGGACTCATTGCGGTGCAGAGATTTTACATTTCCACTTGCCCTTGCCGAATATGAAATGACTGTCAGCGGTAAAGCAGGTCATTTTTTGCGTTTTTTACAAAAGGAGTTAATTCCGCATATTGACGCCAACTATTCGGTTGACAAAAACAAACGCCTATTAATAGGACATTCTTTGGGAGGATATTTTACCTTGTATGCCCTGCAGCAAGACTTGCTCTACCAGAACGATTTATTCAGTAGTTACATTGCCGCTAGCCCCTCCACCAATTACAACCGCAATTACCTAGTTAAGGAATTTCAGAATCTTCCTTTGAATAACAAAAACGAAATGACTGCTTACGTGACCTTTGGTGGACTGGAAGATGCCGATGAAGAAGATGCTTCTTTGTTAAAATCAAACGAAACACTGCAGTCGCTTAGTAGCACTTTAAACGATAAAAACAACATTGTTTTCAAAGGTGACATGTATTCAAACCTTGGGCACATGGACACGCCATTGCCTACTTTTATAAAGGGGTTGCAGTTTGCTTTGAATAAATAGAGTGATTTACAGCCTAGTTAGGGGTTTATGAGTATCATTTCTCATTTTTAAAGTTTGTTTCCGATATCAAGAAATTCGGTTTACTTTACCTTTTGAATTGCATTTAGTTTTTTTGAAATATTAAGCAAGACGAATAACAAATAGAAAGTTAAAGCCCATTTCAAAAACTAAGACGTTTTTGTGAGCAACTCCGTCAATTCAAGCTGAACGGAATACCCTTTGTCATTTAAATACCATTTTTGCAATTTAGTTTTGGCATTGTCATCAATTTGGCCGTGTAACGCTTTGTAATTGGTCATTAATTGTTGTGCACCTACAGGTCTTGGTCCATAATGAGCAACGAGTTCGTGCGTTTGGGCATCCAATACAATCAATTTTGGAATGGATTTGGTGCCGTTGGTTAAAAAAAGTTGCATAAGCTCGTCATGCCGATCTCTTAGGACAATATGTAATGAAAAAGCTTGGGTTTCTTCGGCCATTTTGTGCCAAATGGGCACTATTTGTGCCGCATCGCCACACCAGCCTTCTGCCAATGCCAAACCAATCCATTTAGCTTTATATGGCAGCAATGCCGCGCTAACCTCCGGAAGAATGTGCAGTGTTTTGTCTAATCGGCGCATCCTTGCCTCATTGAGTTCGCTGTAATGCGTCAAGGCTTCTGATTGTTCATCGCCTGTCGATAAACCCAATGCCAATTGCTTGCGAATCCATTCGCGGTATTCGTTATATGTTAAACTTGATGCCAAAGCGGAATTGAAGATGGAGGTCATGAGTACTGTTTAAAAATTTTGAATTTTGAATTTTGAATTTCGCCGTATGGGCGAAGTCACAAACATTTAATATTAGTAATGAGAACCGAAGCCAAAAGGCCGAATGGTATATGGAGCTGGCGGAATAAAAGCCAAGTGGACTTCCGGAAAGCAAACTTCAGTTCGCAAATCAAAAGACATGCACTTCAATCGAGCTTAAGCTCGCTCATTTTGGAATCTCTAAAACCTAAAACTTTAAACTTTCGCACTTTCAACATTCAACTAATGAGGGCATCGGAGATGTCTTGCGGGTACTGAACTTCTGGTTATAGAAACTGATGTTCGGGAAACAACTTTAAACCTTGAACTTTAAACTTTAAACCTTATACTTTAAACTTTAAACCTTAAACCTTGAACTTTAAACAAAAAAAATCACAACGGAATCGCCAACGCAGTCTTCTCTGTTTTGGACTTTTCTGTTTTTGATTTTTCGGGTTTGGTCAAATTCTTTTCCGATTTTTCAGTGGAAACGGGTGTTTTTTCTTCGGCAATTTCCAAGGTAACTATCATGGATCCGGAGCCACCACCGTTTGATAAATGCCTAAAAGCTCTTTTGGTAAGGTCAATGTCGCGCACCCGCGAAAATGGGCCGCGGTCGTTGATGGTAACCATAATTGACTTGCCATTGGCTTCGTTGGTTACTCGAAGTTTGGTTCCCATGGGTAGTTTTTTGTGTGCAGCTGTCCATTTGGAGTTGTCAAAACGTTGGCCACTTGCCGTTCTTCGGCCTTTTAATCGGTCCGAATAATAAGAAGCATGCGCTTTGCGTTTGTATCTTTTAAAAATGTAATTTTCTTCGGTGCAAATTGAATCTTGGTCAACCGCCTCTGGAACCAAAGCCGTTTCGTCGCGGCCAATAGAATCTAATTTAACCGCATTTTTAACCACACTCACTGTCTTAGCAAGAGTTTCAGCGCCTGGTTTTTCTTTGCTTACCGCAGTGGTGGTTTCAGGTGTTGCCGCTTTTGGCTTTTTGTCTGTTTTTATTTGACTGTGTCCCAATTGGCATAGCAACAAGGCAGTTAAGAAATAAAAAGGCAACAAATAGTTTAGGTGTTTCTTTCTCATATTAAATCACTTCAAAAACAAAAATGCCCAAAAAGGGCATTTTATTAGTTGAAATTAAACCATAAATTCCAAGGCATTCTCGACAAAATCAACAGCAATCCTATTAAATAGAACATACTGATTTTGCCAAATTTTGCCGCATCGGTGCTGGCTTTTTTGTGTGTTGACCAACCAATCGTAATGAGTGTTACCGCAATGATGTTAGTCAGCGGATGCTCCAATGCAGTAAGTCTTAGGGCTGCATTTTTCATTTCATGCATGGCAGCGAAGCCTTTGGGCGACATAAAATACAAAATGAGTCCAATGACTAATTGCAAATGGGTGGTAATCAGGGCAAACAAAGCAATTTTACGGTCTTTTGCTGTAAAAACACGTCCTTCTGATTTTCCTTTAAATGAATTAACAACGGCAGCAAGAATAAATGCCAAGGCAATGGCAGCCAAGAAGTTGTGGGTAAGTTGGATAAAATACATAGCGAATTATTTTGAGTGCCAAATATACACTTAATTCTCAAAATCAGTTAATGCCCGAATTGGAACGATTTAAAATGGCTTATTCAAAGTAATAAACATACCCAAAATTTAACAGCACAAGCGTGTCGTTCGATTTGTTTTCGGGGTATAAAATTGAATTTGGACTTACGCCGTCAATCCAATCGGTAAAGAAGTATTGGTACCGGGCATCTAAAAACAGGTCGATGGCCTCGTTGAGTCGGTATCGTAAACCGCCGCCAAACGACAGTGAGTAAGTAAAATTGGTGGCATTGGACAAACCGCCAAAATATTTTTCGGGAGTGGTTAATGGCGTATTTATGTTTCCTAAATCCGATTCAACCTTTGGGATGTAATAATCGCCATGAATGCCACCTGTGAAATAGGGGCGAAGCACTCCAATGGAACTCGTAAAATCTCTGATGCTGGTTGGGAAATATTCCAATTGCAGGCCCAAGTCAGCAATAGAAGTAGTTCCATGCATGGCTCTTAATTGTCGGGCCATGACACTGTTTTTTGAGCCATCAACATATTTTCCATAATGTTGAAGGTCCGTTTTGCTAAAAGACAATTCAGCACGCAACTTAAAATGATCACCAAAGTAGCCACTGGAACTGTAATTGTAGTTGGAACTGTAAGCAAAATTCAGATAGTAAAACCCGCCAATGGTATAGCCCATATTAGCATAACTGCTTGAGAACTCTTCGCGGGCACCATAATCTGATTGCAGCGAAAACCCACCTACAAAAAAACCATATTCTGCTGCATACCCAAACTGACCAAAACTAAAATAGCTTGTCAGGTTTAGTAAGATGAGCGTTACAATGAATCTGAGTTTCATGAAGTAGTAAAACTAGGTTCGACAAATATAAAAAAACGACCGACTGATTGGCTTGTTTTTTCAAGAGAAACGAAAATTATTTCTTTTGTTATATTGGGTCATTGTTCTAAAAAAAAGTGTTTGTCCATTTTGAATAAAATGTATATTTGTGCCCGTTACGAAAACGATTTCTTTAATTCAATAAAACCATAAAATATGGCACCAAGTATTCAAGCTTTTGTAGAAGCTGTCGCTAAGAAAAACCCGAATGAGCCTGAGTTTTTGCAGGCTGTGCAAGAGGTAGCAGAAACCGTAATTCCATTTATTGAAAACAATAAAAAATACCAAAACAAAATGCTCCTTGAGCGTATGGTGGAGCCAGAGCGCGTATTAATGTTTCGCGTTACTTGGACTGACGATGCAGGTGTAGTGCATGTAAACCGTGGGTACCGCATTCAAATGAACTCTGCGATTGGCCCATACAAAGGTGGTTTGCGTTTTCACCCATCTGTTAATTTGAGCATTCTTAAGTTTTTGGCTTTTGAACAAGTATTTAAAAACAGCTTGACTACTTTGCCAATGGGCGGTGGAAAAGGCGGTTCTGACTTTGACCCTAAAGGAAAATCAGACAATGAAATCATGCGTTTTTGCCAAAGTTTCATGACCGAATTGTCGCGTCATATTGGTGCTGATACTGATGTGCCAGCAGGTGATATCGGCGTAGGCGGACGCGAAGTAGGCTATATGTTTGGTCAATACAAGCGTTTACGCAACGAGTTTACGGGCGTTTTAACTGGCAAAGGTATTTCGTTTGGCGGTTCATTGATCCGTCCGGAGGCGACTGGTTATGGCGATGTATATTTTGCACAAAACATGTTGGCCACCCGTGGCGATAGTTTTAGCGGCAAAACAGTCGTAGTTTCTGGTTCTGGAAATGTGGCACAATATGCCATTGAAAAAGCCACTGAATTGGGTGGAAAAGTGGTTACGGCCTCTGATTCATCTGGTTATATTCATGATGCTGATGGCATCAATGCTGAGAAATTGGCGTACATCATGGAATTGAAAAATGTACAATATGCGCGCATTAGCGAGTACACCAAAAAATACCCAAATGCTGTTTTTGTAGAGGGAAAACGCCCATGGGAAGTAACTTGCGACATTGCGTTGCCATGCGCTACCCAAAATGAATTGAATGGCGATGATGCCCGCACTTTGGTGGCCAACGGTTGTTTTTGTGTGGCTGAAGGAGCCAATATGCCTTCGACACCAGAAGCGGTTGAAGCATTTCAAGCTGCCAAAATATTATTTGCACCAGGTAAAGCATCCAATGCAGGTGGGGTGGCTACTTCAGGTTTAGAAATGTCGCAAAATTCATTGCGTTTAAGCTGGACCCGCGAAGAAGTAGACCAACGTTTACACCGCATTATGAGTGACATCCACGAATCATGTGTAAAATATGGTACGGGAGCTGACGGTTTCGTTGACTATGTAAAAGGAGCCAATATTGCCGGTTTTGTGAAGGTGGCAGACGCCATGTTGGCACAAGGCATTGTATAGTAACAAACTAAACCAAACTATATTTTTATTGAAATCTAACTGGAAGTAACGGGTTTTTAATTTGGATTCCCTTCAAATGTAAAACAAGTTACCAAACAGTTTGACAACAACAAGCGGTTGTAGAAGTAGCATTGCTTTTACAATCGCTTGTTTGTTTTATGTATTAAGGTAAATGGAAGTGGTGCATTGTACAACGAATATGATTACGTCTTACTACTGCGTAGCCTCATCACTTTCATACGGTGCCAGGCCACTCGGTGACGTTGTTTGTACAACCACAATGAACCCAAGTCCAGTCCGAAGTAAAAAAAACTAATGCCCGAAGGCGGATTGGCACTTTTTAATAAGGGAAATATGCCAAAGGCGGTGTTGGGCCAAACCCAACAATGGTAGCGGGTGCCCACAATTTCAAGGAAAGCCACGACCAAATACATGGTAAAATAAAACAGGCGTTCGCGCGATTTGTGGCGTAACAGAAAAACAATCAGCAGGGTTAAAGTAAAACCAAAAACATCTTTTCTACATAACAAAAAAAAGCTGCTATAGGCCAACATAAATAGGAGCAAGCCTTTTTCAATCAATTTTTTATTGATTTTCACCGCTTTCTCCTTGCAAAAATAATAGGTGGTAATATACAAGATGGCGTGTCCGGGGGGCACATAAACAGGGACATTTTGCAAGCGGTATTCATACATTTGAAACACCAACGAAAACAAACATTCACCGCCAATGCCGATGAGTAGGGCATAGCCCATTAATTCTTTGGCCCGAGGGGTGCCTTTGAACCACAAATACAAAAACACGGCAAGCATCATTACATTGGCAATCCATTGGCCATTTGGATGTGCTGCTATAAGATAAGTGCTGTCAAAGTAAAGCCCAAATGCAATGAATGCAAAAAGCAATCCAAGTGTTTTTATGAATGGTGAAATGAGTGGCAACATTAAACGTATAAAAAACAAAATTTGACTGAAGGGCCAAAGTACTTAAAATCGTTTCAAAAGAACAAACATTATTTATTTACAGCACAATCACTATCGTTGCAACGACCAAACACATAGCGCCGATCAGCCAGCCAGGCATAGAGTCTGTCGCCCAATGGGGTCCAAGCCACCAATTGCAACAACGGATAAAAGAGCCAGCCAACGGGCAACAACATGGAAAGGCGCACACAAGCAGCAAATCCGTGGTGCCATTGGCCATTGTACAAACTCAAGGCTTGTTGGGCTTTGTCAAAGAGTGCGGTGTTATTCGGAAAAGCAAGGGCCAGATCGGAAAGAGGCGCTTGCTCCGTTTTACCCAACCAATCAAGCGTATGGATGGTTTTTGCGGTTTGGACACAAAACCGACAGTGGTGGTCGTAGTAAAAGATGGTTTTGACGTTCAATTTCTATTTAAAATAAATCGGAATCCGCAATATGGCCGTCACAGGAATTCCTCGTTTCGTGGCAGGTTGCATGTTTGGCAAACTGTCGGACAATCTTTGTTCTAGGCCCATCCGCAAGGTGTCGGGCCAAGAAGCAGTTTCAATCAGCAAGTGGCAGCTTGGTCTGGCTTTTGGTTTTACCGTAATTTCAACCAGTAATGAATCGAGGGGCTGTTGTTTGCATTCCGCTGAAGTGCTAAGTTGTTGCGTAATTAAATGCGTGAGTCCATCAAACAAGCATTTGCGGCGCAGCATGCTGCCTTTTACCAATTGGCAATCGGGCAAAGACGGAAATTCATCAACCTGTTTCCAGTTGATGGCTTTTTCTTGCTCCAAAAGCAAGCGGTTTTCATCGGGCACGGGTTCGCCAAAAAATTGACACGAACCAACAAGGCACATCACAAAAAGACCTAAAATCATTTTTTTAGGAAAAAAAGTCTTGACCCATGTTTCCCGTCTACTCATGCCAAATCCATTTCAAGGTAACACCCGAACCTTTCAAAATGTACAAGCCAGCAGGCAAGCGCCAAGCTGACACCTCATTTTGTCCTGGGTGCAATACATACGTTCCTTGCAGGGAGCCCATTGCATTGTAGATCGTTACTTGCAAATCATCAGCTGTGCCATTGAGCCAAAATTGATGCGCCCCATAAGCGTACAACTTCGGAACCACTTTTATAGATGCAGCATCATTTAACATTTGTTGCTGAAACAACCACTTGTAGGCAGCCGAAAATTCGCCCTTCCAATAACTTTCGGAATGCGAGCCATACGTATCATATTTGGTGCGCGTTTCAGTGGTGGCTAATCCTTTGCTTTGCAAGGCGGTAATCACCTGATTGCATTCTGAAACCAAGGTGGTCGATTCATTTTGACTCGCCACCAAATAGCATCTGCTTGCTGATAAAGTATTGTTTGACCCTTGAATGTCATTGAGTAAGTCATTTTGGCAAAACCAAAAGGCAGGGCTAAAAATCCCAATTTTCCCGAAAACCTGAGGGTACCGTTCAGCCGCATAAGCACTGATTAATCCACCCATCGAACTGCCAGCGATGCCGGTGTATGCTGCGGTTGTTAATGTCCGGTAATGGCTGTCAATAAAAGGTTTAATCGATTGAATGATGCTTTGAACGTACAAATCGCCTTGCCCGCCGCCATATTGGGCGTTCACCCATGGGCTGTATTCATTGAGCCGATCGGCACCGCCATTGTCAATCCCGACCACAATGGCTCCATAATCGCCTTGTGAAGCCAACAAATTAAGCGATTCATCCACTTGCCATTCGCCCGAAAACGACGTGGCATTGTCAAATAAATTTTGGCCATCGTGCATATACAACACCGGATATTGCTTAGTCGAAGTGGCATAATCGGGAGGTAAATACAACCAAATGCGGCGGTATTTATTTAATGGACTTAAGAAAAAAGCGGGGTCTAAAATTTGCACGTTCGAAGCAGCGGTCGATGCTGTGCCAGAACCAGCGAGGTCTTCCCATGACAAAATGCTCAAAGTCAGGGTTTGTGCCGTCCCCGTAAAATTGGCTGTCCGGTTGGGTAGATAACTGCCGCTGGCATTTCCTTCTACCATGGTCCAACTGCCCCGTGTAAATTTAAATGAACAACTGCCCGATGCCTCGGGTATGGTAATGGCCCAAGCTCCTGGACCGTCGGCTTGCAATTGGTAGGCCGTGTTTCCTGGGTCCCAATTGTTAAAAGAACCTGCCACATAAATGGCCGCATTTGCTGGGGTGTTGGCAGGGATGGCAGTAACACGCAAAGTAAGTTGTGCGTGCAGGCAACCGTAAAAAAACAATAAAAGCCCAAGCCAGATTTGACGCATTATTTTTTAAATTTTAAGTTTCAAAGATACGTTTTTACGCCTAAATAATGATGCCACCTCCTAAGAATCACCTGCTTGCAGAAAGCCGTTTGTTTGGCATGCAAAAGGCCGCTTTTTTGTACATTTGGGCTTCACTTTTTTGATTCATTTTACTATGTCAGATATCATCCGCCAATTGGCGCCTCAGGCCGTCTGGACGCATTTTGCCGACCTCAATGCCGTGCCTCGTCCGTCCAAAAAAGAAGACCGCGTTATTGCCTTTATGAAAGATTTTGGGCAGCAATTGGGCCTTGAAACCTTTGAAGACGACATCCGCAATGTCATTATTCGCAAACCAGCCACACCTGGTATGGAAAATCGGAAAGCAGTGGTCTTGCAAGGTCACCTCGACATGGTGCACCAAAAAAACAACGATACCGTATTTGACTTTGACACCCAAGGCATTGACATGTACGTCGATGGCGATTGGGTTCGGGCCAAAGGAACCACTTTGGGCGCCGACAATGGATTGGGCGTTGCCGCCATCATGGCGGTGTTGTCGAGTACCGACTTGGCGCATCCGGCCATTGAAGCCTTGTTTACCATTGACGAAGAGACAGGGATGACGGGCGCCTTGAACCTCAAAGGAGGCATTTTGCAAGGGCAAATTTTATTGAATTTAGACACCGAAGAAGACGATGAAATTGACATTGGCTGCGCAGGCGGCGTCGATGTCACCGCCGAAGCTTTGTACGATGAAGAAACCGTGGAACCACATTTTGTGGGCTATGCTTTGACCATCAAAGGTTTGCAAGGAGGCCATTCGGGGATGGACATTCACAAAGGCTTGGGCAATGCCAATAAATTGATGAACCGTTTGCTGTTTTTGGCATTTGAAGATTTCGATGTCCGATTGAGCCAATTGCACGGCGGCAGTTTGCGCAATGCCATTCCGCGTGAAAGTGAAGCCATTGTGGTCATTTCACCTACTTTTGAAGAAGCCTTTTTGGCTGATTGGGACCAATGGACAACTGAAATTCTCCAAGAATACAAAACCGTGGAGCCCCAATTGCAAATCAGTTGCACCCGTCTAGATAGTTGCCCAACTCAGGTGATGCCCAACTTGGCCCAACAACATTTTTTAAGGGCCTTATATGCCGCACACAATGGCGTTTACCGTATGAGCCCTGACTTTGACGGCTTGGTAGAAACTTCCAATAACATTGCCAAAGTAACCGTTGAAAGCGGAAGGGTGTTGGTGCAATGCCTGACAAGGTCGTCGGTGGAAACCTCCAAAATGGATTTGGCGCAGGCCTTGCGTTCAGCCTTTGAATTGATGGGGGCCGAAGTGAGTTTTTCGGGGAGTTACCCGGGCTGGACACCCAATCCGAATTCTGAAATTTTAGAAGTGCTCAAGGCTATTTACCAAAAGCAACAAGGGGCTGAACCCCGAGTAGTGGCTTGCCATGCCGGTTTAGAATGTGGTATTTTAGGCACCAATTACCCCCACATGGACATGATTTCATTTGGACCAACCATTCACGGCGCGCACAGCCCCGATGAACGGGCAAGCATTTCTTCGACGCAAAAATTTTGGTCGTTTTTAGTTGAAATTTTAGCTTCCATTCCTTCCAAATAACAACCAATACCAACCAATTAACCAACCATGACCAAAAACCTATTAACCACCAACCAGTATGCGCCCTACTATGGCACCTATTTGTCATTGGTCCCCGATGACAATTTATTAGAGGTGTTAGAAATTGCGCAGCACCAATTTATTAAATTCGTACAAGACGTACCCCTCGAAAAAATTGATTATGCTTACGCGCCCGGCAAGTGGACGCTCAAAGACATGGTGCAACACATTGTTGATGTGGAACGCGTTTTTGCCTACCGCGCCTTGCGCATTGGCCGCGGTGACACCACTGACCTGCCTGGTTTTGACGAAAATGAGTATGCAGACGCTGCGCAAGCCAACCGCCGAAGCATGCAGGGCTTGTTGTCGGAGTTTGCCGCCGTGAGGTTGTCCACCTTGTGCCTTTTTGGGTCGCTTTCGTCCGAAGAATTGATGAAAATGGGCACCGCTTCAGGCCACAACATCAGTCCGCTGGCCTTGGGCTACATCATTGTAGGGCATCAAATACACCACATGAAGGTGTTTACCGAAAGGTATTAAAACCAAAGAAGTATTAGAAGCCGCCTCAGCATTTGGGGCGGTTTTTTTGATAGGTAAAATGTCCAAATTTTTCTTGTGAGGTAGGCAGCGTGAATATTGGTTTTTGAATAGTAATAAAAATTAAACCCAGATTATGCATTAGAAATTTATTACAAGAAAAAATGACTGCAAATCTGGAAATGTACTCCTTTTTTTGTCCTCAATGTAGCTCTGCTACATCTGCGGTAAAAAAAGTCCGTGCACTCCCATCTTTATTGTCCTTTTCCCTTTCATTGCAAAGTCTAATGCGTAATCTGGGTTAAAAAACAAATTAACCGTAATTGTATAGGTTCTTAAGGTCGAAAAAGGGCTTATATATATTCTTCTATTGCCGATTTCCAAACGATAAATCCTTTTTTATCAGCTGAATAATCGTGTATAATTCGATTAAAGTTCTCTGGACTATTTTCTAAATATGCTTGCCTTCCATTTTCTTTAATGGTGCTTAATTGGTTTTCTATACTAATCACTTCTTCAATTAGTGCTGCTTTGTTTTTAGAACTATGCCAAATATATGTTGCTTCCTCTGTATCTAAAGTTTCTAAAACAACAAAATAACTTTGCTCACTTGCAAGCAGAAACACGAAAGCGAATGGATTGAGTACAAATCGAATTTTCATTACTTGGCTTTGGTGTCTATTCGCTAAGTATTCGACATGTTGTGAATGTTTATATTGCTTGTTCTTGAGAATTTCATTTAGCACTTCTTCTGCGTTAGTATACACTTTCTCATTATTTTGTAATTCATCCGATGTAAGGATGTTATGCCCTTTTGCAGTAAATTGTTTGAGCAATACCTTGTTTAAAAATTGAAATTTCACACCTTCAATTACTTCCTTATTTAGCAATTCAATCGCTGATGAAAAAGCAGATTGTGAGACCAATTTTCCGTTTTCAAACTCAGCAAAAATTTCTACTATTATACTTTTTGATTTTAGGGTTTTTATGAAGTAGGGCTTCAATACGTCAAATTCGGGTCTTATCTCATTATTTTCTAACAGGAATTGAAGTGCTGTATTCATTTCAACAATTGGAATTTTAAACGAGACACTACCATAGTGAAAGACTAATTCCTCAATGGAAACTTTGATTCTCTTTTCTATCGTTAAAATATGATTTGACGTTATAATTTCGTCCATTGGTTCATCAAACAAAGTTGCTTGCTTGTCAATTTTCCGGTAATAAGTATTGCGTTTCAGGAACAACTTATTGAGATAATCAATCTTATAATCTCTATAATCGTAGATAGTAGGGTTGATTTCCGAGCGTTGTACTCTGCCTATGTATTGGATTAGTTTTCCCTCAAATGAAAATGGGTAAACCAAAAACAAAGAATGAATGTTGTTCAAGTCGGTACCTTCTCCAAAATATTGTCCTGTTGTAATTAAAACCTGAAAACTCCCTTCTTCCAGTGTTTTCCATTTAGCTTTTTTGGAAGCTTCTGAATCTTCTCCACTTAAAGTAATCGCTTCATACGAATGTTTTAAATACAAATACAGCATGTCAATATGCTCCTTCCGCTCGGTGATGATCACCACTTTTTTACCTTGATTTAGTTCTGTCTTTACATCTTCTAATATTATCTTATTTCGTGTAGTATCGTGAACTAGTATTTTTGACAATGTTTCAAAATGATCCGTCTTAGAATTATATGGGACATTCAATTCGGTGTTGCGAATGGTGATTTTTGCCTGTTTATAATTTTCGATATCAGTAGGTTGAATATCTGCAATGATCTCTCCCAAGTGGGTGAAAATCATTTTGCCATCATTGTACTTTCTGAAAGGTGTAGCAGTCAATCCATATAGATAATAAGCTTGTAATTTTGCAATTGTGTTTCTGAAAGTTTCAGCAGGGACGTGGTGACATTCATCCACGATGATAGTTCCAAATTGCTCTTGTATAGATTCTATTTGCTTTTGTAAACTCTGAATAGTTGCCACGGTAATTTGTTTGCCGATTTTTGACTTCCCTTGACCAATCATACCAATATCTCTTTTCGGTATACTTAGAAACGCTTCAATCCGTTCTGTCCATTGTTCCAATAATTGTTTTCGGTGAACGATAATGAGGGCAGGTTGTCTTTTATCCGCAATTATTTTTAACCCAATAACTGTTTTCCCCGAACATGGAGGTGCTACAACTACTCCGTAATCCTTTTTAGAAACTGTTTCGATGACTCCTAATTGATGATTTCGCAAAGCAGCTGTAAACGTAAAAGAAACAATTGGTTTTAGCTTTCTTTCATCAGCGAACTCAAATTCGATTTGTGATTCTTTGCAAAATCGCAAAAGTTTACCGATAAAACCTCTTGAAATGATAATTTCACTCTCCGACTCCTCAATTAGTTTATGATAACGAGCTGTTTCATACGTGTTTCTTCCTGATTTCTTCTTGATGAAAAATTCAGAGTTTGCAAAATTTAATTCTTCCCTTAGAAAATGAGTGAGCGTTGGTGTTAATCCTTTTCTGCTGATTCTAATAATATTGTTTAAAGAAATACGAAGTTTTCTATTAGCTAGCTGCCGTGTTATTAAGGAAACTTCAGGCGATAATATTTCGTGTAGTTCATCTAAATAGTCAGTAGAAACCCTTTTAATATTTTTCAAAAAGTTCCATTGGTCAGTGATTGCTTCAAAGGTTTCGGAATGAACAAAACAACTATTTCCTTTTTCAAAAGTTGGTTTAAAAAGTGGCAATGCAATCAGATTTCCGAAACCTTTGCCTGAAAGAAAATCCTGATTGGGAAAGAGCCTATCAAAGCTCGAACTTTTGTCAAACATTGAAAATGCCCCCGACTGCTCTAATATTGAAATGAATATTTTCCGACTTCTTATAGCAGGATATGGTTTATCAAAAAATATCCAAACGTGTCCACCATTTCCCGAACGTGAACGCTCAAGGTAGGCTGGAATTTCTTTTTCTTTACAAGCATTAAGGAAAGTAACGGCTTCCTTTTGCCAATTCGATTTATCAAAATCTGCAACTAAAAACCAAGTAGAATTGTCTTGTAATAGCGGATAAACGCCAATCTGCTGAAACCCATCCAAGTGCTTTTGAATTTGTTCATCAGTCAGTTTTAAATTTGATTTCTCCGTAAAATTCTGAAATGTGCCTCCATTCATTTTATGAGCCCGAAGACGATAGGGGTCGTAAAAAACGGCTGGCATATACCCCGATTTGCTCCCTTTTTCCCAACGAATAGCAAATACATCTTCACGTCCTTTGAAGAGGGAGCGGAAGGTATTTATGTTATCTTGATGTTTTTGCACTACATTTTATTTATGTACCAAAAAGTCTCACGTCTAATTTTTGTGTACCATAAATACAGTTTTTGGTACACGTTTTATTTACGTCGGTTAACCCCAATCTTCATATTCACGTTGTTCCATTGGCGTTATCCTGACTTCGGCTATGTTGGATGATATTTTGTTTAAGGTGTTAATAAATTCTTCTTGACTCACAGATTCACCAAAAAAGATGTCATCAATGATCTCCTCGAATTGATCCATTTGAAGCCATTGATTTATTATGGCTTCTGCTTGATTCAAATAGTCATCATCATCTTTACAATTTGAGGCCAATACACCAAATTGCAGGGTCAAATTATGATTAAATTTTTCAGCTGCTCTAATGATGCCGTCATAGGTTGGTACTGATAACTCGTCTGTGTCCACGGTTTATTTATTTCTATTTAGTCTTCTTGACGAAAGCTTCTTCCAAATGCGATCTGTTTGTTTAAATTCCTTATCTGTGAAGCCTTAAAAAATGGTTTGTTTTTTTTTAATTTTATCCCCGTGCTATTAACCAATCAAAACCAATCCTCCGGATAAAGCGTCACTTTTAAAATATAAATTGGCGCATCAAAAGTATCGCGGAGTAATGCCTTGCGGTTCCAAAGGTTGCGGTAGCCAATGCCTGCTCCGACGCCAAAACCTTTGGTGACTTTGTAATTGATTTGGGTCGAAATTTCGTTGATGTACAATGGGATATCTAAGTCGCTAACCACATCGGTTTGAACAGCAACTTTAAATTCTGGTTGGCCGTAGCCCAATTGTTCGGTGGCAAAAAATTCCCAGCGTTTGTTGCGGAAAATAACATAGTCAAAAAACATACTGCCGTACCAAAAATGGATTTCATTGCTTTCGGTCTGCCGCGTTTTTTTATTGAGAAAATTAACAGTGACAGGGCTGGTCATCCACGAAAATCCGAGGCCAATGCGGTATTTCTTTTTGTATTGCATGCCCGTTTTTACCCCAACTAGTAAAATGGAATTATTTCGAATGCTTGAAAAACGGTTGTCTAAGTTGGCGAAAAATTTCCAGTTTTGCTCGTTTTGTGCCTGCACATTCCACAGCAGGCTGATTCCTGCAATGAAACTAAAAGCTACTTTTTTTAGCATATATGGGTTTAATTCTTTGGCGTAATCATTATTTTTAGGGTAGCATGTTGACCGTCTTGGAGCTCAATGTAAACCAAGTAAGCGCCCGTTGCCCATGTCGAAGTGTCAAAGGTAGTAAGCCGCTCGGTATTTGTTTGGTTGTTTTGATTAATTTTTTTGCCCGTAATGTCATAAATAGTGATGGCAGCAATAGCTTGTTGACTGGGGTTATAGATGCTTAAAAGCTGTGTTTTGGGTTGATGACTCAACGAGAAAAAACCAGCCATTTCGCCGTGATTATTTGCCAGTAAAGGGTTTTGAAAAGTTAATTGAAAACGCCGATTATACGCACCAGCAGGAAGTAGCACTTCAAAAAAAGAATCATCGGTCAACGGATGGTACGTTTGGGTCAAGGTGTCAAAAATGAATACCTCCTGATTTTGGTTAAAATGATCGCGGAGCCGAATTGAAAACCGAACCAGTCCTTCTGAAGCTACCCGAACGCCTAATGGAATGCGCTTCTCAATAGCAAAAGGCAGACATTGAATGACGTAAGGGGTGCTGTTTAGTACAAAAAAACCATCAAAGGGCGCGTCGGTGTCGGTAGGGTCTTTGGCGTCCATGCCGTGGTCAATGTCATCTGTTGAAAAATCGGGGAAACCCAAGGCCAATTGCCTGGTGATTTGTTGGTTATATTGCACATCGAGCCATAAAATGGGGAAGTTGTCTCTGCTATTTTTTTCAAATTGCGATTGATGGCCCACATTGCTTTCTTTGTAATAGGCCCGGTGGCTGTTTTTTAAGTTGATACTGCCTGTTGTGGTACCTTCTACCATGAATCCTTGCCCAATCGGCGCATATTTTCGGACAATGGATAACGTGGAATTGGAACCTGTTCCAAAGTTGATGCTGCCATCACTGTAATAATTGTAATACACGGCTGGCGTGTAAATTCCAGCAGAAGATGTGCTTACGGGGGCAAAAGTGCCATAGCCCCCGCGGCCTGCCAATAAGGAATGGGAATTGGCTGTTTTGTCTTGTTCCCAATAGTAAGCAATGCCCGTGCAAGCCGTGTTGGCCGCGTCCAATAAAAAGGCGTTGACATGCAAGGCAGACGGATAAGGGTTTCCAGTAAGGGTATAATTGCCCGCGCTTACATTGACCCCGATGGTGCCATCGTTGGGTTTTCCCCGAAAATCATAGCGCTGTGCACCCCCAGGATTGTTCGTGGCCGTTTCACCCACGTTGGTGGCGTCCGTACCACTGCTGCCTTTCATGGTAAAACCTTGGCCAGCAGCTAAACTAGAAGCGGTTCCCACATAGGCCCAATCGGCATAGGTACCCGATGTTTGAAATTTCCAAATCCAATAGCTGGCAATGGACAACGGATTGGACACCCCGTCTAAGCTGGAAGCGGCCAGTAATGTAGCCGCCGTTGAAGCGATGTTGGTGGTGGGTTGGTATAATTGGCTGATCCCGAAATTTTCATTGCCAACCGTGCCCGATGCATTCCCTACTGGGGCGCACCAGTAATTGTAGTCATAATTGTCGGAGGTGCCTTCTTGAAAAACGGATAAAATCCCGCTGCCCGTGTTGGTGCTGGTCGTGGCCGTTCCTTGAATGAGCTGTCCTTCGTTGCGCAAATACAATTTGGAACCCGAGCTTAAATTCACCTCTTTGTTGACAAATAATAAAGCACCATTGTTGTATAAATAAGTCGCATTTCCCGAATACAGCTGCGCCAGTCCAAGGAGTGGAATGAGAAACAACAGCTGACTGAAAACTAATTTTTTCATGTTATTAACGAATGGAAAGCCGTTGCTAAAGTAACCCAATAGTTTGAATTTCATGTCAATCAATTAAAAAATATGTAGATTTGTGTGCTAACCAAAACCAATACCATGTTTCGTTCTGCCCTATATTTTGTGTTGATTTTGAGTTTAATTCAACAAACTCAGGCCCAAATTGGCATCAATACCACCACGCCCAACGGCGCTTTTGAAGTGAATTCATCTACGAATGGCATCGTGATTCCGAAAGTGGCACTTACAAGTCGTTCAACCGCATCACCCATTGTGAATCCGCAAGGCGGCTCATTGGTCGATGGCACTTTGGTGTTTAATACAGCTACCGCTGGCAGTGGAAACACGGCGGTGAGTCCGGGTTTTTATTATTGGTTAACCAACACTTGGGTTGCTTTGACAGCTGATACGGGCAAAAACTGGTCCACAACGGGTAATTCTGGCACAGTAGCCACTACGAATTTTATAGGCACTGCTGATGCCATTGATTTGGTCACCAAAACCAATAATGCCGAACGCATTCGGGTTACTTCGGGAGGTCAGGTATCGATCAATAATGCGAGCCCAGGAAGTACCGATTTGTTTACTGTGACGGGCAGCACTACGTATCCGTTTGCCATTAATGCCTACACGACTGCCAACGGCTCTGGGCTGTATGGGGCCGTTTCGGGTGGTACAACCACTTTTGGGGGCGTACAAGGTGATTATAAGGGCACCGCAAAGTTAGGTTCAGGCATCAATGGATACACGAGTACGACTACAGCAGGGACCGATTTTTTAGGAGCTAATGTATGTGCCTTGTATGGCGAGTTGGCAACAGGGAGTTTAAGCAGATGTTTTGGCACTATGGGCGTTACGGGCGATAATTTAAATACCAGAACAGGTGGTGTGATCGGAACCGACTATATAAAGTCGGGTGCTTTGGGCTATTATGCCAACAATGGCAACGATTATTCGCTGTATGGTTTTGGCACAGCTGTCAATACAGGTTCTACCACTGGAAAAACGGTTCGGTCATTGGATACCAGCATTGGAATGGGCATTTACGGCGGCGTCATTGGCGGTTGGATCAAAGGAAACGAATATGGTTCGGTCTTTACGGGCGACCGATTTAGCAGTTATCATTTAGGTAAAGTAATTACCAGCGAGCAATATGTGATGGTGTCGGGGACCGATCAAAAAACGGTGAGTTATGCCACCAGCAGCTTAAGTCCTGATGTGAGCTTAAAAGGAAAAAGCCAATTGGTTCAAGGGAAAGCCACAGTTGTGTTTCCAAAAGAGTTTACCGATTTGTTAGATCCCACACAAGAGGTGGTAGTGACTTGTACACCCATGGGCGAAACCAATGGCGTGTTTTTACAGCAAGTAAACACCGAAGGTTTTTCGGTTGCCGAAAATAAGCAAGGAACTGCGGGCGTTGTTTTTCATTGGATGGCAGTGGGTACCCGCAAAATGTCCGCACCCGTTTCTACTGAGGTGTTAGCGCCTGACTTCGAAGACAATTTACAGGCGGTCATGCACGACGAAAATACTGATGGGGGCAAAGCTGTTTGGGTTGAAAATGGCAAAGTGTTTTTTGGCGAAAAAGCACCGCTCAACCCGGTTAAAGTGGAGACTGCCAAAAAGAATTCCAAGAGAGCCATTCAACAAAATAGTTTGAAAGCAGCCGCAGCAAGCACTTCCAAAGCACAAAAACCCTAGCCCCGATCGCGCCGGCATCCTTGCCAACGGCAAGATACAGGCAAGAGCGGGAAACAGCTCCAAAAAAAAATGTACATTTAGGCCATGCAACAACTTTCGTTTTTAGATGGCCTTAGCCAGTGGATTGTAGACACTTACGGCGACCGAATGGAACAACTTACTGTGTTGGTTCCCAGCAAAAGAGCGCGTATTTTTTTGATGGACGCCTTGCGCAACAAGGTGACCAAAACCAGTTTTGCGCCGCAAATTATCAGCATTGAACAATTTACCGAAACGCTTTCGGGGCTCAAAGGCCTCGACCCGGTGGCGCTTTTGTTTGAGTTTTACCAAGCTTATACCGAGGTCACGCCCGAAGCTGAGCGCGAGCGCTTTGAGGTTTTTGCCCAATGGGCACAGACGGCTTTGCAAGATTTCAACGAGATGGACCGGTATTTGGTGCCGCCCGAAACCTTGTTTCGGCATTTGTTTGATATTAAAGAAATCGAGCATTGGAGCACCGACCCCGATCAGAAAACGGAGCTCATTGAGCAGTATTTGGCCTTTTGGAAAAAATTGCCAGGCTATTACCATACGTTAAATGAGCGGTTGCTGGCCAAAAAACGTGGTTATCAGGGCATGTTGTACCGAAAAGCCGCCCAACGTGCCGATTCCTATTTTATTACGAACCCAAATATGCATTGGGTTTTTGCTGGTTTCAATGCGTTGAATCAGGCCGAAGAAGTGCTTTTTCAGTCGGCTTTGTCCACGGGCAGGGCGCATGTTTTTTGGGACATTGATCCGTGTTTTTTGGCCGATCAAATTCACGATGCCGGGATGTTCATTCGGAAATACAAGGCCCATTGGCCTCATTATAAAACACACGAAATGCAGGGTGTAAGTCCTGTTTTTCAACAACCCAAAAAGATATTTTGCCACGGCACACCCAAATCTTTGAGTCAGGCTTTAAAGGTGTCACAACTCATTAGCGAGGCTGTGGCGCAGGGTCAACATCTAGCAAATACCGCTGTCATTTTGGGCGATGAAACTTTGTTGGGCCCCTTGTTGCAGACATTACCTGCCGAGGCAGGTCCCACCAATGTCACCATGGGTTTGCCCGTTCGGTCGCATCCGGTGCAGCAATTGCTGAAGTTGTGGCTTCACATGCACATCCAAGCATTTAAACGGGGTGGCAGCTATACATTTTACCATAAAGAAGTGCTTGAAATTCTGGAGCACAGCAGTTTGTCTGGGGCGTTGCAATCGGGCACTGCGGTCGACTGGATTCGCAGGCAAAACTTGTCGTTTGTCAGCCATAAAAGGCTCATGGAACAACTGGGTGCGGCATCTGAATTGGCCGTGTTGCTTTTTGATCCGATTGACCGAAGCAGCACGTCCATCAGCAGACGCATGCTGGCCTTGCTTGATTTTCTCAAAGAGTTAACGCCTACTGACACCCAACCGCAGCGCGTTTTTAGGGCTTATTTGTTTGCCATTTATAAAACGGTGGGGCAATTACATGGCTATGTGGAAACCTATTTGCCCGAGGCCGATCCGGAGTGGGTATATGCCTTGTATAAACAACTCATGGAATTGTCGGAGGTTTCGCTAGAGGGCGAACCGCTCGAGGGCTTGCAAGTGATGGGCGTACTCGAAAGCCGTGTCCTCGATTTTTCAACGGTGATCATTACCTCCGTTAACGAAGGGGTGCTGCCGTCGGGTGCCATTGTGCCTTCCTTTATTCCTTACGACTTAAAGCAGTTTTATGGACTGCCCACGGTCAAAGAAAAAGATGCCATTTATGCCTATCATTTTTACCATGCCTTGCAACGTGCCCAAACGGTTCATTTGATTTACAATGCCGAAAAAGAAGGCTTGGATGCCGGCGAAAAAAGCCGTTTTATTCGACAATTGGAGCTGGAACCGCGCCAAGGGCACGAGCTGGTCTTGTCCCAGTCATTTCCACCCATTCCTGCCTTAACCATTGATCCGATTCACATTGCCAAAACGCCGCAAGTGATGGCGCGTTTGCACGAAATGGCACAAAGGGGCTTGTCGCCAACCGCCATTGCCGATTATTTGCGCAATCCGGTTTCGTTTTATTTTAAATGGGTGCTGGGCATACGGCCCGAAGAAGAAGTGGAGGAATCCATTGCGGCCAATACGTTGGGCACCATTATTCATGGGGTGCTTGAAGACGTGTTGAAGCCTTTTCTAGGAAAGCAGCTTGCGGTCAGTGACATAGACCACTGCTTGACCCAAATTTCGCAGCTGACCCTGTTTCATTTTGAACATACTTTTCGAGAAGGCGATTTTCAGAAAGGCCGTAATTTGTTGTCCTTTGAAATTGCGCAACAAACCATCAAAAACTTTTTGGAACGCGAAAAAAAGGCGTTAACCGAAGGCACTTCCATTGAATTACTGGCCTTAGAAACCAAACTAACGGGCTCAATAATAGTGGCCAATATGCCCCAAAGGGTGCAATTGAAAGGCACCGTCGATCGGATTGAACTGCGCAACGGTTGCCTGCAAATTACCGATTACAAAACCGGAAAAGTGATGGCCAATCAACTCAAATTGGCCGATTGGTCGGTGCTGCGTGAGGCCCCCTCGGCCGATAAAATCATTCAAGTGATGATGTATGCCCTCATGTACCACCAAGAAAGTGACCTGGCATCGCTGAAAACCTGTATTTTTTCATTTAAAAACATGAAGGACGGTTTTATGCCGTTTATGTTCGACAAACAAGACATCGTTGATGCGCAGCGCATCGCCGAGTTTGAAGTCTTTTTAAGTGAATTGTTGTTTGAGATTTTTGATGGGAATGTGCCGTTTACGGAGCCGGTGGAGGTGGAGTGAAATTTTGAATTTTGAATTGAAGGATTGAAAGATTTGATGATTTGAAATTTGCGGTTTGAGATTTGTATTTGAAATTGAGGGATTTGAAAAATTGGGGGATTGAAAAATGGGAGGTTTGAGATTGAATGATTGAAAGTTGAAAGTTGAATTTGGAAAATGAGGTGATTTGAAAATGAAGTAATTGTTTAACCATAGATTAGTGTTTGGGGGAACTTATTTACTGCCGCTAAACTGGCTGTTTTATTTTATAATTTTAAATACTGTGATACTTTATCTGTTTTTTTGTATGAAGTAGATGGCGTCTTTTAGAGGTGAGAAAAATAGTTGGCTCACATCGGAAATTAAATGTGGCATACAATTTTTCATTTTGCCACTCAAATACTAAACTGGTTTTTTAAAACTGTCCTGTGCCGTAGTTTTTGTATATTTGGTTTTATTACGAAATTTGAATTGACATGTTAACTTTTAATCATTCCGGTTTGTTGGTTCCTGATCATGTAATTAAGTCCACTGTTCAGGAGTTAGAAGATGAGTTTGTATTAAAATTAGCAACAGGAAAAAGAAAAGAAATCTTTGATGCTTACATTAAATACAATGAAGATTTTAAAAGAGTTTGTAACCTTACTGCATTGAAACAATGGATAGATGGGTCATTTGTGACACAAATTAGAAATCCGGGCGACATTGATTTAGTTACTTTCTTAGATTATGATATCATTCAAGATTTAGGTTCAAAGTTGGATGATTTTACCTATCCTAATTCAGAAATAATATATGGCGTTGATGCCTATATTATTGAGGTATATCCTGAAACGCACAATGACCGATTTAGATATATTAGCGACAAAGCATATTGGATGGATCGATTTACTAAAACAAGAAGATTTCGAGGAAATAGATTGTCAAAAGGATTTTTAGAAATTCAATATTAAATGTGGAATTATGAAAGACAATAAGTTTTACAGCATATTGGACTTAATTGAAGAAATAGACAAGGTTGATAAGATGATCTATTTACATACTAGTTCAACTTCAGATTTAATGCTTACTCAGTATAAAAATCAAAAACTAAAATTGAGTAATTACTTATTCAAAGAACTGTTAACTAATAGTGATAACAGACCAGAAGTGATGTATCTCATTAAGATTTTTATTGAAAAATTCTATGACAATGAGCTCAACCATTTAAAATTTGGGGAAAACGACAGCCTGAAAAAAATTCAAAACGTGTTTGAAAATTATAGTTGATGTTTTGCGGCAGCCCGACTGGCTGGACTTCTACCATAAAACGTGATTTGAAAAACTAATGTTTGTTTTAACAACTAAACTATCTTTGGAACACGAAGTGCCTCCTTTTTTTACGCCACTTTCTTGCCAATAATCAGTTAGCTTATTTCGGGTTTAGCAATGAGATAATATGTTTTTATTGGAATTGCTGAATGCCAAGGGCATTTCTTGCCCCGTCATTCGTTGCTGAATCCATTTTTCGCTTCTGCCCAATTTTTGCCAATTTTCTCTTGCTCTGTCTATGCTTTGGCTGGGGTCGTTTAGTTCTTGCAATCTTTCGTAGCCAACTTTAGCGAGCCATTGCTTAAAGGGCTCTGCTTTGGGCGATGGGATGGATTGGATAATACGGAAGACATCTTCTACATTTCCAACATCTGTGAGCCTTAGTTTGCCGTCTTCAGCTTCTAGTTTCAACTGGTTACAATTTGTAACCGTTTCATTTCCTTCTTTTATTAGCCTGCTTTTCAATACTTTCCAATAATTTCTGGCTCTCTCTACAGTTGGCTGCTCGGTTAAAATACCAACAATATCCACAATACTGAAATACCAAACTTCTTTATCGGCATCGTATTGGCTGCGCACCTTTTTATTTTCAAATATTTTTATGTCGCTAATGTTGCTGTTATTCTTCAACGATTTTAATTTCTTCTTTCGTGATGACTTATAGTTTGTAAACTAATCGGGCTATTGAGGCTTTATTTTTTTAAGCTCCTTATCTAAATCTGAAATATATTTTTTGTCTTGTTCTATTCTAAATTGCTCAAATTCTTTGTGTGCTTTTCTATAGCCTGCTCGTGTGATATTGTACCTGCATTTGGTAATACATCCAAACTATTACTATCTAAAAATTTATTTGTTCTTTCAAGCCAGTCATTCATATTCATCAGTTGGTTTCTACGAGCCTGAAACTCTGCTAAATCTAAAAAAGCACTAACCAATAAATTCAAATCTCCAATTTCTTTTTCTTCCAAATAATTTTTAGCAATGCTCACATCACTTTTCAAAACCTTGCCATTAGGTGCGTTTTTCCAAGTTGTCAATCCCATATGGTCTTTGGTTTTATCAGCTCTAGCGAAAACAATTTCTGCGGCTGTTTTTCCTGTAATGGCAAAGTGCAATTTGTTTTGAACCATTTTGTAAAAAAGTTTGGTTTCTTCTGCATCTTTTGTATAATCGGCACTGCATTGTTCAAATATATCTCCAAGTTTTTGATACATCCTTCGTTCACTTACTCGTATTTCACGAATTCGCTCTAACAATTCATCAAAATAGTCTTTGCCAAAAGGTTTCCCATTTTTTAGCATTTCATCATTCACTACAAAACCTTTGATGATAAATTCTTTGAGGGTATTTGTTGCCCAAATTCTAAATTGTGTGGCTTGCTTAGAGTTTACTCTGTAGCCAACTGCTATAATGGCATCGAGGTTGTAAAATTTGGTTTTATAATTTTTGCCATCACTGGCAGTTGCCGAGAATTCCTCGGTAACTGAATTTTGCGCCAACTCGCCACTGTTAAAAATGTTTTTTAAATGTAGAGATACATTATCAGTTGTACAATCAAATAGCTGTGCAATGGCTTTTTGACTCAGCCAAAAATTTTCATTTTGGTACGTTACATGTATGTTTACATTGCCTAATGCGGTGCTGTATAAGAGTATTTTATTTTCCATAGTTATGCACCTTCTTTAATTTTTATTTACTCTTCTGTCAAGTCGTAAAGTTTATAAACCAATTGGTCTATTTCAATTTCTTTTTTTCCTTACTTGGAGGTAAAAAATTTTCTCCTGTTACCACTTTTTTGCCTGTTTGTTGTTCTAATTGCATTCGGGCATCTTTAGCAATCTTTCCACCTTTTTTACTTGCTTTTGCATTCTCTTGCAGGCCTTTCGCTTCATCCGTTTCGGCAATTTGCCTGGTTGATAATTCTGCCAATGCTGTAAAAATTAATTCTGCTTCACTCATGTGGTCTCTAAGGTTTTGAGATTTTAAACCTTTTAATTCCTTGTGTTTCTTTACGGACAACCCTGTCCATTCTTGATGAATGATATTTGTTAATGCTGCAAATTCATCTCCTTTTTTTACGCCACTTTCTTGCCAATAATCAGTTAGCTTATTTCGGGTCTCTTGCCCCGTCATTCGTTGCTGAATCCATTTTTCGCTTCTGCCCAATTTTTGCCAATTTTCTCTTGCTCTGTCTATGCTTTGGCTGGGGTCGTTTATTTCTTGCAATCTTTCGTAGCCAACTTTAGCCAGCCATTGTTTAAAGGGTTCTGCTTTGGGCGATGGGATGGATTGGATAATACGGAAGACATCTTCTACATTTCCAACATCAGTGAGCCTTAGTTTGCCGTCTTCAGCTTCTAGTTTCAACTGGTTACAATTTGTAACCGTTTCATTTCCTTCTTTTATTAGCCTGCTTTTCAATACTTTCCAATAATTTCTGGCTCTCTCTACAGTTGGCTGCTCGGTTAAAATACCAACAATATCCACAATACTGAAATACCAAACTTCTTTATCGGCATCGTATTGGCTGCGCACCTTTTTATTTTCAAATATTTTTATGTCGCTCATGTTGCTGTTATTCTCCTTCAATAATTTTTATTTCTTCTTCCGTGAGGTCGTAAAGTTGGTAAACCAATTGGTCTATTTGATTTTCTTCTAAACTACTGTCTTTATTATCCTGTTTTTTTGAAATAATCTTTTCTACGAGTGTTTCTATTTTTTCTCTAGTTATTTCTTCAATAAACTTTGGAATTGGAAATATTTCCAATTCTTTTACTTTAAATTGAGGGAATAATTTTCTTTGATGTTTAGCAAAAGTTGCAAAAAACCAAAAAGAAATAAATTTTGAATTTAATAGCCCAATTAGGGTTTTCAAAGTTATATGTGAGGTTGCCTTTGGTCTTACAATCATATAATTATTATCGCAAACAACATCTAAATCCATTAATGAACTAACTATGGCATATGGCATACTTGCAGGAATTTGTCTTACAAAAATTCTTTCGCCTGTAAATAATTCTGGTATTCTTCTTCGGGTTAAGTTTTTGCCATATTTAATCCATTGACCACTCCATTTAAAATCATAACGGACAACATCTGAACCATCACAGTACATTTTCCAATCTTCATCAATTTTAGTTAGGCTGTGATATACTCTTTGCTTTTTCATTTCTTCCGTTTGCAAGGGTGTGCCCTCTCCAACGGTATATGCTTGTACTCCATTGTTTACATCAAAATGAGTATTTAATTCCGTTGATTGTGAATTAATTTTATCAATTAAAGAACCGATTATTGGATTAATGTTTAATTGATAATTAATAATAGCACCTTTGTTGTTAAGATAAGTTTTTGAACTTGTTTCTGATATAAACGTAAATAATTTTCCATTCAATTCGAATGCTCTTAAAGTTTCATTACCAGTAGAAGAAAGTAGCAATATAGAAGCATCAACATTCGCATCTTCAAAAGTTTTGTTTTTATCATTTACAATTACAATCTCTTTGAATTTATTTAAAACAAATTCTCTAAATTGTGAGTTGTTCTGTAATGTCAACCAATTATTTGGGATTATAAATGATAGCATACCATTATCACGAAGTATATGATTGGAAAGTTCTGAAAATAATACATATGTGTTTAGTTTAAATTGCGTTAGTGTATATTCTCTATAAAAATATTCTTTTTCACTTTCAGTCATTAGTTCTCTTGAAAAGATATATGGCGGATTTCCAATCACCACATCAAACCCCACAAATTCCCCTTCATCATTGAGCACTTCAGGAAATTCAAAACGCCATTCAAAAGCGTTTTCAAATATTTTGTTCGCTTTTATTTCTTCAATTTCGGTTTCTAACTTTTTGGTTTCTTCGGTAAGCGCTTTTACTTTTTTGTTCCAATCAGCTTTTTGCATTTTACCCATTTCAAACAATTGGGTTTGATTGGTCATTGTAAACAAGTCGCCCGATAGCTTGCGAAGCTTCTTTACTTTGGGGTCGTTCAAAGAAATTTCGCTTCTGAAATCCGATTTAATGTCGGCAATCAGTTTTTCCATTTCTCTTTTTTGTTCCTTGCTTTCGGCGTTTCGGTACGTGTCAACAGCTATGCGGTAGCTGTCAATGGACCACTTGCTTTTTTTAAGTGTTTGGCTCAAATCGGCACCAATGGCAAAACGGCTCACCAATGAGTTTCCGCATTTAATATTGATGTCAATGTTTGGAAGTGTTTCTAATTCGGTGGCGTTTTTATAATAAGCGTTTTTCAATAGCTCAATCCACAAACGCAACCGACAAATTTTTACTGAGTTTGGATTAATGTCAACACCAAAAAGGCAGTTTTCAATGATGGTTTGCTTTTCGTGAAAAAGGGTTTCTTGTATGCGCTGACTTTCTTTGTTTGTTGGGCTGTAGTCGAATAGTTCGCCTTCTTCGTCTGTTACAATGAGTTCATCATTTACCACTTCAACCTCGTAACGATGTAATGACTTGCCTTCTCTATCTTCCAGAATTTTCAAATCATTTTTAATGGCAATCATTTCATTAAGTGCAGAAACTAGAAAATGCCCTGAACCCACAGCAGGATCGCATATTTTTATTGAATTGACAATTTCATTGGCCTGTTTTCTTGAAATTTTTTGAGGAATCAACTCATAGATATCATTAATCACATCAATCTTAAAATCAGAAAAATCATGGTTCTGACAGTATTCGTTAAATTTCTGCACTACCGATTTGCGAATTGTTTCACGGCACATATACATGGTGATGAAACCTGGCGTAAAGAAAGAGCCGTCTTTGTAACCGTTTATTTTCTCGAAGATTAAACCAAGAACAGAAGCATTAATAAGTGATTTATTATCTTCTTGTATTTCTTCTGAACCTTCGCTTGTAAAGTCGTATGCGTTCAAAAAGTCAAATAAATATGCTAAGGTTGTTACATTCCCTGTGCGTTTTTTGCCTTGGTCATTTTTTAGAACGGTTGATGAAATAACTGGAATTGTTTTATCATCTTTTAAGTTGCTAATGAATAAGGTTACTTGTTCTAATTCCGTAGGTTCAAAAAGCGAACTATTTAAGTAAGGCACTTTTTCAAATGCCATTTTTACATCTTGGTTTCTATCGTCATATTTACGAGCCAACACTTGAAAAAACAAGCTGTTTAGGTCGTCGTAGTTTTTGATTTTATCTAAACTCAAAAACGAATACGATTTGTCGCCCTTGTGATAAGTGATGAGCTGCGCTTCTAATAATTTGAGAAATAAAATTCTGTTGATCCAAGTAATGCTCAATTCAAGACCAACATTAAATAAACGTTCTTGTTGATTGCTACCATATTGGCTTGGGCGGTCTAATCGGTTTATTTTGTCTAAGCTGTCAAGCTGAATGATTGCATCTTCAATAATGCTTCCCGAATGTCGCTCTCCTTCTTTATTTCGTTCAATTAGTTTTTTGCTTCCTTCTTTGGTTTCTGTCAAACCAATAATGTGTAACAATTCGCTGTAAAACCTTTTATCAAGGCTGTTGCTGTCATTGGTGAACGGAAGTTTTAAAAGATGCTCCGCTGAAAGAAGTTTAAATAAGGCAATCAGTTTATTATCGTCTGCCTTGTCAGCGTTGCGAAGTGGCTTTTGATATTCTTGTAAATTGAAGTAGGTAAATTCAATGTCTGTTTTAATGTCAGCAATGAAAGGTTCTGCAATTTGTTTGTAGAAAAAATCAGTTTTGGTGTCTGCCAAACGCCCGCCTTCAAAGTCGGTGAATTGTTTTACAAGGTTTTTGTTTTGAGCAAAAAGTCTGTCGAATAGGGTGGCGTCAAAAATGAACCATTCGTTTATATTGGTCGCAACAAGATGTTTTACTTCAAGGTTTTTATGTGTTATTCTTTCTCGCAAATAGTAAAGCACTAATTCCTGAAACGCTTTCGTGTTCAGTTTTTTGGTAGAAATCATCTCGGCTTTGTTGGTCGGTTTTTTTGCTTCAATGATTACACCAACAGAACTACTTGCGTGATTACCGTTATGAATCACAAGGTCGTTTCGACCTTTGGTATTTATAAAATGGTTTGGGTCGTAATACGTTTTCTTTAAAAAGTCAATAACAAGGTTTTTGTGAAACTCTTCGCTTTCGGTGTCATTTGTCCTGTCGAGTAACTGGATAAGATTGGTCTTGAAACTTTCAATTTCAGTCCTGTTCGGCTTTACTTTTAAAAAGGCTTTGTTTAGAGCCTTTCTGGGTTTCAATTCTTTTAATTTTTCACTCATTAATATTGTTTGTTTGTGTTCACGAACCGCAAGCGGTTTCCATCTTCAAATTTATATACTTTTTTCAGTCGGTTCAGATAAGTTTCTATGTCGTAAGGATGTCAATGTGTTGGCAAAAAAACACCTCTTTTAATTTTGCGAAGCGTGGGCTTGTGTGTCGGCAAAAACCAAATGTGCTTGAATGTGCGGTGGCTTTTGGCATGTTGCCTAATGCATCTATAACCACATTTTCCTTCAGCAAACACCCTAATTAACGAATCATCCCCAAATATAAAAAAAACTGCCCATCTCTGTGCAGTTCTCTTGTGTTAAAGCTGCTACTTTTCCAATTTCCACGGCCATTTCAGTGGTGCAGCGGCCTTGTACCATGTGGCTGTTAATTTTACTGTAGTTACTGAGGTCTTTACCGCCGCCCATGCGCATGAGCTTTTTACTTTAAGCTGAGGGCGCTATTGTCAAAACAAACCGTTTTTATTTGTTGGTAGCTTACAAAAAAAGGCAGAACACAAAAAACGGTTTTGCCTTTTACAAGATCTATTTTTTATTTTCAGCACAAGAAGCTGCTTGCGTTAGCAGGATGTTCGCCGAGCTGTTTTTTTAATAGGTTTGAATGAGCACATCAGTCGGGATATTCAAGCTCTTGTGAAGTTGCCGAATCATTTCCAACGATAGCTTTCTTTTCCGGTTTAAAATTTCACTAGCTCGGCTTTTCAATCCAATAATATGTGCCAAATCATTTTGATTATAGCCCAATTGTTCCATTCTGAATTTGATTGCCTCAATTGGATCTGGCAAGCCAATTGGAAAATGGTCATTTTCATATTGATCAATAAGAATTCCTAAAACTTCAAGTTCATCGCCTGCTGCTGTTCCGGGCTTTGCGTCAAAAATGATATCCAATCTGTCCAAAGCTTGCTGATAATCTGTTTCGGTTTTTATAGGTTTAATTTCCATAGCTTTTAAATTTCAGTTGCGTTCATTTTATCATAGTCAGCATGTGTTCCAATAAATCGAATCCAAATCATCTGATAATGATAATTGATCCTGACAATCAATCTGTATTTATTCCCTTTAATATTAAAAACGATCCGGTTGTCATTCAAGATACTCGCGCTTGGATATAACTCCTTTACTTCGTTTGGATTTTTCCACTCCGCATTGCTGGTTTCTTGAAACCAGGATTTTAGTTGTTGGGCTGAATCCGCATGTAGCATCCAAAAATCGCGGAGTATTTTTTTTGAAATGATTCGCAATGTTGATTTATTTTGTCAAAGATAAACAAAAGTTCCCAATTCGGGAACGCACAAAAAGGATCTTATTTTCTACGAAATTTTAGCCTGTTTGCCAACGCAGTCATCCTAATGAATGAATCGTCCCCAAATATAAAAAAAACCACCCATATCTATGTAGTTCTCCTGTGTTAAAGCTGCTCCTTTTACGGGTTCCACCACCGCTTTTAGTAGTGTTGCGCTCCGCCAAAACACAGCTGGGTTGAGCGCTGTAGCCCGGGGCTTTACTGTTGTTTGCCAAATGCGTTTACACAATCTAATGATTACTCCCTTAATTCAACCCAAACATGAATGAGTTCACCAAAAACATGAATGAATTCAACCCAAACATGAATGAGTTTAGCAAAAACATGAATTAATTCAACCCAAACATGAATGAATTTCTCAAAAACATGAATGAATTCAACCCAAACATGAATGAGTTTACCAAAAAACATTATTTAATTCAGCCCAAACATGAATGAGTTTAGCAAAAACATGAATTAATTCAACCCAAACATGAATGAGTTTATCAAAAACATGAATTAATTTATCTTTAACATGAATTCACATAAAAATGCCTAGACATCATTAAGCATTTTGTGGAAACTCAAAACCTCAAAATTACCCGCGTTGCAAACGCTCCCATTTGTTCTCAAAAGGAAAGTAGGTACTCGTTGTAAACGAGCACCAGAGAAGGATTCATATAAATAAGCCTAGACATTAGTAAGCATTTTGTGGAAACTCAATAATCTCAAAATTACCCGCGTTGCAAACGCTACCATATGTACTTGAAAGATAAGTAGGTACTCGTTGTAAACGAGCACCAGAATAATCATTGGGTTGTGTAAACGCAAAGCCTCAAAACAACCCTCGTCGCTAGCGCTCCCATTTGTTCTCAAAAGGAAAGTAGGTACTTGTTGTAAACGGGCACTAGGGTACACTGAAATTTTAAATTTTTGATGCGAGGGCATAAGGACTTGCGACATATGTGATATTAAGAGAAAGCAGCCTAGTTTAACTTAAATAATTTTCAAGCTAACATTTTTGTTATATAACAAAAATGTTATACATTTACAATGTAAAGAAGTTTTCAGATGATTGTAAAACTATAATACCAATTTTAAATATGGCGTCAGTTAACGAACTATTGAAACTGTTGAAAAAGATGGTTGGTATCTACACCGAAATGGCGCAAACCATGATTTGTACAGGCATCCGACCAAAATTGGCCAATTAATAGTCCCGCGGCATGGGAGTAAAGAAATGGCAAAAGGTACTTACAATAGTATCTTAAACCCAGATTATGTATTAGACTTTGTAATGAATGGGAAAAGGACAAAAAAACTGGGAGTGCACGGACTTTTTTTACCGCAGGTGTAGCAGAGCTACATTGAGGATAAAAAAAGGAGTACATTACCAGATTTGAAGTCATTTTTTCATGTAATAAATTTCTAATGCGTAATCTGGGTTAAAAGCGGCTGGACTTAATTAGTGCTTCTGCTCGCAAAAAAGAATAAACATGATCAGTAATTCAGCGTTTTTTATCAGCAAGTAATCATCGGAGCACGCCAAAAAGAAGTCTATAATTAGCACTCAATTATACAAATTAGCAATTAACAACAGGCAAAAAGGAAATAACATGAAAGCACAAACCGAATTAACAGTCATTGTAGAAAAAACGGGTACTGGTTTTTCTGCCTACACCAAAGAAATTGATGGGCTAGCCACCATTGGCGAGAGCATAACAGAATTAAAAAGAAATTTTAATGAAGTGCTTCATTATCATGTAGCATATTTACAGGAACAAGGAGAAAGCGTAACCACCAATGATTTTAAAACAAATTATGTTTTAGATTTAGAACAGTTTTTTGAGTATTTTAATGTCATTAATAAGTCGGCATTTGCTGAACATTATGTGGGTATTAATCAAAGTTTATTTAGACAATATACAAAAAAGTTAGCGCCATTATCAGACGATAAAATGTTGCAAATTTCTCGTGGATTGCATAAATTGGCGAATGAATTAAGCGATTTGACTTTAGCTTAATGAACCTAAACAAGATCTTAAATGCAGCTTGAATCCAAAGCCCCTTTATTGGGTTTTTTTGTTGATAAGTAACAATCTTTCTTTGGTAAATTGGTTCAAAAACACTGCAGTGTAATAACTAGATTGTTCAAACCTAAACCCTCAAAATTACCCGCGTTGCAAACGCTCCCATTTGTTCTCAAAAGGAAAGTAGGTACTCGTTGTAAACGGGCACCAGAGAAGGAAAGAACAATTAAGGCTACCTTCAAAACATGTAAGAATTTTTGAGGAAGCCCAGTGGCAGTCAGGCACGCAAGTTTCAGCTTGCAAAATTAAACTTGAAACCTGAAACCTGACCCGAGGCCCGAAGGGACGAACGGAGCGAAGCTAAACCTGACCCGAGGCCCGAAGGGACGAACGGAGCGAAGCTAAACCTGACCCGAGGCCCAAAGGGCCGAACTGTCCATATGATATATAGAATTTGAGATTAAGAGGAGGAAGCCCAGTGGGCTTCAGGTACACAAGCTTTAGCTTGTGCAAACAAACAGATAAGACTTTTTGATTAAGCCCAGTGGGCTTCAGATTTGATATTAAGAGGAGGAAGTCCAGTGGACTTCCGGAAAGCGAACTTTAGTTCGCAAATCAAAAAACATTTATTCCGATCAAGCTTCAGCTTGCAAAATTAAACCTGAAACCTGACCCGAGGCCCAAGGGGCCGAACGGTCCGAAGGAAAACCTGAAACTTGAAACTTGAAACCTGAAACCTGAAACCTGAAACCTGAAACAAAAATTCTTATTCCCTATAAAAAACCCGCTTCACCCGTTGCGAAATGCCGGTTAAAATTTCATACGGAATGGTGCCTAAGGTGTCGGCCATGTCTTGCACGCTGGGTTGTTCGCCCAGTAAAATGACGGTGTTGCCTTCTTTGCAATCAATGCCCGTTACATCGGCCATGAGCATGTCCATGCACACGCTGCCTACAATGGGGGCTTTTTGTCCGTGAATCATAATGTAGCCGATGCCGTTGCCCCAGCTTCGGCGGATGCCATCGGCATAACCAATGGGAATGGTGGCGATGGTGCGGTTTTCATCGGCCATATAGCGCCTGCCGTAACCCACACTGTCGCCCGCTGGAATGTGGTGCAATTGGGAAATCACCGATTTCAGGGTGCCCACCCGTTCGAGTTGTTTCTGTTCGTCCCGGTCGTTTGAAATGCCATATAAACCGATACCCAAACGCACCATGTCCAATTGCGCTTCGGGGAAATTGGAAATGCCCGAAGTGTTCAAAATGTGGCGCAACGGGGTGTTGGGTAAATGGCCCGCAAGCAGGTCGGCCATTTCAGTAAAAGCAATGATTTGCTCGTGGGTAAATGCTTTGTGAAACAAATCGTCACTGGCCGATAAGTGCGATAATATACTGCGGACTTCCAAGTGGGTTTGTCCTTGTAAAAGACTGATGAGTTCGGGTAAATCGGTGTTGGAAAAGCCCAAGCGGTGCATGCCGGTGTCCAATTTGAGGTGAATTGGATAAGCTTTGAGTTTGCGTTCGTGGGCCAATTCTAAAAAGGTTTTAAACCCTTTCAGGGAATAAATTTCAGGCTCTAGTCCATGCGCAATGATGGCTGAAAAAGCCGTCGATTCGGGGTTCATGACCATAATGGGCACTTGAATCCCTGCTTCTTTGAGGGAAATACCTTCGTCGGCAAAGGCCACGCCCAAATAATCGACCTTGTGGTATTCCAACAAACGGGCAATTTCAACCCCGCCGTTGCCGTAGCCAAATGCTTTCACCATCACCATCATGCGGGTGTTGGGGGCCAATTTTGATTTGTAAAAATTGTAGTTGTGGCTAATGGCATTCAAGTTGATCTCGAGTACCGTTTCATGGTTTTTTTGCTCCAACAACGTCACGATTTCTTCAAAACGAAAATCGCGGGCACCTTTAATTAAGATGGTTTCTTGCTCAAAATGCAAGCGGTCAAAAGCCGCATAAAATTCGGCCATGCTGGCAAATGCCACACAATTAATGAACTTTTTGCGGTATTTAAAAATGGTGGGGCCAATGCCAATGACCCGGTTAATTTTATTTGAAATAATGAGTTGTGACACCTGGGCATACAATTCTTCTTCGGTAAGTCCGCTCTGAAAAATATCCGATAAAATGACTGTTTTTTTCTTGTTTTGCTTTTGGTTTTCCAAAAAGTCAAGCGCAATGCGCAACGACTGAAAATCGGAGCTGTAGCTGTCGTCAATTAAAAGCGTATGGTGAATGCCATTTTTAACCCGCAACCGCATTTCAACGGGGTACAAGGCCAGAATCCGCTGTTGAATTTGTTCTAATTCGTATCCCAAATGCAACAAAACCATCAGGCAGTGAAGGCTGTTTTGCACGGAGGCATCGTCCGTAAACGGGATCAGCACCGAAAAGCATTGGTCGCCATACGTAATATTCAACCGCGACTGCCTGGTTAGCGTGCGTTTTTGGACAAACACATCGGCCGAATGGTCGTTAAAACTCCAAGTAAAGGTTTTGATTTTCGGATTAATAAAAGCGGCAAGGCTCTTATTTTTTTGCATAATCAGCAAAGAAACCGACTGAAAAAGCCGCGTTTTCTCCTTGATTTTTTCGCCCGCATTGGCAAATCCTTCATCGTGTGCCGAACCAATGTTCGTTAAAATGCCGATGGTCGGTTGAATGATCTGTTCCAGCTGCGCCATTTCGTTGGGCTCTGAAATGCCTGCTTCAAAAATGCCGAAGTTGTGGTTTTCGTTGATGCCCAGCACTGATAGGGGCACGCCCACCTGCGAGTTGTAGCTTTTAGGACTTCGAATAACATGGTAATCGGGGCTTAGCAAAAAATTGAGCCATTCTTTCACAATGGTTTTTCCATTGCTCCCCGTTATGCCAATGATCGGGAAATCAAACAGACTGCGGTGAAAAGCTGCCAAGGTTTGCAAGGCTTGCAGCGTATTTTCGACTACCAAAAATTGCCCTTTTCCCTTTAAAGTTGGAGGTACTTTAGTCACCACAAAATAGCGCACACCGCGTTCATACAATCCTTCAATGAATTCGTGGCCGTTGTGGTGCGGGCCTTCAATGGCAAAAAACAAAGTGCCCACGTCATTTTGCAACGAACGGCTGTCAATGGAAATGCAATCAATGACCGCCACTTCTTTGGTGCCCACCCATTGGGCTTTGAGTACCTGTATTACTTTGCGGATGGTGAGCGTCATGGGGTCGTTTTCGGATCGGATTCCGAAGCAGAAATATTTTGAGGAGCAGGGGCGTGCGTCGCGTGGTAATAGGCGGCGCGGCTCAGTGGTTCGTATTCTTCGGTTTCGCCCAACAGCACCAATTTATCACTGGCTGCTTTTCGGTGGCTGTAATGGGCCAAGTTGCCCGTACGGGTGCAAACTGCATGCACTTTGGTGACATACTCGGCGGTGGCCATCAGGGCAGGCATGGGGCCAAAAGGGTTTCCTTTAAAATCCATATCTAAGCCAGCAACAATGACCCGAATGCCCGAGTTGGCCAAATCATTGCAAATGGTGACAATTTCGTCGTCAAAAAACTGGGCTTCGTCAATGCCCACTACTTGGCAGCCTTGTGCCAAAATCCGAATGTTGGCCGCCGCCGGAACGGGGGTCGATCGGATTTCGTTGGCGTCATGCGACACCACTTTTTCGTCGTGGTAACGCGTGTCGATGGCAGGTTTGAAAATCTCCACTTTTTGCTTGGCAAACTGTGCCCGCTTGAGTCGCCTGATCAGCTCTTCGGTTTTACCCGAAAACATCGATCCGCAGATGACTTCTATCCATCCAAATTGTTCTTTGGCATTGACCGTATTTTCGAGAAACATTTTTTGGTTTTCTTATGCTTAAAATGAATTGTTTATTTTACTTTGTAACGAAAACAAATGTATAAAAAAGGCAGTCGTTCACGTATTATTTTTTTGTAAACCATGAGAAAACGTTTGGAAGCAGAGTTGGTCAGCTTGGCACACCGCATTTTACAGTTAAAAAACAAATCAGAAGTGGAGCCTCTGTACCAAGAAGCCCGCAAATTGTATGAAACCTTAGCTGCTTTGCGCTTTTATGATGCACATTTTGCCCAGCAATCTGTCGAGATTTCGGCCGAAGAATGGGAAAACAAGGTCGTTGCACAACACGCTCTGGCGCCTTTAGTTGAGGTGCCAACCGCCATTTTAGCGGAAGAAAATGACGAAGCCGTTTTGGCGCCTGATGCCGTTGAAGAACCAGCCTTAGCTACCGCAGCCGTTCTTTCACTGGTGGAAGAAGCCCATGAAGAGGTGCCGATTCTTGAAGAGCCAGCCGCAGAAGTCGTTTCGTTAGTTGAAGAAGCCCTTGAAGAGGTGCCGATTCCTGAAGAGCCAGCCGCAGAAGTTGTTTCGTTAGTTGAAGAAGCCATTGAAGAGGTGCCGATTCCTAAAGAGCCAGCCGCAGCTGCAGCCCCCGAAATGGTGGAAGAAGAAGTGGTCTCGTCTGTTGCAGATGAACCGGTCTTATTGGCTTTTGAACCAGAATTATCGCCAGAAGTCACACCAGAGGTTCCAGTTGAAACTGTTCCAGATGCCGTTGCGCCATCAAAAAACGCACAATATGCATCATTACAAGATATTTTAGGCGGCAGCTTTGAAGAACCCGTTTTTGTTCGATCAGAAGCGCCTTCCAAACCCGTTACGGACGAAGCTGTTGCAACGCCCATGATTCAAGAAGAAATAGTGGAACCCATTGCCGAACCAACGCCCGAACTGCCTGCAATAGAAGCAATTCCTACAGAGGTATTTAGTCCCGTTGAAGTCCCTGCGGCTGTTTCACCCGTTTTTGATCCGCTCAGCGTGTCGTCGGAGTCAGTGAAAACGGGTATTACGATGGGGCTCAATGACCGCATTGGCTTTGTCAAATATTTATTTGCCGAAAGCAACGAAGATTTTAATCGGGTGTTGTCGCAGCTTAATTCCTTTAACACTTGGCAAGAAGCCACCGATTTTATTGAGCAAATTGTGAAACCCGATTACAACCAGTGGAAAGGCATGGACGACTACGAGGCCCGTTTTATGGAAGTTATTGAGAAAAAATTCCGTTAATGGGACACTTGTATTTGGTGCCCACGCCCGTTGGGAATTTAGAAGACATGACCTTGCGCGCCATTCGGATTTTGCAAGAAGCCGACTTGATTTTGGCCGAAGACACCCGCACCAGCGGCAAGTTGTTGCATCATTACCAAATTACCACGCCCATGCAAAGCCACCACATGCACAATGAGCACCACACGGTGGCCAAATGGGTTGAAAAATTACAAGAAGGCAAAACCATTGCCCTGATTACCGATGCCGGAACGCCCGCCATTTCAGATCCTGGCTTTTTGTTGACCCGCGCTTGCGTACAAGCCAACATTAAAGTGGAATGTTTGCCTGGCGCCACCGCCTTTGTACCTGCTTTGGTGCAAAGTGGTTTGCCCAACGAACGCTTTGTGTTTGAAGGTTTTTTGCCCGAAAAAAAAGGCCGACAAACCCGTTGGTTGCAATTGGCCACCGAAACCCGCACCTTGATTTTGTATGTGTCGCCGCATAAAATTGTAAAAACACTCGAAGAAGTGGTGCAGTACTTTGGGCCCGAACGCCCCGTGTCATTGAGCCGAGAAATCAGCAAACTACACGAAGAAACGCTCCGCGGCACCGCCACCGAAGTATTGGCCATTACCCAACAACGCACGCTCAAAGGCGAAATGGTGTTGGTCATTGGCGGAAACAACCCGAAAGGGGAGTAGGGGTTTGTTTTTGTGTTTGCTATGGAGAAATAAATTATTCGGAAGTTTGAATAATTGAGGCAGCTTATTTTGCAATAAGTTGCGCTACTTCAAGTTTTAAAACAGGTAATTGTTTTATAATGATTCCCCAAATGACATCATCAGAGACGGAATCATAACCATGAATAATTCTATTTCGGACATCAACTATTTTGCGTGAATTTGAAATTTGAATGTCCTTATTTTTTTTCAAAATTCGACTCATTGCTTCCCCAATTATTTCAATATTTCTTTCGACTGCTCTTTTGGTGCGCAAGTCTTTTTCATAATTTTCAAAAAGTCTGGGATGGCCAATGTACGACTCAATTTCATTAATTGAATTGATCATGTCATAAAGCCAAGCGTTTATTTCATGATCCATAAATGAGTTGTCGGTGTTCAAGGAGGTTTTTTTTAAAATAGGGATTTTTTATTGCTTTTTCCTCCAATAAATCGATTGGTCGGTTTAATATTTCTTCTAACGAAAATTTTAGATCAAAATAATGATCTGCATAATCAAGCACATCTAAAGGTTGAAAATTGACCACCAAATCTATATCGCTTTTTTCATTAAACTGGTGTGTAAGTACTGAGCCAAAAGCATACAGAGATTGTACTTTGTTCTTTTTACAAAGTTGTGAAATGTCGTTTAAATGAAGTTCCAAGATGCTCATTCGATGAATTTGAATCAAATATACTAATTAAATTTCGAAGTTTATTTTGATAATAAAAACCATTTTAAAACTTGAATTTCAGTTTCGGTAAGTAATTTAAAGCAAACTACTTGTTTGGACTGAATGCAAATTCTTGCGAAGCAAATCAATGGATTCAGCACAAGAACGAACAAGAACGCGCACGCTTGCCCGACGCGAGATGGAAAAAAGTGTTTTATTTCAATGCAAAAATGATGAGTATGATAACAAAAATGGGCGTCAAGAATACGATTGCGGGTAGCAGAAAATTCAAAATTGATTTTCCTATCGATAATTTTTGTACTTCAGAAATGCCAATGACGCATAAAACCAAACTCCAAATTCCCAATGTGAGGTCTATAATCATCGTGCCGTAATAAAGGATGTTTGACATGATGTCACCGTTGCTGGTATCACCTTCCGATTTAAATATTTCATTGCCATAAATGGCAATTTGTGGAATAAGCATCAATAAGGAAACTGCCGAAGGAATCAGCGCGTAAGACAACACCCTTAAGATGGAATCTGTATTTCCTTGGCCATCAATCCATTTGCCAGTCCAACTTATTAATGCAGCAAAGATGTAATACGAAATCCAACCAAATATAGTTCCCATGATGACACAAAATCCAATGACACCCCAAAGGGAAAAATTGTCACCCATATCTTTTGTGGTAGCTCTGTCAAATGCGCTAGTGATGCCAGCCAATATCAATAATAAAGTGGTGTGCTTATCATATTTGTAGGTATTTATAAATGTAAAAACTTCCCGTGGGGAAGTCCAAATCTTAGTAAAAATATCACCATCCGACATCATTGCTGGATTCAGTTGCTCTTTAAATTCGTCAGTCATATTTTGTGTTTTTTTGTTTGGTTTTTTTGCGCAATTCAGCTCGCTTTCCATGTGAATAATGGAACCGGTTAATGCTGTTAAAGATAGAAAAAATGATAAAACACAAATCGCGATTTATTACAAAATTTGACAATGTTTGCAGCGCCGATTCGAAGTAGTTTTTAAATAATCGGAATAAATTGAAATTTACTGCTTAACTCTTTCGAAAAATCCCCTTGACGGTAATAATAATTGGTTGTTATAAAATCGTCCTCGTTGTCAGCAATGAATAGGTTTAAGATTATTTTGCTTTTGCATTTTATGACCACTCCCGCATCAACGACAACCACTTTTGCTTGTCTGATATCTTCTGGTATAGGCTTTGTTGGGTTTATTTGGCCACTATTTGCATGAAAATAAGTTTCAGAAACTTTTATATGCTCAGTGAAATACAATTTTGTTCTGGCAATATCGATTTCTAAAATCGAATCATTTTCAATTAACAAGTCACTTCCTGTCCTTGGAACAAATTTTTCGTCGAAAAATGCAACTTCTGTTTTAAGTGCATGTTGGGTAAATTTATTGTCTTTCTTTGAAAAATTGATTTTATCCGCTACCTCAATGTCCAATACAAAATGAAAGTTTTCATAGTCAAATATATATCGGGTGTACTCATACCAGATGGAGACAGGGGCATGTTCTCTTATATATCTCAGATGTGCTAATTCTTCTTCAGAGAAAAGGTAAGTGGCCATTTTGCTAATAGGACGGTCAGTGAGGTAGTTTGCTGACCGCTAATGTACAGTTTTTAAATAAAGGAGGAAAGTTTTACCATTTTACGACATTGCAAGCTTTTTTCGTGATTGCTATTTAATCGCGTAGAACCACAACCGTGAACTTACTGTAAAATTAGCCGCCGCGCGAATGCCTTTTTTGTCCCTATTTATTTCATTTTCATTTTCCAGTTGTCCACAAAATAATAATTCCAAAGGCCTTTCCTTGCATTAATTTCCAATGTATAATTTTTTGGATTTTTATTTCCGTAGTCCTTTATAAATTGATTGCTCACATTAAATAATTCAGGTTTATGGTCAAATGTAAAATATATCTGATTTGATTTTTTTGATTTCCAAACATTTAAAACTTCGCAGTGGAAGGTTACTGTCGTGCTTAGTTTTGCTTTGGAATAATTCACATAGTCCCAGCTCATTTTAGCCATTTGTCCAAAACTTAAAAAGGAAAATAGCACTCCTTGAATCAAATAAAAAACAGCTAGATACATTTTTAAAATTAAACCTTTATTGGTTGCGAAGCTGTTTGTTAAAAATTTCCATCGGTAAATACCTAGTGCTAATATTCCAAAAATTATTGGTATCCAAATGATAAAAATTGAATACCTGATGTCGTTCCCAATTGTTTTAGGTTCAATAAAAACACTATAAATGACAAAAAACAGCAACATGCTAATGGCAATTCGAGCATGTTTTTTGTCCAGTTTTTTTTCACTCAAGGAAAACTGCTTTTTCTTTGATTTCTTGATATGCTGCATTTGTTACGTTTGATTCGTCTATTGTTCGGTGGTACTTCTGTAATTTGATAATCAAACAATAAAACGATCGAAAAATCTTTTCCCCACACCACTCACGCCAGGCGCCACCTATTCAAGTGCCCTGTACATCATTGTCCGTTAAACCCAGATTATGCATTAGACTTTGTAATGAAACCAACACTTACAAAAAGTTTGCATTTGCAAACTCCAATTAAAAAAGGTTGGTTCTTAATGACCATTAAAAAACAAATATTAACGCCATTAAAATGGGAAAAGGACAAAAAAGCTGGGAGTGCACGGACTTTTTTTACCGCAGATGTAGCAGCGCTACATTGAGGATAAAAAACTGAATTGATTTAGACTTTTTTGATTGAAGCGAAAAATGAGAATTTTTGCTCCAGATTGTCACTTTTTTGCAATGCATAGCAGGGCTACGGAGTAATAAAAAGTGGCAATATGGGGCGAAAAGACCAATTTGCAGCCAATTGAAAAAAGTTTAGATCAATTCTCAGTACATTACCAGATTTGCAGTCATTTTTCCATGTAATAAATTTCTAATGCGTAATCTGGGTTAAAAAGAAAATCAAGCTTCCGCTACGAACCGCACATTTCGCAGTCTTCGGGGCCGGCATTGCGGGCCAGCTCAATCATGGCGCGGTAGTCGTCCATACTGATTTCGCCGGTTTCGTTCGGGGCCACCACTTCAACGGCGGTTGGTTCGGCCACTTGTTTGAGTGGCGCAGGTTCTGCGGCTTTGTCGTTGTTCAGGGTAAATTTAATGGCATCCACCGCCGATTTGGTGCGCAAGTAGTACATGCCCGTTTTAAGGCCACTTTGCCAAGCATAAAAATGCATCGACGTCAATTTGGCGTAATTGGCATTTTCCATAAACAAGTTGAGCGACTGCGACTGATCGACAAAATACCCACGTTGGCGCGACATGTCAATGATGTCTTTCATCGACATTTCCCATACGGTTTTGTACAATTCTTTTAAGTCTTGCGGAATGCCGTCGATGTCTTGGATGGAGCCGTTGCGGCGCATGATGTCTTGCTTCAGGGTGTCGTTCCACAAGCCCCGATCGACCAAGTCGTGCAACAAGTGCTTGTTTACGATGATGAATTCGCCCGACAACACCCGGCGGGTATAAATATTAGAAGTATAAGGCTCAAAAGCCTCGTTGTTTCCTAGAATTTGAGAAGTGGAAGCGGTAGGCATTGGCGCCATTAGTAAGGAATTGCGCACACCAAATTGCATCACATCTTTACGCAAAGAAGCCCAATCCCAACGACCCGAAAGGTCTTCGTCTTTAAGGCCCCATAAATTATATTGAAATTCGCCTTCTGACATCGGTGATCCGGCAAAAGTGGAGTAAGCACCTTCTTCGCGGGCCATTTCCATTGAGGCGGTAACCGCAGCAAAATAGATGGTTTCAAAGATTTCTTGGTTCAATTTTTTGGCTTCATCACTCGTAAACGGCAGGCGCAATAAAATGAAGGCGTCGGCCAAACCTTGTACGCCCAAGCCCACTGGACGGTGGCGCATGTTCGAGTTTTCGGCTTCTTTTACGGGGTAATAATTGCGGTCGATGACTTTGTTGAGGTTGCGGGTCACGCGTTTGGTTACGGCGTACAACAGGTCGTGGTTCATTTGGTTGTTTTCAACGAACATCGGCAATGAAATGGAAGCCAAGTTACACACGGCCACTTCGTCGGCTGAGGTGTATTCCATGATTTCCGTACACAAATTAGACGAACGGATGGTGCCCAAATTTTTCTGGTTCGACTTGCGGTTGGCTGCGTCTTTGTACAACATATAAGGTGTACCCGTTTCAATTTGCGATTCAAGGATTTTTTCCCATAATTCACGCGCTCTGATGCTCCGGCGGCCTTTTTGTTGGGCTTCGTAACCGAGGTATAAACTTTCAAATTCATCGCCATATACATCGCACAAACCAGGACATTCATTTGGACACATCAGCGTCCATTCGCCGTCCTCTTGCACGCGCTTCATGAACAAATCGGGAATCCACATGGCAAAAAACAAATCGCGGGCGCGGAGTTCTTCTTTACCAGTATTTTTTTTCAGATCGAGAAAATCAAGTACATCGGCATGCCAAGGTTCCAAATAAATGGCAAAACTGCCTTTGCGTTTGCCACCGCCCTGATCCACATAACGTGCGGTGTCGTTAAACACACGCAACATGGGCACAATGCCGTTGGAAGTTCCATTCGTGCCGCGAATGTAGGAGCCTGTTGCCCGCACATTGTGGATTGACAAACCAATACCACCCGCCGACTGCGAAATTTTGGCCGTTTGTTTCAAGGTGTCATAAATGCCATCGATGCTGTCGTCACTCATGGTGAGCAAAAAGCACGAAGACATCTGTGGTTTGGGCGTTCCTGCGTTAAATAGGGTAGGCGTAGCATGGGTGAAAAACTTCTTCGACATGAGGTCGTAGGTTTCAATCACCGAGGCCAAATCAGTTAAGTGAATGCCCACCGAAACCCGCATGAGCATGTGTTGCGGCCGCTCGACAATCCGGCCATTTATTTTGAGTAAATACGAACGTTCAAGGGTTTTAAAGCCGAAATAATCATAATTAAAATCGCGGTTGTAAATGACATGTGAATCTAAAAAAGCGGCGTTGTCTTTAATGACTTTGTACACGTCATCGGCGATGAGCGGCGATTCTTTACCTGTGCGCGGATTCACATAATAGTACATATCCGTCATGGTTTCTGAAAACGACTTCTTGGTGTTTTTATGCAAGTTTGATACTGCAATTCGAGCGGCCAATTGTGCGTAATCAGGGTGGCTCACCGTCATGGAAGCAGCGGTTTCGGCCGCCAAATTGTCTAATTCGGAAGTGCTTACGCCATCGTATAGCCCTTCAATAACCTTCATGGCCACCTTTACTGGATCAACCAATTCGTTTAATCCGTAACACAATTTTTTAACTCGGTCAGTGATTTTGTCGAAAATCACTGGCTCTTTATGGCCATTTCTTTTAATTACGTGCATTGCAGTAGTTTTTTTATTTTAACATTATTGGTCAGAAAGCCCAACCCTTTATTCTCATGCCCTGACGGCATTGGGTCCCGATAGCAATCGGAATCGCTTTGGCGGAAATTACGAACAGCAAGATTGGATCTTGATCTATTCGCTTTAAAAAAAATTAAAAATCGGCGTCGAAAGTTATTTTTTGTGAATCGGTATCTTTGGACATCACGCCTGCTTTTTGGTATTCAGACACGCGTTTTTCAAAGAAATTGGTTTTGCCTTGCAGCGAAATCATGTCCATGAAATCAAATGGGTTGTTCACGTTAAACTTGCGGTTGCAGCCCAACTCCACCAACAAACGGTCGGTCACAAATTCGAGGTATTGGGTCATGAGCACCGCATTCATGCCAATAAGGCTGGCCGGCAATGATTCGGTAATAAATTCGCGTTCAATGACTAAGGCCTCGGTCAATATTTCAGTGATTCGCTCGGGCGATACTTTATGAATTAAATGGTGGTTATGCAAATGCACGGCAAAGTCGCAGTGTACGCCTTCATCGCGCGAAATCAATTCGTTGGAGAAGGTAAGTCCAGGCATTAAGCCTCGTTTTTTAAGCCAAAAAATGGAACAAAAAGCACCCGAAAAAAAGATGCCTTCTACCGCTGCAAAAGCAATAAGGCGTTCGGCAAACGAAGGCGATTTAATCCAACGCAAAGCCCAGTCGGCCTTTTTCTTGATGGCTGGAAAAACATCGATGGCATGAAACAAATTGTTTTTAACCGCCTCGTCTTTCACATAAGTGTCAATTAAGAGAGAATACGTTTCGCTGTGGATGTTTTCCATCATGATTTGGAAGCCATAAAAAAACTTCGCTTCAGGGTATTGCACCTCATTGACAAAGTTTTCGGCCAAATTTTCATTCACTATGCCATCAGAAGCAGCAAAAAATGCCAAAATGTGTTTAATGAAATATTTTTCATCTTCACTCAATTTGGTGTTCCAGTCGGTGAGGTCTTGATGCAAGTCGATTTCTTCGGCAGTCCAAAAACTGGCCTCCATTTTTTTGTACCATTCCCAAATATCGTGGTGTTTGATAGGGAAAATCACAAATCGATCGTTGTTTTCTTGTAAAATTGGTTCCGTCTGGAGCATAAGGCAATGGGTTAATTTCGTTAAAAAAACGTCATTTTTAATGAGGTACAAAGATGGCCATTAATGCGCAATTTCCGTTTTTATTTTATTCACAATCGAGGCATAGTTTTTAACACTGTAACATTGGGCGTTGTTTAAGTGGCTTTTTTCAAAATCCTGATAATCAGCATTTTGATTTGTTATCATTCCTCGATTTCCAAGCGTCTAACAGCGTTGCTAAAGCCCCAAAAACAAGGGGTTAGCTCCCTTTTTAACCAAACTTTTTACCCAATTTTTCTCGGTATATTTGCGCCATGAATATTTGGTTTCGTCTGCAATCTTATCTGATTTTTTGGTGGCGCTCTAGCAATCAGCACGGGGTGCATTCCCCTTTTGTGTTTCGGTGGGTCACCCAATGCCTGTATGCGCCCAAAAGCACGCATTGGAAAACTTGGATGGCGTGGCGGAAACAACTATTGTCTGCAACTCATACTTTTGAACTGACCGATTTTGGGGCCAAGTCGAGCAGGTCTGAGAGCAATTTTCGCACCCAGTCGCAATTGGTGCGTTGGGCAGGAACTTCTCCTTTAAAGGCCCAATTGCTCATACAAAATGCCGCTTATTTTCAGCCAAAAACAGTCTTGGAATTGGGCACGTCGTTGGGTCTGGGCACTTATGCCTTTCACCTCGGCAATCCTGAATCTCAAATAACCACCCTCGAAGGCGATCCGGCCATTCAACAGCATGTCGCCACTTTATTTAAACAGCTTCACTGCGAAAATATTGTAAGTCAGTGCATTCAATTTCAAGATTGGCTGTGTGAACCAAATCTATCGAACTCATTTGATTTGATTTTTTTTGACGGCCACCACCAAGGCGATGCGATGCTGCGATATGCGAAGCAATTGTTGCGTTGTACGCACGAAGGCACACTGTGGATTTGGGACGACATCTATTGGTCAGTCAGCATGAAACAAGCGTGGGACGAGGTGTGCACGTGGCCCGAAGTAACCGTGTCGGTTGATACATTTCACCTCGGTTTTTTATTCTTCAGAACTGGACAAGCCAAAGAGCATTTTGTGATTCGGGTGTGATGTTTGTGTTTCGTTATTTTGTTGAATTTCAAAGGTAAACATCCTTCGTTTTATGGGCTTTCTACAAGTTGTGCCATTATTGGCATGTGGTCAAATTCCATTTTTTTATTTGATGAATGACAATCAAGTGGTTTGATTTTCCTTCTGAAATGGTTGAAGACTGGCAAATCGGGATCAACATAAAAAATTGTAATCCAAGTTGTCAATTGCCTACAAGAAAATTAATTTTCAGTTTTTTAGATAAAACGAATAAAAAAAAGCAATTAACTTCCAAATATTAACGTTCGTGAACTTCTGGGCATTGAATAATTCAGATGAAGACAAATATATTGGATTTAATCACATAAATTTGTTTTGTGCTTGTTTCAAATTGTTTGGAAATGGCATATTAACACAGGTGATTTTTTTTAAAATCAATGGAATTATGAAGAAAATAAAATTATTGTTGTTTTTACTTTTTTTTATCTCCGCTTGCACCAAAGAGGAAATTGTCTATGTGCCAGCCACTACTGCTGATGGCACTTATTTTAATCTGAAGGTCAATGGAACAAATATTCTACTAAAAAACAGCTACGACAAAGCTACGCTGACTCCGAATAAAGGCAATATTGTATTATTCGTCGATTATGGAAATGGGTCTAATTCCCCCGGTTATAATAAGCTATATGTCGTTTTTGATACATCGGGAAAGTTTATAGAAGCTTACCAAGAGTCGATGGATATAAGTGATAGCAATTATTATATAAAATATAAAAATTATAGAAATTTTCCAGCTAATTATTTTAATATTAATATTGTTTCATTTAACGAAAGTGAAAAAAGATTAAAATTTTCAATAGCGGGTAAGTTGTATGCGGATGATGCGAATTTGGAATCGGAATTCATCAATTTGGAAGGCGATTTTAATATGAAATATGAAGGCGGAATGGCAACAATTCCTCCCACATTTCAATTTGGCGGATTCGATCAACATTGTACGGCCAAATTAAGTGGCACAGCATGGACTGCCCTGCGAGAATTAAGTCAAGGTGAATTCACGGCAGAAGATCCTTATAAAATAGAGATTAAATTTCCATTGGCAGCAGGTATAGGCATTTATAACTTGAGCCCAAGCGGTTCAAGTAATTATTTGCGTTTTGCTAAATTTAATACCACCACAAAGGTGTTTGATTATTACGATGTTACAGGGGTAGTTAATCAGACTTATAGGGAATTTCACGGGGGAGGAATTTATACATTTTTCGGCACTTTCTCTTTTACAGCTTCAAACCCAAACAATCCATCAGATGTCATTCAGGTTACCGATGGCGATTTCGCGTCATATCTACACTATAATTGAAGCACTCTTTTTTTAATTTTATTAATCAAAAATGATGTTTAGAAAGTTATTTTATGTGCTGGTTTCTGCTGTAGTGATTGGATGTACTACTAAAACGGTGACGGAGGTTACGCCTGCAACCATTGTTCCTGTAACCCGCAGTTTCAATATGGCAGTGAACGGCATTGATTTGCCACAGGGAGTTGACATTATTAAAGTAGAAAACCAATTCATATTAACCTCTAGAAATATCACCAAGTTATCATTTGATAAAGCGGGGCACTTGGGTACCTTGAATGTTGATTTAAAAACAGGTTCCTCTCATTTAACGAGCCTATTTTACTCCTTAACTAATTACAGTTCACATTATATCAACCTGAATATTATCTCTGTAGACGAGGTTAACCAACAAATAAAGGGTACTTTGTCTGGAAATATTTACCACGATCCCTTGAATAGAAATTCTGAAAGTAAATTTGTGTCCATCAATTTTGATTGCCCTTATATGGAAGTAATTCCTGTGGTGCAAAATTTATATAACCAAGCAAAAATAAATGGCATTGCTTGGGACAGCACTAATAAATATATAACAAGCGGTGCTTTTGGCGATAATAATAATTTGACCGAACATTATGTAAGCGACAATGAATACGAAATAATGGTAAATTACAATTTAGGAAGTACTGCAGTTGGGACCTATAATTTTACCAATACGACGGCAACAAACACCGTCAAATTTGCAAAATATGATGTTTCATCGGGCACAAATGTGAATTATATCTGCTCAGGTACTTTAAAAGTCGTGAAAAGAACAAACCAATTCAACTCGAGCGCACATGCGGTTATTTTATACGGTAATTATAGTTTTACAGCAGTCAATCCGAACGACAGTAACGATGTTGTTCAAGTAACTGATGGTTCCTTTAAACTTTTGCGCAGGTATTAATCGGCAATGGGGAAGTCGTAATAGAATTTCTCAAAGTATGGTTTAATTTAAAGTTGGGAATGGAAACCTCAAAGTTGTTTCAAGAGAATACTACCATACTAAACCAACATTTCTTTTGAATGCCTTGTTATGATTATACTGCTCCTGCGTCGCATTGACGAAATAGCGTCTGGAAGCAATGTGAAATGATACGCGAAGCCTTGCAAGTGCTGGCCCGCGATTATCAAAGTCCTTTATACTTTCCGCTATTGATTGTAAAAATTTTCTTTTCTCTTTCCTATGAACTTGGGACAGTAAAGGGAAAGTTTCAAGTTTCAAGTTTCAAGTTTTTCACGAATAGCACTTACTAATTCTAGACACTTAGTTCCCGCAGGATAGTTCTCACGCTCCAGTTTCTTAGTGTTTAAGAGCAAATTAAAACTAAAAAGACAAGCAATACCACTTGTCATTTTCTTTAAAATAGTATTTTGTTGTTGGTTTTAAAGTGGTTGCATTGGTGAAAGGATGCAAGCGCTCACTTTGAGACATTACCCAATGGTTAGGATCATTTAATAGCTTTAATTTCAATTGCTTTTTCATAAAACAACCCTGGCGGAGACAAGAAATAAAAGCCAACTTTTGGTAAATCATGTAAAGATTGATAATTAGTCAATTCGCCAATTTTGTGAAGATTATTATTTTTGAAATGGAAAACTCCTTTTTTATTTGTGGAAACATTAATTGAGGGTATCGTATCATAGTTAAAAAAGATATTCTCTTTGCCATTAATATATTTCCTTTCAATTAAAACCCAATTACCTTTTTCTGAATAATCAAAACTTACTAATTGAAATAAGAATATACTATCTCTGCTAATTGCACATCTATATTTTGGGTTAAACTTAAAATATTTATCTCCCCTTTGTAGCGCTAAAAAGCATTGTTCATTAACTGGTGCTCCATAATCCATGCAAACATTATAAAGTTTGTATTTAGAGGTGTTTTGGAGCAACGTACTTTTGTTTTCAAATACTTCGCCTACTTGAACTTCTATATAATCATAGTCAGAACAACTCTGTAAAAACAAAAATGTAATAAGAATTATAAATTCAGTTTTCATCTTATTTCCTTTTCGTTTGTGGATCATCTCCTTCTCTTGGTTTTCCAATAAAGCAAGCGACAGCGCCGATTTACTTCGTCCATTCACCGCGCTCGGGTGCAATCCGTGCTAAAACAAATAGAGCCGATTAGCGCTACCTCATTTTGCAACCCTACGGATTGATTTGAAAGTTCTGTTGTTCATTAGCTCCAGCCTCACGAACGTTCAGCACTTGATGCGCCTTGTTGGTCACAAATGCCACAAAGGAAATATGGCTTGCATCGGCTATATTAGTGGGTACCGCTTCATTAAAATTAAATGTTTGGGTACTGTTAAAGGTGGTACCCGCAATTGGATTGCCAACAATATCCGTCAATGTGGCTCGCAATACGTGGTTGTGTTCAAAATTAACGATGGGGTTTTGACCGCCGTATAAGTCACTGTTGTAGTTGCGTTGGTTGTACAATAAATGATTTTCAAGGACATATACGACCAAATATAAATCTGAATAGGCCTCCAAACAGCGCAGCTTTACTTGAACCTGCATTTGGTTATTTACAATTTGGGTATCTAATGCCAAACCAATAGTGGTGTTAAAGGAAGTTAAATCAAGGACTTGCTGAATATTTGAGGTTTCTGGAAAAGTCCAAACGGTCAATCGGTTTAATCGGGATACCGGAAGTGCCAAAGGCGAGTTGGGTAAAATCAGATTTTTAAGCGGCGCTATGCCGTCATAGTTATAGGGGTCATTCCCGTTGTGAATGGCAACTGAAACCAATTTATCAGACTGTGCTTTAGCCCCTTCAATAGCCCATGCAACCCGGGTGCAATTTCCACACCAAGTACCTGTGTAATCTTCGATGAGGGCATTCTTTTTTAAATAACCAGTCACAGGAGGCGCATCGGTTGTGCTGCTGGGTTTGTTTTGTATAATAATGGTATCTTGGCAGGCACTGAGCCATACCAAAACGAATGAAGCGAAAAGAATAGTAGACTTTTTCAAAACAACAGATTGATTTGCTGCAAAATAAATAAAAGTTGCGCATATTTGGTTTTTTATCCTCAAATATTTATTAATTTGTGTCTTAAATATGTCATGATGCGGTCACTCCTTTACTTTTTGTTGCTCTATGTTACTGTAGCAACTTCGCAAACCACGCTCCCTTCTTTGCCACTGGCTACCTTAGAAGGTACCACGACGACTTTACCTCAAGTTTGTCGTGCGCCTGATACGTTGTATGTCGTTGCATTTTGGGCCACATGGTGTGCGCCTTGCATCAATGAGCTCGACGAATGGAACGAAGTGCTAGCACAATGGAAAAAGGATTTGTCGGTTGAAATTATTGCCGTATCAACCGATGATGCCCGTACTCAAAAAAGAGTTAAACCGCTTGTGAGCGGTAAAGAGTGGAGTTATACCGTATTGCTCGACACCAACCAAGACGTGAAGCGCAGTCTTTCCATATCGACTATACCCTATGTGGTGGTAGTCAAAAATGGCAAAATTGTACATGTCCAAAATGGGTATGTGCCCGGGAACGAAGATGCTTTTTACAAAACGCTCAAAAAATTGTAATGCAAAGAAGCCTATCATTTTTACAGCGTTGTTTTGTCTTTTTTATATTGATTTCTGGTCAAATTTATGCGCAAAAGGAAGCGTTTAGCGCTGGTTTTGAATCATCAGGCCAATGGTATTTGAACGATACAGGTCTTAAAGACGAATACAATAACACGACAACACAGCCTCAACAACCCCTCAGATCAAATTCCTATTTATTTCTGCAATACAAACGCAATAAGTGGCATTTTGGCATTCAAGGCGAATCATATCTGCAAAATGCCCTACTCAATATGAATCCAGCATATAACGAGAGCAAAGTGGCCACCTATTTTGGGCGCTATATGGGTACACAATTTGACATTACTGCGGGTTATTTTTATGAGCAATTTGGAAGTGGATTGTTGTTTCGATCTTGGGAAGACCGCGCCTTAGGGATCAATAATGCCGTTCGTGGCATTCGCATTCTGTGGAATCCCTATAAAAATTGGAATACCAAATGGATGTATGGCAAACAAAGAAGTGGCTTTGAGGTGTCTGAAGGCACTTTGTTTGGTGCTGATGTTTCCTATAACCTTAGTACGGCTTTGGGCTGGAAAACCACTGACCTGAGCCTTGGTTCGAACTATGTGGGGCGGTATGAACAAACATCGCTTTCCAATCCGGCTTTTACCCCCCTCACTTCGGGCGTTGGGTTGCGCCTATCAATGAGTCATCAAGCCTTTTATGGCACCGCGGAATACAACTATAAAACACCCGATGCGGTTGTCCAATCTGTGGGACAAATTGACACGCCTCTGGTGAAGCCTGGCAGTGCGCTTTTGGCCAACATTGGTTACACCAGAAAGGGTTTGGGTATTGATGCTACTTTCCGCCGGCTCGAAAATATGGGGTTTTACTCTGAACGCGCCGCCAAAGGCAATGTGTACAACGACAAAATGGTTAATTATTTGCCCAGTTTAACCAAACAACACCATTTTAACTTAGCCAATATTTATGTGTACCAAGCGCAGCCCAATGTGTTGCTTGCAGGAACAAATTATGTGAAAGCAGGTGAAATCGGCGGCCAAATTGATTTGTTTTACGAAGCTAAAAAAGGAAGTTTTTTCGGAGGCAAACAAGGGATGAAGTTGGCTTGTAATTTTTCCAGTTGGAATGCACTAAGCGGCACTTACTACATCATGAACCCACAAGATTATTCCACTAATTTTATAGGGTTTGGCCAGCGAATGTTTTCCGATTACAACATTGAAATCACCAAGAAGTGGTCTTCTAAGTGGACGACCAATATCGCTTCGGTCAATCAATATTACAACAAGAAATACATAGAAGATGCATCGGGCGAAATTCGCACGCATATTGTTGCCGTTGAAGCATTTTACAAATTGTCTAATGGCCGTTCATGGCGTTGGGTAGGTGAGCATATGTGGGCCGATTATGACCGAAAAAATTGGGCTTCCGCTACCGTTGAATTCAATATTAACCCACAACTTACCGTTTATGTGTACGACATGTACAACTATGGTAATGACCTGGACTATTACCGAAATCACTATTATAATTTGGGAGGATCATATCGCAAAAAGTCACTTCGTTTTGCACTGAACTATGGCCGCCAACGCGGAGGCCTCGTTTGTGTGGGGGGGGTATGTCGTTTTGTGCCTGAAAGTTCGGGGATATCTGCCACTTTAACTTTTTCACTATGACCACTTTTCTCCGACTGTGTTGGCCTTTGGTTTTGCTTTTTGGCGTTGTCTCCTGTCATACGGATGCCGTTTATGAGGAAGTTGTTCCAGATCCGGTACAGTGTGATTTGACCCAAGTGCCTTATGCCAAATTGTCGGACTATCATTTTTTTAATGGCGAAATAAAGGCTTTGGAGCCCAGTGTAAGGGTTATTCCATATCGTCCCAACAGCGAGTTGTTTTCTGATTATGCCTTGAAAAAACGCTTTGTTTGGTTGCCCAAGGATTCTAAAGGGCAATATGTAAACGATTTTTCTCCTATTGACTTGCCTGTCGGTGCTGCGCTGATCAAGCATTTTTATTATGAAAATGTTGGACCCAATTTACAGACACTACACATTGAAACGCGTGTTATGATTCGGAAGGTTGATGGATGGATCTTTACCGAATATGTGTGGAATGACGACCAGACCGAAGCATTTTTAACCACACAAAAAACCAGCCGAAACGTGCAATTTTACAGGCAGGGCATCTCCTATAATTTCACATACTCAACCCCTAATCCTACCACTGAGTGTTTTCGATGCCACGGGAATTATGTAGATCGGTCCAATCATCCGTTGGGGATTAAACCTCAAAATTTAAATGGCACTTATACTTATCAGAGTGGCGCATTTAATCAACTTGACTATTGGAAAAATAATGGACTACTGAATGACAATCTCCCATCTGCTGTGGCTTCCACCGTTAATTATCTGGACGCCAACCAACCTTTTAACCTGCGCATTCGATCCTATTTTGATTCACAGTGTGCCCATTGTCACAATGACGTAGGGGATGCCCGTCAAATGAATCTTCGCTTTGAATTCGCACGTACTGACGACCCTACACAAATGGGCGTTGGCCAACAAGCCATCCACACGCTAATAGGCTATGGCACTCGTCTGATAAAGCCCAATAACCCTGGCCAATCCATTTTGTATTATAGAATCACAACCACTACAGATGCCGCTTATAGAATGCCTGTCGTTGGGCGTACGTTACGCCATGAGGAAGGCATCCAACTGGTGGCGGATTGGATCAATAGCCTATAAAAAAACGCCCATGAAACTTCATAGGCGTTTTTAATTTTTCCGGAAACAATTAGCTTATTCCTTGATGATTTTCAAACTGCTTTTATTTTGATAATCGTCCACCAATTGCAAAACATACATGCCAGAAGCCCAATTTTGGGTGGTAATGTTGTGCTTGCCATACGCTAAAGTCGATTCAAAAACAACTTTGCCTTGGAGGTCAATAATTTGAATGTGCGTGCTGTTTTTAACCACCTCCAATTGAATGTCATCTTTAACCAACGTAGATGCCAGCAAAATACCAGTATCTTTTAATTGATTAACTTGTTGCGTTGATAAGGTCGGGTCAAAACGATATGTGATGTCAACGTAGTTATTCACATTACCTACTTCGTAAGCCCTAAAAACATAATCTTTAGGATAGGGGGCTGTTCCTATAGCCGTGTTCAAAAAGTGACCATCGTTGCCGCTGTGGGCACCTGGGGCTAAGGTCAAGTAGGGCGAATTGATCGGATAATTGGTCCCTTCTTCCACATAGGACAGGCACTCATTGGCAAAACAAAGCTCAAATGCCAGGCCGTCAGCATTGATTAATTGCATGCAATTAATTCTTACATTGGCTGGAGCAGTCCCATTGTTGTGCACGTAAAAGTCTAATTCTGCATCTGGATAAGCGATGGTTGTAATTACTGCCACTTGTCCTGGCGTAATGGGTGTTCCATTGTGTCTAGTTAATGAGAGCTGTGCTTGGGCACAAAACCCTACGCACAATATAGCGATGCTGGATAAAATGGTTTTCATTAGAAGGTGTTTAAGATGATTTTTTGGTTGGTGATCGTTCCATTGGCACTTACAATTTTAGCCAAATAAACGCCCGACGGAACATCGCTCAAATCGATAGATGCACCACCTTCAACGCGGTCCAATTTGCGAATAATACGTCCATTAATATCTATGATTTCAACTTGTGATGAAGTTTCATTTTTCACATAAATGATGCCTTTGGAAGGGTTGGGATACAGGCGAACTTGGTTGGAATGTATATTGGTTGACACACCTAAAAGATCGGTGGCATAAGCTGCCTGCATCACTTTTTTAGTCACATTGTCTTGAATAAAAACAACCACTTTCAAATCGGTCATTTCTTCAATAAATAATCCACTTAAAGTAGCTTGTAGCGTCTGGGTCACTGGGGTCCCGTCGGCAAATGGAATAACTGTGCCACTTGGGTCCGGGAGCATTTTCATCAATACATGATGAAAAACAGTTTCGCCATTGGTTGCCGCATTGCCCAATGTTTCATTTTCAACAACTGCACAATGCAAAGTGTAAGAACCACTGATATACGGGGTAATGTTTACATTAACTGTAATATCTGGATCATTTAACACGGAAGTGGCTGAAAGACTAAAATAGGATGGGATAGCACTTTCGTCGCTTAAATAGGTCTGTAAATCGGCAGCGCCATTGAGCGTACTTTCTTTAGAGTCTACTAATAATGTTGGTGCTGAACTGATGCTATAAAATGACACCCGACTTCCAATCTCAGCCGTGTAGTAAGGGTCTCCCGAACTAGGCCAATTCACTTGATAGCTGATTAATGCCATGTCGGCATCCGTTATTCCGCTGAGAAAAGGATTAAAAGATCCTGTGTTAAAAGTAAAGCATGGTCCACAGGTTGAACTGGAAAATTTTTCATACAAAGGAAGGCGAGCAACCGATTGACTTGCCACTACCACAGGTTTGGTCAAACTGTCGTTGTTGGTATTCGCATCATTGCCAAGTCCATTGCAATTTTCAACCCAAACCCGTACACTATAAGTCCCAGGAGTTGCTGCCCAAGTGGCATCACAAACATAGGTGTACGTTTGACTTATACTCAGGTTAAGTCCGCTAAAAGTTTGCGATTGGATAGGTCCATTATCGACTTGCCATTTGAGGTCAAACGCATTGACATTGGTAAGCCCCATATTGGTCACTGTTCCCTTGATGGTTTTAGTACCAATAGATTCGATGGCGTTTAGCGAATTGGTGCTTATCTCAATATCCAAATCCCTGATTTTCTCAACAACGATTTCGTCAATAAAGATGTTGTTTCCATAAGCTGATGTACCTAAAATGTTGACATAGCCGGTGCCATTTAATACCCCAGGAATGACAAAATTATACGAATACCAACCTTCGGCATCAACGGCAGGGCTTAACGAAGTAGAGCGATTCACCAAGCCCAAAAGCGTTCCGCCCGCTGCATTGGTCGTGTTATAATATACCTGGATTTTGTCTGCATCAGTCGGGTATGTACCATCCCGATACATTTTTAAACGTACGCGGTAATTTCCGGTCGGAAACGTGATGGCTCCCGAAGTTAACCTCCCAGTTTTAGTGGTAGGGATATTGTAGGAGTTAAACCGGGCCATTCCCGCTCCCGCAAAAGGAGCGCATGTGGGAGCAGTTCCAACCGTTCGGCGCGACCAAGCTGAAATGGTTGTGCTGGCGTCACTTAGCACGGTTGTGGAAGTCCAACCCAATGCGGTGTCAAAATTTTGTGAACTTACAACTTGTGCCTTAACAAGTAGGCACCAAATGCTGCAAAAAGTTACAAGTAGAATTTTTTTCATATAGTTGAACATTTGAATGAATTGCAAATAAATAAAATTTCCCTCGCATTTAGTTAATTTATTCTATATTTCGACCCTGAGCAAATGAAAATAACTGTAAATATTTGTTTTGTAGTTGTTTAAATTCTGTAATAAGAAATCTTGAAAGGGTATTCTAAACCGTATTTGAATTTGTTTACAGCGCTTCGGGCATGTTTTTTTATTTCTTTACTGTTCTGATTCAAGTAGTCCCCAATTTTGTAACAGCACACAAAGGCAATCATTGCAATTGCCGGCCCGCATATATCGATTCCCTTCTAATTTCCACTATTCATTGTAAAAATTCTCTTTTCTCTTTCTTCTTTTCTCTTTCTTCTGATCTTGTGCCAGCAAAGAAAATGAACAATGTTGTTTCAAAAGATAATAGTCAGACAGAAACCAAAAGCTCTTATGAATAGGTTTCTAAAATTTTCAATCAAAGTAGAGTGTTGTGCGAAGCTGTACTATGGCCGGCCCGCATATTTTGAAGTGCTTTAAACTTTTTTCAATTGGCTGCAAAATGGCCTTTTCGCCCCATATTTCAGCTTTTTGTTATTGAAGTGGTTTAAACTTTTTTCAATTGGCTGCAAAATGGTCTTTTCGCCCCATATTGCCTCTTTTTATTACTCCGTAGCGCTGCTATGCAGTGCAAAAAAGTGACAATCTGGAACAAAAATCC